>NZ_CP050139.1:2645000-3597563 GCF_011611525.1 Komagataeibacter rhaeticus
CCACGGTCTGCCCTTCATCAAACCACTGCGTCGCCACATGGTGATGCGGCAGGTCATGCGCCATGCGGCAGACCAGCATGGACCGCCTGAAATCGTGCATCACCGCGCCAATACGCTGCATCCGCCGCAACTGGGAAAACCGCCCGTCCGCCCCTATGGCAAGGCGGGACCGGATCTCACCACCGGTATGCACCACCGTCATGTCCTCGCCTATCCGCCGGATATGGCGGGTGACGGTGCCACCCAGCAGGTGGATATTGGGGCGGTTGCTGGCGGCAAGATACAGGCCACGCCGGATACAGTGGTTGGAAACCAGATAGCCCAGTGCATCAACACCGCGCCCCTGTGTATCAAACGTAAGGGGATGATTGCGACGGCCGGTTTCAACCCGTGCCTGCCGCAGGGGGGAAATGGCCACCTGTGGAATATGCTCCCACGCCCCCAGCGCCTTGAGCACGGAAACCGAATGATGCGTCAGCGCGATTTCGCGCCCGTCAAAGGCCGGCTCTGCCCAGGCGGGCGCGCCCGCACGTTCCAGAACGGCAACGCTCAGGCCCAGGGCCTCCAGCGACAGGGCGGCGGCAAGGCCGGTCGGGCCGCCGCCCATTATGGTCACATCATGATATGTCATGGCCTGACTGCTCCTGTCCGCATCATGGTCTGCAACGGGTTATGCGTCATCCGCGCCAAACCGCACGGGCGTGCCCGTCCATTCGGCTACATAGTCATCCACGGCCCGGCGCGTGGGGCCGCGGGCACCGGGCCGGGGCGTGCCGACAAACAGGAACCCCGCAAGCCCATGCGGTGCGGGAAAGCCCAGTTCGGCGGCAAGTTCCGGATCGTAGGCCACATCACCGCTGACCCATACCCCACCAAAACCCGTGGCATGCAGGGCGTTGAGGATGTTCATGGCCGCTGCCCCCACGGCCAGTTCCTGCTCGATCAGGGGAATCTTGTCCCCGGGGCGCAGGTGCATGCCCAGCACGATGATCATGGGCATGGTGGAAAAACGGGTCTGGCGCTTTTCGATCTTGGCGGGGGCCACGTCCGGGTCAAGCCGCTTCATACTGGCGACGATACGCCGAGCCAGCGCGGGCCTGGCGTCACCCTGCACGATGACATAACGCCACGGCCGCAGCCTGCCATGATCAGGCGCGCGCATGGCGGTGGACAGGATGGTGTCCAGCACGGCGCCCTGCGGCGCGGGTTCGGCCAGCGCATCGGTTGAAAAGCGCGACAGGAGAAGATCGAGCGATGGCATGTGGTCGTGCCCTTGATACGGTTGTGGCGGCAGCCCGCTGGCAGTCGGCGCCTGCACGGCGGCCGCCATGACGCGCCACCATGCAGCAGATGCCCCGCCCTGCCAATATCCCCCCTGCCCTGCGCGGAACCGGCACGCGGGATCGGTATGGATTCCGGCTTCCGGCTTCTGTAGAAGGGGGGACATGAATACCCCGCGCACAGCCACGGTCCACCGCGCCACCAGCGAGACCGACATTACCGTCACCATCAACCTTGATGGCACGGGCCAGACCCGCATCGATACCGGCATCGGTTTTTTCGACCATATGCTGACCGCCCTTGGCCGCCACAGCATGTGCGACCTGGAGGTCACGGCAAAGGGCGACCTGCATATCGACTACCACCACACGGTGGAAGATACCGGCATCGCCCTGGGCAAGGCCTTCGCGCAGGCCATTGGCGACAAGCGGGGCATCCGCCGCTACGGCAGCGCCACCGTACCGCTGGACGAGGCGCTGTGTGAAGCCGTGGTCGATATTTCAGGCCGCCCCTTCCTGGCATGGTCGGTCACCTTCGGGCGTGACAAGATCGGGGAAATGGATACGGAACTGTTCGAGGAATTCTTCCGTGCCTTTGCCATGAGCGCCCTTGTCACCCTGCATGTGATCCAGCGCGCGGGCCATAACTGCCACCACATAGCCGAAGCCGGCTTCAAGGCACTGGCCCGCGCCCTGCGCACCGCCAGCGAGCCCGACCCGCGCGCGGGGGGCATCATCCCGTCCACCAAGGGCAGCCTGTGACCTTCTACAGCGCCCTGCTGCCCCCCGATCAGGCGGACGGCCCTGATGCCCGTCCGGTCATGGTGGCGTGCCGCCTGTCGTGGCTGGTGCTGGTGGCCGGGTGGCTGGGGCTTGTGCTGCGGGGCTGTATCATCAGCGGGTTCGTGGCGGGCGGCGGGTTTATCCTGCTGCGCCAGTTCCTGCCGCTTACCCTGGCCCTGCCGCTGCTGGCCGGGGGCCATCTGTTCCTTGCGCTGAATGCCGCGGAACTGCGGCAATGGGAACTGCGGCTGCGCGGCTACCGGCCCGCACGCGGCGTTTACGCCACAGGGCCGCAGGCCGCCCTGCTGCGCTGGATGGAGCAGAACCGCGCCCGTTCCCTTCCTTCCGTATCATGAGGCATCCCATGCCCGCGCCTTCCCTTACGCAATCCATTGTGGTGATCGACTATAATGGCGGCAACCTGGCCTCCGCCGCCCGCGCCCTGACCCGCGCGGCGCAGGATTGCGGCCTTGCCGCCACCGTCACCATAACGGCGGACCCACAGGCGGTGCGTGATGCCGACCGCATCGTCCTGCCCGGACAGGGCGCCTTTGCCGACTGTGCCGCGGGGCTTGCGGCCCGGCCCGGCCTGCGCGATGCAATCGTGGCGGCAACCGATGCCGGCACGCCCTTCCTTGGCATCTGCGTGGGCATGCAGCTTATGGCCGAGCGCGGGCGTGAACATGGCGTGACCCCCGGTTTTGGCTGGATCGCGGGCGAGATCGCGCTGATGGACGCCCCGAACCTGCGCCTGCCCCAGATGGGCTGGAACGAACTGGCCTTCACCCCCGGCGCCCATCCGCTGACCGACGGGCTGGAAGCGGATGCCCACGGCTATTTCGTCCATTCCTTTGCCCTGCGGGGCTATGACCCGGCGGACATGGTGGCCACGACCGATTACGGTGGCACGGTGCCCGCCATCGTGGCGCGCGGCAACCGCGCGGGCACGCAGTTCCATGTGGAAAAAAGCCAGAAGGTGGGCCTGCGCATCCTGTCCAACTTCCTGCGCTGGACCCCCATGCCGGGCGGCCCGTCATGACACGGACCGCCGCCCCTGCCGGCACCCTTCAGGCCGAACGCCTGCAGGACATGCATGAAGACGACCTGCATGCCCTGTGTGATGCGACCAATGCCGCCATTCTGGAAGGCGGCGGCTTTGGCTGGCTGGCCCCGCCCCCGCGTGAGACGCTGGAACGCTACTTCCGTGGCGTACTGCTGGTGCCCGAACGCCAGATGTTCGTGGCCCGCCTTGACGACATGATCGTCGGCTCCGCCCAGCTTGTCCGCCCGCCGCGCAATAACGAGGCGCAGGCGATGAGTGCAACCCTCATGCACTTCTACATCGCCCCCTATGCCCGTGGCATGGGGCTGGGCCGGCTGCTGCTGACCGAAGTTGAAAGCTGCGCGCGCAGCATGGGCTACCAGATCATCAACCTTGATGTGCGTGAAACCCAGACGGAAGCCGTGCGGCTGTTCCGCAGCAGCGGGTTCCACCACTGGGGCACCCACCCCAGCTATGCCCGCATGGACGGCCGTACCGTGCGCGGCCTGTTCTTTACCAAGCGCCTGCAGGCGGACGAGCGGATCGTCCCCGCCCACCCGCAGGATGCCGCAACCCCCATCCCTGCAGCAGGACATGCCCCCGTGACCGGACACAGCCTGACACTCTATCCCGCCATCGACCTCAAGGACGGCAGCTGCGTGCGCCTGCGCCGAGGCGAGATGGACAATGCCACCGTCTATTCCGATGACCCCGGCGCACAGGCGCGGGCATGGATCGATGCCGGATGTTCATGGCTGCATGTCGTGGACCTGAACGGCGCCTTCGCCGGCCGCTCCGCCAATACCGAGGCGATCGAGGCGATCATCGCCAATGCCTCCGTACCCGTGCAGCTGGGCGGTGGGCTGCGGGATCTGGAAAGCATCGGCAAATGGCTCAATGCCGGGATCAGCCGGGTCATCCTGGGGTCCATCGCGGTCAAGAACCCCGAACTGGTGCGCGAGGCCTGCCGCCTGTTCCCCGGCCGGATCGTGGCGGGTATCGATGCCCGCAGCGGCCAGGTCGCAACCGAAGGCTGGGCCGAGACATCGGAGATGAAGGCCGTGGAACTGGGCCTGCGCATGCAGGATGCCGGTGTGGCCGCCGTCATCTTTACCGAGATCAGCCGCGACGGCATGCTGACCGGCATCGATATCGAGCAGACATCGGACATGGCCAATGCCCTGTCCATCCCGGTCATTGCCAGCGGTGGCGTGGGCAATCTTGGCCATCTGGAAGCCCTGCGGGCGGCGACGGCACAGGCACCGGGCATCGAAGGCGTGATCGTGGGCCGCGCGCTGTATGACGGACGCATCAACCTGGGCGATGCCCTGCGGGCCTTAAGCTGATGCTGAAGCTGCGCGTCATTCCCTGCCTGGATGTAAAGAATGGCCGGGTGGTCAAGGGTGTGAACTTCGTCTCGCTGCGCGATGCGGGTGACCCGGTGGAACAGGCGGCCGTATATGACGCGGCGGGGGCGGATGAGCTGACCTTCCTCGACATCACCGCCAGCAACGAGAACCGTGACACCATACTGGATGTGGTCAGTCGCACGGCGGAACGCATCTTCCTGCCGCTTACGGTGGGCGGCGGCGTGCGCGCCACCGATGACATGCGCCGCCTGCTGCTGGCGGGGGCCGATAAATGCGCCATGAACTCCGCCGCCGTCTCGCGTCCCGAACTGGTCAGCGAGGCCGCACAGAAATTCGGCAGCCAGTGCGTGGTCGTGGCCATTGATGCCCGTAGCGACGGCCATGGCGGGTGGGAAGTCTATACCCATGGCGGCCGCACCCCCACCGGGCGCAATGTGGTGGACTGGTGCCGGGAAGTGGCCGAACGGGGCGCGGGTGAGATCCTGCTGACCAGCATGGACCGCGACGGCACGGGCAAGGGATTTGACCTTGACCTGCTGCGCGCGGCCAATGCGGCGGTGCGCATTCCCATCGTGGCCTCGGGCGGGGTAGGCGAACTGACGCATTTTGTCGAAGGCGCGCGGGCGGGGGCGACCGGCCTGCTGGCCGCAAGCGTGTTCCATTTCGGCCAGTTCACCATTCCACAGGTCAAGCAGGCGCTGGCATCGGCCGGCCTGCCCGTCCGGCAGACGGACTGATCCCCTTATTCCAGCCTATCGGAGCATCGTCATGGCCAAGACAGAAAAATCCCGCAAGAACGCCCCGGCCAAGTCCGCCGCCCCCCCGAAGCCCGAAGCCGTTGGGCCCGCCACCCCCGATGTGCTGGACCGGCTGTTCGAGGTTGTGGAATCACGGCGCGGCACCGACCCCGCCATCAGCCATTCCGCCCGCCTGCTGGCCCGCGGTCGGCGCAAGATCGCGCAGAAATTCGGTGAGGAAGCGGTTGAATGCCTGATCGAGGCCGTCGCGGGCAATCGTGACGAACTGGTCAGTGAAAGTGCCGACGTGCTGTACCACCTGATCGTGATGTGGGTGGACGCGGGCGTGAAACCCGCCGAAGTCTGGGCCGAACTGCTGCGGCGCGAAGGCACCAGCGGGGTTGCCGAAAAAGCATCCCGTCCGCGCGACCCGCTGGCCTGAACCCCTATTAGCCGACAGGAGACCCCCATGGCCGTAAGCGGCATTGGTCCATATGACCCGCAGAACATCTTCGCCCGTATCCTGCGCGGTGAACTGCCGTGCAGGAAAGTGTACGAGGATGAATACGCCCTCGCCTTCCATGACATCGCCCCCAAGGCGCCGGTGCATGTGCTGGTGATCCCCAAGGGGGCCTATGTCTCCTTTGCCGATTTCAGCGCGAAGGCAAGTGAGGCGGACATTACGGGCTTCATCCGCGCCGTGGGCACGGTTGCGCGTGACCTGGGACTGGAGGCGCCCGGTTACCGGCTTGTCTCCAACACCGGGGCCGAAGGCGGGCAGGAAGTGCCGCATTTCCATGTGCACCTGTTTGGCGGCCGTGCCCTTGGCGCCATGCTGCCGGGTTGAACCCCATAAATAACTGAAAATAAATAAAAGTTTTTGGATGCCGCCTTTTTTCAAAAAGGCGGCATTTTTTTATCAAGCTTTTTGCAAAAAGCTTGACCAAAAACTCTTTTTACAAAGACTGGAGTTCAAACAGCCCGCGATACAGCCCCCCTTCGCGCGCCATGAGTGCTGCATGGGGGCCGTCCTCGCACACCCGGCCATGGCGGAACACGATGATGCGGTCCAGCCCCATGACGGTGGAAAGCCGGTGGGCGATGACCAGCACGGTCCGCCCCGCCATCAGCCGCTCCATGGCCTCCTGCACCAGCATTTCGGAACGGGAATCGAGGCTGGATGTCGCTTCGTCCATGATCACGATGCGCGCGTGGCTCAGGAATGCCCGCGCAATGGCGATGCGCTGCCGCTCCCCACCGGACAGCTTGACCCCACGCTCCCCCACCATAGTGGCATAGCCACGCGGCAGGCGGTCTATGAAGTCCGCCGCATTGGCCTGGCGTGCGGCGTGCGCGATTTCCGCAGGTGTGGCGTCAGGGCGGGCATAGGCAATGTTTTCCGCCAGCGAGCGGTGGAACAGCAACGGCTCCTGCGGCACGATGGCAATCTGCCCGCGCAGGCTGGCCTGCGTGACCGTTGTGATATCGGTGCCATCAATGGTGATACATCCCGCCTGCACGTCATACAGACGCTGCAGCAGGCGGGTGAGCGTGGTCTTACCCGAACCCGAGGGGCCGACAAGGGCCACCCTGCTGCCGGGTGCGATATCCAGGTTCAGGTCATCAAACAGCACGCGCCCATGCTGGTGTTCGTAGCCAAAGCGCACATGCGCGAAGCGGATGTGGCCCCGTGTCACGCGCAGCGCGCCTGCCCTGGGCCGGTCGGCCACGGTGGGCTGCATGCGGAACAGGCTGACCAGTTCCTCCATCTCGTTGACCGAACGCTGCACGACCGAGATCTGCTGGCCGATATCACGCAGGTAGCCCTGGATCACGAACATCATCGTCAGCACATAGGCCACATCGCCCGGTCCCGCGCGGCCCTTCAGCCACAGCAGGGCCACGCCCGCTATCAGCATCATGCGCATGAGCAGGGCTGCGAAATTCTGCAGGTTGGCGCTGTTGGTGCCGCGCAGCCATGACCGTACCGTGCGCTGGCGCCACCGTCCCGCCACCCATGCCAGCCGCGCATCCTCGCGCGCTTCCGCCCCGCTGGCCTTGACCACGGCGTTGCACGTCACCGCGTCCGACAGGGTGGCCCCCATGCGGGTATCCCACAGATTGGCCAGCCGGGCGGACGGCGCCACGTAACGCAGCGTCAGCACCACCGACAGCCAGACCAGCGCCACCGCCCCCACGGCCAGCACCAGCCCCATCAACGCCCAGTGGAACGCCAGCACCCCGGTGGTGGCGCACAGCACGATCACCTCCGGCACCAGCATCAGCAGCACGGTATCCCCCAGCGTATCCACCGCCCCCATGCCGCGCGTGATCCGCCGCACGGTGGAACCGGCGAAGTTGCTGGCGTGCCATTCGCTGGAAAAACGCTGCACACGGGCAAATGCCCCGGTCACGATGCCGGTCATGACGCGCGATGTCAGGTGGGAAATGGCGACATAGGCCGTGCGCCGGGCCAGGATTCCCCCCATGCCCAGCACCGTCAGCCCGGTCACATCCCACAGGGCACGGTGCGCGGTGGCGGTCGTGGCGGGATGGGAGACATCATCCACCAGCCAGCCCGCCAGCAGCGGCATCATCACATCCGCCACCGTGGCCATGGCAATCCCGGCCAGTGTCCAGGCCAGGAAGGCGGGCTGGGCACGCCAGCGCCGCCAGACAAACCCCAGCACGGCGGAAAATTCATGTCGCCCCGATGCCGGGCGGGAAAAGAAGGATGCCATTGCCAACGCGCCATGATGCAGGAAAGCCACGCAGCCCGCCACAACAGGTGGAAGCGCGGGCGGGGGCTGGAACGACTAGCCGCCGCCCGCCCCGCATGCAAGGCCGATGACCTTTCGCGGTCATTTACATGCATCACCCCAACGCCGCACAATACCCCGCGATCCACCCGCACAAGGTAGCCGATGAAAACCCCCGCACGCCCCGCAAAACCCGCCCGCCGCGCCATGACACTGGCGGAAGTCCGCACCTTCATCACCCAGCTTGCCGCCGCCAACCCCGATGCGCGGAGCGAACTCGACTTTGTCGATGACTACACCCTGCTTGTGGCCGTGGTGCTGTCCGCGCAGGCGACCGATGCCTCGGTCAACAGGGCGACGGTGGGGCTGTTCCGTGATGCCCCCACCCCGAAGGCCATGGTGGAACTGGGGGAGGAAAAGGTGGGCGAGCATATCCGCACCATCGGGCTGTGGCGGACCAAGGCGCACAATGTCGTATCCCTGTCACGCCAGTTGCTGGAGCGTTTTGATGGCAGGGTGCCCTATGACCGCGCGGCCCTGGAATCCCTGCCCGGTGTCGGGCGCAAGACGGCGAATGTGGTGATGAACGTGGCCTTTGGCGACAGCACCATGGCGGTCGACACCCACATCTTCCGCATCGGCAACCGCACGGGGCTGGCGCCGGGGGCCAGCGTGCGCGCGGTGGAGGACCAGCTTGTCCGCCGCATTCCCGCCGACATGCTGCGCCCCGCCCATCACTGGCTGATCCTGCACGGGCGCTATGTCTGCAAGGCCCGCAGGCCCGAATGCTGGCGCTGCCCCGCCTTCGATCCCTGCCAGTACCGCCTGAAGGCCGACATCCGCGCCGGAGCCCCAGCAGGCTGAGTGCTATTCCGCCTGCGCCAGTGGCAGGTCGGGCATGCCCGCCCCACCGGGCCGCATGACCCATGGCCGCGCGCCACGGGTGGCGCGGTCGGTACGCATCTCCAGCCCGTCTCCGCCACGGAAATAGAGGGCATAGGCCCCTTCGCGCCACAGGTCGAAGCGCCCGACCCGCCCCACGCCGGGACAGCCCGCCTGCCCGTGCAGGTTCACCACCACCCGTGCCCCGAGGCACAGCGCCGCATCGGGCATGCGTGCGGCCAGCAGCAGCACAATATCGCCCCCCTGCCCCGCAACACGGCATATCCCGTTCCGGCACGCCACCCTGCCCTGCCTGCCCTCCACGGGCAGCAGGCCCGCGCGCAGGCCGGTCACCCGCTGCCATTCCCGCAGTACGAAGGGATCGGGATGCGTGCCCGGCCCGGTCAGTACCTGCCCCCCCGCCACCACCCCGACCATGCGCGCATCGGGTGCCACCAGCACGACCGGCATCCTGCCCACCCATGGTGACAGCACGGCCAGCACAACCGGCAGCGCACCCAGCAGCCTGACCCGCCCCGCCCACAGGCACAGCCAGCACAGCCCGGCAAAGAACAGCACCAGCCCGCCACCGCCCATGGCGGGCACACTGACGCGCGCCACCGGCAGTCCCGCCACCAGATGCGCAAGCCACGCCACCACGCCAATGCCCCAGCCCATGGGCGCCAGCGCCAGCTTTTCCGCCCCCAGCGGCATGAGCAGCAGCGAGACCAGCCCCCACGGCATGATCCAGACCGACATGAGCGGTACGGCCAGCAGGTTGGCCAGCACGAACCATGGCTGCACCGTGCCGAAATGCGCCATGCCCACCGGCAGGCACGCGCTGCCCGCCAGCACGCTGGCCAGCAGGGGGCGGGCCATGCGCGCGCCCACCCGCCGCATCCACATCACGTCATGCCCCCACGCGGACAGGACGGGGCGCAGGGCATCGAATCCGGCAACCAGCGCCATGACCGCGGCCATCGACATCTGAAGTGGCAGTTCAGCCACCTCTTCGGGGGCCAGCACCATCAGCACGGCCGCCGCCACCGCCAGTGCGCGGATGGACAGCGGCCGCCTGCCCGCAAGCAGCGCCACAACCGCCAGCCCCGCCATGATCAGGCTGCGCTGTGCGGGCAGGTGCGCGCCCGTCAGTACCACATACCCGCCACCCGCCAGCAGCGCGGCCACGCCGGCAATCTGGCGGCACGGCCAGAACAGCGCCGCGTGCTCGGACAGCGCCAGCCCCATGCGCACCACCGCCATGACCAGCCCCATCACGATGGCAAGATGCAGCCCCGCCACCGCCAGCAGATGGGCCAGCCCCGCATCGGCGAAGGCTTCGCGTGTCTCCGCGTCAATCACCCCATCCTCCCCTGTCAGCACGGTCGCGGCAATCGTGCCGCGCGGGCCGGGCAGCGCCGTGCGGATTCGCTGCGCCAGCCCCTGCCGCAGGGTGCGAAGCCACGCCGCCATGCCCGACGGGCCGCGCGGATGCGCGGATGTCACGCGCTCCAGCGCGCGGCCATAACCGGCCAGCCCGCCAAACCACGCACGCCGCTGGGCATCATACCCGCCCGGCATGGCCGGAAAGGCGGGTGGCGCAAGCAGGGCCCGGGCTGAAAGCGTATCCCCCGCAACGGGCACGGCCGGATCATCGGGCCGCAGGCGCAGCATGATCTGGCGGCGCAGGGGCCGCATGCCGATATTGATGCCGTCCAGAAACCGCACATCGGCCAGCCCCACGCGCGACACCCGCGTCCCGTCACGCAGCGTCTGCCCGTCCACCCCCGTCACGCGCCCGGACAGATGCACGGCCCGGCGGGGCAGATCGGGAAAGGGTGGCATGCGATGCGCCTGCCCCCATGCCACCAGCAGCCCCGCAGCACACGCCCCCACCACGCCACACCCCATGCGCACGGGCAGGCGCGCGCCCCACAGCAGCCTGCCCGTGACGGACGCCACCACAAGCATGCCCATGCCGAAGGCCCATGTGCCACCCGGCTCCCACGGCAGGGCGAAATACAGGGCGATACCGGCGGCCAGCAGCACGGGCAGCCAGACGATGAAGCGGGCATGCTGCCCCCACAGCCATGCCGCCACCGTCTGGCCCATGCGCAGGAATGCTGCGTGGAGAAGGGGGATATGCTGGCGCGAGGGAGGGACCTCCGTAATAATTCATGCGGGCCGGTGCCGGGCATGCGCCCCGCGCGTGGCCATAATGCCCATCCTACCGGCCGAGATGGCCCGCACGCCAGACAGCCCCCTGTCAGCAGGGCGAAAACATGCTAAGGAGCCGGCTCATGACAGTCCGTACGCGTTTCGCACCCAGCCCCACCGGCCTGCTGCATATCGGCAACGCCCGTGCCGCCCTTTTCAATTTCCTCTATGCCCGCCACCATGGCGGGCAGTTCCTGCTCCGCATCGAGGATACAGACCGTGAGCGGTCGACCCAGAAAGCGGTCGACGTGCTGTTTGACGGTCTGGCCTGGATGGGCATCGAACCCGATGAGAAGCCGGTCTTCCAGTCCACCCGGCAGGCCCGCCATACCGAGGTGGCGCACGAACTGCTGGAAAAGGGACTGGCCTATCGCTGCTACTGCACGGCCGATGAACTGAAGGAAATGCGCGAGAAGGCGATGGCCGAGGGCCGTCCCCCCCGCTACAACGGCATGTGGCGCGACCGCGACCCCGCCGAAGCGCCGCCCAACACCCCCTACACCATCCGCATCAAGGCCCCGCGTGAGGGTGAGACCACCATCCATGACCTGGTGCAGGGCGACGTGCGCGTGGCCAATGCGGAACTGGATGACATGATCATCCTGCGCGCCGACGGCACGCCGGTCTACCAGCTTGCGGTCGTGGTGGATGACCATGACATGGACATCACCCACGTCATCCGTGGTGATGACCACCTGACCAACACCTTCCGCCAGGCCATGATCTACCGCGCCATGGGCTGGGACCTGCCGCATTTCGCCCACCTGCCGCTGATCCACGGGCCGGATGGCGCCAAGCTGTCCAAGCGGCACGGGGCGCAGTCGGTCGTTGAATTCCGTGACATGGGCTACCTGCCCGAAGCGCTGAACAACTACCTGCTGCGGTTGGGCTGGGGCCATGGCGATGCCGAGATCCTGTCGCGCGAGGAGCAGATCAGGCTGTTCGACCTTGATGGCGTGGGCCGTTCCCCCTCGCGCATGGATTACGCCAAGCTGCTGCACATCAATGGTGTGTGGCTGCGCCAGGCCGATGACACGCGCCTGACCAATGACGTGATGGAACGCCTTGCGAAAATGGACGGCGTGGATACATCGGATACCACGCGCGCAAAGGTGCTGGCGCTGATGCCCGGCCTGAAGGAACGCGCCAAGACGCTGGTGGAACTGGCGGAGAACGCCGCCTTCCTTGGCCGTTCCCTGCCACTCGCCTTCGACCCGAAGGCCGAAAAGCAGCTCACGCCGGAAAACCGGGTGATGCTGGGCAGGCTGGCCGAAGCGCTGAAGGCGACCGGGCCGTTTACGAAGGAAGGCATAGACGCCACCCTGCGCCAGTTTGCCGAGACGCATGAGATGAAGCTTGGCAAGGTTGCCCAGCCACTGCGCGCGGCGGTAACCGGCAGCACCATGTCGCCCGGCATAGACGACACGCTGGTCGCCCTTGGCCGCGACGCGGTACTGGCCCGCATCAACGCGGTTGCCGCCCATGAATGAGCGCGGCCATGGCAGCAACGTGTTCGTGAATACCCCGGCACGGCACCTGCTGGGGGTGCAGGGCATGCACCCAAGCCGCATCACGCCGCTGCTGGACCTTGCGGAGCACTATGCCCTGCTCAACCGCTCCCGCAAGACACCGCGCGACCTGCTGCGCGGGCGCACGCTGATCAACCTGTTCTTCGAGGACAGCACGCGCACCCGCACCTCGTTCGAACTGGCGGGCAAGCGGCTGGGGGCGGACGTGGTGAACATGAGTGTCGCCAGTTCCTCGGTCAACAAGGGCGAGACGCTGCTCGATACGGCGGCAACGCTCAACGCCATGCATACCGACCTGCTGGTCGTGCGCCATGCGCAGTCCGGCGCCCCCGCCCTGCTGGCGCAGAAGGTGCAGGCCAGCGTGGTCAACGCGGGCGACGGCACGCATGAACACCCGACCCAGGCCCTGCTGGACGCCCTGACCATCCGCCGCCACTTCGGCACGTTCGAGGGGCTGACGGTGGCCATATGCGGCGATGTGAGCCACAGCCGCGTGGCGCGCTCCAACATCCACCTGCTGACCGCCATGGGCTGCCAGGTGCGCGTGGTGGGGCCGCCGACACTGGTGCCCGGCGCCATCGGGGCGCTGGGGGTCAGCATTCACCACACCATGGAAGACGGGCTGCGCGGGGTGGATGTGGTCATGATGCTGCGCGTGCAGCGTGAACGCATGAAGGGCACGCAGGTGCCCAGCGCGCGCGAGTATTTCCGCTTCTACGGACTGGACAGCAGGCGCCTTGCGCTGGCGAAGCCGCATGCGCTGGTCATGCATCCCGGCCCGATGAACCGGGGCGTGGAAATTGACAGCCGCGTTGCCGATTCCGACCAGAGCGTAATCCGTGAACAGGTGGAAATGGGGGTGGCCGTGCGCATGGCCGTGCTGGATACCCTTGCACGCGGGGGAGAAAGCGCATGAAGCCGGTCCTGTTTGAAAACAGCCGCCTGATCGACCCCGCCAGTGGCCTGGACCGCCCCGGCCGCCTGCTGGTGCAGGGCGGGGTGATTGCCGGCACCGACCTGCCACAGGCCGAAGGCGCACCCGAAGGGGCGGAAGTGATTGATGGCGGCGGCCAGCTTGTGCTGTGCCCCGGCCTGGTGGACATGCGGGTCACGATTGGCGAGCCCGGCTTTGAATACCGCGAGACGGTGCTGTCCGCGGCAAAGGCTGCCGTGGCCGGTGGCATCACCACCATTGCCGTGCTGCCCAATACCAGCCCCACCATAGACAACCCCGCCCTGGCCCGCCTGCTGCGCGCGCGTGGCGAGGAAACGGGCCTGATCGACATCCTGCCCTATGGTGCCCTGACCCGTGGGTGCGCGGGCACGGAAATGGCGGAAATCGGCCTGCTGGCCGAAGCGGGCGCCATTGCCTTTACCGATGGTCCCCATGCCATTGCCGACAGCCGCACCATGCGCCAGATGCTGACCTATGCCAAAGGCTTCGGCGCGCTGATCGTCCAGCACCCCGAGGACCCCTCGCTGGCGCGGGGGGGATGCGCGACCGATGGCGAACTGGCTACCCGTCTGGGCCTACCGGGCATTCCGGCGGCGGCCGAGGCCATCCTGATCGCGCGTGACCTGCGTCTTGCGCGCATGACGGGGGGGCGGCTGCATTTCGGCCATGTCTCCACCGCCGAGGGGCTGGACCTGATCCGGCGCGCCAAGGCCGACGGCCTGCGGGTGACATGCGATACGGCACCGCCCTATTTCGACCTGAACGAGACCGTGATCGGTGATTTCCGCACCTATGCCAAGCTCTCCCCACCCCTGCGCGCGGAAGCGGACCGCCGGGCCGTCTGCGCGGGGCTGGCCGATGGCACGATCGACGCCATCGCGTCGGACCACATGCCCTGCGATGCCGATGACAAGCGCCAGCCCTTTGCCGTGGCGGCGGCGGGCGGCACCGGGCTGTGCACCCTGCTGGCGGTAACGCTGGCGCAGGTGCATGCGGGCAATCTGGACATGGGGGCTGCCATCGCGCTGCTTACCCACCGCCCGGCCAGCGTGCTGGGCAGCAGCGCGGGCACGCTGGCGGTCGGGGCACCGGCCGATCTGTGCCTGTTCAACCCCGATACCGGCTGGATCGTGCGCGCGGGCGACCTGCCGGGCAAGGCGCAGAACACCCCGTTTGACGGCCGTGCGCTGGAAGGCCGCGTGGTGGGCACATGGAAGAAGGGCCGCCGCGTGTTCGGGGCACAGGCCGCATGATATACGGCATACCGACCTATGACCTGCCGCTTATGGCCGGGGTGGCGTTCCTGTCCTACCTGATTGGCAGCATCCCCTTCGGGCTGGTGCTGACCGCGCTTTCGGGCGGGGGGGACATCCGCAAGATCGGTTCGGGCAATATCGGGGCCACCAATGTGCTGCGCACCGGGCGCAAGGGGCTGGCGGCGGGCACGCTGGCGCTGGATGGCACCAAGGGCGCGTTTGCCGTGTTCTGCGCCTTCGTGCTGTGCCCGTTCCACACCCTGGCCGCCGAATCGCTGGCCGCGATCTTTGCCGTGGCGGGGCACTGCTTTCCGGTATGGCTCAAATTCAGGGGCGGCAAGGGTGTGGCCACGGGCCTGGGCTGCGTGCTGGCGCTCATGCCCGGCGTGGGGCTGTGCTGCTGCGCGCTGTGGCTGATCTTTGCCAGGGTCACGCGCATTTCATCGGCGGGGGCCATCGTGGCCTTTGCGGCACTCCCGCTGCTCATGATCCGGCCGGGGCGGGTTGACTTCTCTTCGCCCGCCTATCTGGCGGGCTGCCTGATCGCGGTGATGATCCTGTGCCGCCATCATGCCAACATCACCCGCATCCTCCGGGGTACCGAACCCAGGATCGGCCAGAAAAGCGCATGACCGCGCCCGATGCCGCAACGCTGCTGGCCTGCCTGCGGCTGGCCCGGACGGACGGCATCGGCCCGGTCAGCTACCACCGCCTTGTGCGCACGCATGGCAGCGTACAGGCGGCCCTTGCCCTGCTGGAACGCGGCGCAAACCCCGGCCGCAACATGGGCCAGCCCGGCACCCGTGATGACGCCCTGCGTGAAATCGACCGCCTGCACGCCATGGGCGGGCAGTTCGTGGTGCATGGCCAGCCGGGCTATCCACCGCTGCTGGCGGCCCTGCATGATGCGCCGCCCGTGCTGGCCGTACTGGGCGATCCGGCCCTGCTCTCGGCCCGGATGGTGGGAATCGTGGGGGGACGCAACGCATCGGCCGGCGGAATCCGCATGGCGGAAAGCCTGTCCGCACTGCTGGCGGCACAGGGCGTTGACACCGTATCGGGGCTGGCGCGCGGGATCGATGCCGCGGCCCATCGCGGCGCCATGACGGCGGGCCGGACGGTAGCGGCCATCGCGGGTGGGCTGGACTGCCCCTATCCGCCCGAACACGCGGACCTTCAGGCCCGGATCGCCGGCACCGGGGCCGTCGTGACCGAGGCACCGCTGGGCACCGTGCCGCAGGCCCGGCATTTCCCGCGCCGCAACCGGCTGATCGCGGGCCTGGGGCTGGGCTGCGTGGTGATCGAGGCAGCACTGCGTTCGGGCAGCCTGATTACCGCGCGCATGGCGCTGGACTATGACCGGACCATTTTCGCCGTGCCCGGCTCCCCGCTGGACCCGCGCTGCCACGGCAGCAACGACCTGCTGCGGCAGGGCGCGGTACTGACGGAAAATGAACGCGACATCCTGCGCGAACTCCCTGAAACGACGGAGGAAACCGGCCTCTTTCCCGGCCGTTTCCCCCCTGTCCGCAACCCTGCCGTTCCGCAGCGGGAACGGGCGGGAACGGTGCTGCGGGCAGTCCCCGCGCCCGGCCCCTGCCCGCCCGCCCAGGGGGAGGGAGACCTGCATGAAATGATAGAAGGTTTTCTATCTTTCACACCATCGCCTGTTGACGATCTCGTACGGCGCTGCCAGTTCTCGACAGCAGCAGTCCTGACCGCCCTGTCGGAAATGGAAATTGCGGGCACGGTCGAGTTCCTTGCGGGGGACATGGTCGTGCGGCGTCCACCCCCCGCCTGAGCGCAGGAAACGAGCAAGGTTTGAGAATCGTGATCCGGAGACAGAATGACTGACGTCGTGGTGGTCGAATCGCCAGCCAAGGCGAAAACGATCAATAAGTATCTGGGTGACAACTACACGGTTCTTGCCTCGTTCGGGCACGTACGCGACCTGCCGCCCAAGGATGGCAGCGTGCTGCCCGACGAAGGCTTTGCCATGAAATGGGAAGCCGACGAGCGCGGCAGCCGCCAGATCGCGGCCATTGCCAAGGCGCTGCGCGGGGCCAAGCATCTCTACCTTGCCACTGACCCCGACCGTGAGGGGGAAGCCATCTCGTGGCATGTGCGCTCGATGCTGGAGGAAAAGAACCTCCTCAAGGGCATCGACGTGCAGCGCGTCACGTTCAACGAAATTACCAAGAGCGCCATCAAGACCGCGATGGCCCACCCGCGTGAACTCGATTTTCCGCTGATCGAGGCCTATCTGGCCCGCCGAGCGCTGGATTATCTGGTGGGCTTCACGCTTTCACCCGTGCTGTGGCGCAAGTTGCCCGGATCGCGCAGTGCCGGGCGCGTGCAGTCCGTGGCCCTGCGGCTGATCTGCGAGCGCGAAGCCGAAATCGAGGTGTTCAGACCGCGTGAATACTGGTCGATCATCGCGCGCATGACCACGCCCGGGGGCGCGGCCTTCTCGGCGCGGCTGACCCATCTTGACGGGCACAAGCTCGAACAGTTCGACCTGGGGGATGAAGCCCGCGCCATGGCCGCGAAGGCGGCGGTGGAAGCAGGCGATTACAGCGTTGAAAAGGTCGAGCGCCGCAAGGTCCGCCGCAACCCGCCGCCGCCCTTCACCACATCCACCATGCAGCAGGAAGCCTCGCGCAAGCTGGGCATGGGGGCGCAGGTGGCCATGCGCACGGCCCAGCAGCTGTATGAAGGCATCGATATCGGTGGCGAGACGGTCGGCCTGATCACCTATATGCGAACCGATGGCGTGCAGATGGCGGGCGAGGCCATTGGCGCCATCCGTGGCCATATCGGCCACAGCTTCGGGCCGGAATATGTGCCGGAGAAGGCGCGCATCTATTCCACCAAGGCCAAGAACGCGCAGGAAGCGCATGAAGCCATCCGCCCGACCGACGTGCGCCGCACGCCGGCCGACATGGCGCGCTACCTCTCGCCCGAGCAGAAGAAGCTGTATGACCTGATCTGGAAGCGCTCGGTCGCCAGCCAGATGCAGTCCGCCGAGCTGGACCAGGTGGCGGTGGACATTACCGACCGCCAGCAGCGTGTGACGCTGCGTGCCACCGGCTCCATCATCGCGTTTGACGGCTTCCTGCGCCTGTACAGCGAAGGCCGTGACGATTCGCCCGCCAAGGGTGACGATGACCAGGACCGCATGCTGCCACCCATGAGCGAGCGCGACGCCATTGGCCGTGGTGAGGTCACGGCGGACCAGCACTTCACCCAGCCGCCGCCGCGCTATTCCGAAGCGTCGCTGGTCAAGAAGATGGAAGAGATCGGCATTGGCCGTCCCTCCACCTACGCCTCCATCCTGACCGTGCTGCGTGACCGCAATTACGTGCAGCTGGAAAACCGGCGCTTCGTGCCCGAGGACCGGGGGCGGCTGGTCACGGCCTTCCTCACCTCCTTCTTCGAGCGCTATGTCGATACCCAGTTCACGGCGGGGCTGGAGGAACAGCTTGATGACATATCGGGCGGCCGCGCCAACTGGCGCGATGTCATGTCCGCCTTCTGGTCCGATTTCTCGCACGCGGTGGACCAGACCAAGGATCTCAAGATATCCGACGTCATCACCGCACTGGACGCGGATCTGGCCCCCTACTTCTTCCCCGAGCGTGAGGACGGGCAGGACCCGCGCGTGTGCACCGCCTGCGGCACCGGGCGGCTGGGGCTGAAGCTGGGGCGTTACGGCGCGTTCATCGGCTGCTCCAACTACCCGACCTGCCAGTTCACCCGCAAGCTGGTGGTGGACCCCTGGGAAGGCGAGGATGCCGCCACCCTGAAGGACGGCATGCGCGTGCTGGGCACCGCCCCCACGGGCGAGGAAGTGACCGTGCGCCGTGGCCCGTGGGGGCTGTACGTGCAGCAGGGTGAACCCGACCCCGAGGACAAGAAGGCCAAGCCGAAACGCGCCACCATCCCGCGCGGGCTGGATGGGGACAAGATCACGCTGGAACAGGCGGTGGGCCTGCTGTCGCTGCCGCGCATCGTGGGCATCCACCCCGAACTGGGTGAACCGATCGAGGCGGGACTCGGCCGCTTCGGGCCGTATGTGAAGATGGGCGCGGTCTATGGCTCGCTGGACAAGGATGACGATGTCCTGACCGTGGGGCTGAACCGCGCGGTGGATGCGCTGGCCAAGAAGCTGGCCTCCATCCGCACCATCGGCCCCCACCCCAAGGATGGCGAGCCGGTCATGGTGCGCAAGGGCCGCTTTGGCCCCTATGTGCAGCATGGGTCCATCGTGGCCACCGTGCCGCGCGGGCAGGACATGGCGGATGTGACCATGGACGAAGCCCTGACGCTGCTGGCCGAGAAGGGCAAGCCGCTCAAGGCCAAGGGCAAGAAGGCCACGACCACCCGCAAGCCCGCTGCCCGTAAAACAAAGGCCAGGACGGCGGACGCGACCGGGGATGCCGAGGGGGCGGAGGCCGCGCCCAAGAAAAAGGCCGCCCCCCGCAAGGCTGCCAGCAAGACCGCGGCCAAGACCACCACGCGCAAGACCACGACACGCAAGAAGGCCACCCCGGCCAAGACCGAGAGCGAGACCGACTGACCATGAAAAGGCAGCGTCCAGCAACTTCCGAGATGCCGGACCGCCTGCCCACGGGCACGCCGCACGCCCGTACGGGTGGCCTGCCCGATCGTGAACAGCTCCGCACGTTTATCGAGAATGCGACAGGGTGCATCGGCAAGCGCGAGATCAGCCGGGAATTCGGCCTTGGGCCGGAACACCGGCAGGCCCTGCGGCAGATGCTGCGCGAGATGGCGCTGGATGGCACGCTGGCGCCTGCCGGTGCGCGGCGCTTCCGCGTGTCGGACCGGCTGCCCGAATCCATGGTGGTGCAGGTCACGGGCACCGATGCGGATGGCGACCCCATTGCCCGGCCCGTGCAGTGGGATGGTGAAGGCGCCCCCCCCATCGTGTTCATGCATCCCGAACTGCGTGGCCGCACCGCCCTGGCACCGGGCGAACGCGTGGTCGCGCGCCTGCGCCGCACAGGTCCCGGCAGATATGAAGGCCGCACGCTGCGCCGCCTGACCGACGCGCCGGCGCAGGTCGTGGGCCTGTTCCGCGCCCTGGCGGCAGACGACCCGGCGGCCAGCGCGCCCGCCCGTTTCCGCCCCGCCGGCCGCCTGACACCTGCCGACCGCAGGGCCAAGGCCCAATGGATCATCCCGCATGGCGAGGACGGGGGCGCGCCGGACAACGAGATCGTCATTGCCACCCCCCTGCCCCAGTCCGGGCCGGGGCTGCATCCCGCGCGGATCATCGAACGCCTTGGGCCACAGGGGGACGCGCGGACCATCAGCATGGTGGCGGTTGCCATGCTCGGCATTCCGCATGTCTTTCCAGCCGAGGCGCTGGCACAGGCAAAAGCCGCCCGTGCCGTGGCCCCTGCCGGCCGCACCGACCTGCGCGACATGCCGCTTGTCACCATAGATGGCGCGGATGCCCGCGATTTTGACGATGCCATCCATGCCGAGCCGGACGGGACAGGTTTCCGCATTACCGTAGCCATCGCGGATGTGGCGTGGTACGTCCGCCCCGGCAGCGCGCTGGACAATGAGGCGCGCCTGCGCGGCAATTCGGTCTATTTTCCCGACCGGGTCATTCCCATGCTGCCCGAGGACCTGTCGAACGGCTGGTGCTCGCTCCGCCCGGATGAGGACAGGGGCTGCCTGTTCGTGACCATGGACGTGGCCGCCGATGGCAGCGTGGCCCATGCCCGCTTCGGGCGCGGCATCATGCGCAGCGCCGCCCGCCTGACCTATGAGCAGGTACAGGCCGCGCGTGACGGCACCCCCGATCCGGGCATCCAGTCCCTGCCCGCAGGGCTGCTGGACAGCCTGTTCGGCGCATGGCGCTGCCTGACGCATGCCCGCGCGCGGCGCGGCACGCTGGACCTTGAGCTGCCCGAACGGCTGGTGCGGCTGGATGACCATGGCCGGATTACCGCCATCGCGCCGCGCATCCGCCTGGACAGCCACCGGGTGGTGGAAGAGTTCATGATCGCGGCCAATGTCGCCGCCGCCCGCTGCCTGGAGGGGCGTCACCTGCCCTGCCTGTACCGCATCCACGCCCCCCCCACGCCCGAGCGGCTGGAAAGCCTGCGCCGCACGCTCGATACGCTGGGCCTGAAGCTTCCGCCCGTAGGCAGCCTGCGCGCATCCGATCTGGACCATGTCCTGCAGCAGGTCCGGGGCACCGATCAGGCCGCACTGGTGAACGAACTGATCCTGCGCGCCCAGAACCAAGCGGAATACAGCCCCGACCCGGTCGGGCATTTCGGCCTGTCGCTACCCGCCTACAGCCATTTCACCAGCCCCATCCGCCGCTATGCCGACCTGCTGACCCACCGCGCCCTGCTGGTGGCCATCGGGCTGGAACCCGGCCCCGGCCCCACGCATGAGCAGCTGGAGGAAACCGGTGAGGCCATAACCCGCACCGAACGCCGGGCCGCCCAGGCCGAGCGCGAGACGCTGGAACGTTACGCCGCCACATGGCTGCAGGCGCGCGTGGGCACGGTGATGGAGGCGCACATCTCCAGCCTGTCGCGATTCGGCATTTTCACGGTGCTGGACGCCACGGGCACATCCGCCCTTCTGCCCATGTCTGCCCTGCCACAAGATCAGTGGCATCATGACGAAAAAACGCAGACATTGCTGTCACGCGACAAGACCATGGCATTCCGCCCCGGTCAGGCCCTGCGCGTACGGATAGAAGAAGCATGCGCCATCCGGGGAACAGTCCTGCTGGCCCTTCCCGACACGCCCCGCCTGCAGGGGCGGCGGGCATGAAGCGCCGCCGGTTTCCGGTCATCATCCTGCGCCCCATCGGCATGGGCGGCGAGGGGGCGGCCACATGGCGGCGCCGGATCTCGACACTGGGCCACATCCCGCGGGACACGTTCATCCTGCTGCTGGTCATCGCACGCCTGACCACGGCGGCCTGCGCCGATGACGTGCCCGCCGCCCCCCGCAGCCCCACACCACAGCCCCCCCTGCAGGCGGACAGCGTGGACACGACCGACGGGGCGGGGATGGACCCTGCGGTCATTTCCTCCGTCATGCAGGCAAGCCTGGCCTTCCTGCAGCCACGCACGCTGGAAAACCACGAGATCCATGACTTCGCGCTGTGGGGGCTGAACGGGCTGAGCGCGCTTGACCCCTCGCTGAGCATCGAGGAGCAGCACGGCTTCCTGCAACTGACCGCGACACAGAAGACGGTACTCGCCCTGCCCGTACCCGCCGCCGACGACGTTCCGGGCTGGAGCGCCGCCATCACCCGCATACTGGACGTGGCCTGGCACCATTCCGCCGCCATGCGCAGCACCGGCGCCGACGGGGTGCTGCAGGGTTTCTTTGATGAGCTGTTCAACCATCTCGACCCCTATTCGCGCTACATCCCGCCGCAGGCCGCCGTGTCGGACCGCAGCACCCGCACCGGCGGCGAGGCCACGGCGGGACTGACACTGGGGGTGGACCACCATGCGATCATGATCACGGCGGTCAACGCCAATGGTCCCGCATGGCCGACCACGCTGGCGGCGGGACAGATCGTACGGGCCATCAATGGCCGCTCCACCGAGTCCCGCAGCCTTGATACCGTGAACGCCTGGCTCAATGGCCCGGTGGGTAGCCTTGTGCGCATAACGGTGGAAGCAAGGGGGCGGCAGACGACCGTTACCCTGCACCGTGCCTCCACCCCGCCCGAGACGGTGTTCGCCTATACCAGCGGCAAGCATGTGGTGCTGCACATCACCGCCTTCTCCGCCAACACGGCCGAGGAGATGAGCCAGTATCTGGATGAGGCCATGAACGTGCCCGGCCTGTCGGGGCTGGTCATCGACCTGCGTGGCAACCGGGGTGGCGTGCTGCAGCAGGCGGTCACCACATCGGCCCTCATGCTGGACCATGGCGTGGCCGCGATCACGCAGGGGCGTGACCCGCAGGCCAACCATGTCTGGGCCGTGCAGGGTGGCGACATGACCAACGGGCTGCCCATCATCGTGCTGGTCGATGGCCGGACCGCCAGCGCCGCCGAGATCCTGGCCGCCGCCCTGGCCGACCAGAAGCGCGGCGTGGTGATGGGCAGCGCCACGCTGGGCAAGGGGCTGGTGCAGACCATAGGCCAGCTTCCCAACGGGGCGGAGCTGTTTGTCACATGGAGTCGGGTGCTGGCGCCGCTGGGCTGGCCGCTGCAGGGACTGGGCGTCATGCCACAGGTCTGCACAAGTCTGGGTGAAGCAGCCCTTGACCACCAGCTGCAGGACCTGGCCGAAGGCACGGCGGACAGCAGGGACTGGATTGCCGCCGCACGGCAGATCCGCTACCCCGCCGACCTGTCGCGCATCCTGACCATACGCAAGGCCTGCCCCGCCGCCATCGGCACGGATGGCGATCTGGATGCGGCCTATTCGCTTCTGGACAACCCGGTTGAATACCGCGCCGCCCTGGCCACCATCCCCGAAGAGGAAAGCAGCCCGCCCAACGGGGGATGAGTTGTAACAACGGGAGAAACATTGCTATTCCTGCATGCCTCCCTCTGTTTTTCTGCATTACCGGAGAGGGTTCCCACAATGGAAGACGCACGCCTGAAAACCGGCATATGGGTCAAGGCAATGCTGCGCCAGGCTGGACAAACCGGAAATCCGGGCATGGTCCTGCACCGGGGGGACGCGGACGCAGGCGGTGTCGTGATCGTGTTGCTGGGGCGGGGGGGACACATGTGTGTGCTCGCACAGACACGCACGCCCGATGGACGGCGGGCATGGTTCCGCGCTACAGGAGAGGCGGCTGTGGATCAGGCCAGTGTGGATGCCTATGTTACAAGGCAGATGGAACGGGACCCGGATCTGTGGGTTCTTGAATTCGACGCACCGGATCTGGTGCCACCGTTTGAAGCAAGGCTGATATGAAAGACGTGATTCCACAGGGATGAAGGCAGGAACCCGGTCCGTTACACGGTGTGGCATCTCGCACACACCCGGACGTGACAGTTGGCCAGCCCGCCCCACGCGGCGGATAAAGGTGGCCACAATGGATTGTCAGGGCTGGTTTCTTTCAGCAAAAGAATGCTGATGCTGATCATTCCAAGGAATATGGCACGTGCACCCGACCGGGCCGACATGCCGGAAGAGGCCCGTCGAAGGGAGAAGAAGAGTATGAAACTGCGGTACGGATTGCTTGCAGGGTCTTTATTGACTGCCGCGGTTACCCTGGGCTCCGTGCTGGTCTCCGCTCCGGTATTCGCCCAGCCTGTTCAGGGGCTTTATATCAGCGGTGAAGGCGGCGCGAGTTTCAACCAGGGGCAGGTCATACGCCACTCCTCCGCACGGGATGAATTCAAGACCGGCGCCACCGGCATCGGCAGCATCGGCTGGGGCCTGGGCAATGGCTTCCGGGTCGAGGTGGAAGGACTCTACCGCAACAACGACCTGAAGACGGTGGGAGGCAACGCCGCCTACCACGCCCATGCCGATGGCAGGCAGCAGGAATCGGGTATCATGGCCAATGCCCTGTTCGACATGGATATCGGCAAAAGCTGGCTGTTCCCGTATTTCGGCGCGGGTATCGGCTATGGCTGGCAGAACATGAACACCACCATGACCGGCAACGTGAATGGCCAGAGCTACAGCCAGCATGTGGGGGGCACATACGGCAACTTCGCCTATCAGGGCATTTTCGGCCTGTCTTTCCCCATGCCGTTTGCCGTCGGCCTGTCGGCCACGGTGGAATACCGGTTCTGGACCATGCTTGGCCCGCAGTCGCACCATTCCATCGTATCGGGCAGCAGCACGGCGCTGACCGCCATGAACAGCGATTATGGCTTCCGCAATGGCAATCGTGACAGCCGGACCGATTTCAATCACTCCCTGATGCTTGGCCTGCGCTACGAGTTCAATCCGGCCCCGCCCCCCCCGCCGCCGCCTGCCACCGTTGCAGCCCCGGCACCTGCGGAAAACCGCACCTATCTCGTATTCTTCGACTGGGACCGCAGCGACCTGACCGACCGGGCACGCGCCATCGTGGCCGTTGCCGCACAGGCTTCGACCAACACGCAGACCACCCGCATCGAGGTCAACGGCTATACCGACAACTCGGCAGCCCGGCCCGGCCCGCAGGGGGAACATTACAATCAGGCGCTCTCGCTCAAGCGTGCGCAGGTGATCAAGGCGGAACTGGTACGTGATGGCGTGCCCGGCCCCGCCATCGACATCCATGGCTATGGGGACGCCAACCCGCTGGTCCAGACCGGGGCCAATACGCGCGAAGCCCAGAACCGCCGGGTGGAGATCATCCTGCACTGATTACCCGCCAGCAGCGGCCATGAAAAAAAGCGGCGCCCCGTTGGGCAGCCGCTTTTTTCATGGCCATGGTGCCCGTGCGCGGTTCAGAGGGCCGCCCACAAAACACCCTGTCAATTTAAGGAAAAGTTTTTGGCGAGGCTTTTTTCAAAAAGCTTCAAAGGGCGCCGCCTTTTTGAAAAAAGGCGGCGCCCAAAAACCCTTTTCATCAGTCAGTTGTTTTGAAATTCTCTTTTCAGACCAGCCCGGTGAACAGGGATGTCGAGAGATAACGCTCGGCAAAGGACGGGGCGATGGTGACAATGGTCTTGCCCCTGTTTTCCGGCCGCTCGGCAAGCTGTACGGCCGCATGCAGCGCCGCGCCGGAGGAAATGCCCACCGGCACGCCATCCAGCCGCGCGCACCGGCGGGCGGCCGCGATCGCCTCGCGCTCCGATACTGGCAGCACCCCGTCCAGCGCCGCCAGGTCCAGCGTGCGGGGGCAAAAGCCCGGCCCGATCCCCTGGATGCCGTGCGGACCCGGCTCATCCCCATTGAGGATGGCACTCTCCATCGGCTCCACGCCATAGACCTGCACACCTGGCTTGCGTGCCTTCAGGCCATGCGCGATGCCACTGGCCGTGCCCCCCGTACCCAGTCCCGCCACGACAATATCGACCTCTCCCGCCGTATCGACCCAGATCTCCTCCGCCGTGGTGGCGGCATGCACGTCAGGGTTGGCCGGGTTATCGAACTGGCGCGGCATCCAGGCATTGGGGGTTTTCTTCAGGATTTCTTCCGCCCGGGCGATCGCGCCCGCCATGCCAAGGCGCGAGGGGGTCAGTTCCAGCTGGGCATCCAGCAGGCGCAGCATCTTGCGCCGTTCGATGGAGGCCCCTTCGGGCATGGTCACGATCAGCCGGTAGCCGCGCGCGGCGGCGACAAAGGCCAGCGAGATGCCCGTATTGCCAGATGTTGGCTCCACCAGCGTGGTCTTGCCGGGCTGGATCTCGCCCCGGCTTTCCGCATCCTCGATCATGGCGGCGCCAATCCGGTCCTTGACCGAGGCGAGCGGATTGAAAAACTCCAGCTTCATCAGAATGCGACTCTGCAACCCGTCTTCACGGGTCAGATGCGGCAGCGCCACCAGCGGCGTTCCCCCCACGGTCTCGACAATGGAATCGTACACCCTGCCGCGCGGTGCGGCAAAACCGTAAGTGCGGTCCTGGGGGGCGGTCTTGGTCATGCGGTATCACTCCGTTCCATGCAGATGGCTTAATTCACACGTACAGACTGACATAATCCACCATCCTCCCCAACAGAAGCGTGGATCAATCAGTCAATTGCTGCTAACTGGGGCAGACTGTTTTCCACATCCATCATACAGCGAGGCTGAACGATATGCTGCTCCGGCGTGACAGGACCATGATCGCCATACTGATCATGCTTGATGTTGCCTTTCACGCAGGGCGGAACGGCACCATAAGCGCTGCCGACATAGCCGAACGCGCGGGCCTGGCGCGCCGTGGCATCGAACCGCTGCTACAGACCCTGTCACGCTCCGGCCTGCTGGAAAGCGTGCGTGGCCCGCGCGGTGGCTACCGGCTGGGCCGCCCGCGGCGCGATATCCTGCTGGCGGATATCCTGTCCGTCATCACGGCGGAAGACAACAGGGATGACGGGCCTGTGGGCGACCTGTTCAGCAAGGTGGTGGAACCGTGCTGGCAGCAGTTTGACAGCATGATTGACGCGGAATGCCACAAGATCAGCCTGGATGACCTGGTACGCCGCGCGGAACATGCCGGCATGCGGCGCCCCCTGCCCGAACCCATTACCTTCTCGATCTGACGGCGCGGCCCCGGCCGGCATAACGGGCGGGCCACCCTGCCCACCCGTACGGGGGCGGCAGGGCTTACTGCGCGCCGCTTACGGCCGGTGCCGTGACGGTTGCGGCCACATCCATGTATTCACGCGGCTGGCTGCCACCGGGGATCAGCACGACCCGGAATTTGTCTTCCCCGGAATAGGCAGTGTTGGGGGTGTACGTCACGTAAGTGTGATCGTTGTAATTATAGATGAAGACCTTGCCATGCTCGGGGGCGGGCGACACGCCGAACGAGGCATAGGGATGACCGGCCGAGACCCGCGTCTCGATCGCGCAGTACCCGTCATCGCTGCGGACCTGCATGGTGGCAGCCCTGGTGTCCTTGCCCGCGGCCGCAGGTGTACCGACCTGGCACTGCCCCGAAGGCTTCATGTAGTTGTAGGGATTGGGGGTTCCACCAATACCGCCAAGGTTCACGCCCGGTTTGTTGTCACATCCGGCGAGCAGAATGCCCGTCGTCATCATGATTGCAGACAGTCGCAGTCGCACTCGTCAGCTCCGCTGTATTTGATACATCACCCGTTATAAGGACGGTTGCACCCGCGCCACCCCGTAACGGGTCTGATCGGCACAGCGGCAAACCGCTTTGGCATACGCTGTAGAACAACGCACCCCGCCGGGAAAGACCCGCCGGTCATTTTACACAGGCGGCAAAGCCCCGTCCGTATGGCATAGCTGGCTGCCGGCATGCTGTCATCCCACTGCACGGTTGCGGCGCATCTTTTTGAACGTGAAGTTATATCCCTCCCTTTTGGCAAGGACAGGTTTGCGCTATAGACCTGATCCAGATTTCATTCCTACCGGAATTCGCGGGGTTCATGCCTCCCCGTTTGCAACTGCCCCAACAGTCTGGAGAACCTGTCCTGATGTCGATGTCGATCTGGCGCGCTGGCGCTGCTGCACTTGCCCTGGCGGGGCTGGTCACTGGCGGGCAGGCACGGGCCGCCGGCCCCTGCTCCCCCTCCCCCGCGCATGAGGCGTTTGACGTGCAGGGCCTGAAAAGCGAGCTGATGGTCACCGCACTCTCGTGCGGCGCGCAGGACAAGTACAATAATTTCGTGATGAAATTCCGCAGCA
Organism: Komagataeibacter rhaeticus; assembly: GCF_011611525.1. Lineage (NCBI taxonomy): Bacteria > Pseudomonadati > Pseudomonadota > Alphaproteobacteria > Acetobacterales > Acetobacteraceae > Komagataeibacter > Komagataeibacter rhaeticus. The sequence goes on from NZ_CP050139.1 coordinate 2,673,086, forward strand.
AGCTGACCAGCGAGGAACATGTCCTCAACGGCTATTTCAGCAGCACGTATGGCCGCAACGCCCAGCGCCAGCATGATGACTACATTACCCAGCTGGCCAACGTGCAGTCCGAGCGCGGGCTGAAGTCCGGCACCGCGTTCTGCCAGCAGCGCCTGTCCATGTTTGATGAGGTGGGGGAACTGGAAACGGCGGCCGACCTGTCCAACTACGCGCAGGCGAAGGATATCCTCCAGCCCGCGTCCTACCTGACCTGCACGGCCCCCAACCGCCCGGCCGCCGCCACCCGCGCGCGCAGCACGGGCCATGCCACCGGCCGCCGCACGGTACGGAGCTGACATACCGGCCCCTGCCGACATGAAGAAAAATATGGCCGGGCCCGTGTCCGGCCTTTTTCATACCGGCAACAGCGCGCATAGTCCGCGGGCGTGCGGGGCCTTATGGCTTGACAGGACGTGATCTGACAGAACAAAGAACGCCTCATGAACGACGATCTTTTTTCCGCGCCCGCCAGCCCCGGCAAACCGACTCGACGCAAGGTTTCCCCCCCCGCCATGCCCGCAGACAACGCGAAAAACGGTCCCGATACCTATGACGCCAGCGCCATCGAGGTACTGGAAGGGCTGGAACCCGTCCGCCGCCGCCCCGGCATGTATATCGGCGGCACGGATGAGACGGCGTACCATCACCTCGCTTCCGAAATCCTTGACAACGCCATGGACGAGGCCGTGGCCGGCCACGCCACCACCATCGATGTGTCGCTGGAAGCTGGTGACTGCCTGACCATACGCGACAACGGGCGCGGCATTCCGGTTGATCCGCATCCGCGTTTTCCCGACCGTTCGGCACTGGAAGTGATCCTGACCACGCTGCACGCGGGCGGCAAATTCTCGGGCAAGGCCTATGCCACGTCGGGCGGGCTGCATGGCGTGGGGTCGTCGGTGGTCAATGCACTGGCCTCACGCATGGAAGTCGAGATCGCGCGTGACCGGGAACTGTGGCGGCAGGTCTATGAACGCGGCCATCCACTGAGCGGTGTTGAAAAGATCGGTCCGGTCAACAACCGCCGGGGCACCCAGATCCGGTTTACGCCCGACCCCGAGATTTTCGGGCGGCTGCACTTCTCGCCCGCACGGCTGTACCGGCTGTGCCGGTCCAAGGCGTTCCTGTTCCGGGGTGTTACCATCCGCTGGTCATGCGATCCGTCGCTGATCAAGGGCGATGACATCCCGGCGGAAGCGGTCCTGCACTTCCCCGGCGGGCTGGCGGACAGCCTGCGTGATGAACTGGGGGACAAGGCCGCCCTGCTGACCGATCTGTGGGCCGGTGACGCCGACCTGCCAACCGCCCCCGACGGAAGCGATACCGGGCGCATGGAATGGGCCATCGCCTTTCTGGAGCAGGGCACGGCGGCCCTTGCCTCCTACTGCAATACCATTCCCACCCCCAATGGCGGCACGCATGAGACGGGATTCCGTAATGCCCTGCTCAAGGGCCTGCGCAACTGGGGTGAGCAGCGTGCCAACAAGCGCGCGGCCAGTATCAATGCCGATGACATCATGGGCTGCATCGCCGCCAAGCTGTCGGTCTTTATCCGTGACCCGCAGTTCCAGGGCCAGACCAAGGAAAAGCTGACCAGCAGCGAAGCCAGCAAGCTGGTCGAGACAGCACTCCGTGACCGTTTTGACCACTGGCTGGCGGCCAACCCGCCGCAGGCGGACAACCTGCTGGCCTTTGTGGTGGAACGCGCCGAGGAACGCCTGCGCCGCAAGGAACAGAAGGAAACCCCGCGCAAGAGTGCGACCCGCCGCCTGCGGCTGCCGGGCAAGCTGACCGACTGCACGCGCGAGAACGCGGCGGAGACCGAGATTTTCCTGGTGGAAGGGGATTCGGCCGGTGGATCGGCAAAGCAGGCCCGCAACCGTGAGACGCAGGCCGTGCTGCCGCTGCGCGGCAAGATCCTGAACGTGGCCAGTGCCTCGACCGAGAAGCTGCGTGGCAACCAGGAACTGCGCGACCTGGTGGAAGCACTGGGCTGCGGCATGGGCGAGCGCTTTGACGCGACCAAGCTGCGCTATGGCCGCATCATCATCATGACGGACGCGGACGTGGACGGCGCGCATATCGCCTCCCTGCTCATGACGTTCTTCTACCGTGAACTGCCCGGCCTGATCCGCGGCGGCCATCTGTATCTGGCCCAGCCGCCACTGTACCGCCTGACACAGGGCGGCAGGAGCATCTACGCCATGGATGATGCCGACCGTGAGCGGAAGCTGAAGAAGGACTTCAAGCCCAACAGCAAGGTCGAGGTCTCGCGTTTCAAGGGACTGGGGGAAATGCCGCCGGGCGACCTGAAACAGACCACCATGGACCCCAGGCACCGCACCCTGCTCAAGGTCATCACCCCGCCCGAGGACAGGGCACTGACGCTGGAGCGCGTGGAACACCTGATGGGCCGCAAGGCGGAACTACGCTTCCGCTTCATTCAGGACCATGCCCGTCAGGTCGATAACCTCGACGTCTGAAACAGCCAAAACCAAAAAGGCCCGGCTCCCCCTGATACAGGGGACCGGGTCTTTTTCATCACACGCGAATGTAAGAAGTTTTTTTCAAAAAGCTTCAGAGCATGCCGCCTTTTGGGAAAAAGGCGGTACTCAAAAAAACGCCTGTCCTTTTATCAGCCTGCATCCGCCACATGCAGGACATGCTGCGGGTCCACCGTGGCAACTGCTGTGACCGGGTGCAGCAGGCCGGTCACGGCCGGGTCAAACACCCGCAGGAACGAGTTGGGATGCACCCCCATCCACACGGTCACGATGGCCAGCGGCACCAGAACGGCCAGTTCCTGCCCCGTCAGGTCCCGCAGCAGGGCGACAACGCCGCCCCGGTCAGCGCCGAACAGCACCCGGCGGTACAGCACCAGCATGTACACCGCCCCCAGGATCATGCTCGTGCCCCCCAGGAAGGCCAGCCAGAACGAGACATGCAGCGCGCCGACCATGACCAGGAACTCACCCACGAACGCGCCCGTGCCCGGCAGGCCGATATTGGCCATGACGAACAGCATGGCCAGCGTGGCCAGCACCGGCATCCTGTGCGCCACACCGGAGAACGCGCTGATCTCGCGCGTTTCCGCCCGCCATGACACGGCGGAGACACAGAAGAACAGCGCCGCGATCACGATGCCATGCGACAGCATCTGGAAAATCGCGCCATCAATCCCCTCCGGCGTCATCGTGAACAGGCCAATGGCGATCACACCCATGTGCGAGAACGAGGAATACGCGATCACCCGCTTCATGTCCGTCTGCGCCAGGGCGATGATGGCGGCATAGATCACCGCGATCACGCCCAGCGTCAGCACCACAGGGGCGAACAGCCGCGCGGCATCGGGGAACATGAGCACCCCGAAACGCAGCAGCCCGTAGGCACCCGCCTTGGACAGCACGCCCGACAGCATGACGGAAGCCGTCGTGGGGGCCTCGGTATAGGCATCGGGCAGCCAGGCATGCAGCGGGAACAGCGGCAGCTTGACGCCAAAAGCCAGGATGAAGCCCGCCAGCAGCCAGCACTGCATGGCATGGCTGAAGCCATGATGCTGCAGCGCCATGATATCGGTCGTGCCGGTCACGTTCCACATCGCCAGCAGGGCAAGCAGCATGAACAGCGAGCCACCAAAGGTGAACAGGAAGAACTGCAATGAAGCCCATACCCGCTTCGGGCCGCCCCATACCCCCACCATAAGGCTGGCGGGCAGCAGCGTCGCTTCATAGAAAACGTAGAACAGCACCATGTCGAGCGCCGAGAACAGGCCGATCAGCGTGGTTTCCAGCAAAAGCATGGCAATCATGTAATCGCGCACGCGCCCGGTGATCTGCCGCCAGCCCCCGATGATGGACAGCGGGGTAAGGAAGGCGGACAGCAGCACGAACATGAGGCTGATACCGTCCACCCCGGCATGGTAGGAGATACCGGCCCCGCTGGCCCAGCCCACCTGCTGCGCGAACTGGATGCCGGGGCGCGTGGGGTCGAATTCCACCCACATGACCACGGCCAGCGCGAACACGATGCCACTGGTCCACAGCGCCACCCAGCGCGCCGCGGTCTCCACCGTCTGGGGCGTGCCACGGGTCAGCAATATGGCCACAACCCCGACAAGGGGCAGGTAGGTAACTAGCGAGAGCAGGATCGGATGCACATTCGGTCTCACATCATCCATGGGGAATGCGTGAGCCTAGGAGCGTTCAGCCATGGGAATCCAGTAAGGCCGCGCTCACATTATGCAGAGCACAGGCCCCGCCTTCCGGCACCACGGACCATGCGAATCCTGACGGGGACCGTGCGCCACGGGTCAGCGGCGGCCGAACATCCGCTCAATATCGGCCTTTTCCAGCTTCAGCCAGGTGGGACGGCCATGCGAGCAGGTGCCCGCGCGGGGGGTGCGTTCCATGTCGCGCAGCAGGGCGTTCATTTCCTCGTGTGTCAGCCTGCGGCCGGCCCTGACACTGCCGTGACAGGCCATGCGCGCGATGACCGCGTCCATGCGCGCATCCAGCGCGTCGGCCTGCGCGGGGCTGGCCAGGTCATCGGCCTCCAGTTCCTCCGCCAGGTCACGCAGCATGCCCCCCGGGTTCTCCTTGCCCAGCAGGGCGGGCATGGCACGGACCAGAACGGCCGTGCCGCCAAAGGGTTCGATCTCGACCCCCAGCCGGGCCAGCGCCGCGCCAAAGGACAGCAGGACATCCACCTGCCGCGCGGGCAGGTCCACCACTTCAGGCAGGAGCAGGCGCTGGGCGCGGATCTCGCCGCCCATATACTGCTCACGCAGGATCTCATGCGTCAGGCGCTCATGGGCGGCGTGCTGGTCCACCAGCACCAGCGCGCCATCCGCCGTCTGGGACACGATATAGGTGCCCAGCACCTGCGCCACCGCCGCGCCCAGCGGGTGCGCCATGGCGGCGGTGGTCGCCGCCTGGTCATGCAGGGTGTCGGGGGCTGTCTGGCGCGCGGCGGGTAGGCCAGCCAGCGGCAGGGACGACTCGGCAAATCCGGATGGCAGGCCCGAATCGGGGCGGGCGGGAACCAGCGGCCGGGCCAGCCGGGTGGACAGGTCCGCCGCATCCGCGTTGCGCTCGGGCGGGTACCAGATGCGCGCGGGCGAAGATCCGCGTGACTGAATCAGGTCGGGCCGCACGCCCGCGACCCCGGCACCCGTGCCCAGCGCACGCCCCAGCGCGCCAATGACCAGTGCCCGTACGGCAGCCGAATCCGCATAACGCAGTTCCGTCTTGGCCGGGTGCACGTTCACATCCACCTGCTCGGGCGGGATTTCAAGCGAAAGGGCGACCACCGCATGCCGCCCGTGTTCCATCACGTTGCGATAGGCCACCCGCACCGCCGTGCGCAGCACCGGGTCCACCACCGGGCGCCCGTTGACCAGCAGCATCTGCCCGTTGGCCGTGGCACGGTGGACGGATGGCGCGCAGATATAGCCGCTCAGCTTCAGGTCGCCCCGCTGCCCTTCCACCGCCAGCAGGCCATCGGCATCGCCCGACTCCAGAATGGCCGCGACCCGCGCCGCCCTGTCCTGCGCTGGCAGGTCAAGGATCAGGCGGTCATCGAATTCCAGCCTGAAGGCAATATGCGGGGCGGACAGGGCCAGCCTGCGGACCACGTTTTCCGCATGGCCCGACTCGACACGGGGGCTTTTGAGGAATTTGCGGCGCGCGGGTGTGGCAAAGAACAGGTCCTCCACCAGCACGCGGGTGCCGGGCGCGCCCGCGCAGGGTTCCGGCGTGCTGACCACGCCGCCTTCCACCCGGATGGACCATGCCGAGTCGGCACCCGCCTGGCGGGACATGACACTCAGCCGCGCCGCAGCCCCGATGGAAGGCAGCGCCTCGCCACGAAAGCCAAGGGTGGAAATATGCACCAGCGTCTCGTCACGCAGCTTGGAGGTGCAGTGCCGCTCGACGGCCAGAAGCAGGTCATCGGGCGACATGCCACAGCCGTCATCGCTGACATCAATCCGGTCGATCCCGCCCCGGTCCAGCCGTATGTGAATACGCCGCGCACCGGAATCGACGGCGTTTTCCACCAGTTCCTTCAGGGCCGCCGCCGGGCGCTCGATCACCTCGCCCGCGGCAATGCGGTTGACCACCTGCTCGGACAGGCGACGGATGACCGGCGGGTTATGGCCAGACTGGGTATTCATGACAGGAACCGGATTGCAGCCATCATGCCCTTCCCCCAAGGGTGGGCCGGCCCCCTGCCTATTTGGCGGGGCCGCTTACGGTGGGCGTGGCCCCCTTGGTCAGGTTGCGGCCCAGCGCCGAATCCTCACGCAGGCGGGCGTTCTCCGCCTTGCCATTGACAAGATTGCCCGCGCCACCGCCATGCCAGAACATCAGCTTGTCCACAAACGTGGTGTCGGCACGGCCCATCTCACCCCGGTCGGGTTCGTTGGATGCTTCCTGCGCTGCCCCAACCAGCGCGGTCTGGCCGGGACTGCCGGGGCCATCAGCCCCCTGAAGCGCCACATTGGGGGAAAGGGTTTCCAGCGCCTGCATGCGCGGGTTCGTATCCTCGGCACGCTGCACGGCATTGCTGTTGGGCGCGCCCAGTTCATCCGAAGGCGGCATGGACAGCGGGGCACGGGTGGTGACCGTGTATTCATCCGGCAGGGTCCGCTCCAGCCCGAAGGCACGCGAAACATCAGCGCCCGTGCAGCCCGACAGCATGAAGCCGCCAGAGACAAGCAATGCACAGGAAAGGGGTCTGAAAGCAGGAATCGCCATATCTCGCCTATTACCGTGAGTGAAACGGTTCGGCAAGCATGCGCGCGCCATCCCCGCCCTAGTTTGCATCGCGATTACGCATGTTGTCGATAATCAGGATGGCCACGCCGCAATCTATCAGGGCATCGGCAATGTTGAACACCGGCCATGAATGGCCATAGGCATGCGCGTGGATGAAATCGACCACCGCGCCAAAGCGCAGCCGGTCGGTCACGTTGCCAATGGCCCCCCCCATGATCAGGCCCAGCGCCATGGCCACCCACCGCCGGGGCGTGCGCGCAAGCCAGACGCCAAGCCCCGTGACAATCAGCAGGGCCGCAATGGAAAAGATGATGCGCCCGGCCGCCCCCGCGCCCCCCAGCATGCCAAAGGTGATGGCATGGTTCCACACCATGGTCAGGTTCAGTCCGGGCAGCAGGGGGACGCTTTCGCGCGCCGGCAGGTCATAGACATAAAGGATCCAGTACTTGCTGGCCTGGTCGGCCACAAGCGCCCCCAGCAGGCAGGCCAGACCGGCAACGCGGTTGTTCATCGCCGCTATGCCCTGCCCTGCACCACATCCACACAGCGCAGGCACAGTTCGGGATGGGCGCCATCGTGGCCCACTTCCCCCAGCACCTTCCAGCAGCGCGCGCATTTATGCCCCGAAGCGACGCTTATGGAGGGAATGCCATGGGGCGTGCCTTCCTGTGCCTCGTCCTCGCCCAGGTAGATCGACCCCGCACCGGCGATGACATTGACCTCCGCCTGGGACACGATGGTCAGTTCCGCCCAGTCAATACCGGCAAACCGTGCGGCCTCAGCCTCGGACAGTGGCAGTTCGAGTGCCGCCTGCAGCGAGGACTTGACCAGCCCGTCACGCCGCGCGGTCTCGATCTCGGTGGTGATCACACGCCGCACGGCGCGCAGCATGGCCCAGCGTTCACCCAGTTCCGGGTCATTCCACTGCGCGGGCAGGTCAGGGAAGGCCTGCAGGTGCACGCTCTCGGTATTGCCGGGACGGGCCAGCCACGCTTCCTCGGCCGTAAAGACCAGCACGGGGGCAAGCCACGTACACAGGCAGCGGTGCAGATGGTCCAGCACCGTGCGGGCCGCCCGGCGCTTCAGGCTTGCGGGGCCATCGCAGTAGATGGTGTCCTTGCGCACGTCAAAATAGAAGGCCGACAGGTCGGCCGCACAGAATCCGTGCAGCGCGGGATAGACGCCCACCCATTCATGCGTTTCCACCGCGCGCGCCACAAGCCCGCCCAGTTCACCCAGCCGGTGCAGCACCCAGCGCTCCAGTTCCGGCAGTTCGGCGTAAGGCACGCGCTCGGCTTCGGTAAAGCCCTCCAGCGCGCCCAGCAGCCAGCGCAGCGTGTTGCGCAGGCGGCGATAGAGTTCGCCCTGCTGCTTGAGGATCTCCTTGCCGATGCGCAGGTCATCGTTGGTGTCCGAGTTCATGACCCACAGGCGCAGGATATCGGCCCCCAGCGTGTCATTCACGTCCTGCGGCGCAATGACGTTGCCAAGGGACTTGGACATCTTGCGGCCCTGCTCGTCCAGCACGAAGCCGTTGGTGACCAGTGCCCTGTAGGGGGCGACACCGCGCGTGCCGACACTTTCCAGCAGCGAGGACTGGAACCAGCCACGATGCTGGTCGGAGCCTTCCAGATACAGGTCGGCGGGGAATTTCATGTCGCCATGGCCCAGCACGAAGGCATGGGTGGAACCGCTTTCGAACCATACATCGACGATATCGAACACCTGCTCGTACTCATCGGCGTTACGCCCTTCGCCAAGGAAACGCGAGGCGGGGGAACTGTACCAGGCATCGGCCCCTTCCACACGGAAGGCTTCGACAATGCGTGCCATCACAGCGGCGTCGCGCAGGACTTCGCCGGTGCGCTTTTCCACAAACACGGCAATCGGCACGCCCCATGCGCGCTGGCGGCTGATGCACCAGTCAGGCCGGCCCGCCACCATGGAGGTCAGGCGGTTGCGCGCCTGGGCTGGCACGAAAGTCACGTCATCCAGCGCTTCAAGCGCCCGCTTGCGCAGTTGGCCCTCGCCATCCATGCGGATGAACCACTGCGGTGTCGCGCGATAGATGATGGGCGCGCGCGAGCGCCATGAATGCGGGTAGGAATGGACCAGTGTGGCCCGCGCCACCAGGCCACACGGCGCCGTGCCTGCCGCAACAGCGCGCTGCATGGCTTCAAGCAGCGCCTGGCAGACCGGCTCGGCCGCCTTGAACACATGCCCACCGCCAAACAGCGGCACCCAGTCGGCATAGCGTCCGTCATCCAGCACCAGTTCGGTGATTTCCAGCCCGTGGGCGCGGCCAAGGACAAAGTCGTCCTCGCCATGCGCCGGGGCGGTGTGGACCAGGCCGGTGCCGGCTTCGGTCGTGACATGGGCGCCGGGCAGCAGCGGCACGTCGAAATCATAGCCCTGCCCGCGCAGCGGATGGGCACAGACGGCCCCTTCCAGCGCACTGCCGGGCAGGGTGTAGAGCACATGGTGGGCGGTGATGCCTGCGGCCTCGCAGAAGGGGGCGATCAGGTCCTCGGCCACCAGCACGCGGGCTTCGGGTTCCAGCGTCGCGTTATCGCCCACGCCATCCACCCGCACCACGGCATAGGTGATGTCCGGCCCGTAGGCGATGGCGCGGTTGGCGGGAATGGTCCACGGCGTGGTGGTCCAGATCACGGCCGCCACATCGTCAAGCGCGTGGGCGGGCGTGGGATCGCTTACGAAGGGAAAGGCGACATGAATGGCGGTGGATTCATGCTCGCGGTATTCGATCTCGGCCTCGGCCAGCGCGGTTTTTTCAACCGGGCTCCACATCACCGGACGCAGGCCGCGATACAGCAGGCCGTTGAGCAGGAACTTGCCGATCTCACCCGCGATCGCCGCCTCGGAGGAAAAGTCCATCGTGGCATAGCGGTCAGCCCACTGCGCCTGCACGCCCAGCCTGCGGAACTCGGCCGCCTGCGTGTCCAGCCATTTCTGGGCATAGGCCCGGCATTCGGCGCGGAACTGCAGCACGGGCACGCTGTCCTTGTCCTGCCCGCGCTTGCGGTATGCTTCCTCGATCTTCCATTCGATCGGCAGGCCGTGGCAGTCCCAGCCGGGTACGTAATGGATGCCGTAGCCCGCCATGCGGTGGCTGCGGTTGATCACGTCCTTGAGGATCTTGTTCAGCGCGTGTCCGATATGCAGGTGGCCGTTGGCGTAGGGTGGGCCGTCATGCAGCATGAACACGTCACGCCCGCGCGCCTGGTCCAGCAGGCGCGCGTCCAGCTTCTCGCTCTCCCATCCCGCCAGAATCTCCGGCTCCCGCCTGGGCAGGTTGCCGCGCATGGGAAAGGAGGTGGTCGGCAGGAAGACCGTCTCCCGGTAGAGATCCTGTGGTTTTGACTCGGACATGGCCTGTTCTGTTCTTCTGGCAAGGGGGAGCGCATGCCGGACCAGAGGCCCCGCGCGCAAGGCAACCTTATGGGGATCACGCCCCGTTATGGTCAAGTTCTGGAGGCACCGGCCCCGGGCAGGCGGCTGGACAGGTAGGCTGCGGCCTGTTCCGAATCCCGCGCGATCTGGGCCTTGAGCGCATCCAGCCCGTCAAACCGGCGTTCGGCGCGCAGGAGCGTGTGCAGCGCCACCGACAGGGACTGGCCATACAGGTCACCCGCAAAGCCAAGCAGGTGCACCTCCAGCCGGCTTTCCTGCCCGTCATTGATGGTCGGCCTGCGCCCGATATTGGCAACGCCCGGATGCACCGTGCCATCGGCCAGACGCACGCTTACGGCATACACGCCGCGCGCGGGTTCCAGATGGCGGCCCAGGGGAATGTTGGCGGTGGGAAAGCCCAGCAGGCGGCCGCGCTTGTCCCCATGCTGCACCACGCCGCGAATCGACCACGGGCGGCCCAGTTCCTCGGCCGCCCGCTCGGGGTAGCCATCCTGCAGCAGCCGGCGGATACGGGTGGAGGAATACGGCCCCAGCCCGTCGGACAGGGGGGGGACCACCGTAAGCCCCATGTCCAGCGCGCGGGTCCGCTCGGCCAGGAAATCCACATTGCCCCGCCTGCGGTGCCCGAACGCGAAATCAAGCCCGCAGGCCACATGCTTCAGGCCAAGACTTTCATGCAGGACGCGGGTCACGAAATCCTCGGCACTCATGGCGCTGAATTCGTGATCGAAGCGGATCTGGAACACATGCTGCACGCCCAGCGCCGCCAGGGCCGCGAAGCGCTCCTGTTCCAGCGTCAGGCGAAAGGGCGGGTCCTGCGGGCGGAACAGTTCACGCGGATGGGGTTCGAAGGTTACAACCGCCAGGTCACGCCCGGGGCGGGCGGCCTGCAGGGCGTGGACCAGATGGGCATGGCCAAGGTGCACCCCGTCAAAATTGCCCAGCGCCGCCACCGTGCCGCGGGCGCTGTCAGGAATGGCGCGCCAGTCGGTATGCAGCCGCGCCTTCATGCCGCCTCCGCATGGGGCAGGCCGAAGCGCCGGGCGACCTCGGTCAGGGTTGCCGCGACCGGGTGGGTGGTGCCGGGCTGCGTACCATCGGCGGGGCGCACGATCTGGCAGGTCTGCAACCCCGCCTGTGCCGCCGCATCAAGCTCGGCCACCACATCGGACAGGAACAGCACATCGGCGGGTGTCCACTGCGCGTCCTGCACGATACGGCGGTAGCTATCCGCCTCCCGCTTGCCCCCCATCTGCAGGTCGTAAAAGCCCACGAACACGCTGCTCAGATCACCTTCGGTGGTGTGGCCGTAAATCAGTTTCTGTGCCGCGACCGAACCCGAGGAATAGACCGCAAGCGCCACCCCCGCTGCCGCCCAGCAGCGCAGGGCCGGCACCACATCGGGGAAGAGGGTGGCCTTCAGCACGCCATCGGCATAACCCTGCGCCCAGACCATGCCCTGCAGCGCCTTGAGTGGCGCGACCTTGGCATCCGCGTCCATCCAGGCATCAAGCTGGCGCAGGGGGGGCGTACCGGGGGCAAGGCGGGCGATTTCCGCAAGCTGGGCACTGACCTCCGGGTCATCGGCGCGTGTGCGCAGCAGCTGGGGCAGGGCCTTGCGGGCATAGGGGAACAGGATGTCATGGACGAAGGAGACCGGCAGGGTCGTTCCCTCGATATCCAGCAGCACCGCGCGCACTGGCGGCTGCGTGGTCTGGGTCACGTTCTCAATCTCCCTTGGGGTGCGGTTCAGGCTTCGGCCGGGAACCGGACGGCAATATCGCTGCCGGTGTACTGCGCGATCCAGCCATCGGGGTTGGTGAAGATGCGCAGCGTCACGAAATCCGGGGTCTCGCCGCCATCAAACCAGTGCGGTATGCCCGCTGGCACCGAAATCAGGTCGCCCGCCGTGCAGCGCACGTCATAGACGCGCCCGTTCACATGCAGGATGAAATCCCCCTGCCCGTGCACGAAAAAACGGACCTCGTCCTCGCTATGGGTATGTTCGGACAGGTACTTGCCACGCGCCTGCGCCCAGCCCTGGGTCTGTGGCCCCACGCGCAGCACATCCGCCGAACCGGCACCCGTCTCGCCCATCAGCTGGTCCAGATAGGGGCGATAGGCTTCCAGCACCTCCGCCTCCGCCGCGTCACGGGGCGGGACGACGGGCGCATCCCAGCGCTCGAAGCGCACGCCGATGGCCGAAAGCTCCATGGCGATACGCACGGGATCACCCAGCTGGACAATGGGGGTTCCGGGATTGTCATCGGCATAGACGCGCAGGCGGCTCATCGGATCTTCCTCTTTTCCAGTTCGCAGGCCAGCAGGAATTCAAGCCCTTCCAACCGCGCCAGCGCAACATCCATGTCCGCCCCCCACACATACACCCCATGTCCACGGATGATGTAGCCCGCGCGCATCGCGTCCAGATGCGGGGCCACGACGTGGGAGAGACGGGCGATATCCTGGTCATTGTCGAATATCGGTACGTACACGCGGGCGGCATGGGTGTCCTGTCCGGCAAAGACCTTCTGCACCTCGTAGCCTTCCAGCACCAGTTCATCGCCACCCGCCATGGACAGCACGGTGGAGGCGACGGAATGGCCATGCAGCACCGCGCCCGCCGCCGGGTCACGGGCATAGACCTGACAGTGCAGCAGCGTTTCCGCGCTGGGCCGGTCGGCGGGCAGGAACGGCGTGCCCGCCGCGTCGACGCGGATCACCCCCTGCGGCCCCAGCAGGCCCTTGTGCCCGCCCGAGCGCGTGATGGCGATGCTGCCATCGGGCAGGCGGATGCTGATGTTGCCCGCCGTTGCGGGTACCCAGCCAAAACGGTCCATCCGCTGGCCTGCCGCGATGATGCGGGCCACCGCATCGCAATACGCGCCCGCGGGGAATGCTGCCTTGTCCATTACGCGATCCGCCCGCGCGCGGTCCCTGTCATTTCACGTTGTTGGTGGACGGCTGCGGGGCTTCGGTAAAGGACGCGTCCTTTTCCCTGGCAGGTCCCTGGATGTGGCCTGACGGCCCCGATGTCTCGGGCGTGTCGTCGGCCATGTTCTTCTTGAACGACTTGATCCCGCGCGCCATGTCGCCCATGAGCGAACTGATCTTGCCGCCGCCGCCAAACAGCACCAGCACCACCGCCAGCACGATCAGCCAATGTCCCCAGCTCAAGCTACCCATCGCATCCCCCATGCGCGTCCATGACGCGCCAATACCGTGTTGTCCGCCTGCCATACAACATGACGGCGGCCTTCCCGTCCCCGCCTATGTGAGGCGCGCGGGCAGGATATGCAAGCACTCCCGCCCACGCCATCAGCCCGCGGGCAGGATGAATCCGTAAGCAGGATAGACGGTTTTGCCCATATCGTGAATGGGGGACCACCATACCCTGACCCGTGACCAGTCATTGCGGCCCGATACGTCCACCACCGGCTCCGCCCTGCCAATGCGACCGGGTACCCAGTTGGCCTGGTCCACCAGCACCTCACGCGGGCCGCGCACCGCGCGCACGACCGATACGTGCCCGTCGGGCAGGCGGCCGGTGGCGCGGAACACCAGCACCGCACCGGGTTTTGGCGCATGCGCGCGCGGGTAGCGCCCCTGTGCCTGCCCCCACCATGATGCCGCATCCCCCTGCATCTGCATATGCGTGACCTGCCGTGCATAGGGCGCGCACTGCAGCGCGCCATGCCAGCCCTGCCCGCTGCCACCCGCACAGGCCGCAAGCGACAGCAGCGCGCCGCCCGCCCCCAGTCGCCACCATGCCACGCGTTCAATTGCCGCGGCCGCCCACGCTGGCACCACCCTGCGCCCGGAGCCGGGCCGCCACCCGGTCAGTTCCCCCACGGTCCCATCCCTCCCGTCACCTTCATGCCGACCTCATCCGTATGATCCTGTCCTCCGCCTCGTCACGGTCCATGTCCAGCGCACGCCGGGCGGTCCCATGGGCAAAACCCGCGCGCGCCATGGCATCAAGCGCACGGCGGTAGCGTGTGTGGGCTTCCGTCTCATCCGCGTCGGGACGGAGGAAGGGACCGGCGCGGCGCTTGCGCACGAACACCAGGGCGGCGGCCAGTTCGGTTTCCCGCCCCTCGCCATCACGCGGGCCAAGGGCTTCTTCCACGGCACTGCCCACTATGGCCTCATCCACGCCCCTTGCACTCAGATGCGCCGCCACCATGCGGCGCGAGCGCCCGGCACGGGCAAGGGAACGGGCACGGAATTCGGAAAAACGGGCATCATCAACCGCCCCCAGCCCTTCCATATCGGTCAGGATGCGCGCAACGGCGGCGCGCGCGGGGGCTACGGCGCGGGTAGCGTCCCCCGCCTCCATGCCGGTGCCGGTCGCCCGGCGCACCCAGCGGTCGATATGGCGGCCCAGCATCCGCTCCACCCCCGCCCGGGTGGCGGAAAACCGCGCCAGATAGGCCAGCGCCACGGCGCGCAGCACGGCGGCATCCGGCGCGGGCGGCAGCGGGCGGGGAGCGGAGCGGGAAGGACGGGCCACCATGATGCCCCTACTGTGCCACAACCACCCGCGCGCGCCCATACTTCCGTACACATACCGGCACGGGCGATGGACACCGCCGCCCCGTCGGGGCACCAGACGGAGGGTTAAGGTTGCATTTCCCGCAGGCGGGCCATATCCTTACTTCTTTCCGGCTCATGCTGCGGATGCCGGATGCGTAATGGAACGCATCCCCGCCGGGACCGGGAAAAACCGGAAAAGAGATGTGCCTGCCCCTTTGCAGTGGTGGGCCGTTTTCGTTTCTGAAGCGTCCTGCTTTTTTCTTTGAACCGAAATCACAAGGCCATTCCATGATTTCCGCCCTGATGCCGAACTACAATCGTGCCGACCTCGCTTTCGAGCGCGGCGAAGGTGCCTGGCTGTACACGGTGGACGGGCGACGATTCCTGGATTTCGGCTCGGGGATCGCCACATCCTCGGTCGGGCACAACAACCCGCACCTGGTGGCGGCCATAGCGCAGCAGGCGCAGCGCGTCATGCATGTGTCCAACCTGTACCGCGTGCCGCAGGCCGAGCGCCTGGCCGAGCGCCTGGTGGCCAACAGCTTCGCCGACAGCGCCTTCTTCTGCAATTCCGGCGCCGAGGCCAATGAGGGGCTGATCAAGATGATCCGCCGCGCGCAGGCCAAGTCGGGCCATCCCGGGCGCACGCGCATCATCTGCTTCAATGGGGCCTTCCACGGGCGTACGCTGGCCACGCTGTCGGCTACGGGCAACCCCAAATACCTTGATGGCTTCGGCCCCCGGGTGGAAGGGTTCGACCATGTGCCGCTCAACAACATGAACGCGGTGCGTGACGTCATCAGCGCGGAGACCGCCGGCATCCTGATCGAGCCGGTTCAGGGAGAGAGCGGCATCCACGTCGCCGATTTCCGCTTCATGCGCGAACTGCGGGCGGCGTGTGACGAATACGGGCTGTTCCTGGGCGTGGACGAGGTACAGTGCGGCATGGGCCGTACCGGCCGCCTGTTCGCCTATGAATGGTCGGAGATCACGCCCGATATCCTGTCCACCGCCAAGGGCATTGCCGGTGGCTTCCCCATGGGCGCGGTACTCACGACCGAGACCATTGCGAAACACATGACACCGGGCAGCCACGGCACGACCTTTGGCGGTGGCCCGCTGGCATGCGCCGCAGCCAATGCGGTGCTGGACATCGTGCTGGCCCCCGGCTTCCTTGAAGGGGTGCGGGCACGCGCCGCACAGCTGGACGAGGGCTTTGACAGGCTCAGCGCCACCTATCCCGACATATTCGCGGGGCGGCGCGGGCTTGGCCTGCTGCTGGGGCTGAAGTGCAAGGCCGATGTGGCGCTGGTGCAGGACGCCGCCATGCATGAAGGCATGCTGAGTGTCACGGCGGGCGACAACGTGCTGCGCCTGCTCCCGCCGCTTACGGTAACACAGGCCGACTGCAGCCAGGCCCTGACCATGCTGGAGGGCGCGGCAAGGCGCCTGCGCGCCCACATGGCCGCACAGGCGGAGACCGTGGCATGAACGCGCTCCAGACCCCGGCCCATGTCACGCCGCGCCATTTCCTTGACCTCAAGGAACTGGACCGCGCCACGCTGCGCGCCATCCTGGACGTGGCGGCCGGCATCAAGCGCATGCAGCATGGCCGGACACGCCCGCTGCATCCCGCACTGCCGCTGCGCGGCCGCGCGCTGGGGCTCATGCTGTCCAAGCCCTCCACCCGCACGCGGGTTTCGTTTGAAGTGGGCATGCAGCAGCTTGGCGGCAACGTGATCCTGCTCGCCCCCTCCGACATGCAGCTGGGCCGGGGCGAAAGCATTGCCGATACCGCGCGCGTGCTGTCGCGCTTTGTCGATGCCATCGTGCTGCGGACCGGCAAGACCGAAAACCTGCGCCAGCTTGCGCGCTGGAGCAGCGTGCCGGTGATCAACGGCCTGACGCCGGATTCGCATCCGGTACAGATCCTGGCCGACATCATGACGTTCGAGGAGCATCGCGGCCCGATAGCAGGCCGTACGCTGGCCTGGGTGGGTGATGGCAACAATGTCGCCACCTCCTTTATTGAAGCGGCGGCGCTGTTCGGCTTCCACCTGCGGCTGGCAACACCCGCGGCCCATGCCCCCAGTGCCGCCGCCGTGGCCTGGGCGCGCGCGCAGGGGGCGGACATCACGGTCACGACCGACCCCGTGGCGGCGGT
This sequence comes from Komagataeibacter rhaeticus, assembly GCF_011611525.1. Classification (NCBI taxonomy): domain Bacteria; kingdom Pseudomonadati; phylum Pseudomonadota; class Alphaproteobacteria; order Acetobacterales; family Acetobacteraceae; genus Komagataeibacter; species Komagataeibacter rhaeticus. The sequence goes on from NZ_CP050139.1 coordinate 2,690,033, forward strand.
AAAGGGTGCCCATGCGGTCATTACCGATACATGGGTCAGCATGTCCGACACGGAGTCCGCGCAGCGCGTGAGCGCGTTCGAGCCATACCGGGTCAATGCCGCCTTAATGGCACATGCCGCCGCCGATGCCCTTTTCCTGCACTGCCTGCCTGCCCATATCGGGGAGGAAGTGACGGAAGACGTGTTCGAAGGGCCGCAATCCGTTGTGTTCGACGAGGCCGAAAACCGCCTGCACGCGCAAAAGGGCATTCTTGTCTGGGCGCTGTGTGGCGAGGACTGGCAGCAATACGGAAAGGAACCCACGACATGACCGGACCCGCCGACCAGCCAGCCCTGCCCACCGGCACCGAGGACGTGCCGGAAGTGCCGGGCTGGGCGGAAAAGAGCGTGCGCGACATCTTTGCCACCCTGCCCACGCACGATACCCGCATCGACCAGATCCGGGACGCCTATCTGGACTGCCTGGCCGGCGCGGGCCGCACGCAGGACCTGGACATGGAGCATGACCGCTGCCGCCAGCGCGCCCTGACCGCACTGGAGGCGGACGGCCTGCTGGCTACCGCCGCCCTGCGCGACCTTGACCAGCGCCTTGCCGCGCTGGAGGCCGACATCACCGCCAACATCTGATGATCCGGCCCATCCTCCATACAGGATGGGCCGATGCCACGGATTCATGCCATGACCACCACGCCACCCGCCCCCGCCTTCCTTGATGCCAGCCGGCCGGACACGCCCGATCTGGTCGTGCCGCAGGGGATCGTGCCGTTCTATCTGGACCAGCGCCCCGTGCGCGGCAGGCTGGTGCGCCCCGGCGTGCTGACCGATACCCTGCTGACCCGCCAAGACAATCCTGATGCGGTGCTGCAACTGGCGGGGGAAGCGCTGGCGCTGGTGGCCGCCCTTGCCTCCTCACTCAAATTCCAGGGTTCCTTCTCCCTTCAGGCCAAGGGCGATGGCCCGGTGGGGCTGCTGCTGGCGGACTGCACCGATTCGGGCGCGCTGCGCTTCCATGCCCGGTCGGATGACGCACAGGTGGCCGAACTTCTGAAAACCAGCCCCAATCCCACCGCCAGCCAGCTATTGGGCAAGGGCTACATCGCCTTCAGCGTGGACCAGGGGCCGGATACCGACATCCATCAGGGCATTGTCGAGATGAATGGCGAGAGCCTGTCCGAGATGGCGGCCCATTACTTTGCCACCAGCGAGCAGCATGCCTGCTGGGTCAAGCTGTTCTGCGCGAAAACGGAAGCGGGCTGGCGCGCGGGCGCGCTGGTGATGGAAAAGATCGCAACCGACGGGGGCACCACCGCCACGCTGACACCCGAGGAAGGCGATGATGCATGGGAGACCGCCGTCACCCTTGCCACCACGCTGACGGCGCGCGAGGTGCTGGATGACACCCTTTCCTCCGCCGACCTGCTGTACCGCCTGTTCCATGCCGAAGGGCTGATGGCGGGCCAGCCGCGTGCGCTGGCATTTGGCTGCCGGTGCTCGCGCGCGCGGCTGTCGGGCATTCTGGAAACTTTCCCGCTGGATGACCTGGACCACATGGCGCAGGATGGCACGATCACCATGAACTGCTCGTTCTGCAACCACAGCTTCCATTTCCAGCGTGACGAGATTGGCGGCAGGGCGGCCTGAACCCACCCAGCCCCTGTTCGCCCCGCATGGAACATGGCACGATCATCCCCAGATCTACCCAGCGCGCCATGGGCGCCAGCCGTTACCGGGATATATTTCATGCGACCGAACCGTTCGCCGTTCCGCATCCTGCCATCGCGCCACAGCCTGCGCGTGATGCTGGCGGCCAGCCTGCCGTTCCTGGCGCTGGCCGCCACATGCGACCATGCCTACAGCCGCCACCATACCGATGAGCCCACCACGTTCGAGGGGCCACAATACGGCGATACCCCGCCCCTGAACCTGAATATCGCCTCCCTCTCGGTCGTGGACCGGGGGCAGCCCGGGCTGGTGCCGGGCGACCTGTCGGGCCGCGCGCCCAGCCCGCCGGACGAACTGCTCAAACAGCTGGCCCATGACCGGCTGCTGGCGGCCGGCAGCGGGGGGACGGGCGTGTTCACCATCGATCGCGCCTCCATCCTGCATGAACCGGGGGGCATACTGGACGGGCAGCTCAATGTGCATCTGGACGTAAGCTCGGCCGATGGCAGGCGCACCGGCTATGCGGTGGCGCAGGTCACGCGCTCCTACGATCCGAAGAAAAAACACGGCAACAGCGATACACCGCAGAACCTCAATGCCCTGACCAACATGATGCTGCAGGACATGAACCAGGAACTGGAAAACCAGATCCGTACCAACCTGGGCAACTGGCTGGTCACCCCGCAGGCACCGGGCAGCGTGGCCGCCCAGCCGCTTGACGGCAGCGACACCACCACCACCGACACCACGCCCGCAACCGGCGCCGGCACCATGACCATAGGCGGCGGCCCCACAGCCGAACAGCCCGAGTCCGCAACACCCGCCGCCACACCGGCCCCCAGGCCGAAAATCGTGGATCAGGGGCCGGACGCCATATTCCCGACCGGCTACCCTTCCGATGACACGGGCGGCACCACGGCCACGAAGCCCAGGACGCAGCTGCGTTCTCCCCCGCCGGGCAACCTGACACTGCCCGGCAGCAGCACCAACTGATTACTGGCCGCTGGTTACTGGCCCCGGCAGCAGGGAACGCCCGTTCCCTGCCCGGTCAGTTCCCGCCCGCCCCGATCACACGCAGGACAAGCCCGGGGGAGAGGATTTCCGGCAGCACCACTTCCGCCCCCCGGGCGGGATAATACACATAGAACGGCACGCCATCGCGGCCATGGGCATGCAGGAAGGCGGTAATATCCGCATTGCGCTGCGTCCAGTCGCCCTTCATGTAAACAATGCCCTGTCTGGCAAACGCGGCCTGTACCGCATGGGTGGACAGGGCCACGCGCTCATTGACCAGGCATGAGATGCACCATGCCGCCGTCATGTCCACGAATACCGGCCGCCCCTGCCCCCGCAGTTCCGCAAGCCGGGTAGGGGAGAAGGCCGAACTGCCGTCCACCACCCGCTCCGCCCCGTGGTCATGCACGCTGGCGGGCGGCACCACCGCCCCCCCCACAAAGGCGACCAGCAGGCTGAGGATGGCCACGGCACGGTACAGCCCGGCGCGCCCCTCCATCGCGCCTCGCAGGTCCATGGCCGTGGCGCGGCGCAGGCACCAGCAGCCAAGGGCCACCAGCACCAGACCCGCCCCCAGCAGGTACAGCGCGTCCTGCCCCCCCTCCAGCCAGGCCACCCAGCCCAGCCAGACGCAGGTGGCCAGAACGGGCAGCGCCAGCAGGTTGCGCACGGTTTCCATCCACCGTCCCGGCCGGGGCAGCCAGCCCAGCAGCCCCGGCATGGCGGCCAGCAGCAGGTAGGGCGCGGCAAGCCCCAGCCCCAGCGCCACGAAAACCAGCAGCCCCGCAAGGGGGGAGGCCGCAAGCGCCCCCGCCACCGCCGCCCCCATGAATGGCGCGGTGCATGGTGATGCCAGCACCACCGCCAGCACCCCCGTCAGGAAATCCCCCGCATGCGCGGGCAGGACAGTGCCCACCCCCATAAGCCGCAGCCCGATGGCAAAGACCCCCAGCAGGTTGAGTGCGACCGCAAACAGCAGCAGGCAGATCACGATGACAAACCCGACGGACTGGAACTGGAACCCCCAGCCCGCCTGCTGGCCCGCCACGCGCAGTGCCGCAATCGCCCCCCCCAGCACCACGAACGACCCCACGACCCCGGCCGCATACGCAGCCGCCCCGCCAAGGGCGGCCCGCCGTTCCCCCCGTGCCATGCGCTCAAGCGACAGTATCTTCATGGCCAGCACGGGGAAGACACAGGGCATGAGGTTAAGGATCATCCCCCCCACAAAGGCCATGATTACCAGCACCCCGATATGGGCTGCATGGACAGTGGCCACAGGTGGTGCAAGCGGCTGGACGGTTCCCACCACCGGCCGGACCGCAAGGCCACGCTCGCGCCCCGTGCCGTCACGCAGCACCACAATGCCGGACAGGCCGGCGCCGCCATGGAATTCAGGGCCGGGGCGGAGCGTAAGCTGAACAGTGCCATCCCCCACCACCAGCGGCTGCGTCACATCCTGGTCGATCGCGCCGGACACGTCGGGTATGAACCATGCCGCCGTCACCGCATCCGGTGACAGGCCACGCCCCGCAAGCTGCAGGATACCGGCAGGTGACAGCCGGGCGGCAAAGGGCGAGGCCACGGGGCGCTGCGCACCGGCGCGTGCGAAATCCGCCGCCTGCGCCGAAGGCTGCGGTCCCCCACGCGGCAGGACAAGGGTGAAGGTGCCATGCTCGGGCACGCACACATCGGCACAGACCAGCCAGTCCGCCACGGCGCTGAGCGTGACCGGGCCATCCCCCTGCCCCGCCACCGGCACAAGTGTGACCGGCAGCAGCACATCCCCGGTATAGGCATAGGATGTCAGCGGCCCGTCATGCAGCACGCGCGGCACCGGCCATTCAATGGCGCTGGCCTGCCCGTCCGCACCGCCGCGCGCGGTGACAGTCAGCGTGGTGGCCTCCCCCGCATCGCCGGGGTTGAGCCAGTAGGTGTGCCAGCCGGGGGCAAGATGCATCTGCAGGCCCACATGCAGGGCGCGGCCGGGCATGTAAGCGTCATCATCCGTGACCAGGGTCACGCGCGCGCGCTCACTGCTCACCGCCGCGCTCTGCGCGGCGCGCGCGGCGGGTGCGGCAAGCAGCACCATGCACAGGATCGATACAAGCCACCTGAAGGGCACCACCATGACTCCACCACATACGATAAAGGGGAAAAACACATCCACGCATCACGCCGAGGATTGCCCCGCCACCATGCCCGACGCCATAAGATCAGGATATGGCTTTCGATCCGACCTTGCAAAACCGACTTGATGACCTGATGGCGGACGCAGGCGGCGCGCTGCCCGTCGCCGCCGCCCTGCCCGCATTGCGCACCGCGCTGGAACGGACGTCCAATGCCGTTCTGGTCGCTCCGCCCGGCGCCGGCAAGACCACGCTGGTGCCGCTGGCCCTGCTGGCTGCCCCATGGCGCGGCGACGGGCGGATCATCATGCTCGAACCCCGCAGGCTGGCCACACGCGCGGCCGCCCAGCGCATGGCGGAACTGCTGGGCGAACCGCTGGGCGGGCTGGTGGGCTACCGCACCCGGCTGGATGGCGCGACATCGGAGCGCACGCGCATCGAGGTGATAACCGAGGGCCTGCTGGTGCGCCGCCTGCTGTCCGATCCCATGCTGGAGGGCGTGGCGTGCGTCATATTCGATGAAATCCACGAGCGTTCGGTCGATGCGGATGCAGCCCTTGCCTTCTGCCTTGACCTCCAGCGCAGCCTGCGGCCCGAACTGAAGCTGCTGGCCATGTCCGCCACCATGGACGGCGCGGCCCTGTCGCGCTGCATGGACGCCGAACTGGTGGAAAGCGAAGGCCGGATGTTCCCCGTGGCGATCCGCCACGCCACCCGCGACCTTGTCCACCGTCGTGACCTGCCCGAGGCCATGGCCACCGCCATCCGCACAGCCATTGCACAGGAAGAAGGTGACGTGCTGGCCTTCCTGCCCGGCGTGGGCGAGATCCAGCGCACCCGCGCCCTGCTGGCCGGAATCGATGCCGATGTGCTGCCGCTTTATGGCGAACTGCCCCCTGCCGAGCAGGATCTGGCCCTGACCCCCCACCCCGGCGGTCGCAGGCGGGTAATCCTGTCCACCTCCATAGCCGAGACATCGCTGACCGTGCCCGGCGTGCGCATTGTGGTCGATGGCGGCTTCCGCCGCGTGCCCCGGCTGGATGTGGGCACGGGGCTGACGCGGCTCGACACGATACGCATCTCCCGCGCGGCGGCCAGCCAGCGCGCGGGCCGTGCGGGGCGTGTGGCGCCGGGCACGGCCATCCGCCTGTGGACGGAAATGACCACCCGCGCCATGCCGCCCCATGACCAGCCCGAAATGATGGAGGCCGAACTGACCGGCCTGCGGCTGGATACGGCCGCCTGGCAGGAAGCGATGGGCACGGACCCCGCCGACCTTCCCTTCCCCGACCCGCCCCCCAATGGCGCGTTCGAGGCCGGGCGCAGCCTGCTCCAGGCCCTTGGCGCGCTGGATGATGATGCCCGCATTACGCCTGAGGGCACACGCATGGCCACCCTGGGCGCTCATCCGCGCCTTGCCGCCATGATGCTGGCCGCCCGCACCGCCCCGGAGCGCGCGCTGGCCTGTGACATCGCGGCCCTGCTGGAAGAACGCGACCCGCTGCGCCCCCGCCGCCCCGCCGGTGGCAGCCGGGGCGCGCCACCCGCAGCGCCTGCCGATATCCGCCTGCGCCTGGACCTGCTGGCCGGTGGCGACCACCCGGATGCCGATCGCGCGGCACTTTCGCGCATCCGCCATGCCGCCCGGCAGTACCGCAGGCGGCTGGGGGGCGCGCGTGACATTGCGGCCAGTGGCGATCCCGCCGCCCTGATTGCCGCGGCCTTCCCCGACCGGGTGGCCCAGTCACGCGGCGATGTCGGGTCATTCCGCCTGGCGGGTGGTGGCAGCGCACGGCTTTCAAAAACCGATGAACTGGCCCGCGCATCCCTGCTGGCCGTGGCCGGCATGCATGTGCGCAAGGCCGCCGAGATCTGCCTTGCCGCCCCGCTGGACCGTGACAGCCTGCCCCCCGCCCTGCTGGCCCGCGCGCGCGAACAGGTGGAAACCACGCTCGATCCCACCACCGGCAGCGTGCTGGCCCGGCGCCGGCTACGGCTGGGTACCCTGGTGCTGCGCGACCGCACGGTCACCGCCAGCGCCGATGAGGTCTGCGCGCTTTTGTGCCAGCAGGCGGCCCAGAACCTTGCGGCCAGCCTGACATGGAGCGATGCCTGCCGCCAGTTGCAGGCGCGCGTGGAACTGGCCCGCACCCGGCTGGAACGCCCGGACCTGCCCGACCTGTCCGACACCGCGCTGGCGGCCACGGTCGGGACATGGCTTGCACCGTGGCTTGCAGGCGTGAACCGGCTTTCTGCCCTGGCGGAGATGGACCTGCTGGCCATGCTGCGCGCCACCATGGACCATGCCAGCCTGAAATGGCTGGACCACATGCTGCCCACCCATCTGGACCTGCCCGGTGGCCGGGCGGGCATCGACTACCTCCAGCCCGTGCCGGTAGCGGCCGCCCGTGCGCAGACCTTCTATGGTATGACGGACACCCCCCGCCTTGCCGGTGGCACGGTGGACCTGCGCATCGCCCTGCTTTCCCCCGCAGGGCGCCCGCAGGCGATCACCGCCGACCTGGCCGGGTTCTGGGCCGGGTCCTGGGCGGACATGCGCCGCGACATGCGCGGCCGCTACCCCCGCCACGACTGGCCGGAAAACCCTGCGACGGCCAGCCCGCCCCCGCCACGGCCACCGCGCCGGTCATAAAACAGCATGCATTCGTGTCCATGTTGACATGCAGACATGGCATTGCCGTTTTTTTCAGATAACATGACTTATCATGAACGCACCTCCATACCGCCATACATGACACGCATCGTCATGGCCCACCCTGCCCGCCGCCTGTTACCCATGCTGCTGCTGGGCGTGGCCGGGCAGGTGAACGGGGCGCTGGCGCAGGACACGGCGGCCGCATCCGCCGTGCCGCCCAATCCCTCGCTGTTTGCCCCGCCCGTGGCACCCGTGGTGGCGTCCGGCCCGCTTACCTTCGCCCCGCTGGTACGGCAGGTGGGACCGGCGGTGGTGAACATCGCGGTATCACAGGCGCAAGATACCAAGGTGGCCGCCAATGCCCGCCAGCCCCTGCCCCCCAGCGTGAAGGGCACGCCATTCGAGCATAAATTCCGTGAACGCATGCGCGCGCATGGCGAGGAAATGCTGGGAGCGGGCTCGGGCTTCCTGATCGACCCCAGCGGGGTGATCGTGACCAACGCGCATGTGGTGGGGGGGGCGGACCAGATTACCGTCTCGCTGGCCGATGGCACGGAATTCCCGGCCCATCTGGTGGGCAGCGACGACCTGACGGATATTGCCGTGATCCAGATCCACGCCCCCCACCCCATGCCCTTCGTGCCGTGGGGGGACAGCCGGCTGGTCAACATCGGGGACTGGATCATGGCGGCGGGCAACCCGTTCGGGCTTGGGTCATCGGTCACCGCAGGCATCGTATCCGCGCGCGGGCGCGATATCGGCACCAGCCCGTTCGATGATTTTTTCCAGATCGATGCGCCCATCAACCCCGGCAATTCGGGCGGCCCGTCGTTCAACCTGGGCGGGCAGGTGGTCGCGGTGAACACGGCCATCGTCTCGCCTACCGGCGGTTCGGTGGGAATAGGGTTTGGCCTGCCGTCCGAAATCGTGGCACCAATCGTGGAAGAACTGCGTCAGAATGGCCATATCGACCGGGGCTGGCTGGGTGTTACACTGGCGGACGGGCCGGGACGCAACGGGGTACAGATCGTGGGAATCGACCGCAATGGCCCGGCCATGAAGGCGCACCTGCATATTGGTGATGTCATTACCGCCGTGAATGATGAACCGATCGACACATCCCGCATGCTGATCCGCTCGATCGCGGCAAAGCGGCCGGGTTCGACCGTGGCACTGCATATCCGCCGCCGCCATGACCCGATGAGCCTGGATGCCTGCGTCGGCCACCGCCCCGACGAAGACATGGACGACTGAACGACCCCGCCCCAAACGACGTGAGGCAACGTGCATATTCTTGTTGTTGAAGATGACCCCACCGTCCGCAACTTCGTGGCCAAGGGCCTGAAGGAAGCCGGGCACCTGGTCGAACTGACCGATAATGGCAAGGACGGCCTGTTCATGGCCGTGAGCGAGAAGTTCGACCTGATCATACTGGACCGCATGCTGCCCGGCGGCATTGACGGCGTACGCCTGCTGGAAACCATCCGCGCGCAGAACAACACCACCCCCGTGCTGCTGCTTTCGGCGCTGGCGGATGTGGATGACCGCGTGCAGGGACTGAAGGCGGGGGGGGACGACTACGTGACCAAGCCCTTCGCCTTCAGCGAACTGCTGGCGCGCGTGGAAGCCCTTGGCCGCCGTGGCCGGACCGAGGCCGCCCCCCAGACCAAGCTGGAACTGGCGGATCTGGAGATCGACCTGCTCTCGCGCACCGTGCGCCGCGCGGGGCAGAAGATCGACCTGCAGCCGCGTGAATTCCGCCTGCTGGAATACCTGACCCGCCACGCAGGCCAGGTGGTGACCCGCACCATGCTGCTGGAAGGCGTGTGGGACTACCATTTCGACCCGCAGACAAACGTGATCGACGTGCATGTCTCGCGCCTGCGCCAGAAGGTGGACAAGCCCTTCGGCACGCCGCTCATCCATACCATCCGCAACGCGGGGTACATGCTGCGTGCGGAATAAGCCCCACGGCCACGACGCGTGACAGCGCAGCCGGCCTTTCCGCCCGCTCCGCCGCCCCGGCGTTCGCGCTGGCGGGCCTGGCGGTCGGCCAGCCTGCGCTTCGCGCTGGCCTACGGGCTTATGTTCGCGCTGTCGTCCATCCTGTTCATGTCCTTCCTGTGGTGGGGCACGATCGGGTTTCTGGAACGCCAGGTCGAGACGGCAATCAACGCCGATGCCCGCGCCCTGGCCGAACGCTGGGTCATCGGCGGCCTGCCAACGCTGGCCCTGACCATCGAGGACCGGCTGGAGCAGAACCTTGATGATGATGCGATCTACCTCGTCATCGACCCGCAGGGGAATTACCTGACCGGCAACGTCTCGGCCTGGCCGGGCAGGGTACAGTACACCGACCGCTGGTATTCCCTGCCCGACACCCGTGCGGGCCTGCGCAGCATGGCGGAACTCCACGCCTACAACCTGCCCGGCACGGCCCAGACCCATACGGCGGGGCAACTGGATAGCGGCTATCGCCTGCTGGTGGGGCGCGACGTGCGGGCACGCGGCATCCTGCGTCACCTGCTGACCGATTCGCTGCTATGGGCATGGGTCATGGTCACCCTGCTGGCCGTAAGCGGGGCGGTGCTGGTGCACCGCATCTTCCGCCGCATGGTCAAGACGGTGGCACGCACCACATCGGCCATTGCCCATGGCGACCTGAGCCGCCGCATGCCGCTGGTGGGCAACGGGGACGAGATGGACCAGGTGGCCGAGGCCATCAACGAAATGCTGGACCGAATCGTGCGCCTGATGGACGGCGTGCGACAGGTTTCCAACGCCATTGCCCATGACCTGCGCACCCCCATCGCGCGCGCGCGTACCCAGCTAGAGGACGCGGCCCTGCACGCCACCACGCCAGAGGAACTGCGTGGCGCGATCGACCGCGCGGTCGGCAACCTGGACAATGTGACCGCCGTGTTCGAGGCCCTGCTGCGCATTGCCCAGATCGAGGCCGGCTCCCGCCGTTCCGCCTTCATGGCGTTCGACATGGTGCCGGTGCTGCTGGATGTGGCCGATCTGTACGAAGCCGTGGCGGAAGACCATGCCATTACCCTGCGCCTGGACCTGCCCGCCGCGCTGCCCTTCTATGGTGACCGCTCGCTGATCCAGCAGGCGGTGGCCAACATGCTGGACAACGCCATCAAGTTCTCCCCCTCCGGCGGGACGGTGCACCTGCGCGCCCGGATGCGGGAGCTGGCACCGGGCCGTGTTACCGGGCCTACGGGCGAAGGCATGCTGGACCTGTCGGTCAGTGATGAGGGAATCGGCATGAGCGCGGCCGACATGGCACGGGCGACGGAACGCTTCTTCCGCGCGGAAAAGGCACGCAACACGCCGGGCGCCGGGCTGGGGCTATCCATGGTGCGCGCCATCGTGCAGCTGCACGGGGGCCAGATGCAGCTGTCGGCCCACAATCCCGGGCTTACGGTTTCGCTGGCGCTGCCCATTGCCGCCTGCGCCCTGTCGGACGATGGACGGGAGTGTCCATCTCCACAGAACATATCAGGCATGACTCAAACGTCACCTTTCTCCCATCAGCATGACACGAACAGTAGCGTAAAGTGACAGCATGAACCTGCACCCCGCCATGACGCCCGCCGTCGTCGTGATGAGTTTCTGCCTGTGTGGCGCGACACCCGTGCCGGCAGCACAGGACAGCGGCATGGTACGCGTGGTGACCGCACGCGATGGCGCGGACAAGCCTGTCATCATTACCAGCGATACCAAGGCCTACTGCAACCGCCTGCTCAACATCATCGATGCCTATGGCCCCGCCCTGCCACAGGATGTGGACAGCCTGCGCATGCAGGGAGCTGACATGTGCCGGGAAGGACGGATCCGCTCCGGTATTGTCCGGCTGCGCCGTGCCCTGGTGGAACTGAAAGAGACCACGCATTCATGAGCATTATCCAGCTTTGGAGCCGCACCCGCAGGGGACGGATCGCCCTTCTTCCCCTGCTCATGGCAACCGGGCTGCACCCGGTGGCCGCCCGGGCACAGCGGCCGCTCTTCTCACCCGCCGCCGCTGCCGCCGCCACCACGCTTGATCTGTCTGCCACCGGCACGGTGCAGGCACAGCCGGATGAACTGACCGCCGTCTTTTACGCCGAATCGCACGCCGATACGGCTGCCGCGGCGCAGGCGCAGGTCAACACGCAGGTGGGCAAGGCGATTGCCCTTGCCACACCGGTAGAAGGCATGGGCGTGAATGCCGAATCCTATGTTGTGCATCATGACGACGGCGACCCCCGCCAGAACCGCAGGCCGCAATGGATCGCACGCCAGACAATCCGCCTGACGGCGCATGACGGCAAGGGACTCCTGCCCCTGATCGGGCAGCTGCAGGGCGACAATCTGGTGCTGACCCGGCTGGACTGGTCACTTTCCACGGCACGCCGGACGGAACTGACCCGCAGGGCCGAGACCCTTGCCCTGCAGGACATGCAGCAGCGCGCGGAAGCGGCGGCCAGCACGCTGAAGCTGAAGGTCGCCTCCATCCGCTCCGTCACGCTGGATGACCAGAACTTCCCCCGCCCGATTCCCATGATGATGATGGCCCGCGCGGCCAGCGCCGAAATCACGCCCCCCGAAGCACCGGCTTCCATGCAGGACGTAACGGCGACCGCGCACGCAACCCTGGTTTTGCAACAGCCCGGCGAATGAGGCACAGAAATTTCTGGTAAAGCTTCTTTCAGAACGCTTCAGAAAACGCCGCCTGTCTGAAAAAAGGCGGCATCCAAAAGACTTTCATCCATTTTGACCCGCATGGGGCCGCCCTATGGCGTGGAACGGAACAGACAGAAAAGGCCCGGTGAGACATCCCACCGGGCCTTTGTGTTACCGGATCATCGCGGCGGCACCTCAGCGCGGTGCAAGCACCATGATCATCTGGCGGTTTTCAAGCTTGGGCATATGCTCGACCTTGGCCAGTTCGTCCATTTCGGTACGGATGCGCTCCAGCACCTTTACGCCCAGATCCTGATGCGCCATTTCACGGCCCCGGAAGCGCAGGGTCACCTTTACCTTGTCGCCCTCGCCAATGAAGCTTTTCATGGCGCGCATCTTCACCTGATAGTCATTTTCATCAATGTTCGGGCGAACCTTGACTTCCTTGATTTCAATGACTTTCTGTTTCTTGCGCGCTTCGTTACGCTTCTTCTGCTGTTCGTATTTGAACTTCCCGTAATCGAGAACCTTGGCCACGGGCGGTTCGGCATTCGGGCTGATTTCCAGCAGGTCAAGTCCTACGGAATAAGCGCGCGCCAGCGCATCACGTGTGGACATGATGCCAAGCATCTCGCCTTCTTCGTCGATCAGACGGACCTGCGGTACGCGGATCTCTTCATTGACACGGGGGCCCTCTCGATTTGGCGGAGTGGGCATCGGGGGTCTGGCTATGGTCAGCTCCTGTAACTGTTGCGTTCGGACGGCAGGCAGGGCCATTCCCCCTGCCGCGCGCGACACGGGCAAGGCCGCATACGCGCTCGGGTCGGGAATGACCTTACATTATGGAAAGATATGTGACGCAAAGACGCGCCCCAGATCAAGTACTGTCTTGTCCCGCCGCCGTGAAAACTGCCATGCAGTCACGGCACGCGGGGCTGGATATCACTGCCGCGTGCGACGGATATCGGGTGGCAGGGCTTCATATGCAAGGGCCGATACCGCTTCATCCAGCGGCAGGACCTCCTGCGCCTTGCCACCCAGGCGGCGCATGGCCACGGTGTTTTCCTCCGCTTCCTTGCGGCCTACGACCAGAATGACCGGCACGCGGGCCAGGCTGTGCTCACGGATCTTGGCGTTGATCTTTTCGTTCCGCAAATCGGCCTCGACCACCAGGCCCGCAGCCCGCAGGCGGTCGGCCACCTGCTGCGCATAATCCGCCGCATCGGTCACGATTGAGGCAACAACCACCTGCACCGGCGCCAGCCAGAGCGGGAATCGACCGGCATGCTGCTCGATCAGGATACCAAGGAAGCGCTCGAACGAGCCGAGAATCGCCCGGTGCAGCATGACGGGCCGGTGGCGCGCGCTGTCTTCACCCACATAGGACGCATCAAGGCGTTCGGGCAGCACGTAGTCCACCTGCAGCGTACCGCACTGCCAGTCACGGCCGATCGCGTCACGCAGCACGAATTCCAGCTTGGGACCATAGAACGCGCCCTCGCCCGGATTGTGCTCATAGGTCACACCCGCCATGTCACAGGCCACCTTCAGCGCGTTTTCGGCACGGTCCCATGTGGCATCGTCACCGGCGCGCTGCTCGGGGCGATCCGCGAATTTCACGCGGAAATGCTCAAAGCCCAGATCCTGGTACACATCGGCCAGCATGCGCACGAAACGGGCGGTTTCATCGGCGATCTGGTCTTCGGTGCAGAAGATATGCGCGTCATCCTGCGTAAAGCCCCGCACGCGCATGATGCCATGCAGCGCGCCGGACGGCTCATAGCGGTGGCATGCCCCGAATTCCGCCATGCGCAACGGCAGTTCACGATACGAGCGCAGGCCGTGGCGGAAGATCTGCACATGGCACGGGCAGTTCATCGGCTTGAGGGCAAGGGTCTTGTCCTCGTCCTCGACGGTGGCGATGAACATGTGCTCGCGGTATTTGTCCCAGTGGCCGGAGGCTTCCCACAGGGCACGGTCAACCAGCTGCGGCGTACGCACTTCCTGATAGCCGTTTCGGTCCTGCGCGCGGCGCATATAGTCCTGCAGCACCGAATACAGCCGCCAGCCCTTGGGGTGCCAGAAGATCTGGCCCACGGCTTCTTCCTGGATGTGGAACAGGTCCATCTCGCGGCCAATGCGGCGGTGGTCGCGGCGTTCGGCTTCCTCAAGCTGGTGCAGATGCGCCTCCAGCTCCTTGCGGTCGCGCCATGCGGTGCCATAGATGCGGGTCAGCATGGGGTTGCGGTGGTCACCGCGCCAGTAGGCCCCCGCCACCTTCATCAGCTTGAAGGCGGTGCCTACATCCGCCGTGCCGCGCAGATGCGGGCCACGGCACAGGTCCAGCCATTCGCCCTGGCGGTAGATCGAGATTTCCTCGTCTTCCGGCAGGTCACGGATCAGTTCGGCCTTGAAGCGCTCGCCCCTGTCCTCGAAGAATTCGATGGCCTTTTCACGCGGCCATGCCTCACGCACGAAGGGTTCGTTCGCGGCCACGATCTCGGCCATGCGCTTTTCAATCGCGGCAAAATCCTCGGGCGAGAAAGGCTCGTTGCGATAGAAATCGTAATAGAACCCGTTCTCGATCGACGGGCCGATGGTGACCTGCGTTCCGGGAAAAAGCGACTGCACCGCCTCGGCCAGCACATGGGCGGCGTCGTGGCGGATCATTTCCAGCGCTTCGGGGTCCTTGCGCGTGATGAAACGGACATGGGCGTCATGATCGACCGCGCGGCCGATATCCATGAGCTTGCCGTCCACTTCCATGGCAAGGGCGGCACGGGCAAGCCCCGCGCCAATGGACTGTGCCACGGTAGTGCCCGTCACTGCCCCGTCAAAGCGGCGAACGGATCCGTCAGGCAGGGTTATGGCAGGCATGGTTTCATTGCTCCGGTATGAAGATATTCCGCTGTAATGGCGTCAGCCGAGCGTTGCCGCAACCCTGTCCACGCGCACGGTAGCCAGATCGCGCACATAAATCACCTTTACCTGCCCCGCATGCTGCCCCACCGGGGCGGTCAGGGCGGGGTTGCTGTCGGCTGAAAACAGCACCGTGCAGGGCACGCCCAGCGCGGCGGCCATGTGCATTGGCCCGGTATCGTTACCCACCGCGCAGCGTGCCCGCGCCAGCACGCCGCCCAGTTCGGGCAGCGTGGTGCGGCCGGTCAGGTCCACCGCCGTGGGGCAGGCCGCCCGTATGGTGGCGGCCAGCGCGCCTTCCCCCTTTCCCCCTACCACGACCGGCAGCAGGCCGCCTTCGGCCATGCGCACCGCCAGCGCCGCGTACCGTGCCACCGGCCAGCGCTTGGCGGGGCGGTGGGCGGCGGCACCGGGCACCAGCACGCCATAGGGGGCGGGCAGCACGGGACCACCGGCGGCCAGCCATGACAGGTCGGGCACACAGAGGGACTCGAGTCCCGCACGACGCAACTGGTCACGCTGGCGGGCGCGGGTATGCATGAAACGGCGCTGGGGGTTGTCATGCACCGCCTGACCACCACGCCCGATTCCCGACCATGCCGTCAGGCCCGAAAGGCGCAGGTAGCGCGTGCTGCGGCCCGATGTCTGCAGGTCATAGATGAAATCATACGAGCGCAGCACGCGGCGCAGCGCCAGCACCGCGCGCAGGTCGTGCCATGGCGGCCTGCGGTCCACCAGCACATGGTCGAACCACGGCGCCTGCCGCCCCAGTCCGGCAAGGGCCTCCTGGGTCAGCAGGTCTACCACATCATGGGCATGATGGGCACGGATGGTGGCGAAGGGGGCAAAGGACTGGACAAAATCCCCCAGCGCGCCCAGCCGGATTACCAGGATGCGGGCCATGGGGTCAGGGTGCCTCGGGGTCGGTTTCCAGCAGGGACAGGTCCTGGCGCGCCAGATCCGCTTCATCCGAATCCGGGGCCAGCGCCACCACTTCCTGCCAGTCGGCGCGGGCGGCTTCCATCTGCCCCTCGCGCTGGTGCAGGATGCCGCGCTCCAGCAGGGCGGGGCCGTTATGGGGCATGTCCTTCAGGGCGGCATCGATGTCGGCCATGCCCTGGTCAATCCGCCCCAGCTGGCGCCATGCGCCCGCGCGCGCCACCAGTGCCTCGTCCCGCGCGGCGGGGGTGGCGGGCAGCGGGGTCAGCATGTCGATGGCCTGCCGGGGCTGGCCCAGTTCCACCGCCACCCGCGCATAGACCAGACGCAGCGCGGTATCCCCCGGCGCCAGCGTCAGCCCGTAGGTTGCGCTGTCCATCGCCTGTTTCGGGCTGTCATCGGCCTGCCAGGCCCGGGCCGCCTCCTCCGCCACCGTGGCACGGCGGCGCAGGGACTGCGGTGTATCCTCCACCGGAACACGGGCACCCGGCGCCATACCGGCAGGCCAGCCGGGTGTGCGGGCCAGACGGTCAAGCGCGGCGGCGGCGGTGGCCACATCGCCCACTTCCATCTGCGCCAGGGCCGCGCATTGCCCGGCTTCCAGCCCAACACCATGGGCGCGCCAGTCCTCGGCATAATCACGCGCGCCATCCGGGTCATCGGCCAGGGTGGCGGTACAGCGGGAAAAGCTCCAGTCCTCGGGCGCGGTGGCCGGCGCGGCTTGGGGGGGCGCCACAGGTGGCGTTTCCACCGGGGCCGCCGGGCCATCGGCCGTGGCCCACGCGCACCGGCAGGCCAGCGCCACGGCCAGCAGCAGGGCCACCCCCAGCACGGCCGGTCCCACCGCCATGCCCCCGCCCGGCCGCGCGGCCGGGCGACGGGCCACGCCGTGCCGGGCACGGGCTTGTGCCCGCATGGAAAAAAGGGAAACGGGCAGGCACGCGGAAACTCTCATCACCGCATTCGTCGGCCCAGGCGCGGCACACGTCAAGGGCAAAGCCCCCATTTGCTGCCGACCCGTGCAGTTTCGCTACGGTCGTGATATGAAGGAACGTGATGCAAACCGTTTCTGACCGACCTGTCATACTGCAGGCGCTGCCAGCGCTCGAATCCGGCGGGATAGAACATGGCACGCTGGAAATGGCGCAGGCCATTGTCCAGGCTGGTGGCACCGCCATCGTGGCCAGCGCGGGCGGCCGCCTGGTCCCGCGCCTGAAATATATCGGCGCCATTCCGGTGGAAATGGAACTGGGGGCCAAGAACCCCATTTCCGTCATGCGCAACGCCGGCAGGCTGCGGCAGGTCATGCAGCAGTATGGTGTCCATCTTGTCCATGCCCGCTCCCGCGCGCCCGCATGGGCCGCGCATTTCGCGTGCAGGCGGCTGGGCGTGCCCATGGTCACCACATGGCACGGGGTGCATGACGCCAACCTGCCGGGCAAGAAACGCTATAACAGCGTACTGGCATCCGGCGCGCGGGTCATTGCCATAAGCCGCTACATCGCCACCCGCCTGCGTGATGAATACAAGGTGGGCGGCGACCGCCTGCGCCTGATCCCGCGCGGCGCGGACATGGTGCGCTTCGACCCCGGCGGGGTGCGGGGCAACCGGGTCCAGAAACTGCTGGGGCTGTGGGACATCCCCGATGGCGCCACCGTCATCATGCTGCCCGCGCGCGTGACCGCGTGGAAAGGGCATGCCCTGCTGATCGAGGCACTGGCCCATCTGGAGCGGACAGGCGGGTTCAGCGGGGACTGGGTGTGCATTTTCGTGGGTGAGACGAACAGCAGGGAAGGCCGGCAGCTTGTGGCGCAGGCCCGGCAGGGGGGCATTGCGGCCCATCTGCGCTTTGCCGGGCACTGCGCGGACATGCCGGCGGCCATGATGCTGGCGGACATGGTTGTCGTCCCCTCCCGCCGGCCCGAGCCCTTCGGGCGCGTGGTGGTGGAGGCACAGGCCATGGGGCGCCCCGTTATCGTATCCGCCCATGGCGCGGCGCTGGAAACGGTGGAAAACGGGATCACCGGCTTTTCCTTCCCCCCCGATGATGCAAGGGCGCTGGCCGCGTGCATCCGTCATGTAGCCGGTATGGACAATGCGGAACGCGAGGCGCTGGCCTGGCATGCGCGTGAGAACGTGCGCACGCATTACTCCACCCAGGCCATGCAGTACGCAACACTCGCGGTTTATGATGAACTGCTGCATACCCGCCTTGCGGATACGTTCTACTACAGCATGATGGCGGATGCCCCGTTGGAGGATGAAGCCCTGCCCGAAGCCGGGTAGCAGGCGGGCAGGCCGCCAGCATGCCACGTCCGGACGGGGCCTGCCTTGATCTGCCTCATAAGCTGCCCGGAAACCCCGGATGAGCTTCCTGCATTAAGCATGAGCCTTATGCAGCCTGTGGTTTTACAGTCGACAACACGACTGAAATTCTTCACCCATTGCGCATTCCATCCTCTGGCGGACGGGCATGGCCCGTGGCCCGCCGTTGCAACGCGAACACTTCGGGACCGCACCACATGAACCAGATTTCTCCAGTCCAGGCAGACACCGCATCCAGGGCCACGCAGCCCGACCTGCGCCGGGTCGATTGCGACCCGGACTTCTGGTACCCCGTGGCGTGGTCGGCCGATCTCAGGAAGGACAAGACGCTGGCGGTCAGCTACGCGGGCACGCCAATCGTGCTGGTCCGCCCCGAGGAAGGCAGCGTGTTCGCATTATATGACCGCTGCCCCCACCGGCAGGTCCCGCTGAGCAAGGGCACCGTGAACGGCCAGACCGTGCGCTGCTGCTACCATGGCTGGGCCTTTGGCCGCTCGGGCCGCTGCATCGACGTGCCCTATCTGGGCAAGGGCAAGCTGCCCAATGGCGTGCGCACCTTCCCCGTGCGGGAAGCGGGCGGGCTGATCTTCGTCTTTCCCGGCAACCCGGAAAAGGCCGATACCGTCCCCTTCCCCAAGCTGGCCCAGACGGACAACCCCAGATACAAGACCAAGCATTTCAGCCCGCGCGTGAACTGCCATTACACGTTCATGCACGAGAACCTGATGGACATGAACCACCAGTTCCTGCACCGCCGCCAGATGGGGCAGATCAAGGCGCGCTTCCTGGGGCAGGACCGGGGCGAGAACTTTATCGAGGCGCGTTACAGCTTCATGCGCTGCGCGGGCCAGCAGCCGCTGGCCGAACGCCTGATCTTTGGCAAGCACAAGGACCTGCAGGGCAGGGAGCAGCCCGTGGAGGAAGTTGTGACCATCCGCACGGAATACCCGTACCAGACCCTGCGCATCACCGACAAGGACGGTGACCTGATCATGGACCTGTGGACCGCCTACGTGCCGGTGGACAAGGAGCAGCGCGTCACCCAGTCCTTTGGCCTGCTGTCCATCCTGCGTCCGCAGACCCCGCTGCTGATCGACCTGATCTGGCCCGCGCTGGGCTGGTTCACCAACCGCATCTTCCTGGAAGACAAGGAAATCGTGGAACTGGAACAGGCCGCCTGGAACGAGGTCGGCCACGACCGCAATGTCGAGATCTTCCCCGTGGTGGTGGGCCTGCGCGAACTGCTGGCGCGCTGCGGCATCCCGCATGGCACCACGCGGCCGGACACGGCACCCGCAACGCCCGCCACACAGCCGGCCACGGCCTGATCGCCCCCCGCCCGCCCCGCAGCCGGGGCGGGCCCCAGCCTGACAGAACACGATCATGACCGAACGGCCAGACACCCCCCGCCCCACCGACCGGGCCGAGGAAGCCCGCCGCGCGCGCCAGCAGCGCGAGGCCGAGGCCCTGCGCGCCAACCTGCGCCGCCGCAAGCAGCAAAGTCGCGCCCGCGCCACCCCGGCGGACGAGGCCACTCCCCCCGCAGGCCACGACATATCCCGCAACGAAGCGTGATTGGCGGTTGCGGTCGGGCGGTCACTTCGTTAGGGATCGGCCAGCGGCACCTGTGCCCGCGCCACTCATGCCCAGGGAAGGGATACCATGCCAATAATGCCTGATTCGTGGATTCGCCGCATGGCCACGCAGCACGGCATGATCGAACCCTTCGTGGAAAAGCAGAGCCGCGAGGGCGTGATCTCGTTCGGCCTGTCCTCCTATGGCTATGACGCGCGGGTCGCCAACGAATTCAAGATTTTCACCGACGTGGACAACGCGGTGGTCGACCCGAAAAACTTTGCCGAAAACAGCTTCGTCACCCGCCATGGCGACTGCTGCACCATCCCGCCGCACAGCTTCGTGCTGGCCCACACGGTCGAATATTTCCGCATACCGCGTGACACGCTGGTGGTCTGCCTGGGCAAATCCACCTATGCGCGGTGCGGCATCATCGTGAACGTGACCCCGCTGGAGCCGGAATGGGAAGGCCAGGTCACGATCGAGATCAGCAACACGACCCCCCTGCCCGCGCGCATCTATGCCAATGAGGGGATCTGCCAGTTCCTGTTCTTCCAGGGGGCATCCCCCTGTGAAGTCAGCTACGCCGACCGCAAGGGCAAATACATGGGGCAGGTTGGCGTCGCCCCGCCACGCATGTAAGGGGCAGGAGGCGCACATCATGGACCGTTTCATCATTCACGGCGGCCACCCGCTGCGTGGGGACATCGTTATTGGCGGGGCCAAGAATTCGGCCCTGAAGCTGCTGGTGGCGGGACTGCTGACGCCCGAGCGGCTGGTGCTGGACAACGTGCCCCGCATTGCCGACATCCGCACCATGCGCAGGCTGCTGGAGCAGCACGGCCTGGATGTGGAGGATGTCAGCGGAGATGGCGGCACGCTGTCGGTGGGCGGTGCCATTACCAATACCGAGGCGCCTTACAACATCGTCTCCAAGATGCGGGCCTCGATCCTGGTGCTCGGCCCGCTTCTGGCCCGCTGCGGGGAAGCCCGCGTGTCCCTGCCCGGCGGCTGCGCGATCGGCACCCGCCCGGTGGACCTGCACCTCAAGGCACTGGAAACACTGGGGGCCAGGATCACGCTGGAAAACGGCTACATCCACGCCGAAGCCCCGAACGGACTGAAGGGCGAGCGTGTCATCCTGCCATTCGCTTCGGTGGGGGCGACGGAAAACCTGCTCATGGCCGCAACCCTGGCCCGCGGGCGCACCGAGATCGTCAATGCCGCGCGGGAACCGGAAATCGGGGATCTGGTCGGCTGCCTCAACGCCATGGGCGCGCGCATTACCGGCATCGGCACCGGCAAGCTGGTGATTGACGGCGTGGAAGGGCTGCATGGCGCCCGTTACCGCGTCATGCCCGACCGGATCGAATGTGGCACCTATGCCTGTGCCGCCGCCATTACCGGCGGCGAACTGCGGCTGGTGGGCGGCCAGATCGAGCATCTTGGCGCCGTGGTGCGCGCGCTGGAGGAAGCGGGCGTGGAAATGGTGCAGGAAGAGGGCGCCGTGCGCGTGCAGCGCACCGGCGCGCTGCGCGGGGTCGATATCATGACCGAGCCGTATCCCGGCTTCCCGACCGACATGCAGGCCCAGTTCATGGCGCTGCTGTCGGTGGCCGAAGGGGCCTCGATGGTGACGGAGACCATTTTCGAAAACCGCTTCATGCATGTGCCCGAACTCAACCGCATGGGCGCGCGCATCAACGTGCACGGGTCTTCCGCCATTATCCGGGGCGTGCATTCACTTTCCGGCGCGCCGGTCATGGCGACGGACCTGCGGGCGTCGTTCTCGCTCATCATCGCGGGGCTTGCCGCCCATGGCGAGACGATCCTGAGCCGCGTCTACCATCTTGACCGCGGCTATGAGGCCGTGGAGCGCAAGCTGGCGCAGTGTGGCGCGCATATCGAACGCGTTTCGGGCTGACGGGCCGCTGCCCCGAGAAAACTGCCCTTCCTGCATGAAGGCCGGATGTGGTATGCGCGCATGTCACCAAAGGGGTGCCCTGTGCGGCAGCGGTACCTGCCTTCATGTCGGAGAATACATTGACCGTCCTGTCACCGGCCCAGAACGCCGTCCCGGAAACGGATAGCCCGCTGGTACTCGCCCTGCCCAAGGGCCGTATCCTCAAGGCCGCGGCGCCGCTTCTGCATAGGGCGGGCATCGTGCCCGGACCGGATTTCAATGACGAGAAAAGCCGCCTGCTGCGCTTTGGGACCAACGACCCCGGCATAGACGTGGTGCGCGTGCGCTCGTTTGACGTGGCGACCTTCGTGGCCTTTGGCGGCGCGCAGATCGGCATCTGCGGCGCGGATGTGCTGATGGAGTTCGACTACCCCGAAATCTATGCCCCGCTGGACCTGGGCATTGGCGGGTGCCGCATTTCCATTGCCCGGCCCAGGGACCGCACGGGGCATGAGGACAATCCGAAGCGCCTTTCGCAGGTGCGTGTGGCGACCAAGTATCCCTCCCTGACCCGACGGCATTTCGCCGCACGCGGCATCAACGCCAGCATCGTCCACCTGCATGGCGCGATGGAACTGGCCCCCGTGCTCGACCTTTCACATCTGATCGTGGACCTGGTGGACACGGGTTCCACCCTGCGCGCCAACGGGCTGGAGGAAACCCAGACCATCGCCCACATCACCAGTCGCCTGATCGTGAACCGCACGGCGCTCAAGACCCAGCCTGAGCGCATTACCGCCATCATCAACCGTTTTCGTACGGCGCTGGCCTCCGGCACAGCGCAAGCCAAGGACCAGCAGGCATGAAGCGCCTCGATACCCAGCAGCCCGATTTCCGCGCCCGGTTCACCGCGCTGCTGGCCGACCGGGACAGCGATACCGCACGCGTTGACGGCCCGGTCACCGATATCCTGGCCGCCGTGCGCGCGCGTGGCGACGAAGCCCTGTGCGAATTCACCAACCGCTTTGACCGCACCAGTGTCACCCCCGCCACCCTGCGCATTACCGCAGCCGAGGTGGATGCCGCCTGTGCCGAAGTCCCGCCCGACCTGCTGGCGGCCCTTGAAGTGGCGGCCACCCGCATCGAATCCTTCCATCGCGCCCAGATGCCCGCCGACCTGCGTTACGTGGACGGCGCAGGGGTGACCCTGGGCATGCGCTGGACGGCACTGGATTCGGTTGGCCTGTACGTGCCCGGTGGCAAGGCGGCCTATCCCTCGTCCGTGCTGATGAATGCCATTCCCGCCCATGTGGCCGGTGTCGGGCGCATAGCCATGTGCGTGCCAACGCCCGATGGCGTGCTCAACCCGCTGGTGCTGGCCGCCGCCCGCCGCGCGGGTGTGACCGAGATCTACCGCGTGGGCGGTGCGCAGGCCGTGGGCGCCATGGCCTATGGCACGGCCACCATTGCCGCGGTTGACCGCGTGGTGGGGCCGGGCAATGCCTATGTGGCCGAAGCCAAGCGGCAGGTGTTTGGCAAGGTGGGAATCGACAGTATTGCCGGTCCGTCGGAAGTCGTCGTGCTGGCCGATGCCAACAACGACCCGCGCGCCATAGCGCTCGACCTGCTGGCGCAGGCGGAACATGACCCCATGGCCCAGTCCATCCTGATCACGCCGGATGCGGGCCTGGCGGAAAAGGTGGCGCATGCCGTTGCCACCGAACTGGAAACCCTGCCGCGCGCCGAAATCGCGCGCGCCAGCTGGGATGCCCACGGCGCGATCATCACCGTGCGCAGTCTTGATGAAGCGGCGGATCTTGTAAACGAGATCGCGCCGGAACATCTGGAACTGATGGTGGATGCGCCGGAGCCGGTCTTCGAACGGGTGCGGCATGCGGGTGCCATCTTCATCGGACGGTACTGCCCCGAAGCCATTGGCGATTATGTCGGCGGCCCGAACCATGTACTGCCGACCAGCCGCACGGCGCGTTTCTCGTCCGGGCTGTCGGTGTTCGACTTTATCAAGCGCACCACGTTCATTTGCGCCCAGGCCGAGTCGCTGCGTGAAATCGGCCCCGCCGCCGTAAGTCTGGCCGAGGCGGAAGGGCTTGATGCCCATGCGTTAAGCGTATCGGTCCGGCTTGACAGCCTGAAGCGCGCGCAGAACGGAGCTTGACCCGGGCCGCGCGTATCCCCACATAAACCAACCGTACCGCACGCAATTTCTGCGGCAGGACGGCAAACCTTGATGATTGAAGGACACGATGTCGAAAGAAGACATGATCGAATTCAGCGGCACAGTTACCGAACTGCTGCCCAATGCCATGTTCCGCGTCACACTGGATAATGAGCATACCATTCTGGCGCATACCAGTGGCAAGATGCGCAAGAACCGTATCCGCGTGCTGGCAGGCGACCGCGTGAACGTGGAAATGACGCCCTATGACCTGACGAAGGGTCGCATCACATTCCGCTTCAAGTAAGCCGCCCTTGCCGGTCATGACCGAAAACACCGCCCCTGCCGGGGCGGATGCGGGCGCGCAGCTTGTCCTGGCCTCGGCTTCGCCGCGCAGGCTTGAACTCCTGCGGCAGATCGGGGTCGTGCCCGACCGGGTATGCCCTGCCGATCTTGATGAAACCCCCCGGCGCGATGAACTGCCCCGCCCCCATGCCCAGCGCCTGGCCATGGAAAAGGCGGATCTTGTGGCCGGTCGGCTGGATGGCCCCGCACTGGTCATGGCGGCGGATACCGTCGTGGCCCTTGGCCGGCGTATCCTGCCCAAGGCCGAGGACGCGCAGACGGCGCGCACGTGCCTGAACCTGCTGTCGGGGCGGCGCCATACCGTCTTTACCGCCGTGGCCCTGCGCCCCACCGCCGCGTGGAAGGACGGGCGCGCGGGCAGCAGGCTGGTTGCCAGCACGGTTGCCTTCTCACGCCTGACACCGTTGCAGATTGACGCGCTGATCGAAGCCGGTGACTGGCAGGGCAAGGCCGGTGGCTATGCCATACAGGGCCATGCGGCGGCGTTCGTGCGGTTCCTGTCGGGCAGCTATACCGGCATTGTGGGACTGCCCCTGTTCGAGACCGCGCAGATGCTGCGCGGGCAGAAAGGGCGCTGGGTGCGGTGAGCATGCGCATCTGCGCCAGCAGCAGCCCCGGAGAGGTCCGCATTGCCGTAACCGATAATGGCAGGCTGTGCGATTTCGCGCTGTGGCGGCCAGACATGGCCGATGGCGTGGGCGACCTTTACCGTGCGCGCGTCAGTGCCCATGTGCCTGCCCTGGGGGGCACCTTCATTGCCCTGCCGGGTCTGGAACAGGCCGGGTTCCTGCCCGATTCGGAAGGGCTTGGCCCCCTTACGCAGGGGCAGGTGGTCCTGGTTCGCGTGACCCGCAGCGCACAGGGCGGCAAGGGTGTGCGGCTGGGTGCGCGCAACCTGCCCCCCGACCTGCCCGGCGGGTCCGAACCTGGCCTGCTGCGCCGTGGCCCCACCCCTCTGGAGCGGCTGGCACGGTCTTGCCCCGATGCGCCCGTCGCCATTGATGACGCGGCCCTTGCCACCGCGCTGCCTGCGGACCTTCATCCCCGGCTCCTGCGCGTCAGCGCCGCATTCGACGCCGATCTGCGCGCCCAGGTGGATGCGCTGGAAGACCCGGTCGTGCAACTGCCGGGCGGCATGACGGCCAGCATCACCCCCACGCCCGCCCTGACTGCCATCGACATGGACGGGGGGGGCGCCAGTATGGACCGACGCCCCAAGCAGACCGCGCAGTTTGCCGCCAACCGCGACGCATTGCCCGACCTGCTGCACCAGCTCCGCCTGCGCAACCTGTCCGGTGCGATCATCGTGGATGTGGCGGGGCTTGCCATCCGCAAGCGTCGTGCCCTGGCGGAAACGGTGGAAACCGTGCTGAAGGATGACCCGCTGCGCCCACGCTTCCTGGGCTTTACGGCGCTGGGACTTGCGGAAATCGTCCGCCCGCGCGTGCACCCGCCGCTGCATGAACTGTTCCACTCCCACGAAGGGCGGCTGCTGCGCGCGCTGCGTGTGCAGATGCAGGCCTATCGTGGCATGCCCCCCAACGGGCGGCCCGTGTTGCTGGCCTGCGGGCAGGCGACACTGCGGCTGGTGCAGGACCATCCGGGCTGGATGGCGGATTTCTTACGCCTGACGGGCCGCGTGCTCCAGCCGGTTGCCGACCCGACCCTGCCTGCCCATGGCTGGAGAACTGACCATGACTGAACCCCCTGCCCTGCCCCCCTGCCCCATCTGCGGCCAGCCTGCCCAGGCACGCTACCGGCCATTCTGCTCGCGCCGCTGCGCGGATGTGGACCTTGGCCGCTGGTTTTCGGGCCAGTACCGGGTGCCCTCAAGCGAGTTTCCCCCTGCGGAGGATGAAAAATACACAAGACGGGTTGATCCCGATGATGAGGTAGGTTAAACGCTTGTCCAACGTCAGGACGGCCCCGGTTGCCCTGACCCAGCCGGACAACGGCCCGGTGCCCAAGTAGCTCAGTTGGTAGAGCATGCGACTGAAAATCGCAGTGTCGGTGGTTCGATCCCGCCCTTGGGCACCATTTAATTCCCTGAAAAAAACACAGCTTCCTGTTAGCAGGACAGCCGGTCCCCACACCCTTCCGCATGCCATCTGGCAGGCAGGGCGGCCCCACGTCTCTTCCACCAGACAGAAAGAAGTGTTTGGTGAAGCTTTTTTCAAAAAGCTTCAGGAACGTCGCCTTTATAAAAAAGGCGACGCCCGGAAACCCCTGTCGCTTCTTATCGGCAGGCCATGCCGCTCAGGGTGCCAGCGGACGGTCCGTGGCTTCAAACAGCAGGGGGGCACCCTGCGCGGTGGGGGCAAGCTGGTTTTCCCACATGGCGACATGGCCCCGGATGATGGTACCAACCGGGCGACCATGCAGTTCACGCCCCACAAAGGGTGACCACCCGCATTTGGACGCCAGCCAGTCCTGCTGCACCGTCCAGCGCGCGGCAAGGTCGACCACCGAGAAATCGGCATCATATCCCACCGCGATCCGTCCCTTGCGCACCAGCCCGAACAGGCGCTGCGGGCCAGCGGATGTCATGTCCACCACCCGGCGCAGCGACAGCCGCCCATGGGCCACATGGTCCAGCATAAGCGGCAGCAGCGTCTGAACGCCCGGCATGCCGGACGGACTGTCGGGATAGCTGCGCTGCTTGGCTTCCAGCGCATGGGGCGCATGGTCGGAGCCGATGATGTCGGGCACGCCCTGCCCCATCCAGTACCACAGCCCGTCGCGCCATGCGCGGCCACGGATGGGGGGGTTCATCTGCGCCAGCGTGCCCAGTTCGGCATAGGCTTCCTCCCCCGCCAGCGTCAGATGCTGCGGCGTGACCTCGCAACTGGCGATATCCTTGTGACCAGACAGGAATTCCAGTTCGGCCGGAGTGGTGACATGCAGCACATGGATACGCCGCCCCGTGCGCCGGGCCAGACTGACAATACGCTTCGTGGCGCGCAGGGCCGTTTCCTCATCCCGCCATACGGGGTGGGAGGCGGGATCACCCGCCCTGCGTTCGGACAGGCGTGCATGCAAACGGCCCTCGTCCTCGGCATGGATGGCCACACGGCGGTGGCCGGAGCGCAGCACGCGCTCCAGCACCGCATCATCGGATACCAGCAGGCTGCCGGTGGAAGACCCCATGAAGATCTTGATCCCCGCCGTACCCGGCAGCCTTTCCAGTTCCCCGCAGCGATCGGCATTATCCGTAGTGGCCCCGA
The DNA here is from genome assembly GCF_011611525.1 of Komagataeibacter rhaeticus. Classification (NCBI taxonomy): domain Bacteria; kingdom Pseudomonadati; phylum Pseudomonadota; class Alphaproteobacteria; order Acetobacterales; family Acetobacteraceae; genus Komagataeibacter; species Komagataeibacter rhaeticus. The sequence goes on from NZ_CP050139.1 coordinate 2,717,592, forward strand.
CATAAAAGGCATGGTCGCACCACATGCGCCCGCGCGCGCGTTCCAGCTTGTCCAGCACGGCTTCGGGGCAGTCCGTGGCGGGTTTTGTGTTGGGCATCTCGAACACGGCGGTCACACCGCCCATCACGGCGGCCATGCTGCCCGTTGCCAGGTCTTCCGCCCCGGTCAGGCCGGGTTCACGAAAATGGACCTGCGTGTCGATCACGCCAGGCAGGATGGTCAGCCCGGTACAGTCGATCACACGCCCCGCATCTCCCTGCCCGCCAATACGGGCAATCCGTCCGTCACGCACGTACACACTGGTCACGACCGTGGCATCGGGCAGGACAACGCTGCCATTTTCAAGACAGAGATCAAAAACGGGTAAGGTCATGGGCATATCCTGTGGTCATGGCCCCGCGACCGGCCACGGGCGGGCGCACGGGCGGCAGATGGCGCGCCGGGGCAGATGTGCCGCACGGCCCCACGCGTCCGTCATCCGGTGTATGGCATGCGCCCGCCAGCGTGCAAACCATTCCCGCGCGCATGGGAACGCACCCACGAAAACACCCCGGTCCTTGCGAACCGGGGTGTGAGGGCAGCATCCGCAGGCTGAGGGGGATTACTCGCCCGAAGGAATGGCGACCGAAGCGTCCTGTGCTTCCTTCAGCACGGCTGCCAGCCTGTTGTCACGAATCCACTCCTCCAGCTTGTCCGGCGTCATGGGCCGGGCAAACAGATAGCCCTGCACCACGTCACAGCCAAGCTGGCGCAGCAGGTCAAGCTGGCGGATGGTTTCCACCCCTTCCGTCACCACCGTCATGCCCAGGCGGCCACCAATGCCAATCACGGCGGTGGTCACCGCCTGGGCATTGGCATCATGCTCAAGGTTCATGATGAAGCTGCGGTCGATCTTGATTTCGGTCAGCGGCAGCCGGGTCAGGCGCGACAGGGATGAATAACCCGTGCCGAAATCATCCATGGACAGGGCAACGCCAAGGTTACGGATGGCCTGCAGGACCATGTTCGTATCCTCGTTTTCCGTCATCATGACGCTTTCGGTAATCTCCACCGTCAGACGCTTCGGCTCCAGCCGGCTCTCGCTCAGCAGGCGGGCGATGAAGCCGGGCAGGTTCCGGTTGCGGAAATGCCCCGCGGACAGGTTGACCGCCACGGTGGGCACATGCACGCCATGGGCATCCCATTCCAGGATCTGGTGCACCGCGCGTTCAAGCGACCAGGTGCCGATCGCCTCGATCTGGCCGGTCTCTTCCGCCACGGCAATGAAGCGTGAGGGATAGATGTTGCCCAGTGTGGGATGGTTCCACCGCGAAAGCGCTTCCACGCCATACAGCGTATTGTTGCGCACGTCGATCTGTGGCTGGTACTGCAGGTTGAGCAGCCCCTTGGCCAGTGATTCACGCAGGGCGGAACCCAGCAGCAGCCGGTCCTGCGCCGCCTTGTTATCTTCCGAACGGGCAAGGTGGGTCATGCCCAGGCCCGCGCGCTTGGCATGGCGCATGGCCTGCTCGGCATAGCTGAGCAGGGATTCCCCGTCAGGCCCGTTTTCGGGGAAGACACTGATGCCGATGCCCAGCGTGGGCACGATCATATTGCCGCCAATCTCGATCGGCTGCTTGACGCTGTCATGCAGCATCGTGGCGAACTTGACCGCATCTTCCTTGCGGGTATTGGGCACGATGATCAGGAATTCATTCGGTCCGGACCGGCTCAGCACGTAATTGCTGCGCGAGATGCCCTTCAGCCGCTCCGAAACCGACTTGAGGAACCCGTCACCATTGATGTGGCCAAGCGCGTCATTGATATCACGGAAACGGTCGATATCGATCATGTACAGCGCGAAGTGGTTATCCCCCGGCTGGCCGATCATGGACCGGATCACCTTGTGCACTGCCGTGCGGTTGAGGAAGCCGGTCAGCGGATCGAAATTGGACAGCTGCGAGATGTGCTGGCGTGCCTCGTGCTGTTCGATCAGCACACCACAGAAGGGCACGCAGCTGTTCACGATCTGCGCGGGCCATTCCCCCCGGCTGCGCTCGGAGCGCGAATACAGCGCGAAGATGCCCGTGATGCGGTCATTGCGCGTGCGGATGGCCGATGCCCAGCAATGGTGCAGCCCCAGCGAGATGCCAACGGAGCGGTAGCTGTCCCACACGATGGTGGTGGCTTCCCCCAGGTCATTGGCCAGCGCCGCGATGTCCGCTTCGGTCAGGCGCATCTCCTCCAGCGCCGCGGCAAAGCGGCGTGGCATGCCGGGGCCGGACAGGATGCGCAGGCGGTTCTGCTCATCCAGCAGGATCAGCACGGCCACGGTGTTGGGAACCAGTACCTCCACTTCGCGGCAGACCATGTCCGCCACGTCCTGGATCTGGATCTCGCTGGAAAGCGAGCGGAAAACCGTGTTCTGCAGTTCCATCACCCGGCTGCGATGGCCCGCGCCCGTAATGCCGCGCACCATCATCAGCCGGTAATTCCGGCCCGATGCACCGACCTTGGCGGCACTCAGGCTGACCTCGGCGGAAATGTAGTCCCCGCTGCGGTTTTCAAACGTGACTTCGCCTGCGACCGGCTCCGGCACGACCGTCGGCGCCTCCATATTGAAGGGCAGGTGCCCGTTCTCTATCGATGCCGCCAGCAGTTCACTCACGGGCCTGCCCACCAGTGTACCCGGCTCATAACCCCATAGCGTTTCGGCTGCCGGATTGGCGTACAGGATCATGTTGTGGTCATCAATGATGACCATGCCATCCTTTGCCTGACTGAGCAGTTCGAAACTGATGTCAGGAATGGTGTCGGCGGCGGGTAGAGAAATGGAATTCTTGGGTTTCATAGTAATCCAAAATGATGAACACCTGTTTCCAACCAGGTACCGGGATTATAGAGACAGCCAGTCGATCATGACAGAATTCAGGCAGGCTGTCCGCTCTGGCGCGCATTGGCTTCGCTTATGCTGGCTTCCAGCCTGCGGCCAGCATCCTGTGACCACGCAAGCATGTCGGCTGGCGCCATGGGACGGGCGAACAGATAGCCCTGCACCACATCGCAGTTCAGGCCCTGCAGCAGCTTGAGCTGGGCCTCGGTCTCGACACCCTCGGTCACAACCGTCATGCCCAGGCGGTTGCCAATGCCGATCACCGCCGTGGTCACGGCCTGCGCGTTGGGATCATGCTCAAGGTTCATGATGAAGCTGCGGTCGATCTTGATTTCGGTCAGCGGCAGGCGCGTCAGGCGCGACAGGCGCGACAGGCTGGAATAGCCCGTGCCGAAATCATCCATCGACAGGCCGACACCAAGGTTACGGATGGCGGCAAGCCCTTCCATCGTATCCTCGTTCTCATCCATCATCACGCTTTCGGTAATCTCCACCGTCAGGCGCTCGGGGTTGAGGGTGCGCTCCTTCAGGATCCGCTCGATCAGCGCGGGCAGCCCGCGATTGCGGAAATGCGCGGCCGACAGGTTGACCGAGACGGTGGGGACATACAGGCCCTTGCGCTCCCAGTCGATGATCTGGCGCGTCGCTTCCTCCAGCGACCAGGTGCCGATCGTCTCGATCTGCCCGGTATCCTCCGCCACGGCAATGAAGCGTGAGGGGTAGATGTTGCCCAGCGTGGGATGCTTCCACCGCGACAGGGCCTCCACGCCATACAGGCGGCCGGTCTTGATATCGACCTGCGGCTGGTAATGCAGGTTGAGCATGCCCTTGGCCAGCGATTCGCGCAGCGCGGACCCCAGCAGCAGCCGGTCCTGCGCCGCGCGGTTATCCGCCGTGCTGGACACGCAGTAACCGCCACGGGCCTCCTTCTTGCACCGGCGCATGGCGATTTCGGCATGGCCCAGCAGCGATTCCCCGTCCGGCCCGTTTTCGGGGAACAGGCTGATACCGATGCCAAGGGACACAACCAGCAGGTTGCCCGCAATCTCGATGGGTTCCTGCATGGCCTTGATCAGGCTTTCGGCAAAGGCCGTGGCGCGTTCCTCGTCACTGTCGGGCATGACGATGACGAACTCGTCCCCGCCCGAACGGCTGAGGATGTAGTTGCTGCGCGACATCATCTTGAGCCGCTCGGCAATGGCGCGCAGGAAGGCATCGCCATTCATGTGGCCAAGCGTGTCATTGATGTCGCGGAAGCGGTCGATATCGATCATGAAGACCGCGAACCTGTTGTCACCGGGGCGGTCGATCATCGACTTGATGACCTTGTGGATCGCCGTACGGTTGAGGAAGCCGGTCAGGGAGTCATGATTGGCCAGCTGCGAGATATGCTGCTGGGCCTCGTAATTCTCGATCACCACGCTACAGAAGGGCACGCAGCCACTGACAATCTTCTGCGGCCAGTCACTCAGCTTGTACTGATTGCGCGAATACAGCGCGAAGATGCCCGAAATCCGCCCGTTGCGCGACTTGATGGCCGAAGCCCAGCAGTTGTGCAGCCCCAGCGAGATACCAAGCGAACGGTAGCTGTCCCATACGATGCTGTTGGCTTCCGACAGGTCATTGCCCAGGGCGGCAAGGTCACCCTCGGTCAGCGACATGTTCTCAAGCGCCGCCGCATACCGGCGCGGCAGGCCGGGACCTGACAGGATGCTCAGGCGGTTGTTTTCATCCAGCAGGATGATGGCGGATACGGTATTGGGTACGAAGCTTTCCACCTCACGGCAGACCAGGTCGGCCACGTCCTCCACCTGCATGTCGTTGGAGATGGCCTGGAACACCGTGTTCTGCAGGTCCAGCAGCTTGCGGCGGTGGCTCTCCTCGGTCACGCCTTTCATGAAGGCCATGTAGTAGCGCTTCTTTTCCGGGCCAAGCAGCGCGGTCGAGATCGACATCTCGCCCGAAATGTAGTCACCGGCCTTGTTCTCGAACGTGACCTCGCGGGAAGTACCGACAATACGGTTCACGCCGGTCTTGCGGTTCTTGTAGATGTAGCTGTCATGATCACCCCGATAGACGGAGGGCACAAGGCAGCTGACATTGCGCCCCAGCACTTCGCTTTCGGTAAAGCCCCACAGTTTTTCCGCAGCCGGATTGAAGAAAACGATCTCGTTACGCTCGTTGATGATGACCACGCCGTCGGTTGCCTGCTCAAGAAGCTGCAGGCTGACATCAGCGGTCATGTCAAGTTCACGGCCTGCCGGTTTTTCTTCAGTCGTCAGGGGTGCCTGGTGTGGGTTCATTACATGCTCGTACTGTTTCATGGGAAATGCCGGAAATCTCAGATTTCAGGATAGGAAAGGGGAAAGGCCGCGGCACGCAGCGGACGGGCGGCAAAAGCCTGGCGCATGCCATGCGCGTCGTCAGGACGGGTGCCCGGGGCGGTCGGCGTCATCTGGCCCGGATGACCGATCAGGTAGCCCTGGCTTTCATCACATCCCTTGGCCGACACCACGGCAAGCTGGGCCGCCGTCTCAATTCCCTGCGCCAGAACCGAGATATGCAGCGCATGCCCCGCCACCATGACCGAACGGACCAGTTCCGCCATGGCGGGATCGGTATCCACCTTCTGCATGAGGGAACGGTCGATCTTGATCTTGTCAAAGGGGAAATCGTACAGCATCGACAGGACCGAATGCGGGCCGCCAAAGGCATCCAGTGCCAGGCACACGCCCATTGCATGCACCTTGCGCGCCATGGCAAGGGCGCGGCGGCGGTCGCGCTGCACCGTGGCCTCACTGATCTCGATGACCAGACGGTGCGCTGACAGCCCGCTGCGGGCCAGGACAGCAGCCACGATCGTATCGAAAGCAGGCTGAAGGAACTGGGTTACGGACATGTTGACCGCAACGCGCACATTCTCGTCCCACTCCACCGCGGCATGGCACGCCTGATCGAGTACCCATTCACCAAGCTGGATGATCAGGCCGTTCTCATCGGCAAGTTCCAGAATCTCGACCGGCGGAATGGCGCCACGGACGGGATGATCCCAGCGCAGCAGGGCCTCGTAGCCCGATACCGCCCCGGTGGCGACCACGGTCTGCACCTGGAAGGACAGCGAAAGCTGCCCGTCCACCATGGCTTTCTTCAGGTCATCGCCCAGAGCGCGACGCGCGCAGAGATTCTGGTCCAGCGAGCTTTCGTAATACCATATGGTCTCGTGCAGGTCGGTCTTGGCGCGGTACATGGCCAGATCCGCGCGTGAGATCAGGGTTTCGCTGTCTTTCGCATCGACCGGATAGACCGCGACCCCGATGCTGCCCCCGCTGGTGACCAGATAGTCATCAATGGGAATGGGCTGGTTGAGCGCATGCTGGATGCGCTCGACAAAGCCATGCAGTTCGGCCCGGTCGGACGTGCGGTGGATGGCGATGAACTCATCCCCCCCCAGGCGGGCCACGAACTCCCCCGCGCCCAGCAGGGCACTGAACCGTTCGGCCAGCGTGGTCAGGACAATATCACCCGCCGCATGTCCGCGCGTGTCGTTGATTTCCTTGAACTTGTTCAGGTCGATGCCGATCAGCGCGAACTGTGCGCCGGTCCTGTCGGCCGTTGCCACTTCCTGCTCCAGCCGCTCATTGAAGCTGATGCGGTTGGGCAGGCCGGTCAGCGCGTCCGACATCGCCATGCGGTGCAGTTCCTGATAGGAATCCTGCCGCAGGCTGCCATCAATCACATAACAGGCGATTCCGGCGATGATCGTCAGCATGGAGCCGCCGATGACAGCGAAGCCAATGGCCTGGAACTGACCGTTATCGCCGACCATGGCCAGCGTCATCCCGACCTCACGGCGCAGGCTGGCCGGCCGCAGCGCCAGCATGAACGCCACCGACGACAGGCCGATGCCGATCACGACCGACAGGCCGACCAGCGGCAGGTTCCATGTGACCGGGGCATCCACATGATAGGCCGCCATGCCGATATAATGCATGCAGGCAACGCCGATCCCGAAGATCATGCCGCCCAGCAGGCATCCGCCACGCCCGTACAGCCGCGCCGCCGCCATGATGGCAAACGGAACGGCCACGAACATGGCCAGCAGCGACAGCACCGTCTCGGTCGGGTCAAGGTGGACCCCGGCACTGCAGTTATAGGCCAGCATGGCGGCAAAATGCGTGCACCAGACAAAACTGGCGCCCGCCATGGCCGCGAGGAAATACCAGCCGATACGCTGCCTGCCGCGTGTTTCCGACACACGGGTCACCAGGCGCATGGTAATCCACGCGCCCGCGAGACAGACAATAAACGCACCAGCAAGCAGGAAGGGATTATATACCTTCAGTTCATAGATATGATTGCTCATGGCTTCCATTTTTGAACGATCAATACCACCAGAACATCAGAAAATTCAGGGTAACATCCGATGCCGCATGGGGGAATGCGGAAAATCATCTGGCATCAACCGCCTACAACAGGGGCATCAAAACAGGTTATTCAGCTATTTATTTTTATATTTGCTGAGATTAACCTGATATTAGTAAACATTCGCATGATATGCAACAAAAAAATATTGTTTGGCCCCATATGGAAAAATGTTTCAAATTCCCAAAACCAATGCATAGCGGTCAAGCATTTAATTAATAGGATAATCCTATTTAAAACCCATATAATAGGTTTATTTTCCTATATAAATACTGGGTTTTCATTTTTGTAGAATGTGTAATTACCTACCGATAGGAATTTATGCCAAACCCCGGCAGGATCGTCTTATTCAGGGCAGCATGCGCTGGAAAACCCGGTCACGATAAACAAATAGATGGTACAGACCCGCGCCTGCGTGAAAAGCTGCAACAACAAGCAGTAACCACGCATTCCAGTGATGTAACCATGAAAAAAAGGAATGTGTTCCGCGTATCAGTACCGGAAAAGGTGAACTGATCGGTATACCAAAGGCAATCACGGGCCGGCCGGTTGACCAGCGCGCCATGTAGCCAAACACGATTTCCCCCCCCAGCAGCAGATAGAGCAGCCGGTGCACGCTGCGTGCAATGCGTTCCTGAAACGTTACAACGGGAAAGCGGATGGCCCGCCCCCCGGTCATGCCCCACGCGATGCGGGTCACGAACACGGCCGCCAGCAGCACCCCCAGCGAGGTATGGGTCACCACAAGGAACGCACGCAGCGGCAGGCCGCGGTCAAGCAGATGCCATGCCACCTGCCCGACGGTGAACTGTTCCACCACCAGCACGGCCGTCAGCCAGTGCAGCCAGCGGGTTTCCCAGCTGTAGCGCACGGGCGGTGCTGGCGAACGGAAGGAAGAAACGGTCATTGCGGTCACCCGTCATCCAAATGGCCGGAGGCTGCGGGCAGCCCGAACGGCCCGGCCGCCCGCGTTCGCATGTTCAGTTGACGCCGGGCAGGAGGGCGCTGTCCTCCCCCCCGATATTCATGTTGCTATAGCTGCCATCCGTCATGCCAGGCGCGCGGCTGCCGGATGCGGAGCCGGGCATCATCATCGCGCCGGTCATCTGGTCGGCTTCCCCGTTTTCCCCGCTGCCAAACTGCGGCACATCGCCGCCGCCCCCCGTTTCAGGCGCGCTGTACTGCGAAACCCCGGCCGATGCGCGCTCCCCTTCCGCCTGCCCCGGCACGTAGCTGCCGGCGGCACTGCTGCCCGATGACTGGCCACGCGCCTGCGCGCCCCCGGCACTGCCCGCCAGCATGGCCCCGACGGCCAGCGCCACCAATCCCTTCCTGATGTAAGCCGACATCTGATTTCTCTCCCGTTACGTGCCATGGTTCACGTCGCATGGCATCTGATCTCTACATGGGAACACCTGCCCCGACATATCAACATTACCGCGCCCGCACGGGGTGCGGGACAGTTCTGCCACGCATGTTACGCGCGTGTGCCATGCAGCATGAAACACATGGGCCAGGGTGTGGTTGTCATGAAACGTAACGGGGCGCACAGTCGGGCCATCCCGCCACGGGCCCGTACCCTGATGGAGAATGAAAGATGACCACTCTCGCCACCCTTCCCCTCAGCCAGATGACCGTCGTGCCGGACCTGCTGGCCGCTCCGGTCGGCACGGTCATGATCGCATCGGAAATCTCGCGCGATGACCAGAAGATCGTGATCCGCAGCCGCTTTGTCTCCCCCATCGGGACAACACCCGGCCTGATCATGATGGCGGCAAAGACGAAGGGGTATTTCGTGCCCGATGAAGCCTGCACCGAATTCGTGCGCACGGCGCTGGATGTGACCGAAATCATGCCGCTGCTGCTGACAAGGATCCTGCCCGGCTTCCGCTACAAATACGATGCGGTGGTGCGCGGCGACGTATGGCAGCTGCGCGATGGGGCGGGCAAGGAATTCGCGGGCCTGGCCATCGGCTCCTCCGATGAGGAGGAAAGCAAGGTCTATGCCTATGCCCGCATCGATGGCGGCCGGATTGGTGATATCGTACCCGCAACGCGGGTTGCCTATCTGGGGCAGCTTGATTTTGGCGCGGGCAACGCCAGCCCGACGCTGGGCTGAGGACTTTCCCGCCCCGGCCATGTCATGAACATGGCCGGGGCGCGGAGGCACGGGGTTCAGGCCGCTCCGGGCTGGCTTTCAAGGCTGGCCGAATTGGGCGTGCGCTTGAGGAACAGCCTGATGAAACGCGCAAGGTTGGGCGCCAGCTTCGGCCGCAGCAGGCGCGGATCATAGCCCGAGAAACGACGCTCGTTCTCGATCAGGCAGATATCGATCATGTCGCGCAGCGGCACATCGATGTCAGCCACATCCTTGGTTCCGTTGACAGTGAAGTTGTTGTCCTGCTCGTGCCTGTTGCCCTCGGCGTCAAAGGTGGTGACCATGCCCAGGCGCTCGTACAGCAGGAAGAACCATACGCCGATCACGCGCGCCTCGAACCACGGGCGCTTCCACAGCGGCATGGTCGCGCGGTGCCAGGCCAGCCAGTTGGCGAACAGCAGGATATGGCGGCATTCCTCCTGCATCACCGGCTCGAACGTATCGATCAGCGCGGGGGGGAAGAAGGCGGATTTCTGGGCAATGGCAAACAGGCCGAACGCGAAGAAACTGTCCACGCATTCCGAAAACCCGGTCACCATGTAGGCCCATTCCACATCACGCGGCTCGATATAGGGCGGCTCCGACGCCAGCGGAATGTCATAGGCCGCCACCATCTTGGACAGGACTTCCTTGTGGCGGTTTTCCTCCCACGCATTGCGTGACAGGGCATCCTTCATGTCCGGGTCGTCGATCAGCCGGGCGTAGGCGGCCATGCGCAGGCGGGCCTTGCCTTCGGTCTGGACCGCGATGTCCCATATGGGCAGGGAGGTCACGCGCCTGAGCGTTTCCGGGTCCAGCTTCGGCCATTCGATGACCGACGGCTTGTACGGGTTGAAGGTATCGCGGAACATATCCGCCACCGCCTTCTTGTGCTCGGCCGATCCCGGCTTTAGCGGCCCCGGTACCGGGCTGGACCAGTGGCGGGCGTTGAAATCGGCCTTGGCCACCGCATCGGCGGTAGCCGTGCCCGGATCACGGGCTTCGGGTAGGGTGGTATAGATGTCGGAAAGTGATTTCGTCATGTCGGCTCGCTGCTCGGAACGGCGGCGGGTGGATACGCCCCCTGCGGCGGTACCGATCCCTCCGGCCTGACATCCCTGTCGGCGGTTCCCATTCATATAGAAGCACCAACCGGTGCGGAACTGTTATCGAAAACCCGCAGGGGATGCCATGGCACCCCCTGCAGCACGCACAGCCACCATTATGGGCGGCCGGGAGGATCCGCCTTGTTCTGGATCAATGCAGGTCGGAGATCTTGTCGATCACGCGCGTGACCAACCCGTATTCAATCGCTTCCGGCGCGGACATCCAGTAATTGCGGTCGGTATCCTTGCACACCTTTTCGTACGGTTGCCCGGTTTCACGCGCGAACAGGTGGTTAAGCCGCGCCCGCATCTTGACGATCTCGCGCGCCTCGATGTCGATATCGGTGGCCGGTCCGCGCACGCCGCCCATGGGCTGGTGCAGCAGGAAACGCGTGTTGGGCAGGCAGAAGCGCCGCTCCTTATTGCCCGCGGCAAAGATCAGGGCGCCGGCGGAAGCCACCCATCCCGTGCCGATCATGTTGATGGGGGCCACCGAATCGACAAAGCGGATCATGTCGTGAATGGTGTCCCCACTCTCCACATGGCCACCGGGGGAGTTGACGTACACATCGATCGGCTTGTCCGACGCGCCGGCCAGCGCCAGCAGGCGGCCGGTCACATCGCGCGCGATCTTGTCGTTGATCGGGCCGAACACCAGAACCTTGCGCTGGTCGAACAGACGGCTTTCCAGTTCGCCAATGGGCGAGGAAAGGGTGCGGTTCTTGTCGGGTTCCTCGGTTTCCGGGCCCTGGGGTTCGGGAATATCGGGATCTCTCGGGTCTTCATCATCCATGCGGATGCGGTCTTTCGGCTGCATGCCGTTCATCGGGTTCTCCCTATTCTCCGGGACTGTCCTGGTCATGCCCCTATCCTGCGCCGCCTTGCGCCCGGTGCCAAGTCCCCCGGGCCGCAAAGGGCGACCGGGAGGGGATGCGGGGCGCAACCCCTCTCGCTAAGATCGGCATTGCAGGCTAGTTTGTCCGCATTGTGTCGTGTACAGGCCGAAACGGGCCACGGGAGCTAGAGATTGGGAAAGCGGGCAGCATCGCCAAGTCCCGGCAGATTTTTTTTTCCGCCAGCCGGGTGCGTCACCCCCGTACGGGCCGCATTCCTTGCCCTGCTGGCCACGGGCATGGGGGGCTGCGCGCACCATCAGGACACGGTCGACAACCTGTCCGACTGGTACCATCACTATCAGGGCGGCGTGATCAGCCAGCAGCGCCCCCCGCCGCCGGGCACGCACCAGCCCTATCCAAAGATCGGCCTGGGACCGACCAGGCCGCCGGAACTGCCCTCCCCCGACCTGCGCGAGGACATTACCGCCGACCTTGAGGCCCAGCGCGAACTCAACCAGCGCCAGGACGCGATCATGGGCACCATGCCCACGGCCGCCGACATCCCGCCCGTTCCCGGCCATCCGGTGGCGGGCAGCCAGTCCGCCTCGCTTCAGGCGGCCGACAGTCCGCCCGCGGCAGCCGGGGGCGCCACCGGCCATGGACCGGCCACCCCGAAGGGCGCGCGCGGCATGTCCACCCAGCCCGCGCCCGCGCGTGATGGCAACGGGCAGCTGCTCATGCCGGACGTCACCACCACGGTGCCCGATCACCCCGAGGCAATACCCGCCAACCTGCCCGCCATTGCAGCGGCCCCCCCCGCCCTGCCCGGCGTGGGCGGGATCAGCCTGCCCGACAACGCGCAGCGCGACGGGATGGACCTGCCCACCTACCACCTTGCCAGTCCCGATGACGGCGATCCGGTCCATTTCCTGCCCGGATCGGACCAGATCGAACCGGGTGAGGAAGACGTGGTGGACGCCACCGTCAGGCAGCGGGGCAACAGGTTCGTGATCGTGAACGGCTACGGCAATGCCGCCACCGCCACGGCGGAAGGGCAGACGGCGGCGCTGAACCTTGCCATCCTGCGCGCACGCACGCTGACACGCCTGCTGCTGGCGCGCGGGGTACCAGCCAGTCGCATTACGGTGCGCGCCCATGCCTTTGGCAATGGTGCAAGACTGGCCATCGTGCGCTAGAGTGGTGCCATGGCTGCCCCAGCAGGCAGCCCGGGCCTTATTCATCTCCAACCCGGCACGCCGCCGCGTGCCCTCAACAGAGCGTCCCATGACCGAAGAATTCCATCGTATCCGCCGCCTGCCGCCCTATGTCTTCGCCGAAGTCAACAAGGCCAAGGCCCAGGCCCGAGCGCGGGGGGAGGATATTATCGATCTGGGCATGGGCAACCCCGACACCCCCACCCCGCCGCATATCGTGCAGAAGCTGGTGGAAACGGTGGCCGACCCGCGCGCGCACCGCTATTCCGTAAGCCGTGGCATTCCCGGCCTGCGGCGAGCACTGGCGGGGTATTACGAACGCCGCTTCAACGTGAAGCTTGACCCCGAGACGGAAGTGATCGCCACCCTTGGTTCCAAGGAAGGGCTGGCCAACCTTGCGTCCGCCATCACCAGCCCCGGTGATACCATTCTGGTGCCCAACCCGTCCTATCCCATCCACCAGTTCGGCTTCATCATCGCCGGTGCGTCCGTGCGCTCCATTCCGGCAACGCCCGATGACGAGATGCTGGAGGCGCTGGAACGCGCGGTGCGCCATTCCGTGCCCAAGCCCACGGCGCTGATCGTCAACTTCCCCTCCAACCCCACCGCGTATCTGGCGGACATCGATTTCTACCGCAAGCTGGTGGCCTTTGCCCGCAGGCACGAAATCTGGATCCTGTCGGACCTGGCATATGCCGAAATCTATTTTAGCGACAACGTGCCGCCGTCCATCCTGGCGGTACCGGGGGCGAAGGACATCGCGGTGGAGTTCACGTCGCTGTCCAAGACCTATTCCATGGCAGGCTGGCGCATGGGATTTGCCGCGGGCAACCCGAAGCTGATCGCGGCCCTGACGCGCATCAAGTCCTATCTGGACTATGGCGCGTTCACCCCCATCCAGGTCGCAGCCGTCGCGGCACTCAGCGGTCCGCAGGACTGTGTTGCCGAGATTCGCGACATCTACCGCAAGCGCCGCGACGTGCTGATCCAGGGCCTGCATGCGGCGGGGTGGGACGTGCCATCACCCGACGGGTCCATGTTCGCGTGGGCGCCGATCCCGCAGCGGTTCCGTGAACTGGGCAGTGTCGGTTTTTCCAAGCTGCTGCTGGAAAAGGCCGGGGTTGCCGTGGCCCCCGGCCTTGGCTTTGGCGAGCATGGCGAGGGCTTCGTGCGGATCGGGCTGGTGGAAAACACCCAGCGCCTGCGTCAGGCCACGCGCTCCATCCGCCATTTCATGGCCGAACATGGCGGTATCGCCCCCACCACGCAGCAGGCGGCCCCCCTGCCTGATGAACAGCCCGCCCATTCATGACTGCCCAATCGGTTGACGGAAAAGAAATGACATCTTCCCCCTCCACGTCCGCCCCCCCGCCCCTGCGTATCGGTATTGCGGGGCTTGGCACGGTTGGCGCCGGCGTTGTCAGGCTGCTGCGTGAGAACGCGGGCCTGATCCGCGCCCGCGCGGGCCGCGAACTGGTTGTAACCGCCGTCAGCGCGCGTGACCGCACGCGTGACCGCGGAATCGACCTGTCCGGCGTGGCGTGGTGCGACACCCCCGAGGACCTGGCCACCCATCCCGATGTGGACGTTGTGGCCGAACTGATCGGGGGGGCGGAAGGTCCGGCACGGCTGACCGTCAGCCGCGCGCTGGAAAACCACAGGCCGGTCGTGACCGCCAACAAGGCGCTGATTGCCATTCACGGCGCGGAACTGGCCTGCACGGCACAACAGGCGGGCGTGCCGCTCATGTTCGAAGCGGCGGTGGCCGGTGGCATCCCCGCCATCAAGACCGTGCGCGAGGGGCTGGCCGCTGACCGGATTCTCAAGATCGGTGGCATCCTGAACGGCACCTGCAACTATATCCTCAGCGTCATGCACGAGACCGGGCGTGACTTTGCCGAGATCCTCGCCGATGCGCAGAAGCTGGGCTATGCCGAGGCCGATCCCTCGACCGACGTGGACGGCGTCGACACCGCCCACAAGCTGGCCATCCTGGCGGGGCTGGCCTTCGGGCGGCCGGTGGTGTTCGCCTCGCTCTATATCGAGGGCATCCGCCGGATCGGTGCGCTCGACCTGCAGTTCGCGCGCAAGATGGGCTACCGCATCAAGCTGCTGGGCATTGCCCGCCAGCATGAAAACGGGATCGAGGCCCGCGTGCACCCCTGCCTGGTGCCACAGGATGCCTCGCTGGCACAGGTCAATGGCGTGTTCAACGCCGTGGTGGCGGAAGGTGCCTTCGTCGGCCGGCTGATGCTGGAAGGCCGGGGGGCAGGTGAAGGACCGACGGCCACCGCCGTCTGTGCCGACCTGATCGACATTGCCCGAGGCTCCGCCATTCCGGTATGGGGCTGCGATGCCGACAGCCTGACGCAGGCGGTCGCCCTGCCCGCCAGGGAATTCACGGGCGAATACTACCTGCGGCTGAACGTGTGTGACCGCCCGGGGGTGATTGCCGATATCACGGCGGTGCTGCGTGACAATGGCGTCTCGCTGCGCAGCATGCTCCAGCATGCCGATGCGCACGAAATCCGGCCCGATGGAACGCAGGCCGTGCCACTGGTGCTGCTGACGCACAAAACCAACGAAGCCGCCATGCAGCACGCCCTGCACCACATTGCCGAACTGGAAGCGGTGCTGGACGAACCGGCCCTGATCCGCATTGACGCGGGGTGAATGACGGGCCGCGGGCGGTCCTGCCGCCCCGCCTGCCAGAAGGTGGCATGCCCCGGAACGTCCGGAAAAAAAGCATCACCAGAACGGCGCTCCTTTCAGGCAGCCCCCATCCGGTGACCATATAAAGGGATTCATTCCATGTCCGCTGACCTGCTGTCCTTCCCTAGCGCCACACTGTCCGGGGAGGACGGACAGGCGCCGGTCGTACTGGGCGTGACATGCAGTGTCACCGGCCGCCAGTGGCACTGGCGCGCGGGCGGGCAGGCCAGCCATACCGACCGCATGGGCATGGCCATTGCCCAGCAGGCCAACCTGCCCGAAATCGTAGGCCGCATGCTGGCCCTGCGCGGGATCGCACCCGAACAGGTCGGTACCTATCTTACCCCCACCCTCAACGACCTCATGCCCAATCCCTCCACCTTGGTGGACATGGATGCGGCCGCCGACCGTCTGGCCAGGGCCGTCAGCAGTGGCGAGACCGTGGGGCTGTTTGGCGATTATGACGTGGATGGCGCCTGCTCCACGGCCCTTCTGGCAACCTTCCTGCAGGAGCAGGGCTGCACGGTCCTGACCCATATTCCCGACCGCATGACGGAAGGCTACGGCCCCAATACCCCCGCCATTGCCGCCATGCAGGACAAGGGCGCCAGCCTGATCATATGCCTGGACTGCGGCACGGCGGCGGTGGACGTGCTGGAGCATGCCGGCCAGCGCAGTGACATCATCATTCTTGACCATCATCAGGTACAGGGCCCGCTGCCAGAGGTGGTGGCAACCGTCAATCCCAACCGGCCGGACTGCCCGTCCCGCCTGCACGGGCTGTGTGCGGCGGCGGTGACGTTCATGACCATTGTCGCAACCCGCCGCGCCCTGCGTGCGGCGGGCTGGTTCGACACCCGGCCCATGCCCGATCTGTGGGCCTGCATGGACCTGGTGGCACTGGCCACCGTGTGCGACGTGATGCCGCTGCGCGGGCTGAACCGGGCCTTTGTGACACAGGGGCTGAGAATCATGGGCAGGCGAAAGCGCGTGGGGCTGGCGGCACTGCTGGAAGTCGCGGGCGCGCGCGACCCGCTTTCCGCCTTTACCTGTGGCTTCGCGGTGGGACCGCGTATCAACGCGGGCGGACGTATTGCGGATTCCGGGCTGGGGCTGCGCCTGCTGCTGTGCACCGACCCGGCGGAAGCCCGCGTGTTGGCCGAACGTCTCAATTCCGTCAATCATAACCGCCAGAGTGTTGAATCCGGCATTCTGGACCGTGCAATGGAACTGGCCGCCGCCCAGCGCGCGCAGGGCAATGCCGTACTGGTGCTGAGCGGACGGGACTGGCACCCCGGCGTGGTTGGAATCGTGGCCGGGCGCATCAAGGAAAAATTCAACCGTCCCGTACTGGTCGGCGCGGAAATGGAAGATGGCAGCGTCAAGGGTTCCGCCCGTTCGGTCCCGGGGCAGGACCTTGGGGGCGCCATCATTGCCGCGCGGCAGGCGGGGCTGCTGTCCACCGGCGGGGGGCACGCCATGGCGGCGGGCTTTGGCCTGCCGGCTGCGGGCGTGCCCGCGCTGCAGGAATTCCTCAACCACCATCTGGCCACTGCCGCGGACCTGCCGGATGCGGTGGACCTGACCATTGACGCAGTGGTGAATGTCGCTGCCGCCACTGTGGAACTGGCAGCCGACATGGATCGCCTGGCCCCGTTTGGCACCGGCAATGACGAACCCCTGATCGCCCTGCCCCGCGTGCGCGTGGCCTATGCCGAGCGCATTGGCAGCGAGGGCAATACCCTGCGCCTGACACTGGAGGGGGAAGGTCGCGGCCCAAGGCTGAAGGCACTGGTGTTCCGTGCCAATGAAAGCCCGCTGGCCACCGTGCTGGAAGACCGCGATGGGCCACCCCTGCACCTGGCGGGCTGGCTGCGCGCGGAAAGCTGGAAAGGGCGGACATCCGCCACTTTCTTCATCCGTGACGTAGCGGTCGCCCAATAATTTCAATATTTCTGCAACAGGGGCTTGACCGCCCCCGCCCGTCGGGATACTTACCGCTCACGCCTTTAGTCCCGTTCGTCTAGAGGCCTAGGACACCGCCCTTTCACGGCGGCAACACGGGTTCGAATCCCGTACGGGACGCCAGCTACTTTACCGCAGTTCCCTGCGGATCTTGGCTGATTACAGGCACTTTCCTGATTTCCAATCAGTTGGACTTTGAGCCAATCCTGAGCCAAACAGGTTTCCGTCACTCAGGGATAGCTCAGTGATATCAGGGACTCTCATGAGCGAATCACAAAAGACGAATATCGACCCCACTACGGGCAGAGCGCTGCCAAAAGGCATCTGGTATCATAGCCCCAGCCAGTACCAAGCCCGGAAGATGGTGGACGGCAAACGTATCCGCAAAACATTCGCCTCAGCCGCTTTGGCTCGACGTTGGCTCAATGAAAAACGGGCCGAGATCGATCTGGGCCCGTTTCGTGATACCTCCGCCATCGACCGCATCCCAATCCGTCAGTTAATCGAACGCTATCGGGATGAGTGCATGGCCCACAGGGAGAATGACCGCATCGGTCATATCCCTGCCCTGCTTGACGATCCTGTGGCATCCTGCATGGCAGGCAAATGGAAACCTGCTGACGTACGTGGATTTCGTGACCGGATGATTGAGACGGGCTTTGCAAAAGGCACGGTC
This sequence comes from Komagataeibacter rhaeticus, assembly GCF_011611525.1. Taxonomy (NCBI): domain Bacteria; kingdom Pseudomonadati; phylum Pseudomonadota; class Alphaproteobacteria; order Acetobacterales; family Acetobacteraceae; genus Komagataeibacter; species Komagataeibacter rhaeticus. Next base: position 2,735,532 of record NZ_CP050139.1, read on the forward strand.
GTCAAACGCCCGGAAGGTGCGGATAAAAAACGCAATCGCCGCCTAGTCGGGAAAGAATATGACCTGATCCTGGAAGCCATGTCCAAGACGGAATATCCCGATGATGTCCTGATTGTGCGCTTTGCAATCGAACAGGGCACACGTCGGGGAGAGGCCATGGCTTTGCGCTGGCATGATGTTGACATGAAGCGCAACCTGCTCAGCCTGCTGTAAACGAAGAACATCCGAACCGCCAAGGTACAGGGGCCGGAAACCCGTCCCCTCATGCCCGGTGCAAAATCGATCCTGCTGGAAAAGCTGGCGATGCGGTCATCCGTTCCAGATCCTGGGGCGCATGTATTTGACGTAGGATCAGAAGACTCATTTTCCCTTCGGTTCGGACGACAGATAAAAAAATTCGGAGTTCATGACCTGACATTCCATGACCTCCGCCATGAAGCGACATCCCGCCTCGCAAAACTGTTTCCCAACCCGATGGACCTCAAGCGGATCACGGGCCACCGCGACCTGAAATCATTGGATCGGTATTACCAGCCTGAGACCTTTCCGATCTGGCTGATCGAGCCGCAAAACAGACCCGCTGAAAACGGATATGAAAGCTGTGCTTGCATGGCTTTCATATCTCAATGTCCGAAATCCCGTTCTTTCGTTGCCTTGACCGTTTAGGCTACGGTTGCGGGGCTGGACTGGTAGATATTCGTTCTCCGTAATCCAATTTTTGTGCCTTGGTGACGCCTTGCCGCTTCATTTCCCGTATAGCGGCGGATGGGTCTTTCAGCGCCATCTCCATAAGGCGGCTGTCGGAAACGTCATGAAGCCTGTTTTGAAGCTGGCGAAGATCAGTTCTGAAAGCCTCATACGCCTGAGCATCGGGATGCCGTTCCCATTCCCGATGCTTCTTGCATTCCTGCCTCTGTATGGCCTGCGCCACTTGCGTCATCGCCACTGACAGGCCTTCACGGATGACGGTAGCGGCATTCATATCATGATCGTCAAAGTCCGATTGGGAAAAAGGGCCACAGCCGCTCCATTTGCTCGTCCGTCAGCCAGAACAGGTCGCTCATCTCCAGTCTCATCACAGAGCCTGAAGCAGATTTCCGCAATCAAATCAATGGGCCCTGAGCCTAGCAGCCTGGGCGTCCAGAAATCTAGGGGCTATTCAGATCCAAAGATGGCCGTTCAACCCGGAACCGGGCGGTTCCGGTATCACACATATACGCCTGCATCGGGGCTGTCGGATTCCGGGCAAGTTCATCGACTGAGCGGATGATAAAATCTGCCTTGTCATCATTCATCAACGCACAGAAATTCAGGCGCGTCCAGCCCGGTTTTCTGATTTCATTACCGTTCAGGACAGCCTGACGCAGCGCATCGGACTGTGCCCTGCTGATGGCAAGCAGGCTGTGGGCATAGGGGCCGGCACAGGCACACCCGCCACGGGCCTGAATTCCATACAGATCGGATAACATGCGGGTAAACAGTTGCTGGTGCACCACATTGCCTGCCCTGTCCGTATGCACGCGGAAGGAAAAGATGGGCAGATAGTGCTGTGCCCGTGCATTACCCACAATTTCGATATGCGGGTTCTGCCGCCAGACCTGCTCCGCCCGGGTGCGCAGGCCGTTGTGGCGCGCATCAAGCCAGTGCTCCCCCATGGCATCCTTGACAAGAAAGGCCAGCGCCGCACGAATATCGCCAATAACATCAGGCGTGCCCGCTTCTTCCCGGCTTTCAAGGCTGGCGGTATAATCATGCCCCCAGGGTGAGACAAACCGCACCGTGCCACCCCCGGTAAGGACCGGTCGCGTGCGTGCGACCGCCGCATTACGGATAATCATGATCCCTGATGCTGCCGGCCCGCCCACGAATTTATGCGCCGAGATAACAACCGCGTCCTTCTCGTACAACGTGCCCGCCCGCATGTTGATGGGCAGATACGGGCCGCCGCCCGCGTAATCCCACACGGCCAGCGCGCCATGGGATTTGAGAACTTTCGTTACCGCATCCACATCCGTAATAATGCCTGTTACGTTGGATGCGGCCGAGAAGGCGCCAAGTCGCAGGCGCGCGGGATCGGCTTCGGCCAGCGCCCTGTCGAGTTGCTCCAGGTCCGGGCCACCACATGCAGCCTCGCCAATGGTGATGACCTCTGCCCCGCTTTCGCGCCACGGCAGGATGTTGGAATGATGTTCATACGGACCGATGAACACTACGGGCCGCCTGCTGGCTGCCGTCGCTTCGGGTACCCCCAGCAGATGGACCAGTCGGTTAAGCCCCGCTGTTGCACCTGCACCGCAAAACACAGTGGAGAACCCCTCTCCCGCACCGCACAGCCGGGCAATATGTGCACGCGCGGCCTGGCGTATGCGGGTCATGTAACTGCCGCAGAAAGAAGCCTCGGTATGGGAATTGGCATAATAGGGCAGCACACGCGCCAGCACGAAATCCTCGACCTGCTTCAACGCCCGGCCTGAGGCAACATAATCGGCATAAACAAGGGGCTTTATACCAAATGGGCCAGGCAAGGGGGCGCCCTCCCCGATCAGGCCATTGCTGAGGCTGTCATGACCACCGAGCCGTAGGCCTGCCATAAAATCCGCAAAAAACGTCTCATCCATCTGCATGGCCTATCCCCAAAAAAGCGTGTTACAGAAGGATTTTAATTGGATTATGGGCAATATTTTTCCCTATTTAATACTATAAATCAAAGATCATGTTGTCATATGATCTGGCATGAACAAGAAACCTGATTCTTTTGATCGTGCCATCCTACGCACCCTGCAAAAGGATGCCGGCCTGTCACAGCGCGACCTGGCCGCGCGTGTCGGTCTGTCACAAAATGCCTGCTGGCGGCGGCTTAATGCCCTGCGAGCAGCAGGACTTGCGGGTACGCACACCCTGCGGCTTGATCCGGCAAAGTTGGGTCTGGGGCTTACGGTTTTTGTCATGATCCGCACACGCAGCCATTCGCATGAATGGCTGGAACGGTTTCACAAGGCGGTCAATGACATTCCCAATGTAATAGATTTTTACCGCATTGCCGGTGATTACGATTATATGCTCAAGATCCTGACACAGGACATGGAAACGTTCGACCGGATATATCGCACGCTCATAAGCCGGGTGGATCTGGATACGGTAACGTCCTGTATTGCAATGGAAACAATTGCCGCCAACCGCGACCTGCCGATCTGAACGGCGAGGTGTCAGGTCTGGCTGGAATACCGTACCATCAGGCTATGTTGCATGCAGAAGGGAGTACCGGCCGTGCCAGATCATGATCTGGCGCGCGAACCAGATGCCACCGCACTGGCCTTCATGGTATCAGGAGGGCTGACATAGCCCCCCCTGTGTTGTTTTAAAAAGAAGTGGAGATCGAACCCGTCATGGAAAAACGCGGTTCAACGATATAGGTATTGGGGGAGTTGTAATCAGGATCTGACATCATGCCATTCATGAGGCGAACGGAATTTGCATTGGTTGTCACACCCGTCGTTCCGGTCCTGACAATAGATCCGGTCAGGTTGGTAAAGTTGAGCCGGAACGTGGGCGTCTGCATGAAGCTGTACGAATGGAAATGATAGCCCAGCGCCAGTGTATCGGAAACATAACCTGGCATTCTTTCGTCCCCTGCCAGTGAAGTGGACTGCGAACTGGCATAGTGAAGACCGAAATTGGAGAAGAACCCCTTGTAAGTATATGTCAGGCCAAAGTTTGCCAGCACATGCGGTGCCATGACCGCATTATGTCCCTTGGTGGGCATATACGATCCATCCAGCGGGATATTGGAATCCATGGTCGCATTCAGGTATTCAATGGATGCATAAGGGCTGAAACCGTGAATGGGGCGTGCCCCCACCATCAGGTCAAAGCCGCGGGATGTCTGGTTACCACCATTGATGGTGGCTGTCTGTCCTGCCCCTTCATACACATTCAGCAGGCGGTCCGTGATGTTGTAATTGAAGAAGGAGAGGTCAACAATGATATGCTTGTCGTTATACCGGTAACCCAGTTCTTCCTTGATCGAATACTGGTTCTTGGGCAGCTGGTTTACGTTACTGGCAACATACAGGCTCTGTGGCGCGGGCTGGCGGAAATCGCCTTCAGCATTGATGTATATCTGGTGATGCGGGTTAAACCTGTAACTGACCGAAAAATGCGGCATCGGCACATTTGAATTGCGACCCAGGTTGAAATAGCTCTTCCCGGTTTCATCATAGTATGTGTTTTTTGCCCAGTAATCGATCATGGCGTATTTCAGGCCCGCACTGACAATAAGCCGGTCACGGAAATACTTTTCGGTATCCTCAATAAACAGGGCGTTCAGTTCGTATCCTGAATGCAGCATCCCGTAACTGACGGGCTGGCCGCTGGCATAGAACAGTTGTGCAGATTTATCACTTACACTGGGTGAAGCACCGTTCCCATCCGTAACGGACAGCGGCATGGAGTATGTCTGGTCATTGTGTTCATACCAGTATCCAAAAGTCAGATGATTGTGGCGACTCAGTTTGGCCGTAACACTGGCAACTGCACCAATCTGGAGCATATTATTCTGGTTGAAAAAATACGTTAGTGGCTGCCCACCACTGACCGATGCGCCATTACCTGCAAAGTATTCTCCAGTATAATCTGCCGTCCCGGCCCCATCAGAAGTCGACCCTGTGGCCGCGTTCAGGTAAGGCTTGAAATCAAAGCTGATACGCCGGGTTGCCACAAAATGCATGGGCGCCGACATGGTGAACTCATTCCAGTGGGTCGTATTGTTACGCCAATAATCATTATTGGACGGATCAAACGAGGCCGAACGGCCATATCCGTTGCCGGTATGTTTATATTCGTAGAATTCATCCGCTGTCGGATAGTTGGACATCATCGCGTCCGTCCGATCATAGGAGGCGAACAGTTTGATGTTGGATCCGTTATCAAAGTCCTTCTGGATCCCGATATCAACATTCTTCCGTTCGTTGATACCTGCTCCCATCCATGAACGCGCATGTGTATTGGAAAAGGAAATATAGGACCTTACACCACTATTCAGTATGTCACCCGATTCAAGGCGGATGAACTCACGGGAGAGATTGTTGCTGCCGTAAGAGAAATCCACCATGCCACCGAATTTGTGCGATGGCGTATGCGTTACCACATTCATGACACCCGCAGCAGATGATGTTACGGGAAGATCAATGCTGGAACTGCCTGGCGTTACATTGACGGCCTCCATATCCTCGGAATCAATGGCTTCGTTTACGTAGCCAAAGCCGGCAACAGGCCCACCATTGACCATGATGGTCATGTCACTATCGGTCAGACCACGGATTTCAGCCGAACCGGTCGCTGAACCGGTCACACCCGATGTGTTTTCCGTCGCGACATTCATGCTGGGCAGGTTTCTGACAAGATCGACCACCGAGCTCTGCGGACTCTGGGCTGCGATATATTCTTTGCCAACACTCTGTACGGCATGGGAGGCGGTTTCCAGACGCATCATTCCCCCCCCCCCGTTACGCGCATCACGATCCATCTTTACATTGATGGTTTCTTTCTGCGTGGCCATAAGGGGCGTATCTTTCTGCCCCACAGGTGCCGGGTGCTTTACATCGTGTGGGCTGCCCTGCTTTTTCTGGCTGGCTACGGGGCTTTTTTCTACTGGCACGGCCGCATGGGCGCATGTTTCAGTTACGAACAGAGCCGTAGTGGACCACAGCAGCAAAAGAAGGCGAGGATCATTCTTGCGGAAAGGGGGAATCTGGATTCGCATTTCTTGCCTCACAAAACATTATATATTTAAGAACGCCTCATTACTTCATAATAAAAATATTTTACTGTTAGAGCCTGAATCAGAAAGCGGTTTGATTGATTTTTCGCAGAACTCTGCGGATATGGGCAATCATCAACCACGCGTGGGATGAAGAGATTGTTGCCTCGACATCCTTCGTGAGGCGACGGCAGCGTCCGAGCCATGCAAAGCTGCGCTCCACGATCCAGCGTTTGGGCAGGACGACGAAGCCTTCGGCCCGATCGCTACGCTTGACGATCTCGATCGTCCATCGGCCGAGTTCAGCCAGCGCACCACGCAACTTCTCGCCGGCATAAATCCGTACGTCGTGGTCTCCCCAGTCGTTTCTTCTCGGGCATCAAAGGCGCAATCAGCGCCCACTCCGCATCGCGAAGGTCGCTTGCATACTCCAGGTCGTCCCGGCGATACTGCGCGCGGGTGATTTCAGTCCAGGCCATCTTGATCTCATCAGGTTATCGCAAACCCATGAATCATAATCCACTGAAATCACTCAACTCATTTTCGGTCAGACACTTATAAATTAACGCTGCAAAACGTTGTGACAGAATTGACTACTGTAAGATTTCGTTCGTGATTTCAATCAACTGAACCACCAATTGTCATAACACGTTCCCCAATTCATCCGTGCCAGGGAACTCTCATGGGTATTGATACAGATAGAAAAATACATGTAATAACCTGCTCATAGCATTCGTTTATACACGAATTATTCCATGAAGAATGCTCATGCATTTCGATAACGAAACTATATTCTTATACACCACACCATAGGTGTCATATCAAGTTAATTGTCCCTGTCAGGGCGGGAGGCAACGCATGTGTTGCAAATTTATTACTATAATTCCCGCCACACTGGCGGAACCAATTTTTACGAGGAAGTATTCCGAATATTATTCAGTCACTTAAGGTTTTTACTGTGTTGGAACAGACACTGCAAAACCTGGGATCATTTTCTCCGCTATCAGGCCGGAATAAGCGAAAACTGTCCATAATTGCGCCGGCAGTGCACAAGAACATCATGTCCGCCCATGTTTACTTCCATGACACGGCCGATAATGACCATGTGCGTCCCGGCCTCTACCTTTGTTTCCACAACGGCATGAAAGGATGTGGATGCACCATTCAGGAACAGGCTGCCGTGTTCCCTGCCCCGTGTCCACTGTGCACAGGCAAAATCATATGGGCGGAATTTTTGAGAACGCCCTGAAAACACATCGGAAATATCATGCTGTGTTGCCGCAAGCATGTTGATGGTCATGCTGCCATTTGCACAGATCGCTGCCACGGCCGGGCTTTTGCGATTGATGCAGGCCAGGATCATTGGCGGATCAGCCGAAACTGAGGAAACGGCACTGACCGTCACCCCCATCCTGCCTGCATCGCCATCCGTAACCACGACAGATACGGAATGGGCTGCGTGCCCCATGGCGCTGATGAATGCATCGCGCATGGCTTTCATTTCCATTGCCGTTATTTCCCTTGTTTATGTGTTGGGTAAAGCGACATGTTCACAGTTCCCATGTCGTGTCTTCCATATCGAACAGGCTGCGCCTGGTGTTTGCAGCCAGTTGCATTTCATTCCCTACCCGCTTGAGCGACATACGGTAGCTGAAGCGGTCCCAGCGCAGTGATGCAACAAGCAGGCCCATCGGGCGACCTTCGGCATTGCGCATTAGGCGCCGTATGCAGAACACCGGGGCACCGATGGCAATGTCCAGATGCCGCGCTATGGCCTTGTTGCACGGTGCCGCACTCATGATCTGGTCCGCGCTGGCCACAACATGCCCCTGGGCGCGCCATATATCGATCAACTGCTTCTGTCCCAGCAACTCCTCGTTGATACCCACGGCAAAATCAGGTGCGATATGAACGGATGTGTGGTTGATCGGGTCATTGCGCCGCCGCCGCAGGCGGGTGCTCCACAGTACCTTTTCCTCCGGGTTTACTTCCAGCAGGTCCGCCAGTACCTCGCCTGCCGAAACCCATGCAAAATGCAGCACTTCGGGGCGCATATTCGCACCGATCGAATGGAGCGTCTCGATCTCGTCTTCCACGTCCGCCACAATGGGTGGCAGGCGCGCCAGCACGCGGGCACTACGGCCCTTGCTCCGTTCGATCAGGGCCGCCTTTTCCAGCTCGTCACAGGCCCGGCGGATTGTAATCCGCGAGACCTTGAAGCGCTTTTCAAGCAGGAGTTCACTCGGGAGTGCTCCCTGTTTATCGTAGCGCCCACCCAGGATCTCATCTCTCAGGGCCTGAAATACTTCCTGATATAAAGGTTGCTTGACCCGGTTAGGCACCTTTGGTGTCTGTGCTGTCATGTCCTGCCATCGTACGTTGGGATTATGTGTCGCTCAACTTCTCATAATACTCCTTAACTTTCTGGACAGGCAGGACATCCGCATATTTTTTATGCATGTCATACAAATTGGCGAAATGCGGGCTTTCATGCAGGTCGGCCACACATTCCTCCGGCACGATCACCCGGTAGCCACGGGACAGGCCATCGACCACCGTGGCCCGCACGCAGCCCGACGTGGAACCACCGGTCACGATCAGGGTGTCGCATTTGAGGAACGTCATGAGCGACTGCAGGTTGGTTTCGTGGAATGCGGATGGCATGAGCTTGTTGACCACATGGTCACCCGGCATGATCTTCAGGCGCGCATCAAGTGCTGCACGGTCCGAGCCGCGCTTGATGTTCTGCAGGGAATCAGGCGTGTCGTCACGTGTACCGAAAACACCGCAATCCAGGCCATCATCGCGAAAGGCGACATAGGTCCAGTACACCGGCAGCCCCTTTGCGCGGGCCAGTGCGGCCAGGGTGTTGACATACTCCGTCTGCCGGGGGTCCGTCTCATACGCGGTTACGTATTTGCCGACCTGGGTATAGGCATTCTGTAGGTCAACATTGACCAGCATCGGCCGCCTGCCAAAACCGTAACGCATATGGGCCGTCTGTTCGCGCAGGCGCGTGAACATCTGGCGTGCTGTATCATTGGAAAGTTCCATGCGATCCTCTTCCCGTCACGCCGGCTGCATGGCCGGATCAACGACAACGCCGTTTTCAACAATCAGCGTGTCATCAAGATAAAGACTGCATCCCCGCATCGGGATATCCATGTGGCAGGCGGTATCATTCGTGCCACCCAGTTCCGTATTGGGCCCGAGCGAGAACAGGACATTGCCGTAATAGGCAAGGCCATTCACACCGATTTCGCTATCGCCCTGCCGCGTTGTGGACAGGTGGGTCCAGCGCGCAAGATGGTTAAGCCCCCAGCCAATATGTGATACCGCATAGGCCCGGGGGTCGTTGTAGCTTTCAATATACCCACGGAACAGTTCGGCATCCAGGCCATCGCCTGCAATATGGGTCACCATCCCCCGCTCAATGGTCAGGGTTATGGGACTGGCCACGTAACGGCGCAGGGCCACGACAATATCGCCCGGTGCCAGGACAACCTTGCCATTTACGGCACCGTCATTCCCCTGCGAGAGCAGGAACCCCGAGGGAAAATGGTCCCAACGCCCCGGCGTATCCGTAAAGCCATATTCCGTCATGACGGGATACTGCCCCATTTCATAACGGACATCCGTACCATGGGGCGATGTCACGCGCAGGGTCCTGGCCCGTCCCAGCAACGCCTCGCCATATTCCACACGCTGGCGCAACTGCTGTGTGGGGAACATCTTTTTCAGCACGTCAAAAGGTTCGTGCACAAACAGCATGCGCGTGCCGCTGGCAGTGATCTCGTTCTGCTCGTGCGAGAACAGCAGGCCCACCAGATCAATGACAATGTCGGCCGCTTTCAGCGCTTCGATCGCTGGGCGGTTGCCTGCCAGCGGCGTGCGCCCCACCTCGCCCGCAATACCCATTTTCGTGCGCGGGGGCAGATTGATCTGAAACGCTTCCGCCCCCAGAAGGGTCGCAGCACCCAGGAACGCGCGGGCGTAATCAGCGCGCGTCGTCCCTTCGCTCAGCACGATCAGTACCTGTCCCGTCGATACCTTGCAAAGCTTCAGTTCTTCCCTGAACAGTTCAAGAAGTTCGATATCGGTCGCCATTTCATGAATTCCCTTATGTCAGTGCAGCAGCATCAGGTTCAGTCATTCAGCACCCAGAACTGTCTCCAGCGCCGTCGCTACCGCCAGCAGTGATGCATCCGCACCCATGGCGCCAACACATTGCACGCCCAGCGGCATACCCCCCGCGCCATGCCCCGCGGGCAGGGAGACGCATGGCAGGCCAAGCTGGGTCCAGCCCCGATTGAAAACCGGGTTCCCGGTGCTGGACAGCCCCAGCGGGGCTTCCCCCGGCGCGGGTAGCGTCAGCACCGCATCCAGGCCCGTCATGGCCTCTTTCCACAAAGCGCGTTCGCGGCAGGCCACAGCCTGCGCGGCATCATAAACCTGCGCTGTCGTGACAGGAGAAATCTGGATATTTTCATAAGTGCGCGGTTGCAGCCCTGCGCCATCTCCCAACCGCTCATACGCTAGGGCCCGGGGCACTTCCCACGACATGATTGCGGTATGGGCTGCCATAAGCGCGCCAAAGTCACCGGGGTCGGGCAGTTCCACAATCTCATGCCCGGCCGCACGGAACCGGTCCAGCGCACGCTCGAAAACCGCAAGTGCCGCAGGTGTCGCCTCATGCCAGAACACGGGACGGAACACACCAAGACGGAGCTTTTGCGCTGCCGTTCCCGCCTGGGCTTCCAGCGGGCGCTGGGCCAGAACGGACGCGACAAGGGCAACATCCGCCACACGCCACCCCAGCAGGCCGACCGTGTCCAGCGTCTCGCACAGGACCTTGATGCCCGTGCGGTCGATCAGGCCATAGCTGGGCTTATAGCCAACAATACCACAGAAGGCGGCAGGGCGGATTGTGGAACCCGATGTCTGGGTACCAAGGGCCACCGGCACCACCCCGGCCCCCACCGCCGCGGCCGACCCGCTAGAGGAACCACCGGGCGTATGCGCCGGGTCATAAGGGTTGCGGGTCTTGCCGGGCGCCACAAAGGCGAATTCGGTCGATACCGTCTTGCCTACAATCAGCGCCCCTTCCGCGCGCAGCATCGCCACGCAACCGGCATCCGATGCGGGTCGGGTGCCTTCGTAATGCCGAGAGCCATACCCTGTGGGCAGGTCATGCGTATCGATCACATCCTTTATGCCCACCGGCAGGCCGTGCAGCCTGCCCTTATGCGGCCGTGCATCGAGTTGCCGGGCCTGAAGGCGCAGGTATTCAGGATCAAAGCAGTGCCATGCGCCAAGGGTGGGCTCGGTCAGGTCGATGGCCTCGATCAGGGCTTCAGCCAGGGCCGCCACCATGCCTGTGCCAGCCTGTACCTGCCGGACCATCTGACGCAATGCAAGAAGCCGTTCCTTCATGACACGCCCTTCCACCCGATACAGGTATAATGCCATGGCGCGGCCCGCTCGATCTGGCCCGCCAGCGCCATCAAAACTCCGTCATTGCCCAGAGCAGCCCCGAAATGTACGCCAACCGGCAAACCCTGCCCCTGCAGCCCCATGGGAATGCTCATCCCCGGGCAGCCCGTTGCATTATGCACGGCGGTAAACGGCCCATGTGCGCAGAAACGGTCATAGAAGGCTTCGGCATCCTCATCATGGCATGCCAGTTCCCCCAGCCGTGGCGGGGGCGTTGCAGCAGCGGGCGTGAGGAAGACGTCATACATCTCGAAACTGCGGCCACAACTCCGCCCGGCCGCGCGTATCGTGTTCAGTGCAAGGGCGTAATCGACTGCCGAAAGGCCGCTGGCCCAGCGCATCCATGCGGCGTTAACCGGCTCCAGCATTGAAAAACGGTCCCTGAGCCCGATTTTCTTTTCCTGTGCCTGGACACCTGTCAGTGCGGCTATACCCACAATAACTCGCCAAGCGTCCTTTACCGCCACAGCGTCATACGCCATTTCAGCTTCTTCCACCTCATGCCCGAGTTCCGCGCACAGGGCCGCAGCGCGCGCAACCGCATCGCGACAGTCGGCATGGACCGCCCCGCCCAGCGGGGAGCGGGTGCTGACGCCTATGCGCAGCCGTCTGGGGTCACGGGCCACTTCCTGCATGTAAGGCCGCTCAGAGGCCTTCACGGCATAAGGATCACCCGGTTCGGGCCAGGCGCAGGCATCGAGCATGGCCGCACTGTCACGCACGGAACGGGTAATGCAATGCGGGGCGGACATGCCGGCCAGGGCCTCGCCAATGACCGGGCCCATCGGTACACGCATGCGGCTGGGCTTGAAGCCGAATACACCGCAATGCGCCGAGGGCAGCCGGATGGAACCCGCCCCGTCGGATGCATGGGCAATGGGTACGATACCCGCCGCGACGGCCGCGGCGGCACCACCGCTTGACCCGCCGGGACTGTAGTCGGGATTCCACGGGTTGTGTGTTGCCCCCTGTGCCAGGGGTTCGGTTGTAAAACTCAGCCCCAGTTCGGGGGTATTGGTCTTGCCCAGCAGGACAAGACCAGCCTCCCGATAACGCGTGATCAGCGTACTGTCCGCAATCGAGATATTGCCGCGGAACAGCGCACTGCCACTGGTCATTGGCGCACCGGCAACGGTAACGCCGGTATCCTTGACCAGCAGCGGCACCCCAACCAGCATGCCCTCGGCCGGGACACCGTGGGCCACGGTCTGCCGGGCCATGTCGTCAAGGCGATGTGCAACCGTGTTCAGGACCGGATCGAGTGCATCAATCCGTGCAATGGCGCATTCCACAATCTCGGCAGGCGACACTTCCTTGCGACGGACCCATTCCGCCAGCTGCACGGCATCCGCGCGTACATAATCGTCAGCGTTCAGGCTCATTGCACATCCCCTTCCTTCAGCTGCCGCCCTTAGGGCATTCCGACCATTTTCTTGACCATGTCAGCCAGGCCTTCACGGTCGAACTCGCGATACAGGCGGTCACGCAGACGGGGTGCGGGGCTGGAATTGACATTTTCAAACAGGGCGACACGACCGGCAAGGGAACTGGACGTCAGATCCCAGATGAAGTTCATGAGCATTTCCTTTACTTCACCGCTCACGCCATGGCCGGGCAGCAGTTCGGCCAGACGGTGGCCGATATCGGGATTGTCAAACGCCGCCTTACCAAAGCGCATGACAAGCCCCTGGCCGCACAGTTCCTGCAGCACATGGATGATGCGGGGGTAGTTCTGGATGGAATACAGCCGCCCCGCCGTAAGCAGGCACACATCGGGGCCCATCACTTCGCCTATGGTCGGCTTGCCGCGCGCTTCTGCGGCGTAAATGAAGGCCCGCAGCGTCTGGGCATATTCAATCAGTTCGCCCAGCATGCCCTGCACGGCGGGAATATGGCCCGTGCCCAGCACATCGAGCACCAGATGACCACACCCGACAAAAATCTCGGCCTTGACCGCCAGACGGGTCAGGACATGCCAGTGCGCCCAGTTACAGACAGGCCCGTAATAATTGACCAGGGTGGGATCGCCCAGGTTGAAGATACGATCCTTGGGCACGAACACGTTGTCGAACATGATCAGCTGATCGGCTTCCTCGCCATGGCAGGTGATCGGGTGATCGAACGGATTGGCGCCGGGGTTGGACAGCATCTCACGCGAGACCATCCGGATCCCGTCCGATGCGACAGGCACCGAACCCCAGATGCAGGCTTCCGGCGGGGTGCCACCGTAGGCGAGGTTGGTAAAGAAAATCTCGTTGGACTGCGCGGCGATGGAGCCAACGGATTTCGCACCACTGACACGCACGCCATCACGCTCGACACTGACCACCTTCAACAGGGAAACCGCGGCAGCATAACCCGAAGACCGGTCATTCTGCGGGCCAGTTAGGCTTTCGGCTGCCGTCAGGTTGGTATTGCGCCCCAACTCGACAAAGCGTTCGATATTTTCAGCAAAGTCGGGCTGGCAGACGTCAAAGCTGGACTTCTTGTCGCGGAACATCGGCAGATAGGCCAGCAGGCCAACAGCAATGGTCGGCGCCAGATCGGGCGGACGGCCAAAGGTGCCAACAGTCTTGCGGCTGGTATATTCGATCATCCGCCGACGGTCGGCCAGGTCCTCTTTCGTGCGGGGCACCTGCCACGCGCGGCTGGCCTGCCGGTTGGCGGATACATCGAAATAGGTGGTATCTTCCTGTGTTTCCGGGCGGAACTGGTCATCGAACATGCTGGCCATCAGGTCGATGCCGGCGTTCAGGGCCGGCTCATCCGTTACCTTGTCCAGCAGGCGGCCATTGACCCATACCTTGCGCCCGTCATCCAGGGATTTCTTGAAGGCTTCACCCGTGCGCAGTGCCGGCGGGTTGGGAGATTTCATGTCATTCATGAGAAACTGGCTCCGTTTGTTTGGTTTTTATCAGTAATTTTTACTATGGAATTTCTTTTAATAAATATACTTGAAAATAAATATATAATACCACCAGATAATGCCGAAACTATAAAGCTAATGTCAATATTATTTGTGAACTTTGAGAAGTAACCAACAAAAATACTGTTATTAGAAAAAGGTATGCCAAACAGTATTCCAAGTACCCATGCAAATACCGCAGGTAAATTGTAACCATTGACATACCAGTACGATCGGCCGCTGACCGGTCCGGGCGAACGGATGGCAGGCACGTCAAACCAGCCGCGCGCATGGAAATACCCAATAATGTTTATGGTAATCCACGGTGTTACAAGCATTGTCACGATGGAACACAAGGCCATGATACTGTCTGACATCTTCATGATGACCAGGCCGACATATCCCAGGGCTATGCCAAGCGTGCCGAACAGATACGCGACATTGACCCGGCGCCATTTATGAAGAATGGCATTGAGATTCAGGACACCATTATAGACCACCATTGCCCCGTTACATGTATTGGCCGCAACCGCAATAATGGTGACAGGCAGAATAAGGATGGAAGGAAGACTGCCCACCATCTGCTGTGTCACGTCAAAGGGATCGGTCACACGCAACCCGATCACCATCCCTGATGACAGGGCAAGCATACAACCCGCTATCATGCCAAACGCCGTCCACATGAACAGTTTGAACGATGGCGTACTGGCAGGCATGTACCGGGTATAATCCCCTGCAAACGGTGCATAGGATATGGCATTGGCCAGGAAATAGGATGCCGAGAGAACCCACAATGCTGCCGGGTTGGCTGTCTTGTGCACACCAGCGGGATCAAAATGACCTGTAGGATGCATGATCACACAGACCAGAATCAGGGCGATGATCGCGATACCTGAAAAGGAGACGAGCTTTTCATAAAATACGATTGTCGCATGGCCAAGAAGGGCCACGACAACAACAAGTATTCCACATGTCAGGATTGAAAAGACCATCCAGCCCGGGGTTTCAGGCACATGCATCATAATATTGAGTATTTTCAGGAACTGGGGCGCGCCAACCCATAACCCCATGGCGAAATAACCCAGATCGATCATCTGTATGATGACTGACCCGACATAGCGCCCGCGCGCCCCAAAAAAGGCCATGCTGGTCATGACGGAGTTGGCGCCTGTTTTCTGCCCCATCATGGCCATGCCACCAACGGCACAGGCCCCCAGTACGGTCCCGACCAGAATGGCCGAGAATGCGCCCAGAACTGACAGCCCCATGGCAATCGGCATGGCGCCGACCAGCAGGGAAGCATAATTCATCTGGCTGCCAAAAAAGATCAGTGCCAGTTCGCTTGGGCGACCATGGCGTTCATTCTCAGGAATGGGGGCCGCACCATGCGTTTCGATGTGGCCGATACCATCTGTTGCCGCCCAGTTTGCCGCCGTCATGGTCAATCTCCCACAAGGCCAAAATCACTTGGCGATGTCTTATCAGGATGATGCGATCACACTAAAGGTGTTATGATAAGTTTGTCAAAGTTTCTTTATCGAAACATAATTATTTTTATTTGGTGCTGCTTCATGTCCGCCTGAAAACGGACATGAGCCTGACCATGTCTTTATTTTTAATAAGCCGTATCAGGACTGAACCAGATTATTGAGTCGGTTCATGATCCCATCAGGTAGTGTAAGGCACGCGGCATCCATGTTCTCCCGCAGGTGCCCAAGCGATGCCGTGCCGGGAATGGGCAGGATGCAGCGTGAAAACTGGAGCAGCCAGGCCAGGCTGAGTTGGTGGACCGAGATGCCCATCTCTGCCGCACACGACTCAAGCTCCCGGGAGGAATGGGGATGGATCCCGCCCCCCAGGGGGAAGAACGGCACAAACCCCATGTCATGCCGCGCACACAGGGCAACCAGCGCATCATCCTCACGGTGCAGGATGCCATAATGGTTCTGCACACAGGCAATTGGCGTAAGCGCCATTGCCTGTTCCACCATATCCAGCGTTACGTGGCTCAGGCCCAGATGCCTGATAAGCCCCTTCTCACGCAGGCGCATGAGCGCGGTAAGCGGGGCTTCGATGGGCACGCCGCCCGGGCGGTGCGGATCGGCATCATTCACGATCCGCAGATTGACCAGGTCAAGGCAATCCAGCTTCAACCGACGCAGGTTATCATGGACAGCCTGTTCCAGTTCCGCAGCGGAAAGGGCGGAAGGCCAGGACTTGTCCGCCCCACGCCGTGCACCCACCTTGGTTACGATCACCAGGTCATCCGGGTAGGGATAAAGGGCTTCGCGAATGATTTCGTTTACGACATGCGGACCGTAGAAATCACTGGTATCAATATGATTGACACCCAGATCCACAGCCTTCCGCAGCACCTTTACCGCATTGCCCCGATCCGCAGGTTCCCCCCATACGCCGGGTCCGCACAGGCGCATTGCACCATAACCCATCCTACGCACGGGAAGGTCGCCCCCCAGCAGGAAAGTCGTCTCTTTGTTGTTCATGGCGGCTTCTTCGCTTCCGTATCGAGAATGTTCCTGTCGGGTCATGATGCAATCGGGTTTTTTACTGCCTGATTACAGAAAGTGCGGCGGCACAGGCGGCACCTGCATCGACATCCACTCCAAGTTCGCCCAGCGCCCCGCATAATGCGGCCAGACCCGCCACAGCATAGATGGGCTGTGCCGTTGGCCCCATGTGACCGATACGGATGACCCGGCCCTTCGTCTCTCCCCGACCGATGGAGAAAATGACCCCGTACCGCCTGCGCGCCACTTCCAGCACATCGGTATCCGTTACCGTTTGCGGCAGGCGCACGACCGTAGTGGTGGGAGAGGCAATGGAATCATGCGCCGCCCAGATTTCCAGACCGGCAGCCTTGATCCCCGCGCGGCATGCCCGTGCGGTCAGGTCGTGACGCGTCCATACCGCCTGCGGCCCTTCTTCCAGATAACGGTCAAGACCTGCGTCCAGCGCGTTGATTTCAGAGACGGACGGCGTGTATGGAAAAGGCTGACCGGCCTTCCATGCGTGCTCCCAGTCCAGAATGCTGAGTACGGAATCACGCGGGGCGGTGGGGTTGGCATGCATCTTTTTCCATGCCCGTTCACTCACCCCCAGAATGGTCAGGCCCGGTGGACAGCCCATGCATTTATTGGGTCCGGTCACGAACATATCGACACAGCAGGGCTCTGGCATGATGTCCATGCCCGCAAAGGAAGAAACCGCATCCACTACAAACAGGGCGCCATGTTCGCGCACGGCCTGCCCGATCGCGGCGACCGGGTTTATGGTGCCCGAAGGGGTATCGTGATGACAGATCGACACGACCGATATGTCAGGACGGCTAGCAAGCATCTGCCTTACTTTTTCGACATCAATGACTTCATTGAACGGCGTGCGCAGTTCAAGCAGTTCGCCACAATGGGGGCGGACCCATTCACCGAACCCGTCACCATATGCGCCCGAAACCAAATTGAGAACGATATCCGCCTTGTTGAAGAAAGAGGCCGCAACAGCCTGCAGGCCCAGCACCGGTTCGCCCTGCAGGATGACGGGAACCGTCTTTGTCTCCAGCGCTTTCTGCAGCTTGAGGCACACGTTCTCGTAAAAATGCTGGAATGCCGGATCGTAATCATAAAGTACCGTACGCGACAGGGCGCGCAGCACTTCGGGGTACGCATCCACCGGGCCGGTGGTCAGTGTCATGATGCTCTGGCGTGCCAGCGGCAGATCGCATGAAGAAGGTGTCACAGTCTTTCATCTCCTGTTCAGGATGGCGTGCATCACGGCCATATATTATCAATAAAAAACCCGATTTTTTGTTGCTATATAGCAACAATATGGATTTACTTTTTCCCTTCGACGGTCCTGCTCAGCACTCTGTCACGGGGACGCCATCCACTCGTATGGGCCCCGTCTTCCTGCCTGAGCTGCAGGAAGCCTGCCATACCGAGCAGCACCAGAGAGGCACTGCCGTACAGGGCGGTCCTGAAATCACTCATGTCCGGGTGCGCGCCACGGGCCATCAGGTTGAGCATGGCCGCACTCAGGGCAACGCCCAGACCGGTTGACAGCTGCTGGGCCATGCCACTGAGCCCCGTGCTGCGGCTCAGCCGGTCAGCCGGGATATCAACAAAGGAAATGGTATTAAGATTGGTAAACTGCAGGGCGCGCGATATACCAAATATGATAACAGCCAGCACAAACTTCCATTGTGCCCCGATACCATCCATCAAGGTAAAAGGCAGGATCGTCATGGCACCGACCAGGCTGTTAAAGGCCAGTACCGTCCTGAACCCCAGAAGCCGCAGCAGCCAGCTTGAGAGAGGACGGACAATAACGGCCCCAAAACTTGCGGCAAAGACCAGCAGGCCTGTCCGGAATGGTGTAAAACCGAATTGCAGCTGAAGAAGAAGTGCAAGCAGAAACGGAATACTACTGAACCCCATACGGCTCAGGCTACCGGCCAGCACACCGATGCGGAATGTGCGGATGGACATCAACCCCATGTCCAGTGCAGGGAAACGGGCCCCGATCGACCGCCGGCTGTACAAAAAAGTGACTGCCAGACCACCTGCAAGTAGCATCCCCCCCCAGGCCATGCTACTGCGCCGCCCCAGCAGTTCGGTACCAATCTGCAGCAGAAGCATGCCCGCGGCACAGATGATGAAGCCGATCCAGTCAAACGGTGCAGGCATCCTGCGCATCTCGGGACGGACACGCCACAACGTAAGCAGGATGCCGCCAACCCCGATGGGCACGTTGACCAGGAAGATCCAGCGCCAATTTGTGTACTGCACCAGAAAACCACCCAGCACAGGCCCCATCAACGGTCCGATCACGACCGGTACGGACATGTAGGTCATTGTCTTGACCAGTTCACTACGCTCAAAGGAACTGAGCAGGATAAGGCGGCCCACAGGTGTCATCAGCGCGCCCCCGAACCCCTGCACCATACGCATCAGGCTGAGGCTGAAGGGGCCGTTACTACAGGCGCACAGGATCGATCCGACCGTAAAAACAAGCAGCGCCGCCATATAGACCTCGCGCTTGCCCCAGCGCTCTGCCGCCCATCCGCTCATTGGCATGAAAACGGCAAGACTAAGCAGATAGGACGTAACGGCAATGTTCAGGCTAACGGCTGTGGTATGAAAATTATCCGCCATTTTTGGCAGCGCTGTAATGACAATTGTCGTATCCAGCTGCTCCATCATAAAGCTGATCGCCACGATAAACGGTATCAGCACCCGGTCTACTGCATTATACTTGGGCACCCGAGACGTTACATCTGCCTGTATGCTCTTGATCATATACCTGCCTTTGCAGCTATGCCGTATAGAGCGCACCGACCTTCTGGGCGCCAGCATCAGGATGATGTCATGAAAGAAATGATCTTAAAAGGTGTCATTATACCTTTTTGACGAATTTAATTTTTAAATCCTGACCATAAAGACAGATATTTACATAAATATCATATTAACTTTATGATTTATAATATAAATATCAATGAATGAAATAAATAAAATATGGTTGCCCGCAAAGTGATTGCACATGTCATATTATGTTGTCATGATGCCCGCGCACCATGAATGAGCGCCATATTATGTGCCAGTCGCGTTTAGCTGTTGAACTCACCATCTCCTCCAACCTGTCAGGCGGGCAGGATAAGGCCATTCTTGATATCCTGGTCCAGGATGCGCGCGACAAGATTGGCAGTATAGATAATCGTGATTTCTCGATCGTTGTACGCGCCAGACAGGACGGCACTGTATTGGGGGGGTTGATTGCCCAGTCACGCTGGGGTGGCTTCCACATTATCCTGCTTGCCCTTGACCCGAAACTTCAGGGACATGGAACAGGCAAACAACTGATTACCATTGCGGAAGAAGAAGCCCGACGCCGTAACTGCCACCATATATGGCTTGATACCTATGAATTTCAGGCCAAGGCTTTCTACCAGAAAATGGGATTTGAAATATTCGGGCAGATCGATGGCCCTGCACCCGTCTATCCGCGCTATTTCATGCAGAAAAAACTGAGGAACACTGTTTCTCCCCTCTAGTTGCTACAAACTCACTGTTGACCCATGATTCTGCCCGTGTGATACATATGTGTGTTACATGGTTGAAAACCCTAGATATGGTGGTTTTTCTGCTTGAAAAATCAGCATGTTGTATATTGATTGCCAGAAAGTCCCGTACGGAACGCCAACTACTTTACCGCAGTTTCCTGCGGGTCTTGGCTGATTACAGGCACTTTCCTGATTTCCAGTATGCCCGGCCTTGCGCCAGACGGGTTTCCGTCGCTCACGGATGGCCCAGTGATATCAGGGCTTCCCATGAATGAATCACGCGGAAGACACGGTCCATCCCATCACGGGCAGACCGCCGCAAGGCATCTGACGGTCTGGTTGAAAGAACGGCTGCGCGGGAAACCCTGACCCGGAAGGCGCAGGGAGGCATGTCGCCACGTCCGCGTGGCGATGTCGCCTACCCCGCACTGTCCGCCCATACCGGTGCAAACTCTTCGGCCTGACGCAGGATATTTTGCACGGCCTCACCCTGCATGTCGGGCGGATAGCCATATTTCCGCAGCAGGCGTCTGACCGCCGTGCGCATCCGTGCGCGTGCCGACGCCATGACGGTCCAGTCCACCGTGGCATTCGCCCGAATGGTCCTGACCAGAGCCGTGGCAATCGCGCGCAGGCCAGGGTCTCCCATCGCCATCCGTGCGCTTTCATTGCGCGCAAGGGCATCATAGAAAGCCATTTCTTCCGGCGTCAGGCCGAGTTCCTCGCCACGCGCCCGTGCGGCCGCCATTTCATGGGCCAGGCGGATCAGTTCGTCCAGGATCTGGGCTGAGGTCAGGGCATTGGCATGATAACGGCTGACCGCCTGCTCAAGGCGGATCGAAAACGTTTCCGCTTCCGTCAGGTTTGAACGGCGGCGGCTGCGAATCTGATCTTCCAGCAGCTTGCGCAGGGCCTCGATCGCCAGGTTACGGTGCGGCATCTCCCGCACTTCCTGCAGGAAGGCATCCGAAAGGATGGAAATGTCCGGACGCCCGATGCCGGCGGCTTCCATGATATCGATAATGTCCGTGGACACTACAGCCCGACTGACCAGTTGCCTGATCGCCAGTTCGCGCCCCTGCGGGCTTCTGCCGTCCGCGTCATCACCGCTCCTCTTTACCAGGACCGCACGGACCGCCTCGAAAAAACCGACTTCATCACGCAGCACGGCAGCCTGATCACTGGCGGATGCAAGTGCAAAGGCGACCGAAAGCGCCCTGACCGCATCGGGAAAGCGCCTCTGCGCGGCCTTGCGCCCTTCGTCAGTCGTCGCCTGCGCGGTCTCGTGCTGCTGCTGGCCCAGGATACGGTCCAGTGCTCCGGCCATGATCGCCAGTTTAACCCCGGGTGCGGTACCCGGGACAAGGGCGGGACGGTAATCGAAACCACCGGCCTGTTCCGGACTGAACATGGCCCGGACAATCTCGTAGCGTTCCTGCAGGGCACGAACGGCCTCGGCTTCATCAATCCCGACCTGTTGCCGGTCCCCGGCAGAGTATTCACCCAAAGCCGCTTTCAGGTTCCGGGCCAGGCCAATGTAATCCACGACCAGACCACCGGGTTTGCCCCTGAACACACGGTTCACGCGGGCAATGGCCTGCATCAGCCCATGCCCGCGCATGGGCTTGTCCACATACATCGTGTGCAGGGCAGGCGCATCAAAGCCCGTCAGCCACATGTCGCGCACGATCACCAGTTTCAGCGGGTCGGCATTGTCCTTCATGCGCCTGGCCAGCAAGTCGCGGCGGGCCCTGGCGCGCCTGCCGATATGCGGTTGGAACCCCGCGGGATCGGCGGCACAGCCGGTCATCACAACCTTTATGGCGCCGGCGTTGTCATCATCGCTGTGCCAGTCCGGACGGATACGGATGATCTCGTCATAAAGTGCCACGCAGATGGCGCGGCTCATGCCGACGATCATGCCCTTGCCATCAAGGGCCTCAAGCCGGTTTTCGAAATGCCAGACCAGATCACCGGCAACCCGCCGCAGGCGTTGTTCCGCACCGACCAGCGCTTCGAGACGCGAATATTTCCGGCTGAGCTTTTGCTCTTCACTCTCCGGCAGCCCCTCGACAATCTCCGCCAGTTCGTCGTCAAGCCCCTCCCTGACATCATCATCCAGTTCGACGCGTACCAGACGGCTTTCGTAATAGATGGGCACCGTCGCGCCATCTTCCACTGCCTGCGCGATGTCGTAAATGTCGATGTAATCACCAAAGATCGCACGGGTATTCACGTCCGCCGTCTCGATCGGCGTGCCGGTAAAGCCGATGAAGGACGCATTGGGCAGGGCATCGCGCAGGTATTTTGCAAAGCCGTAGGAGATCCTGCCCGTCTGGCTGTTGAACTTCGCCTCCAGCCCGTACTGGCTGCGATGCGCCTCATCGGCCATGACCACGACGTTGCGGCGGTCCGTCAGCAGCGGCACGCCTGTCCCCTCGCCTTCGGGCTGGAACTTCTGAAGCGTGGTGAAGATCACACCGCCGGACGCCCGCCGGAGCAGCGTTCGCAGTTCATCCCGGCTGCCCGCCTGTTCCGGTGTCTGGCGCAGGAGCGCCTGCGCCCCTGAAAAGGTTGCAAACAATTGGTCATCCAGGTCATTGCGGTCAGTCAGCACAACGATCGTCGGGTTTTCCATTGCCGGGTGGCGGGCAATGACCCCGGCATAGAACGTCATCAGCAGGCTTTTGCCCGATCCCTGCGTATGCCAGATGACACCCGCTTTCCGGTTGCCGCCCCGCGCCGTCGCCCGAACCGTCTGTGCCACGGCCTTACGGCAGGCATGGAACTGATGATAGGCGGCCAGAATCTTGATGGGGCTGCCGTCTTTTTCCGTAAACAGCACGAAATCCCGTATCAGTGCCAGCAGCCAGCGCGGGGTGAACACGCCGCGTAGCACGGTTTCCATTTCCTGGTGGTTCTTGGCCACCAGTTCCTCGCCATCCACCGTGCGCCAGGGCATGAAACGCTCACGGTCTGCCGTAAGCGAGCCAACCCGTGCCTCGGTACCGTCGGAGATCACCAGCACTTCGTTAAAGCGGAACAGGGAGGGCATGAACGAACGGTAGCTCTGGAACTGGTTCCAGGCAGCGTCCAGCGTGGCCTGTTCGGAACTCGGGCTTTTCAGTTCGATCATGCCCACAGGCAATCCGTTGATGAACAGCACGATATCGGGCCGTCGGCTGGCCTCGTCCTTTTCCACCACGAACTGGCGCACGGCGAGGAAGTCATTGCGTTCTGGATGATCAAAATCGATCAACCGCGCCCGGTCCCCGGACTGCGTGCCGTCCTCACGCACCACGTCCACCGGCACGCCATCGACCAGATAACCATGCAGGCGGCGGTTTTCATCCACGACATCAGGCATGCCGTCGCGCTTCAGCGCCCGCAGCGCTTCATCCCGTGCGACCTGTGACAGATGCGGATTCAGGCGATCAATGGCGGCCTGAAGTCTTTTATTCAGAATGACATCCGATAACGAGTCACGCTCGGCATGGGCGCCACCGGGGGAGATATCGGACCCGGTTGTGATTGCGTATCCGCATTCGCGCAGGATGTCGCACGCCCAGTCCTCGATCTCGTTTTCGGACAGGAAACTCATAGCGCGTCTTCAACCATCTTCCCGGCGTCACGGATACGGATTTCACCCGACATCAGTCTGGGAAGAAGGAGATCGCGAAGTTCAGAAAGATTACGGGACTCCTTATGATTTTCTTTTATTTTTCTTATATGACTGCCAATGATCAAATCAGCCTGCTTCATTACACAGGATGAAGGTATGGTAACCAGGCTTTCCGTCAGATGGTGCCGCTGGATATGGCCCATTGTTGTTGCCTTGCTTTCGGCAATGGCCTGGAAATCCGGCATGTAGTGCTGGATCCATTCAAAAATAAACCAGTCTGGAAAACGCCCTGATGTGACCTTGAACAGATGTTGATTCAAGGCTCCCCTTTCGCCATTCCAAAATTTACAGAGCAGGCTGCCTGACCAGGAAAACAGGATGTCTCCTTCCTCTACAACATATTCACAAGGAATCCCGACGGAAACCCGATCCGCCGAATGGGTACTTTCAGAGCGCAGTTGCGCGATTTTGATGGCGGGAAGGAACGCGCCTTCCCCGGCCGGGTATTTCTGGAGAGCGAGGCCATTCAGGAACGAGGCCACATTATCCACTGGTTCGACCGTCCACCCCTCGGGCTTTTCCTCATCATCCAGCCGGTCAGGAAAAAGCTTCCAGATTTCGGGAGCGAGATAGGCGGCCTGCCCGGCCATCTTCGCCCGTGTCGGACCAAACCCGACAAACCAGTCTTGAAATAATGCCCGTGCAATGGCTTCAAGGGTTTCGTTTGTCCGACAGTTGAGATCGATTTTATTGTCCAGAATATCGAGTATCGAGGCAATACGCCCCTGATCTTCGAGGGATGGACAGTCAAACTGGAAGGAAAGAATGCGGGAAGGTGACGTATGCTTTACGGTCGATCCTGTATAACTTGCCAGAATTTCATCTCTGTAGGCAGGTGTCCGCATCAACCAGTAAATAAATCTAAGGTTAATGTTCCCCTTCGGAACAATTTTCCCAATGCGCTGGTTATGAAGGAACGTATTGGCGGACGCCGGCACCGAGGCTGAATAGCCGAGGGTATCCGCGTCTTTACTCAGATCTGTCATTGTAACAATAATATCGCCTTCTGACAGACAATATTCATCCGGCACGGGACCGTTATAATATTTGGCCTTGCCTGATCTAAACCCTCCGCCAATGGCGAAATTTCCCGGTGTTGCAAGTATGAACCCGGTAGGCGAATCAGAAAAAAATTCACCCCTGAACGCAAATCCGTGCCTGATGTCAATAACGTCAGCAAGCTTCATATTGATTTTTGCCTTGCATATAATATGAGTTTCATTGAAAATAATTACCTGTAATCATGATTTATGGTTCAACACCCGGTAAAAATCCGGATGGGTGGCGTGTCGCGCCCGGCCACCAGAGGGTCCGTTATCCCCGCCTGCGGGGTAAGGGGCGGCATCATGCCGCGCGTTCCGGCACAATCAGCTTCAGGGCAGCCGTAATCTTCGCATTCAGTTCCGCGCCCTGACGGAACTGCGCCTGCAGGGTTTTTTCAAGTACCGCAAAACGTTCGGCAAATGGAATGCTGTCCTCTACGGTCTTTTTCTTACCCACATAACGCCCTGGTGTCAGGACAAAGCCGTGGCGTTCCACATCTTCCAGTGTAACGGATTTGCAGAAGCCCGGAATATCCCCATAAGGCCCGGCCCCCTTTTCGCCGCGCCAGGCATGATAGGTACCGGCAATAAGGGCAACATCCGCATCCGTCAGCTCACGACGGGTGCGATCGACCATGATGCCGAGTTTGCGGGCATCGATGAACAGTATTTCCCCACGCCGGTCCCGCCAGCCTTTCGGATTCTTGTTGCGGGCAAGGAACCACAGGCAGGCGCGGATCTGTGTCGAATAAAAAAGCTGGCCGGGCAGTGCCACCATGCAGTCAACAACGTCGGCCCCGACCATGCGGCGGCGGATGTCGCCTTCACCATTCTGGTCCGACGACATGGAACCATTGGCCAGGACCACGCCTGCCATTCCATCGGGAGCCAGATGCCATAGAATATGCTGGAGCCATGCATAATTGGCATTGCCCGCGGAGGGTTTGCCATACTGCCATCGCGGGTCCTCCTCCAGCGAGGCGTTCCACCACTCCGAAACGTTGAATGGCGGATTGGCAAGGATGGTATCGAAGCGCAGATCCTTCAGGGCATCACGCAGGAAGCTGCCTTCGTTGTTCCAGCGAATATCCGCGCCAATACCCCGTACGGCAAGGTTCATTTTCGCCAGACGCCAGGTGGTGTAATTGCTCTCCTGCCCGTAAATGGCGATATCACCCAGCTTGCCGCCATGGCTTTCCACGAACTGTTCGGACTGCACGAACATGCCACCAGAGCCGCAACAGGGATCGTAAACGCGGCCCTTATAAGGTTCGAGCATGGAAACCAGCGTGCGTACGACGCTGGACGGCGTGTAGAACTCTCCCCCGCGCCTGCCTTCAGCGCCGGCAAAACCGCCGAGGAAATATTCATAGACACGCCCCAGAACATCACGGGCCTGATCTTCGCTGCCGCCCATGCCGATTTCGGAAATGAGATCGACCAGTTCACCCAGCATCACGCTATCAAGTTCGCGGCGTCCATAATCCTTGGGCAGGACATTTTTCAGCTGATCGGGATTGGCCTGTTCGATTGCCAGCATGGCATCATCGATCATTGTGCCGATGGCGGACGAGCGGGCATTGGCCTGAAGATGCGACCAGCGGGCGGCTTCCGGCACCCAGAAAATGTTCTCGGCCAGATATTCGTCCGGATCTTCCGCCGCTTCCCGATCATCATGCAGAAGGGCTTCGTGATGCGCCTCGAAGGCGGTGGAGATATAGCGCAGGAAGATCAGCCCGAGCGTAACATGCTTGTAGTCCGAGGGCTCAAGGTTCTTGCGCAGCTTGTCAGCGGCAAGGAACATCTGCTGCTCAAAACCGAGATTGGCGGCGGTTGCCTTCGCCTTCCTCCGTGTTGTTTTTTTGGGGGCCGGAGCAGCGTCCGGGTTCTTGCGGGGGCGGCCACGAGGCATGGAAACAGGCTTTCACGATAACAGGACAGCACGTTACAATCTGCCTGATCAGGGTTCAATCGTCGAGGGGTGAGGGCATTATGCCAGAGCGCGGATCTGGACACGCCCCCCGTTCTGCCCGTGCAGGTTGCCTATGCCAGGGCATTCAGGCCCCGGCTGGATGCGGCCCTGCCATATGCAGCGCAGGCGGAAAGGGCACTGGAGTGGGTAAAAGAGACCGAACGGCGTGAACAGATGCGCAGGCGCGTCCGCCACCGCGCCCTGACCGATGCACAGGGACTGCACTGGATATGGCACGAACTGGCCCGGGCATGAACGCCCGCCATACCGGCATTGGCAGAAACGGTATCACATCCCCTTGCCCCATATCCGGAAATGCCCGTACTGAACGTGCAGTCGGCCACACCGGCAGGATACCGGAATGCGTTGCCATACCAGACCCCGGACGGGCGCGGATTACACGGACCCGCCACCATCCCCGCGCCGCGCATGCCGGATGCGCCGCCGCCGGCATGCACGCGCCACATCCATGACCAGCGGGGGCAGCAGCCCACGCAGGTACACTTCCAGCCGCTGCGAAGCCGACTGGCTGTACGT
The DNA here is from genome assembly GCF_011611525.1 of Komagataeibacter rhaeticus. Taxonomy (NCBI): domain Bacteria; kingdom Pseudomonadati; phylum Pseudomonadota; class Alphaproteobacteria; order Acetobacterales; family Acetobacteraceae; genus Komagataeibacter; species Komagataeibacter rhaeticus. The sequence goes on from NZ_CP050139.1 coordinate 2,762,995, forward strand.
GGCCAGATAGAGCGTGTCCCCGCGCCGGTCCCGCGCCTGCGGGCGGGGCGCGGTATAGAAATAGGCAATCAGCGACCGGCGTACCCGGCCGGGCCGCACCGCCGTGGGGTGTCCATGCCATGCCCGGACCGACTGTTCCATCAGTACCGTGCAGGCGAAGGACGGGCATATTTCCACGCCCCGTCGCCGGGGCCGGTCATGCCACAGTTCCAGGGCACCCCCATCTTCCCCCCGCCAGCCGGAATTGAGATAGGTAATGAGCGCCAGCCGGTTTTCCAGGTGGGTGACGGGATGATGGCCGAAATCGAGATGTACCTGAAAATGCCCCTGTCCCCCCACTTCATGCATGCCGCCACCATACAGGTAGGGATCAGGCACCAGTCCCGTAATACCGGTCAGGCGGGTAAGCAGCCGCAGGAAGGGGGCCGCATGCACGATATCGAAAAACTGCTGCACGGCGGAAGGCAGGACAGTGGTCATGCTGGTGGACCGCCGGGTCTGCATCTGGTTGCGAAAGACGTTCACATCATTCAGCGCCGACAGGTCGAATTCCCGCAATGCCCCTTCGAGCAGGGCAGCCGGGAAAAGATCATCCATGACCAGATACGGGAAAGGCCGCGCGGTCGCATAATCCCGCGCCAGCCGGTCGAGCAGCGGTGAATCCGGGCGGCCTAGTTCACGAAGGAGGGGCAGATCAGCCATGCGGCACATCCTGTAAAACCCCACAGCTTGAAAATAATTATGTCTTTTTTTGAAACCGGAACCCTAAAAAATTCATTAAAATATTGAACATAATAGACCAGTCGCTCTCATATTTAACTGAACATGGAAATGAACCCGGATTTATATTTACACCGGGTGTCAGGCTGCCCGCCGCCCCTGCCCGCATGGCAGGTGAACGCTTGCCCCCCATCCCCTTTGGCAGGCAGTCCGTGGCATACTGCGCCCCCACCCAAGGAGGTAACAGGCTTATGGAACCGTGGACTTCATTCACGCTGTTTGGAAAATCCGGCACGATCTACCAGTTCCGGCGCGTACCCACGCCACGGCCGGCGCAGGCGGCCGTCTTCCTGCTAACGACCGTCATGGGATCAACAGCCAATGGCGGGTCATGGCAGTTCGTGGAGCCCGAGATCGGCACCGTCACGTCACTGGGGGGGGAATGGGACAGCGTGATCACCCCCGCGCGCAAGGCCAAGGCGGAAAGCGATGACGTGCTGGTCTGCTTTCCTGAAAGCGGGGATGTGGCCGATGCGCTGGCGGACCTGACCGCTGGCGGGGCGCAGGCCCTGTCCGCATAACGCCTTCCCGTCCCACCGGCACAGACGTGACTGGACGCGGGCGGGGCGTGCGTTCAACACTGCCTGTCCCAGCCGGATGGAGTTCCCCGCCATGCCCCCCTGCCGCCCTGTCCTGATCGCCCTTGTGACCGGCCTGCTGGCCGCCCATGCCATCACGCCCGCGCGGGCCGATGACCGGCCGGTCCTGCTGCGCCACGCCACCGTCATTGACGGGACCGGCAGTCCGGCGCAGCCCGATACGGACATCCTGATCCAGCAGGGACATATCGCGCGCATCGGCCATGCCCTGCCCGTCCCGGCCCATGCCCGCATCATTACCCTGCATGGCCAGACCGTGCTGCCGGGGCTGATTTCCGACCACAGCCATGTGGGACAGGTCAGCGGCATCCAGAATGGCGCGGTGAATTACACCCGCGCCAACATTCTGGCGGCACTGGCGCAGTACGAGCATTACGGCGTCCTGACCATCACCGCCCTGGGCCTGAACCGCTCGCCGCTGTTTGATGACCTGCGGCGCGAGCAGCATGCCGCGCTCAACCCCGGTGCCGACCTGTATGGCGTGGACCAGGGCATTGGCACACCCGATGGCGTGCCACCGCAGAACATGTTCCATCTGGGCGCCGACCAGGTCTTCCGCCCCACCACACCGGATGAGGCACGGGCCGCCGTTGACAGGATGGCCGATGAAGGCACGGACCTGATCAAGCTGTGGGTGGATGATTTCCGCAACGGAGTGCCTGGCGCGCATCCGCTGCCCAAGATGAAGCCCGCCATCTACCGCGCCGTCATTGAACAGGCGCATCTGCGCGGCAGGCGGGTGGCCGCCCATATCCATGACCTGTCCGATGCCCGGGCGCTGGTGGCTGCGGGGGTGGACATCCTGGCGCATGGCGTGCGTGACAGGCCGGTTGATGCCACCCTGATCAGCGCCATGACCCAGCAGGGCACCGGCTACATCGCCACACTGGACCTGGACGAGGCCAATTACATCTTTGCCGAACACCCTGAATGGCTGGAGGACCCGTTCCTCTCCTACGGGCTGTCACCCGCGCTGCGCCAGCAGTTTGCCGACCCGGCATGGCGGCGGAAAATACTGGCGGCCCCCCTTACCGTTGCCTCGCACAAGGCGCTGGCGGTGAACATGCGCAACCTGCTGGCCCTGTACCGCGCGGGCATCGCCATCGGCTTTGGCACGGATTCCGGGGCCACCCCCACCCGTATTCCCGGCTTTGCGGAACATCGGGAACTGCGCCTGTCCATCATGGCCGGGCTGACACCGCTCCAGGCCATAACCCTGGCAACGGGTGATGCAGCGCGGCTCATGAAACTGTCCGACCGGGGCACGATCGCACCGGGACAGCTGGCGGACCTGCTGGTGGTGCAGGGGGAACCGCTGGCCGATCCGCGCGCGCTCGACCGCCTCCAGCAGGTCTGGCACCGTGGGCGGCTGGTGGCCGGGCCACTGCCCGGCCAGTTCCAGAGCGGGCAGGCCACCGCCACCCCATGACAGGAGATACGCCCATGCCCGGAAAAAAGACCCGGACCGCCCTGCGCCCGGCTGCCCTGCTTGCCATGCTGCTGGCCGCCCCCCTTGCCGCCTGTGCCGGCCCCACGGGACCACAGCTGTCAGGCCCGGATGGCCCGATGATCGCCAACAATGACTGGAACGAGCATAATTACGGCATGGGCTATTATTCCGGCCCCTATGATGACGGGTTTGAAGCCGAAGGGCTGGATGGCGGCCCACCCGCCTATCTGGGTGACGAGTTCATGCGCTAGTGCGGCGCGATCGCCATGACGGACTGACTGGCTGAAACAGCCCCTTAGCAGCGGGTGGAAAAACGGTCCCACGGGGTGATGCGGGTTACCGGCAGGTCCACCGGGCGACTGAACACCTCGGCTGACAGATAGGCCAGTTCCGCCTCCACCGCGCCTTCGGCCAGGGTGATGGACCATGCGCGCGGGTTGCCATCCGTGCCGTCATTCCAGCGGTAACCACGCTGGCGCAGCGTGTCCTTGTATTCATAGGGCGCGTTCTCGGCCCAGATCCGGCAGCGGATCTGGCGTGCATTGTCCAGCAGTGCCGCCAGTGCCGGGCGCTCCGACACCGGCAGCACCCGGTCCAGGATGGCAATGCCCGCCTGGCAGTCATCCACCGCGCGGTGCCCGTCAAACCAGAACCCCGCCTGCATGCCAAGATAGGACAGCTTGCGCCCTTCATACCCTTCCGCCGCCCAGTCCACGTCCCGCATGGAGCAGGCCCACGGCTTGGTGGTGAAAACGGGACTGAAGGCTTCAGCGAATTTACGGTCAAAATTTGCATTATGAGCGATAATAAGCGAAGCGGGCGCGACAAACCCCGCCACTTCATCCGCCGTGACACGCTGCCCGGCCACCATGTCGGGCGTGATGCCGGTCAGCGCGGTGATCTGGGGCGGAATGGGGCAGGATGGTTCCCGCAGGCGGCTGAACGGTTCCAGCGTGCCCAGAATTTTCCCCTCCAGCGTATAGACAAAGGGTACGATGCCGAATTCGATAATCTCGTCCTTTGCGGCACTCAGCCCCGTGGTCTCAAGATCCAGAAACATGCCAAGCCGCGTGCCGCCGCCCTGCGCATCACCGCCAGCGGGATACTGCGCCAGCACCCGCGGCGTGAGCGGGCGCAGGACCCGGTAGCGGCCACTTCCCTCCAGCGTGCGGGCCAGCCGTTCCATCTGCATGGGGTCGGGATCGGTCATGACGGGATCATCCATTGGGTCGCATCTCCTGACTGGTGGGGTTCCATGGATATGCGAACCGGCTGCACACCTGTCCAGACGGAAGTGACGTTGCGGGAGGACATCCGCTGTAATATTACAAATATTGTCAGGCCATCCGGTACTGACCCGGCACACCTTACGCGCATACAGGATACGCCATGGCACAGACCGCCGGGCCGACCCCACCCCCCGGCGGCGGGCAGGCCGACGGGCATGGCACCCCGTCCCGCCCCCACCGGCTGGAAGATCATGGCCATGACAGGATCATCCGCGTGGGGCAGGTGGACCGCATCTGGTCGGATTTCTACCACCATGCCCTGACCGCGCCGTGGAGCACGTTCTTCTGGGGCTCGCTGCTGGTCTATGTGGCGGTCAACCTTGTCTTTGCCCTGCTCTACATGGCCGACAGCGGCGGGGTGAACGGCGCGCATCCGGGCAGCTTTGCCGATTTCTTCTTCTTCAGCGTGCAGACACTGTCCACCGTCGGCTATGGCGGCATGGTGCCGGTCAGCCGCACCGCCAACCTGATCGCAACGGTGGAGGTACTGGGCGGCATGATGATCAACGCCCTGGCCACGGGCCTGATCTTTGCCCGGTTCTCCCGCCCGCGCGCGCGGGTCATGTTCAGCGACAAGGCGCTCATCCTGCCCGAAAACGGACAGATGCACCTTGATATCCGCATTGCCAACTGCAGGCGCAGCCCGATCCTGTCGGTTGATGTGGAATTCGCGCTGGCCCGGCTGATCCGCATGCCCACGGGGCGGGTGGTCCGCCAGTTCGACCCGCTGCTGCTGCAGCAATCCCATGTGCCCGTGCTGCGCTTCGCCTGCACGCCCACCCATGTGATTGATGCGCGGAGTCCGCTCCATGGCCTGACGGAGGCCGACCTGTCGGCGCAGGAAGCGGAAATCATCGTCAGCCTGACCGGAACGGACGAGGCATCAGGGCAGACCGTTTTCGCACGTTCGGCTTACGGATTTGACCGGATGCTGTATAACCATCGTTTCGTTGACATCATAAACGCCGGGCCGGATGGGCGGATCACCGTTGACTATACCCGCTTTGACCATACCGAATCCCCACAGGATGAAAACGCCCTCAGGGCGGAATACCTGTCCGACCAGCCCGACTGAGCGATGGGCGGGCCACGGCGCCGCCCGCCGCCTGCGTGCGTTCGTGCTGGCCATGCTGGCCGGGACCTGCCCCCCCGGGCCGGCCCATGCGGCCACGCATGCCCGCCACGCCGCCGCACCCACGCCACAGTCCCCGCCGCCGCCCGCCATGCTGTACGGCCTGCCCGCGCCGTGCCTGAGCCATGTCATCACGGCCCCGCTGCAGACCAACAGCGGCAGCCCCCTTGTACCGGCCACGTTCAATGACACCACGGGCCTTGCGTATCTGAGCGTGACCCAGGACCAGGTGGGCGTCTATGCCACGACGGAAAAGGAATTTCCCATCCAGTCCGTCGTCAGCATCCGCACCATAGCCGGCATGGACACCACCTATACCACCGTGCTGCACAGCCTGCGCATAAGCAACGGCCTGGCCAGCGATGTGCCGGCGCTGGTCATCGGGGCCAGCATGCCCCATATCGGCACCCAGCCGGTACTGGGGGTGATCGGCTACGATGTGCTGAGCAATTACGACGTGCTGCTGGATTTTCAAGACCGGCAGATGGTCCTGTTCATGCCCGTCAGCACCCCGGCCTGCCCGCCGCTGCGTGACTGGCTGGGGGCGGACAGCATGGGTGTGCCCCTGCTGCCCGATTCGACAGGGCGCATGACCGGCATCGTCATGAAGGTGGGCGGGCAGGCGGTGCGGATGGAAATCGAGCCGGGGGCGGACATGTCCTCCCTGTCCCGACGGGACGCGAGGACACTGGGCCTGACCAGCGCCATCCTGCACGATGACATGCATGTCCGCACCAATGCGGGAAGGATCCTCAACGGGCGGCGGCACCATTTTGACCATGTGACACTGGGCGCATGGCAGGACCTGCCGCTGGACGTGAATGTGGAAAAGACAAGCTACAGCATCCTGGCCATGAACTTCCTGCGCCGCAGGCGCGTCTTGCTGGCCTTCCCGCAGGACATGCTGTTCCTGACCCCGCAGCAGGACGTGCCCAATGACCGGGGGCAGGCCACGCATGGCATCCTCAGCACCCGCACCGCCATTGCCCGCATGGTCGACACACCGCCACCCGCGCCGGGGGCGGCAGACAGCCACACCGTGCTCCAGCCCGATACACCCGCATCCACGACCGGCACGCAGCCCGCTGCCCATTGAGCACCTGAATACAAATTTGATAAAAAACAGAAGTTTTTAGGGGCCGCCTTTTTCCAAAAAGGCGGCGGTCCCTGAAGCTGTCTGAAAAAAGCTTCACCAGAAACTTCTTTATGGCTTCAGGGTCTATGCCAGCCCCACGGCCAGCAGCCGGTCCCGGTAGGGGCCGGGCACGCGCTCCAGTTCCGCCATGCTGCCCTGCTGGGCAATGTGGCCATGCTCCATCACCACAATCCGGTCAAACCCGCGCAGGGTGGACAGCCGGTGCGCCACCGCGATGACGGTGCGCCCCACCATCAGCCGTTCAAGGGCCGCATGCACATGGCGCTCGCTTTCCCCATCAAGCGCGCTTGTCGCCTCATCCAGTATCAGGATCGGCGCATTGCGCAGGAAGGCGCGTGCAATGGCAAGGCGCTGGCGCTGGCCGCCGGACAGCATGACCCCCCGCTCCCCCACCACCGTATCGAACCCGCGAGGCATGGCGGCGATGAAACCGGCACAGCCCGCGGCCTCGGCCGCCGCCTGCACGGCCGCATCCGTCGCATCGGGACAGCCATAGCGGATATTTTCCAGCACCGAACGGCGCAGCAGGTACACATCCTGCGGCACCACCGCCATGCTGGCACGCAGGCTGGCCTCATCCAGTTCCAGGATGTTGACGCCATCAATCTCCACCGCCCCTTCCTGCACAAAACGCTGGCGCTGCAGCAGGGCCAGCACCGTGCTCTTGCCCGAACCCGATACCCCCACCAGCCCGACCCGGCTGCCTGCCGGAATGTCCAGATCGAAATGCGACAGGACGGGACGGCCGCCGGGATAGGCAAACGTCACGTCGCGCAGCCTGACATGCCCCTGGCAATTGGTATGGTGCAGGCGCACCGTCTCGGGCACGCCGCTGCGCTCATGCGCCACCAGCAGGTGGTCCAGCGTTTCCGCCAGGCGGGTGACGTGCTTCATCGCCTCCACCATGGAAAAGGCAAGGTCGCGCGTGCAGTTGAGGATCAGGAAGCCCAGCGTGGTCACCATCACCACATCGCCCGTGGTGGCCCTGTGCCATCGCCACAGCAGCACCGCCCACAGCAGCAGCCCCGTGGTCATCACGGCGGTGACGATGGAATGGATCATGCGCAGCTTTTCCATGTACCGCAGCGAGCGCGTGTGCAGCGCGGTCTCACCACCAATGCGTGCGCGCATGCGCCCGTGCTCGGCGCCGATCATGCCATAGGCGCGCACCAGCGGCAGGTTCTGCATGACGTCCAGCATCTCGCCGTCCACCTCCGCCGCTTCCGCCGCGTAAGCCAGATGCAGCCCCTGCCCCCGCCCCGCCAGCCGGTATATCCCAAGCCCCAGCAGCACGGTCATGGCCACCAGCACCACCACCATGAGCGGGCTGACCGTGCCAAGCGTGGCAATGGCCAGCACCATGTTCAGGGCAGAGGGCAGCAGGTTCCACGCCGCCATGTTTTCCAGCGCCACCACGGCGGAAGCGGCGGCCGAGACACGGGCGGCCAGCGCACCGGACAGCCGGTCGGCAAAATAGGTGGCGGCATGCCCGGTCAGGTAGCGGAACAGATCCTGGCGCACATCGCTGCCCACGCGCACGAACACGCCCGACGCCATCCACCCCGCCACGCGCCAGGCCGCGTTGTCACACATGATGGTCAGGCAGAACAGGATGATGGACACCCACACCGCCCGCATGTCCTGCCCGCCCTGCGTCATGCCGTTGACCAGATGGCGGATGATGGCGGACATGCCCACATTGCACGCAACCGCAATGGCGATGGCGGTGATGATGATGGCATGCCAGCGCGCATGCAGCCGCACGTAATGCCCGATGAAGGCCAGCGGGCGATGGCGGTAGCGCTGCAGGATGGCCAGATCCGCATGCTCCGCCCCGGGCCGGAACGGGGTGGCGGCCGGGTCTGGCGGCGCTGTCGCGGCGGCCGGATTATTGACGGGTGTGGTCATGTAATGGTGCTGCCCCTGTGCATGGCGGGCGGTAAGGTCCGCAGTTCTGCCGCATTTCGCCCGGTATCATGCCTGCATGACGGACGCACCCCTCTCCCGCCTGGCGGGACGCATCACCTTCGTATCGCTACTGATCGTGTGGCTGGCCATCATGGCGCATGACCCCGTCCACCTGCCCTTCTGAAACCCGCCGCGGCGGCGGGGGTTCATGGCCGAATACCGACCGGCCGCCATATTCATGCGAGCGGTCGTATTCTTCCGCCATGATGGCGGAAAAGGACGGTCCCGTCGCCTCACGCTCCAGCCGCCTTGTGGCGCGGTCCAGCCTGCGGATGGCATCCAGCCGTTCCTCACGCCCCAGCCGGGCGGCCGAGACCGCCGCCTTCATGACCGACAGCGTGCGGTCATACACCGCCACCGGCACGGGATAGGGGTGCCGGTCCTTGCCACCATGGGCAAGGGAGAAGCGCGCCGGGTCGGAAAAGCGGCAGGGCGCGCCGTGCACCACCTCGGCCACCAGCGCCAGGGCGCGCACGGTCCGCGCCCCCACGCCGGGCACGCGCAGCAGGTCGGCAAAATCGCGTGGTCCCGCCTCGGCCGCCGCCGCCAGCGCGCCATGCAGGCGGCGCATGTTCACATCCACGGGCCTTACGTCATGATGGGCGGGCAGGAACAGGTGCGGCAGGTCCCCCTGCGCGGGCGTGGGGGGTACCCGGCCCTCGATCCGCGTGACCTCGCGGGTCAGCCCGTCTGGCCCCATGGCATGCAGCAGGTCCAGCTGCCCCCGGCGCGACGGGGCCGCGCGCCGGTCCGTCAGGTTCACGATCGCGTCCTGCGCCATGCGCCCTTCGATGGCCGCATGCGGAGCATCGACAAAACTCTCCAGCCCTTCGGAAAGCCAGTGATAGCGTCGCGCCATGCGCCGGCCCGTATGCATGCCCTGCTGGATGACCGTCCACCTGCCATCCGCCGCCACCACGAAGCCATGCAGGTACAGGTCGAATCCGTCCTGCACGGCAGCACTGTCCACCTTGGCCACCATGCGGCTGGTCGCCACCAGCGGTGTAGCATCGAGTCCGGTCCTGTCCCCCACCACCCGCAGTTCATCAGGCGTGCGGCGGGAATGGCGGCCCCGCCCGCCACACACATACAGCCCCAGTTCACCCGATAACGGGGCCAGCCCGCGCTTGAGTGCCCCGATCACCGATGTGGTCATGCCTGATGAATGCCAGTCCATGCCCATCACCGCGCCAAAGGACTGGAACCAGAACGGATGGGCCAGGCGGCGCAGGAATTCGTCACGCCCGTAATGATGGATGACCGCCTGCGCGATCACACCCCCCAGCCGGGCCATGCGCTGGCCCAGCCACGCTGGCACGCGCCCGGTATGGAGGGGCAGGTCGGCAGCGCCCGCGCGTCGGGTCATGGGGTTCCTTTCGGTGGGGGCGTGTCCCGCCCCTTCCGGCGGGCGGGGTCAGTCGTGACGGGATTCCGCCGCTTGCATGAAGGCGGCCAGTCCCACATCCAGCGCGCGACGGAGTGCCGCCAGCGTCTCCTTGCCCACATAATGCTCCATCCCCTCGGCATCGACCCGCGCGCTGGCCTCGCTCACGCCCAGCGCGCGCAGGAACTGCTCGACCAGCAGATGGCGCTCCCGGCTCTCGCGCGCCATGTCATGCCCGGCACCGGTCAGGAAGATACCACGATAGCGACGGCGCGTGACCAGTCCTTCCGCCTCCAGCCGCACCAGCATCTTGGCCACCGTGGGCTGCGATACGCCAAGGCGCGCGGCAATATCGACCTGACGTGCCTCCTGCCCGTCATTGAGCAGGTCATCGATCAGTTCGACATAATCCTCGACCAGCGCCGTCTTGCGCGCCAGACGGGCCTGACGGAACCCGGCGGACTGCATGTCCGCGTCCACCATGGTCTGCCCGGGCATGCCACGGCCCCCATCCGGGACGGGCTTAGGGTCGGGCATGCTGCGTACTCCCGCTGGCAGGCATGGCGCTAACGCGTACGGTCCGTATCGGGCATCGTGTCATAGAACCAGCATGGGCCGGTCACCTTGCGCATGGCGGCCTGCGTGGTGGGCACGGGCCTGACCACGTCGCAGCCCGGTGTCCAGCCTTCCGGTGTCATGACGGTATTGCCGTCGCTGCGGCGCAGGGCCTCGACCAGGCGGAGCAGTTCCTCCACCGACCGGCCAACCGACATCGGATACCATACCAGCGCACGGATCACGCCCACCGGGTCAATCACGTAACTGGCGCGGACCGTGGCGCTGTTCTGCGCGGTCTGGTCCAGCATGCCATAGGCGCGGCAGACCGCCATGGAGGGGTCCTCCACCAGCGGGAACGGGATCTCGACGCCAAAACGCTCCTGTATCGTCTCCAGCCACGCCAGATGGGCGTACAGACTGTCAACCGACAGGCCCAGCAGGGCGCAGTCCAGCTTTTCAAAACGATCGACCGCCTTGGCCAGCGCCATGAACTCGCTGGTGCAGACGGGCGTGAAATCAGCCGGGTGCGAGAAAAACAGAAGCCAGCGCCCGCGGAAATCCGACAGGCGCATTTCGCCCTTCGTGGTACGGGCCACGAAATCCGGCGCCACGTCGCCAATACGCAACGGACGCGCCGCAACCATACCGGCGTCCGTGGATATGCTGCCCTCAGTATTCATTCTCTGCCCTTTTGCATCTGCCGCGCCTTGACGCAACCCATCTCATAACATACATTTATTATGTAATTCATAAACTATGGAAAATATTCCATGCCAGACCCTGCCATCCAGGCCGCCACGCGCCAGATCATCACATGCCGTGAAACAGGCAGGGTGCCTGTTGTCAGGACGTTTTTCGACACCCCGACCTTTACCGCCACCCATGTCGTGCAGGACCCGGCCACACGCGCCTGCGCGGTGGTGGACAGCGTGATGGACTACGACCCCGCATCGGGCAAAACCGACCATGCCATGGCGCAGGAGATGGCGGACTACGTCACGGCCGGAAAGCTGAAGGTGGAATGGCTGCTGGAAACGCATGTCCACGCCGACCATCTGTCCGCCGCCCCCTGGCTGCAGGAACGGCTGGGCGGGCGGCTTGCCATCGGGGCGGACATCCTTCGCGTGCAGGACATCTTCGGCAGGCTGTTCAATGCCGGAACGCGCTTCGCGCGCGACGGCTCGCAGTTCGACCACCTGTTCCATGATGGCGAGACCTTCACACTTGGCACCCTGCCCGCCATCGCCCTGCATGTGCCCGGCCACACCCCGGCGGACATGGCCTATGTGATCGGGGATGCCGCCTTTATCGGCGATACGCTGTTCATGCCCGATTACGGCACGGCACGGGCCGATTTTCCCGGCGGGAATGCACGCACGCTGTACCGCTCCATCCGCAGGCTGCTGTCCCTGCCGGACGAGACGCGGGTCTTCCTGTGCCACGATTACAAGGCCCCGGGGCGCGATACCTATGCGTGGGAAACCACCATCGGCGCGGAACGGGCCCACAATGTCCACGTTCATGACGGTGTGGATGAAGAAACATTCGTCACGATGCGCACCACGCGCGATGCCACGCTGTCGCTACCCAACCTGATCATGCCATCCGTGCAGGTCAACATGCGGGGCGGCCATCTGCCCGAGCCGGAAGACAATGGTGTAAGCTACATCAAGATACCGGTCAGCGGTTCCTGACAGACCCCGTGCCCTGTCCCGCTTTCATTTCCTACTGTGCTTATGGAGACCATTCATGACAGACACCGCGCCCTCCGCCCCCAGCCTGTCCAGTGCGGCACGGGGGCTGACCTATGATGTCGTGGTGGTGGGTGGAGGGGCCGCGGGCCTGTCCACCGCCGCCAGCATCCTCAAGCGCCGGGGCGGCATTACGGTTGCCATCATCGAACCCTCGGCGTCCCATTTCTACCAGCCGGGCTGGACGCTGGTCGGTGGCGGGGTGTTCAAGCAGTCCCAGACGCGACGGTCGGAAAAAAGGCTGATCCCGGCAGGCGCCGACTGGGTGCAGGCGGCGGCCACCGGGTTCGAGCCCGAATCCAATCTGGTGCACCTGTCCAGCGGGTCCTCCATCCGCTACAGCGTGCTGGTCGTGGCCACCGGGCTGACCCTGAACTGGGACGGGATCGAGGGCCTGGGCGAGACGCTGGGCCGCAATGGCGTGACCTCCAACTACCGCTACGACCTGGCTCCCTATACGTGGCAGCTGGTACAGACACTGGGGCGCGGCAACGCGGTGTTCACCCAGCCCCCCATGCCCATCAAATGCGCGGGCGCGCCGCAGAAGGCGATGTACCTGGCCTGTGACGCATGGCGCAGGCGCGGGCTTGCCGACAACATCAACGTCTCCTTCCACACCGCGACACCGGGGCTGTTCGGGGTGAAGGAATTCGTGCCGCCGCTTATGGAATACATCCATCGCTACCACATTGACCTGTGCCTGAAGTCCAACCTGAAGAAGGTGGACGGCAAGAACCGTATCGCCACGTTCGAGAACGTGGCCGAGGACGGGAGCAAGACCACCACCGAGACGGAATTCGACATGCTGCATGTCGTCCCACCCCAGTGCGCGCCCGAAGTGATCCGCAACAGCCCCCTGGCGGGCGAGGGCGGCTGGGTGTCGGTGGACCCCGCCACCCTGCGCCACACCAGATTCGAGAACGTCTTTGCGCTGGGTGATGTGGCGGGCACGTCCAATGCCAAGACAGCCGCCGCCGTGCGCGTGCAGGCCCCGGTGGTTGCGGTCAACGTGCTGGCCGCGCTGGACCATAAGCCCATGGCCGCCGATTATGACGGTTATGGCGCCTGCCCGCTTACGGTGGAACGTGGCAGGATCGTGCTGGCCGAATTCGGCTATGGTGGCAAGCTGGAGCCTACCCTGCCGACATGGCTGCTGGATGGCCGCAAGCCCACCCATCTGGCCTGGTTCCTCAAAGAATGGGTGATGCCGGTGCTGTACTGGGATGGCATGCTCAAGGGCCGCGAACTGATGGTCGCCCCCCACAGGATCGGCACACCGCGCTGAGCGGGACGCGAACCGGCACGGGACATGGCCGCGCGGGGTGGACCTCCGCGCGGCCATGCGTATGAATACGGGCATGGATACCAAGCCGCCTTCCACCCACCATGTGGGGTCCTCGCGTCCGCTTCGGCTGGCCGGTGATGTTGTCAGCCACGCCATCTATGGCGGCCCCGGCAAATGCTACCGCTATGCCCTGACACGGACGTGGGATGCCACACGTCCCGCCGTGATGTGGCTCATGATGAACCCGTCCGTCGCCACGGAAGAGGGCGATGACCGCACCGTAGCCAAGTGCCAGCGTTATGCCCGCGAATGGGGCTATGGTACGCTGCTTGTGGGCAATACCTTCGCCTATCGCTGCACCGACCAGAAGCGCCTGACCGAGGTGCCCGACCCGGTCGGCCCCGAAAATGACAGCAACCTGCTGGCCATGGCGCGCAGGGCCGACCTGGTGGTGGCGGCCTATGGCTCGCCCCAGATAAAAAGCCTGCTGCCGCGCGGGCCGGAGGTGGTCCGCATGCTGCAGCAGCACGGGATTACCGTCAGCGCCATGCGCCTGAGCAGCAGGTCGGGCCGGCCCGAGCATCCGCTTTACCTGCCGGCCACGCTGCGGCCCACGCCGCTGCCCCCGCTCTGACCCGGAAACCATGCAGAAGTCTTTGAGTGCAGCTTTTTTCAGAAAACTGCAAAGACCGCCGCCTTTTTGAAAAAAGGCGGCACCCAGAAACTTCTATCATTCTTTCAGCCAAATAAAGCCAGCTGCTGCGGGGCAGGCGTGCCACCGGCTGGCCTCAGCCCCGATACCGTAATGCCCATGAGCCTTATGCCCCGCGCGGGTGGAAAGCACGGCATGAACAGGCCACAGGCACGCTGCTCCAGATCGGCATCATCGCGCACCGCATCCAGCCCGGTGCGCCCCCGCACGATCTGCCTGAAATCATTGTACCGGACCTTGACCGTTACGGTCACGCCAGTCAGGTCGCGGGCCTGGCAGCGGCTCCAGACCCGGTGCGCAAGCGCGCGGATGCTGACTTGTGCCGCCGCCCAGTCATGGATATCGGTATCGAAGGTCTGTTCCGCGCCAACGGAGCGGCGGGGGCGGTTGACCTCCACCGGGCGTTCATCGATCCCGCGCGCGATGCCGTGATAGAAACCGGCCGCCTTGCCGAAATGCCGCAGCAGGCGCGAAAGCGGCTGGCCGCGCAGGTCCAGCCCGGTGCGGATGCCCAGCGCGTTCATGCGCGCGGCGGTGGCAGGGCCGATGCCATGAAAGGCTTCCACCGGCAGGCCCGCCACGAAATCCGCCCCCATGGCCGGTGTAATGACAAACTGGCCATCGGGCTTGCGATAGTCCGATGCCAGCTTGGCCAGAAACTTATTGTAGGACACGCCTGCCGATGCGGTCAGCCCGGTCTCGGCATAAATCTGTTCGCGGATCATGGTGGCGATGCCGGTCGCCGACGGACAGGGCAGCAGTGGCTGCGTGACATCCAGATAGGCTTCATCCAGCGAGAGCGGCTGGATCAGGCTGGTAAAACGGGAAAATATGGCCTGTACCTGCGCCGAAACCGCGCGGTACACATCAAACCGGGGCGGCACGAACACCAGATCGGGACACTGGCGCAGCGCCGTAACCGATGGCATGGCCGAACGGACGCCGAAGCGCCGGGCTTCATAACTGGCGGCGGCCACGACGCCACGGCGTCCGGCACTGCCCACGGCAACCGGGCGCCCGCGCAGGGCCGGATTGTCACGCTGCTCGACCGAGGCGTAGAACGCATCCATGTCCACATGGATGATGCGGCGGCAGGCGCGCGTCATGCCGCATCCCGGCGGCGGCCATGCGCGGCCATGCCCACGGAAGGCATGACCGGCAGGCATTCAGGCCAGATCAGCCGTTGCACTTCTTTTTCTTGAGGAAAAACGCGATAACGCCGGCAATCGCGCCGAAAACCAGGATACCCTTCAGGCAGGGGGACTTGGAGGGGCACTTGGTCGTACAGTCAGACATGGTTCATTCCTTGATAAACAGGGCCACTCCGGACCGGAGTGGCGCGCCCCATACTACCCCATGCCCGAAGCATGACCATACCGCATTTTATCGCCATGTTCCCATGCCGCCCTGACATGCGATGACAGGGCAGCCGCATTGCGTTGTGCCATCTTTTGTTACGTGAGGCGGCAGGCAATGATGGACGGACAAGAGACCGGAGTGTGAACCATGAAGAAGATTGCCCTGCTGCCCGCCGCCCTGCTCATGCTTGGAACGGCCGTCGGCGCCGCCCACGCCACGCCATCCGCCGGCCGCGCGGTCAACCGTGACTTCGCCAAGCTGTCGGCCGATGGCAGCCGCGCGTTTGACGATATTGCCATGGCGCGTACCGCACTGGCCAACAACGACACCGCCGGTGCCGTCAAGCTGCTGACCGACGCCAACAACGCCCTGAAGCGCGCCAAGAGCGACAACAAGGTGTTCATGAAGGCGGAAGCCCAGCTGACCCCGCCCAGGAAGGCCCCGACGGGTGCGCCCGCGCCCGCCGCAGCACCATCCACCAAGCCGGTCGCCTGGCTGCCGGTTGATGGCGAATATATCGTGACCGAGGACCTGGAACCCAGCTCGACCAAGGCTACCGCCGTCAGCGCGGCCAATACCAGCCTGAACAAGAACCAGCCCGCCCAGGCAGCGCAGAACCTGCAGGTCGCGGCCGTGGATGTTGACTTCGTGCTGGCCATTGCCCCGCTTGACGCCAGCGCCAGCGATGTCTACCGCGCCACCAACCTGCTGGCGGGCAAGGACACCAAGGGGGCCGACAATGCCCTGCAGGAAGCCCAGAACAGCATCCGCTTCGTATCGGAAGACATGGTCGGCACCCCCGATGGCCAGCAGCCCCAGGGGGCCGGCAAGGGCAAGAAAGCCGCTGGCAACTGATCCTTCGGATTGATTGCGCTCCCGCCCATGCCGCGCACGGGTCCGTCATGCCGCACCCCCCGGCAGGGGGGCGGCAGGACCCTCCCCGCCCGACTCCATCCGCGCATCGTCGCCTGCGCCCTGGGGATCGGGATGGGATGGGGGGCGGCGGTACTATCCCTCCATACCGCGCGGGCCGCAGGTGAGGTCCAGCTGTGCCTGGAGCGCCATCCGGTCCAGAACAGCTTCGTGCAGGCCCTGCCCGAACCCTCATCGGTACAGGTTCCCGCTGGCACGGTATTCAATTACGCCGGCCATGCCTTTGGCCCGGCCGATGACCCGCTTGATCGCGCGCATGCCAATCCGGACGGGGATGGATGGCGCGGCATCCCGGCTGCGGAAGAGACCCGGCGGCGCA
This sequence comes from Komagataeibacter rhaeticus, assembly GCF_011611525.1. Lineage (NCBI taxonomy): Bacteria > Pseudomonadati > Pseudomonadota > Alphaproteobacteria > Acetobacterales > Acetobacteraceae > Komagataeibacter > Komagataeibacter rhaeticus. The sequence goes on from NZ_CP050139.1 coordinate 2,779,670, forward strand.
CCCTTCAGATGGAAGACATCGGGGGGGATGGCACCTATCACCGCCCGCAGGCCGCTCTTATGACCACGGGGGCCGTTACACTGTCACCCGCCCGTCCCTGCGCCCGCATGGGGGCCAGCGCGCTACTGTCGGTTGACTGGACGTGGACGATGGATACGATCCCCGCCCGTCCCGACATGTATTTCCAGGTCTATGGCACCGTGCGCGATGGCCAGCTGGACCCGACATTCAATAATGATTCCGACCCGTTCCAGCGGATTGCCGCGCGCGGTGGCATAAACGCCATTGTGACCCAGACGGTCGATCAGGCGCTTAGCCTGCATTCCCCTGACCTGCCGTAAATCAACGCCCCGGCATGGGCCGGGGCCATGCTACTTTGATGGTGCCGGTCCCTTTCAGCCATGGCCCCGCTGCCCGGCTGCGTATACAACCGTTGGAGCCAGTGCACGGCAGTCCGGCATGGCGAAACATAACATGTATGTTAAAGGTAATTTTATGGAGCCTGACATATGCATGGCAGTCCGGACAACCGACGGGAACTATGGAGAAAGGGATGGCGCTCTACCAGTCCGCACAGTTTATCGACCTGTGGACCGACCCTGAATTCGACAAGATCCATCCCCCCCGTACCGTCGCGCCCCATTCCGGCATTTACCGCTGCGTGGGCTGCGGGGTGGAAATCGCGGTAGCCGAAGGGCACCTGCTGCCCCCCATCCATGCCCATCCGCACCGGCTTGGCACGAAGGAGGCATGGCAGATGATCGTCTATGCCGACCACCGCCAGAAACCGGGCTGACCGTTCATCCGTTCCGTGACACGCGGCAGCTTCGGGCGGCTGTTACCACCAGCCACCGCCCCACGGGCCGCCCCAGCCACCACCCCAGCCCCACATGCCCCAGTTCCATGAGGCATCTTGGTACATATCCGCCGTCATCTGCTGCTGGTCAGCCAGATTCTGCGCCTGCACATAGGACATGTAACGGCCATAGGCAGCCTGGTTGCCAACATACAGGCAGTTGCAGACCTTGGGGTCGGAATAGATGTAGAGCATATGGTCCCCGAAGGATTTCTGCAGGAACCGGTTGGGCGGCAGCTTCTGCAGCATCATCTGCCGTTCGGGATTATTGGCGGGCCTGGCAACAAAACCGGCGGCGGCAAGGCTGTTTTCCTTGTCCGCAATCTGGTCATGCACGCTTTCGCACGCTGTAAGCCCGGTGGACGCGACAAGCAGCAATGCGCCGCCTGCATAAAGATGTCTCAGCGCCCTTTTTGTTCCCATCGACATGCTGCCTGTTTCCATCCTGGTTGATGCGTGCATCCTGTCCCATGCGACGCGCGGAATAAAGATGTGACGGAAAAAACATATGCATTATTCCCGCAGAGTTTGATTTATCTCATGTCTCGAACGGTAACACCAATGCCATACCATAGGGGCGATGGGGGCATCGCATATCGAATCATCACTTAAAAACCTTGGCAGGTTCCCGTTATGGGAACCTGCCATTTTTCTTTGTGCGGATCGGGGGCGCAGGCAGGCTGCGGGGTGGGCGGACCGGGTGGTTCAGGGGCCTGGCCGTTTTCAGGCCGTCGTGGCCTGCGCCATCGTCCTGTCGCGTGGCGTGGGCATGGCGCCGGCTTCATCACGCAGCACATAGCCCTGCCCCCACACGGTGGCGATCAGCTGGCCCGCGCCGGCGCCCTGCAGTTTCTTGCGCAGCTTGCAGATGAAGACATCGATGATCTTCATCTCCGGCTCGTCCATGCCGCCATACAGGTGGTTGAGGAAGGCATCCTTGGTCAGGACCATGCCCTTGCGCAGCAGAAGCAGTTCCAGAATCATGTATTCCTTGCCCGTCAGGTGCACACCCTGCCCGTGCACGCTGACCTCCCGGCTGCCAAGGCACAGTTCCAGATGGCCCGCGCGCAGTGTCGGCTCGCTATATCCCTTCGAACGCCGGATGACCGCCTGCATCCGTGCCGTCAGTTCCATGGATTCGTAGGGGCGGGTCACGTAATCATCCGCGCCGGTGGAAAATGCCCTGACCTTTGCGGTCGCGCTCTTTTCCTCTGCCAAGACCATGACCGGCGTGGGTACCCGCGCGGCGCGGCTTATGCGGATCACTTCAAAACCGTCCACATCGGGCAGGTCCACGTTCATGACCGCCAGATCATAGTTATAGGATTTTAACATCCCCAGGGCATCGTGGCCGGTGTCGACATGATCGACCGTAAATCCGGCCTTCTCCATATGCCGCGTGGTCTCTTCGACTTTCCGGGCATTGGGCTCAACTAGCAAAATCCGCATATCGACCATCCAGTAGATATTTGTTCTACATCTACCTATAGGTGTATGCCATATTTTGAACAACCTAAAGTTGATGATATGTTAGCGGCATTCTATTCGTTTATCGTATTAAAAAATCCAAATTCAGCTAATAAATAGTTAATTATATCTTTTTTCACATCCTGCCGCATGATTCAGCGGGCCAGCCCCCGCCCCATAACCCGGAGCCGCGGCAATGGCCCGCCGGACATAATCGCGCGCCCGTACCACCGCATCACGCAGTTCCATGCCCTGTCCCAGCCCGGTGGCGATGGCGCTGGCAAGGGTGCAGCCGGTGCCATGGGTATGGCGGGTAGGAATGCGCGACCCGGTAAACGCCTCCATCCGGCCGCCCTGCTCCACCAGCACATCGACCAGTTCATTCCCTTCCATGTGCCCCCCCTTCAGCAGCACGGCGCGCGGGCCAAGGGCCAGCAGGTCGTGCGCCGCGTCCACCATCTCCCCCCGCCCGGCAATGGGGCGGCCCAGCAGGGCCTCGGCTTCGGGCAGGTTGGGGGTCAGCACCGTGGCCAGCGGTACCAGCCGCTCGCGCAGGCTTGCCAGCGCATCGTCACGCAGCAGGGGCGCACCACCCTTTGCCACCATGACCGGGTCCAGCACGTAGGGTATGTCGGCGGATGTCACCAGCACGGCGGCAATCGCCCCGATCACTTCCGGCCGGTCCAGCATGCCGCTCTTGAAGGCATCCACCCCCAGGTCATCCATCACGCAGCGCATCTGCGCCACGATGAATTCAGGGGAGACCGGCATGACATCATGCACCCCCAGCGTATCCTGTGCCGTAAGGGCGGTGATGGCGGTCATGGCAAAGCCGCCCAGTACCGTCACGGTCTTGATATCGGCCTGGATACCGGCGCCACCGCCACTATCGCTTCCCGCCATGATCAGAATGCGCCCGCGCATGGCCTCAGCCCGCCATCTGCACGGCATTGATGGATTCGCACATGTCCTCCACCACGTCCTTCACCAGCGCCTCATCCTCGGCTTCCACCATGACACGCACCAGGGGCTCGGTCCCGCTCTCGCGCAGGAGCAGGCGCCCGTGCTCACCTAGCCGCTTTTCAGCCGCCTTGCGGGCTTCGTGCACCTGCGGGTCATGCAGCGGACTCCTGCCTACGAAGCGGATGTTGCGCAGCATCTGCGGATAGGGCCGGAACATGCGGCACACCGCACTGGCGGGACAGCCCGTTTCCACCACCTCGGCCAGTACCTGCAGGGCCGCGACCAGCCCGTCCCCCGTGGTGGCGAAATCGGACAGCACCATGTGCCCGGACTGTTCGCCGCCAATATTGGCGCCCAGTTCGCGCATCTTCTCCACCACATAGCGGTCCCCCACCGCCGTGCGCACCAGTTCCAGCCCCTGTGTCTGCAGATAGCGCTCCAGCCCCATGTTGGACATGACGGTCGCCACGATATGCCGTCCCGAAAGCCGCCCCTGCCGCGCCCAGGAGGTGGAGATCAGCGCCAGGATCTGGTCGCCATCGATCAGCCGCCCCTTTTCATCGGAAATCAGCACCCGGTCCGCATCCCCGTCCAGTGCTATGCCGATATCGGCACGATGGCGCAGCACGGCGGCACACAGCGCCTCGGGCCGGGTGGAGCCGCAGCCTTCATTGATGTTGATGCCATCAGGGTCGCAGCCGATGCGCACGACTTCCGCCCCCAGTTCCCACAGGGCGGTGGGGGCAACACGATAGGCGGCGCCATTGGCGCAGTCGATCACGATGCGCAGGCCGTCCAGCCGCAACCCGCGCGGGAAGGAGGACTTGGCATTCTCGACATACCGGCCCGCCGCGTCATTGAGCCGCGAGGCACGACCGATCTGGTCAGGGGCGGCCAGCCTGTCGGTCAGGTCCATGCCCATGTCTTCCTCGATGCCGGCTTCCGTCTCGTCCGACAGCTTGAAGCCATCCGGCCCGAACAGCTTGATGCCGTTATCGCCATACGGATTATGGGAGGCCGAGATCATGACCCCCAGGTCAGCCCGCAGCGAACGGGTGAGCATGGCGATGGCCGGGGTGGGCATGGGGCCTACCAGCGTCACATCCATGCCGGCCGACAGGAAACCCGACACCAGCGCGCATTCGATCATGTAGCCCGACAGGCGCGTATCCTTGCCCAGCAGCACGCTATGGCGGTGCGTGCCCTGTATGAACCGCAGCCCGGCAGCCTGGCCCAGCTTCTGCGCCACTTCGACCGTCATGGGAAAACGGTTGGCGGTACCCCGAATTCCATCCGTGCCGAAAAGCTTGCGTGTCTTTACCATTTACCGGGGGCCTCCAGCTGCGTTCGTGTCGTACATCGACCTACCTTACCTGTCAGGGGCGATCCAGCCCCTGGCTGATCCGCATGGCCTGCATCATCGCGCCCACATTATGCACACGCAGCACGGGATCGGGAAAAACCATGGCGGGCAGGCTGGCCGCCACCGTGGCCGGATCACGCAGCAGCGCATCGGGTTCGTGGCAGATCTCGCCCAGCATCCGCTTGCGTGAAACGCCCATCACCACCCGGCACCCCAGGTTGGCCAGAAGCGGCAGGCGCGCCAGCAGGTCCAGGTTGCCCGCCACCGTCTTGGCAAACCCGATGCCGGGGTCAATCAGGATCCGCGTGCGCGCAATACCTGCCGCCACCGCCGCCTCCACACGGGCTGAAAGTTCACGCAGCACATCCACCGCCACGTCATCATAAGCCGTATGGTGCGCCATGGTGGCGGGCGTGCCACGCATGTGCATGAGCATGACCGGACAGCCATGCCGCGCCACCACCGCACGGGCCGCCGGGTCATGGGTCAGGGCGGAAACGTCATTGATCACATCGGCCCCGGCATCCAGCGCACGGTCCATGACCGACGCCTGCCGCGTATCGATGGACAGCAGCAGGCCCGACAGCGCGGAACTGGCCCTGACCGCCTGGATGACCGGGCCAATCCGCCGCCATTCCTCATCCGCCGCCACGGCGGGCGCACCGGGGCGGGTGCTCTCGCCGCCGATATCAACAATCCGGCAACCGGCCGCATGCATGGCCTGTATGGATTCAAGCGCCGGGCCCGCATGGTAATGCCTGCCCCCGTCACTGAAGCTGTCAGGGGTCACGTTGATGATCCCCATGACCTGTGGCCCCGGTGGCAGGCCCGCATCGGGCGCGGGCAGGCTGACCCGCAGGGCAGCCTGCGCCCATGGGGAGGGAATGGCGCCGGCAGGCACGATCTGCCCCGCACCCTCGCCCCCCAGCAGCCGGGCCAGCGCGTAGGCATGCGGGCCGCCCGCCAGCCAGCGCGCCTGCCGTCCTGCCACGGCCTGCGCCGCGGCACGGCCATGCAGCAGCGCAAGGGGTTCGATCAGCCGGTCATCCATGCCTTCATCCTGCCGGTCGGGTTATGATGTGGTACAGACAGACATGGCGGGACAGCCATTGGCCATCCCGCCATGTTTTCCACCCCATGACCCGACGGACTAGCCTGCTGGCGCCGCACCCACGCCATCATCAGCCTTGGGGGCGGGCAGTGGTGCGACGGGAGCCGAGGGAGCCGAAGGCGGCACGGACGGACGCCGGTTTTCAGGCATCGGGTCATCCACCACCACGCGCTCGATCTTCTCGCCACGCAGCACCTGCCGGATTTCCTCACCCGTCAGGGTTTCATATTCCAGCAGGGCGGAACCCAGCATGTGCAGCTGGTCAATGTGATCAAGCAGCAGGGTGCGGGCGCGGTCATAGGCGGCATCGATCAGCTTGCGCACTTCGTTGTCGATCTCGCGCGCCGTCTCCTCGGACACATTCTTGTTCTGCGTGACACTATGGCCCAGGAAGACTTCCTGCCCGTTGCCGCCATAGGCGACCATGCCCAGCTTTTCACTCATGCCCCATTCGGTCACCATGCGGCGCGCCACGTCGGTCGCCATCTTGATATCACCCGATGCACCCGTGGAGACATTGTCGGGACCAAATATGATTTCCTCGGCCGCGCGGCCGCCCATGGCCAGCGTCAGCTTGCCGATGCACCACGACCGGCTTTCGGAATAGCGGTCCTTTTCCGGCAGGCTCATCACCATGCCCAGCGCCCGGCCGCGCGGTATGATGGTCGCCTTGTGCACGGGGTCGGAGCCGGGGGTCAGGATACCGACCAGCGCATGGCCACCCTCGTGATAGGCGGTCATCTTCTTCTCGTCCTCGGTCATGACCAGGGACCGGCGCTCGGCCCCCATCATCACCTTGTCCTTGGCGTTCTCGAACTCCAGCATGGCAACGGTGCGCTTGCCCAGACGGGCGGCCATCAGGGCCGCTTCGTTCACAAGATTGGCCAGATCCGCACCGGAGAAGCCGGGCGTGCCACGGGCAATGACCTTGGGGTCCACGTCGGAGGCCAGCGGCACCTTGCGCATGTGCACGCGCAGGATCTTCTCGCGCCCCGCCACATCGGGATTGGGCACCACCACCTGCCGGTCAAAGCGGCCGGGCCGCAGCAGGGCGGGGTCCAGCACGTCGGGGCGGTTGGTCGCGGCAATCAGGATCACGCCCTCATTGCTGTCAAACCCGTCCATCTCGACCAGCATCTGGTTCAGCGTCTGCTCGCGCTCGTCGTTGCCACCGCCCAGGCCCGCGCCACGATGGCGGCCAACGGCGTCGATTTCATCAATGAAGATGATGCAGGGGGCTGCCTTCTTGCCCTGCTCGAACATGTCACGGACACGCGATGCACCGACACCGACAAACATTTCCACGAAGTCGGAACCGGAAATGGTGAAGAACGGCACGTTCGCCTCACCCGCGATGGCACGGGCCAGCAGCGTCTTGCCGGTGCCGGGGGGGCCGACCAGCAGCACGCCCTTGGGGATCTTGCCGCCCAGGCGGGTGAATTTCTGCGGATCGCGCAGGAAGTCTACAATCTCCTGCAGTTCACCCTTGGCTTCATCAATGCCCGCCACGTCATCAAACGTGACGCGCCCCTGCTTTTCGGTCAGCATCCGGGCGCGCGACTTGCCAAAGCCCATGGCACGGCCACCGCCGGACTGCATCTGGCGCATGATGAAGATCCATGCCCCCACCATCAGCAGCAGCGGCGCATAGTTGATCAGGTAGCGCAGGAAGGGATTGGTATCGTTCTCCAGCGGCTTGGCCGCGACCTCAACCCCCTTTTCCGTCAGGCGGGGGATCAGGGTCGGGTCCTGCGGCGCATAGGTATCGAACGATGTGCCATCGGTCAGGGTGCCGGTAATATTATGTTCCTGCACCACCACGGAGCGCACATGGCCGCTGTTCACGTCCCCGATGAAATCGGAATATGCCAGTTCCTGCGATGCATGCTGCACGCTTCCCGGCTGGAAAACGTTAAACAGCAGCAGCAACAGGACGATGATGATAACCCACAGGGCCAGGTTACGACCAAAATTGTTCATCTTGCCTACTGTTCCATCCGCTGGCCCCTCCACCATCGCCCCGGATCAGGCGGACGAGCAGACGCCACGTTCACTACGTTCTATCATACATAGGACGATCAAGGGATATTCACACCCCCAATCCATTACCTTTTATACAGCATTCCCCGTCTCGCCCCCAAACCGCGCGCCCGGCAGAACCGGCTGGGGGGGATGGTTCACAAAAACCGCATCCGCCATGCCACCCTGCGTGCACACGCCCATATGGGGCACGGCCACAACCCGCCCCCCGTGCCACAGCGCGGGAAGCGTGCGCAGCACGCGCGCGGGCCAGACCGGCCGGCCGCGCCTGGCAGGCCACCATGATGCCACGGCACCGGCCGCCCCCATGGCGCAATCCGGCGGCAGGCTGCCCGCACGCAGCACGAAACGCCGGTCCCATACGCATTCCGTCCACGCGGGCATCCGTGGCGCCATGGCCGCTTCCTCACGCGCGACAAGCCACTGCCCGTCCCGCCATGGCATGATGGCAACGCCTGCCAGCGTCGCGGGTTGTGGGGCCTGTGCCAGTAAATTGATACGCGTGCGGTCGGGGGGATAGTCATGGCCGCCCACCACCCGGACCAGGGCGGACAGGATACGCGGCGGCGCAAGACCCGCGGGCAGCACCACCCAGCCGCCAGGGTGAAAGCGGGCATGGCTGGCCAGCCAGCACGCATCTGCCCGGTCACGCTCCATGCGGGCCTGTCCCGCCTGCAGGGCCTGCGCCTTCAGTGCCGCATCCCGCCCCGCATCCTGTGCCAGAGCCTGCCGCGCCCGGGCCCGTCCGGTGCGCAGGTCGGCATTGGACGGGTCCTCCACCCATGCCAGACCCGCCGCGCGCACCGTGGCGTACAGGGCAGGCTTGGCAAAGGACAGCAGGGGCCGGACAAGCCGGACATCATGCATGGGGGTTACCAGCGCCATGCCAGCCAGCCCGTCATCCCCGCTTGCGGCATGCTGACGCATCATGACCGTTTCGGCCTGATCGCCCGCATGGTGCGCCACCAGCAGGTCCAGCGCCCCGATTTCACGACAGGCGGCAGACAGCGCCGCATAGCGCATCCGCCGCGCACGCTCGGCCATGCGGGGGCCGCGTTCCAGCCCCTCCAGCACCAGCAGGCGCGCGGACAGGCCAAGGGCGGACAGGCGGCCTATGGTCTGCTCCGCCTCCCGCCGGGATTCGGCGCGCAGGCCATGATCAACCACAAGCCCGACCACATCGGGCCGCCACTGCCGGGCCAGTACCGCCAGCGCCATGCTGTCCGCCCCGCCCGATACCGCAACCGCAACCGGCACGCCATGGCCCGGCCAGGGGCCAAGGGCCGCCATGACCGGGGCGAACTGCCTCAACCCCAGCGGTTCAGCCGGGCCATGCGGCTGGCCGGGCATTCAGCTGCTGCACTTGGCGCGCTTGCGATAGACCTGTTCCGCCGACTTGATGCGCGGCGCGGGTTCGGGAAATTCACTGGCCAGCTTGTCCAGCGCCTGACAGGCCGATGCCCTGTCGTTCAACGCCACCAGCGTTGCCGCAACCCCCAGCAGGGCGCTGGGCGCGCGCGCGCCGTGGGGGGCACGGTTATACGCATCGTAATAGGCAAGGGCCGACTGGCGGTACTGCTTCTGCCCCGCCAGCGACTGGGCCAGCAGGTACTGCGCATCTACCTGCCTGGGTGACCTGGGACCGGAAAGCACCTGCTGCGCATCGGTCTGGGCGGCCGCATAATCCTGCTGCATCAGCGCGTCATTGCCAGCCTTGAGCAGATCATCCGCGCTGCGCTTCGCCGCGGGGGCAGCCGCTACGGGCGCGGGCGCGGCCGTGTCCGCCGCCACGGGTGCCGCAAGTCCCGTCCCACCCGTGCCGCCATGGCCATGCTGCATGGCGAAATTCATGTCCTCGATCTGCTTGCTCATGGCCGCGTTCTGCTGCTGGACCTGATTGGTCAGCTGGTCGATCTGGCCACGCATGTCGCGCGTTTCCTGCTCCAGCGTGTTGACCCGGTCCAGAAGCTGCAGGGTCAGGTTGCCGTTGTCACCGGCCCATGCCACGCCCGTACCGGCCAGCAGCGCCATACCCCCTGCCAGCATGCCCATCCTGCCCCACAGCCGGGAACGGGAAGCCACTGAAAGGAAACCTGACATTACAGATCGCATGAACCAAACCCCTTCTGACAACTATGCATGCCTGCCTGAAACAAAACCGGCCGAGCGATAAGCGCCCGGCCGGTTCCATACTGCCACGCCAGAGAAAGCGGGAGCAGAGCGTTACTGTACCGCCGTGATGGCGTTACGGTTCTGGGCCCAGGAAGCCTCGTCGTCACCAACAGCGGTCGGACGGTCCTTGCCGTAGGAGATGGTGGTCATGCGCGAGGCATCGACACCCTTCGCCACCAGATAGTCGTGTGCGGCGTTCGCACGGCGCTCACCCAAGGCGATGTTGTATTCTTCGGTGCCGCGATCATCGCAGTTACCGGCAATCTGCACATGCACCTGCGGGTACTTGGCCAGCCATGCGGCCTGCTTGTCGAGTTCCGCCTTCGCATCGCTGGACAGCGTGCTCTGCTTCAGCGCGAACAGCACGCGGTCACCCGCCGTCGCGACCAGATCAGCCTCGCTGCCCGGCGCCGGGCCGACCTGCTGCGTGGCTGCGCCCGTGTTCACGTTCTTGTCCGCGTGATCGGAACAGGCAGCGAGGAAAAGGGCCATGCCGGCCGCACCAAGAAGCTTCAGTTTCATTACTTTTGATCCTGGATCGGTTTCTTTGTTCGAAACCAGTTGTTGAATTTCCGGATTTAAATATGGAACGGTCCCGAGTCTCGTTGCGCCCTGCCAAACAAACTGTAAAACAGAAACTCGCGATCGCTGGAAACCGGCATCAGCATAGACGGGAAACCGCGCCTTCGTCAATGTTGGACAAACACATACCGGCCACCCGCCCAAGGCGGGGATCACGATCCGTTATTTGTCCAACACATTGATATTTATTATTTATTTAGCGGCGACCATGTGGGGTCGGACGCGCTGCCCGCCGGAAGCGCGCGTTCATGGAAGCCGGTAATGTCGATTGTGCTGATACCTGTTGCAAATCCGGCACCACCACTGCCCGCCGCGCTCTGCCGGCAGAAGGCCAGGACACGGCCATTGGGGCAGAAAGCCGGGCTTTCCACGGTAAAGCCCTGGGTCAGAATCCGCTCCCCCGTGCCATCAGGCGCCATTACACCAAGTGAAAAACTGCCATTGGCAATACGCGAGAACGCGATCAGATCGCCACGCGGCGACCAGACGGGCGAACCATACTGGCCGTGACCATAGGAAATGCGCTTCGCATCCCCGCCCGATGCACTCATGATATAAAGCTGCGGGGAACCGCCGCGGTCGGAGTTGAACACAATCTGTGACCCGTCGGGACTGAACGAGGGACTGGTGTCAATCGCGCCAGAGGCGGTCAGCTGCCGCCGCGACATATTGGCAAGGTCCACCAGGTAGATATCGGACCCGCCGCCACGCGTAACCGACAGGATGACGGAGCGGCCATCGGGCGCGAAGCGGGGTGCGAATGAAATACCGGAGAAGTCACCAAGCAGGCGCTGCTGCCCGGTATTGAGGTTGAACAGGTAAACGCGCGGCCTGTAGTTGGCGTATGACATGAACGCCAGTTCACTATTGGCCGGATTGAAGCGCGGCGTCAGGGTCAGCCACTGGCCGTTGGTCAGATAACGGCTGTCGGCGCCATCCTGATCCATGATGGCCAGCCGCGTGGTCTGGTGTGCACGCGGGCCGGAACGCGCGATATAGGCGATGCGGGTGTTGAAATAGCCCTGCTCGCCCAGCATGCGGTTATAGATCACATCAGCAATCACATGCGCGATGCGACGCCAGTCCTGGGCTGCGGCGGTATAGGCCGTGCCCTGGATCTGCTTGCCCACCAGCACATCCCACAGGCGGAACTCCACCCGCAGGGAGCTGCCCTGCTCCACGACCTTGCCGGTCACGGCGGCACGCGCGCCCATGGATTTATAGGATGCAAAATCCGGCGTGCCCTGCGGCATGCTGGCGCTGATGGGGCGGAACAGCCCGCAATTGCCAAGGTCGGCCGAGATCACATCGGTAACCTGCTGGGCCACCCCACTGCCAAGCGAGGGCAGGACAATGGGAATCGGCGCCGTACGGGCCTGGTCCACCGTAATCTCGGCCTCCCCCGCGGCCTGCGCGTGGGCCGCACCCGCCGTGAACAGGGGCGTGGCCATAAGCCCCCCCGCCACACCCGCGCCCATGAAACCACGCCGGCTGAATGCGGCTGCCAGCCGGGCTGCATCCTCATCGGGGATCAGTGGCTTTACGCTTCTTGACGTCATCTTCCTCTCCTCGCCTTCGTCCGCTGCAAGTCAGGGACGGAATACGAATTTCAGTTGTCTGGTCTGGCCCAGCAGGTTCTGCGGAATCGGCAGCTTGGCACAGGTGGGGCTGAGCACCGCATCACGCGCGCGTTCCGCCAGGGCGCGGTATGACGGGTCCGATGCCATCTGGGCCTGTGTCTGCGGTGCGAATTCCACCAGCCGCGCCGTGCCGGTCTCATCCACGGTCACGACCAGATGCGCCACGAACTGGGCATAGTTACGCGCGGCCGTATCCTCCGAATAACAGCGGCGCACGGCACTGCCGATCGCCTTCTGCTCGGTAGAGGTCAGGGCACTGGTAATATCCCCATCCGGTGTGCCCCCCCCATCGGGCGCGCCACCCTGCAGCGGGTTGGCGCGGGCCTTGGGCGGGTGGGTCTGCTTCTGGTCCGCGCGGAAGGAATCAAGCGTTGCCAGCAGGGAATGCGTGTCCGGTACATGCTTCTTCGCCTCGTTGGGCTGGGTCGTGCGTGACTGTTCCTGCACCTTTGGCGCCGCTGTCGGGTCCGGCTGGGCGGATGGGGGCACGGGCGCATGCGCCTGCGCGGGCGCGGCCTTGGCTGGCGTGGGCGGCAGCCTGACCGCATCGGGCGAAGGCTGCTGCTCACGCGGCGGGGTCGGTGCGTCGGGCACGGGCCTTGGCGCCTGCTGCGGTGGCGGCATGGGCGGCGGCGGAGGCGGCGGGGGGGCCGCTTCCTCATTCGGTGCCTTTTCGGGCGGTGTCGGCGCGGGGGGCGCTTCCTGCCTGACCGGTGCCGGGGCCGGTGCGGGCTTGGGGGCCGGTTTATCGCCCTTGTGCGGGGTGGACGTGCCGGTATCGGCGGCAAATTCCATCTCGATCGTGGGCGGCGGTGGCGGTTCGGGGGGAACCGGCACCGGCAGCCTGAGCAGAACGGTCAGCAGCAGGGCCACATGCAGCCCGCCCGAAACCAGGACGGAACGCCGCATGAGGATGCGTTCAGAGCGACGCGGTGGCACCACGGTCAGACGGCTCCCGATATCCGGTTCAGGTCAGTGGCCGCCGCCGGGCGGCTGCTGGGCAAGAAGGGCCACATGCGTGAATCCGCCCGCCGTGATCTGGCCCATGATCTGCATCACCCGACCATAATCGATGTGCGAATCACCACGCACGAAAATACGGTGCTCACGGTCGTTCTGGGACGCGGCCTTCAGCTGGTCCACCAGCTGGTCCTGGGAGACGGGATCATCACCCAGGTACAGGTCGCCATTGGACCGGATCGAGACGGTAATGGGCTTGGTGTCGGTATTGACCGGCGCCGCATCCGTCTTGGGCAGGTCCACGTTCACGCCGCTTGTCATCATCGGTGCCGTCACCATGAAAATGATGAGCAGCACCAGCATCACGTCAACCAGCGGCGTGACGTTGATATCCGCCATGGGCCGCCGCTTGCGCCGCCGCCCACGCAGGTCGCCCAGGCTTGCCCCCATGCTTACGCCCCCCTCTCTTCGGACTGACGCGACAGGATGGCGGCGAATTCGGTACCGAAGGCATCCAGCCGGTCCTCGAACACGCTCATGCTGTTGCTGATCACGTTATAGGCGATCACGGCCGGAATGGCCGTGACCAGGCCAATGGCGGTTGCGAACAGCGCTTCCGAAATACCGGGGGCCACGACCGAGAGGTTGGTGTTGTGCATGGCCGCGATCGAGCCAAAGGCATGCATGATGCCCCACACCGTGCCGAACAGGCCGATAAACGGCGCCACCGGCCCGATGGTGGCCAGGAAGATGATCCAGCGGTTCAGCCGGTCCATCTCCCGCGTTATGGTGATGGCCATGGCGCGGTTGACGCGATCCTGCACGCCGCCATGCACCAGGTCGATGCCGGATATGCGCGACGACCGCCGCCATTCCCCCATGGCCGCGCCGAAAACCGCCGCCATGGGGTGGACGGGCTTCGCGCCATCGGATTCGTACAGATCCTCCAGGCTGCCGCCAGCCCAGAACCGTTCCTCGAAATCATTGGCCTGCCGGTTGACCCGGCGGACGGTCATGAATTTGTCGAAAATGATTGCCCAGACAATCACACTGCAGCTTACCAGGCCGATCATTACCAGCTTCACGACAATGGATGCGTGCATGAACAATGCCCACATCGACAGATCGCCTGCTGCAGCCCCCAGATTCGCCGCACTAACCGCTTGGTCCAAATATGCCTCCTGCCCACCTTGACCGTTCGCACAAACACGAAGATTGCCCGTTTAGCAAGTCACGGCCAACCCGCTTTCCGCACAGCCTTGCATCACGGTCAACCCATGACACGAAAAGACCATGCTCAATGCATGACTTGATGGTGTTCAGGCGACCAGTGCGCGCAGCAGATCACGCCAAGGCGGCGGAAATCGGGCAGCGCGCCCGTCTGCCGCCCGCACGCAGGCCAGACGGACATCAAGCGTGCCGCAACCCGGCCCCCCTTCGTTCCCGACGCGGTGGAAGTCCTGCCACAGCCGGCAGCTTGCCGCCCCCAGTTCGGTCAGGCGAGTCGTGATGCGCACCACATCATCAAGCCGCAGCGGCGCGCGGTAATCGATGGCGGCATGGCGGACCACGAAGGCCAGCCCGTATTCACCCAGCAGATCGGACGCCGAACGCCCCTGCGCGCGGATGGCCTCGGTCCGGGCGCGTTCCGCCAGGCCAAGGTAGCGGGCGTGATAGACCACGCCACCCGCGTCCGTATCCTCGTAGTAGATACGGAAGTCGATCTTATGTTCCACCATCGATTCCATCCCCCAGCAGGTCACCCTGTCCGGGCGTGCGGGCGGGCGGCTGCAGGCCCAGATGCCGCCAGCCCCGCTCACCCAGCATGCGCCCGCGGCTTGTCCGCAGCACAAGCCCTTCCTGTATCAGGTAAGGCTCGATCACGTCCTCCAGCGTATCACGGGCCTCGGCCAGGGCCGCGGCCAGTGTCTCCACCCCCACCGGGCCACCATGATGATATTCGGCAATGCGGCGCAGGTAACGGCGGTCCATGCCGTCCAGCCCCATCGAATCAACTTCCAGGCGCGACAGGGCGGCATCGGCCAGCGCCCGGTCCACGGGTCCCCGCCCGGCCCGTGCCACGGCGGCAAAGTCACGTACCCGGCGCAGGAGCCTGCCCGCGATACGCGGCGTCCCGCGGGAGCGGCGGGCAATTTCCTCCGCCCCTTCCGGTGTCAGGTCGAATTCCAGCTTGCGCGCGCCCCGTGTCACGATCTGGCACAGTTCCTCGGGCGTGTAGAACACCAGCCGCAGCGGGATGCCGAAACGGTCCCGCAGGGGGGTGGCCAGCAGGCCGGCGCGCGTGGTGGCCGCCACCAGCGTGAAGGGGGCAAGGTCGATCCGCACGGAGCGCGCGGCCGGTCCCTCGCCAATGATCAGGTCAAGCTGGAAATCCTCCATCGCCGGATAGAGCACTTCCTCGATGGCGGGATGCAGGCGGTGGATCTCGTCGATGAACAGCACGTCGCGCGGCTGGAGGTTGGTCAGGATCGCCGCCAGATCCCCCGCGCGCTGGATGACCGGGCCGGATGTGGCGCGAAACCCCACACCCAGTTCACGCGCCACGATCTGGGCCAGCGTGGTCTTGCCCAGTCCCGGCGGGCCGTGCAGCAGCACATGGTCCAGCGCATCACCGCGCTGGCGAGCGGCGGCGATGAAGATGGCAAGGTTTTCACGGCTGGCCTTCTGGCCGGTAAAATCATCCAGCGTCTGGGGGCGCAGCGTGCCTTCGCCGCCATCTTCCTCGCCCCGGCGGGCGTCGATCTCGCGCTCCGGCCGGTCGCTCATCGGGCCAGTTCCTTCAGCGCGTCACGGATCACGATATCAAGGTCCACCTGGCCTTCATGCCGTTCGATCACCCGTTCCACCACCGGCTGCGCCTCCCCACGCCTGAAGCCAAGGCCGGACAGCGCCAGGACCGCATCCGCCGCAACGCTGTGCGCGGTGGGCCGCGTGATGGTAACACCCGGCACCCCGCCCCCGGTGGCAACCATGCCAGTGGGCATGCCCTCGCACTTGTCGCGCAGTTCGGTCACGATGCGCTGGGCCAGCCGCGCGCCCACACCGCCTGCGCGGGTGAGCATGGTCTTGTCACCTGATCCGATCGCCATCATGAGTTCAGGCGGCGGCAGGACCGACAGGATGGCCAGCGCCACCTTGGCCCCCACCCCCTGCACCGTGGTCAGCAACCGGAACCATGCGCGTTCGGAGGCCTCGGCAAAGCCATACAGCAGGATCGCGTCCTCCCGCACCACGGTCTCCACCAGCACCAGCGCCAGTTCCGGCGGCTGGGGCAGCACCGCCAGCGTGCGGCTGGATGCCTGCACCAGATAGCCGACACCGCCTACGTCAATCACGCAGCGATCGGCCTCCACCTGCGCCAGCAGGCCACGCAGCTGCGCGATCATGCCATCCTCGTGGCGCGGGCAATCTGGGCCGCACTGGTGCGGTGATGGGCATGGCAGATCGCCACGGCCAGCGCATCCGCCGCATCCGCGCGTTTGAGCAGGGCAGTGGGCAGGATACGGCGTACCATCATGCTGACCTGTTCCTTGGTTGCGGCCCCGGTGCCCACAACCGCGCGCTTGACCGTTTTCGCCCCGTATTCGGCCACGGGAATATCCAGCAGCATCGGCACCAGCAGCCCCACGCCACGGGCATAGCCCAGCTTCAGCGTAGCAGACCCGTTGCGGTTGACGTAGGTTTCCTCCACCGCCGCTTCATCGGGGGCGAAGTTGCGGGCCAGTTCCAGCAGGGCATCATGCAGGTGGCGCAGCCGCTCCGGCACACCCAGCGCCGAGTCGGTGGCGATCACCCCATCGGCCACATGGGTCAGCCGGTTGCCCTGCGCCGTGATCACCCCCCAGCCGGTAAAACGCAGGCCGGGGTCAATGCCCAGGATACGGACCACAGGCCCGCTCAGGCCGAAAGCTTTTCGGCCACGTCGTCCGGCAGATCGAAATTGGCGTACACGGCCTGCACGTCGTCATGGTCCTCCAGCGTGTCGATCAGCTTGAACACGCTGCGCGCCTTGTCCTCGTCCAGTTCCACCGTGTTGCCCGGCCGCCAGTCCAGCTTGGCCGAAGCGGGTTCGCCAAAGCGGGTTTCCAGCGCGTCGCGCACGGCAAAGAACGATTCGACCGGACAGGTCACCTCGTGCATGCCGTCCACGGTCTCGACATTCTCGGCCCCGGCCTCAAGCCCCGCCTCGATCAGGTCGTCCTCGCTCGCCGCATCCAGCGGATAGGTGATCACGCCCAGACGGGTGAACATGAAGGAGACCGAGTTCGTCTCCCCCAGCGAGCCGCCATGCTTGGAGAACGCGGCACGCACGTCGGATGCCGTGCGGTTGCGGTTGTCGGTCAGCCCCTCCACGATCACGGCCACACCGGCGGGGCCGTAGCCTTCGTACCGGACTTCCATGTAGTCGTCACCGCCACCGGCACCCGATGCCTTCTTGATCGCGCGCTCGACCGTATCCTTGGGCATGTTGACTTCACGCGCGGCCGAAATGGCCGCGCGCAGGCGCGGGTTCATGGCCGGGTCCGGCATGCCTTCGCGCGCGGCCACGGTAATTTCACGAATGACCTTGGCAAACTGCTTGGCCCGCTTGGCGTCCTGCGCGCCCTTGCGGTGCATGATGTTCTTGAACTGGGAATGACCCGCCATCGTTCGTCCCTGAATCCTGTCTTGTTTCTTGTTCCTGCCTGTCCGCCACGGGCGGTCCGGTCAGACCAGCCGCCCGTGGCAGTGCTTGTATTTCCTGCCCGACCCGCAGGGACAGACCGCATTGCGCGAGACCTCGCCCCAGCTTGACGGATCATCGGGCATGATCGCGGCCCCGCCGATGGGGGTCGCCATGGCCGGGTCCGGCTGGCGGCCCGTGGCATCGGGCATGAGACCGGGGCCCGGCTCGTTTTCCAGCCCCGGCACCTCGGGGTCGGAATGGATTTCGGCCACACCGGCAAACGGGTTGTCGATGGGCGGCGGCGCCATTTCCACCCGCGCCATGGTGGAGGTGACACGCACCCGCAGGTGATCGAGCATGGCGTGGAACAGTTCGAACGCCTCGTGCTTGAACTCGTTCAGCGGGTCCTTCTGGCCATAGGCGCGCAGGCCGATGCCCTGACGCAGCTGGTCCAGCGCCAGCAGGTGTTCCTTCCATACCGCGTCAAAGGTGGTGAGCAGTACCTGCTTTTCAACATAACGCATGACGGAAGGGCCGAAATTGGCGGCCCGGCTGGCCTGTGACTGGGCGGCCGCCTGCTCGATCCGTTCGGTCACGACGCCTGCGTCCACGCCATCTTCCTTCGCCCATTCCGCAATGGGCAGGCTCAGGTTGAGCGTGGTCTGCACGTCCTGCGCCAGTTCATCCTTCAGCCACTGCTCGGGGAAGGATTTCTCGGGGATGCGACGGGTGACCATGTCATGGATCACGTCCTCGCGCATTTCGGTGATGATGGGCGAAAGGTCCTCGGCCGCCATGTATTCCCGGCGCTGGGCATAGACCTCCTTGCGCTGGTCATTCATCACGTCGTCATATTTGAGCGTGTTCTTGCGCATGTCGAAGTTGCGGGCCTCGACCTTCTTCTGCGCGCGCTCCAGGGCCTTGTTGATCCACGGGTGGACAATGGCCTCGCCTTCCTTCAGCCCCAGCTTCTGCAGCATGTTGCCCATGCGGTCGGTGCCGAAGATGCGCATGAGGTCGTCCTCAAGCGAAATGAAGAAGCGCGAATTGCCCGGATCACCCTGCCGCCCGGCACGCCCGCGCAGCTGGTTGTCGATGCGGCGGCTTTCATGGCGTTCGGTGCCGATCACGTACAGGCCACCCGCCTTGCGCACGATATCGTGATCGCGGGCCACCGTCTCGCGCAGTTCCTGTTCGCGCCGGGCGCGCTCTTCAGGGTCCTCGATCCCGGCCAGGCGCTGGTGGATCAGCATGTCCACATTGCCACCCAGCTTGATGTCGGTGCCGCGGCCGGCCATGTTGGTGGCGATCGTGATGGCACCCGGCGCGCCCGCCTGGGCCACGATCTCGGCCTCCAGCTCATGGAAGCGGGCATTGAGCACGTTGTGCTGGATGCCGTTGCGGCGCAGCAGGGAGGACAGGTACTCGCTCTTCTCGATCGAGGTCGTGCCCACCAGAACCGGCTGGCCGGACGTGGCGCTGATCTCCTTGATCAGGGCGGCCACCGCCTCGTATTTCTCGCGCGCGGTCAGGTAGACCTCGTCATCATCGTCCTTGCGGGCGACGGGCAGGTTGGTCGGGATCTCGATGACTTCGAGCTTGTAGATATCGGCGAACTCGTCCGCCTCGGTCATGGCCGTGCCGGTCATGCCCGACAGGCGGGGATACATGCGGAAATAGTTCTGGAAGGTGATGGAGGCCAGGGTCTGGTTTTCCTGCTGGACCTCGACATGTTCCTTGGCCTCCAACGCCTGGTGCAGGCCGTCGGAATAGCGGCGGCCCTCCATCATGCGGCCGGTGAACTCGTCGATGATGATCACCTTGCCACCGCGCACGATGTAGTCCACGTCGCGCGTGAACAGCGTATGGGCGCGCAGCGACTGCTGGACGTGATGGATCACCGCCACGTTCTGGCTGTCGTACAGGCCGCCGTCATGCAGCACGCCCGCGCCGCGCAGCAGGTCCTCCACCTGCTCGGCACCCTTTTCCGTCAGGATGACGGAGCGGAATTTTTCGTCCTTTTCATACGCTTCCGGGTCCGCCACCAGGGCGACCATCACCTCGTCCACCGCGCGGTACAGGCTGGAACTGTCCTCGGCCGGGCCGGAGATGATGAGCGGGGTGCGCGCCTCGTCGATCAGGATCGAATCGACTTCATCGACAATGGCGTGGTGGAAGGGACGCTGGACCATGTCCTCCACGCGGTACTTCATGTTGTCGCGCAGGTAGTCGAAGCCGAATTCGTTGTTGGTGCCGTAGGTTATATCGGCCCGGTAGGCGGCGCGGCGCTCATCCTCGGGCATGTTGGGCACGACCACGCCCACGCTCAGGCCAAGGAAGGCGTAAAGCCTGCCCATCTGCTCGGCATCGCGGCTGGCCAGGTAGTCGTTCACGGTCACCACATGCACGCCCTGCCCCGCCAGCGCGCTGAGATAGACGGCAAGCGTGGCGACAAGGGTCTTGCCCTCACCGGTGCGCATTTCCGCAATCTTGCCATCATGCAGGACCATGCCGCCAATCAGCTGCACATCGAAATGGCGCATGCCCAGCACGCGCCTTGCCGCCTCGCGGCAGACGGCAAAGGCTTCGGGCAGCAGGGCATCCAGCGTTTCGCCCTTTGCCAGGCGGGCACGGAATTCGGGCGTCCTGGCGGCAAGGGCGGCGTCATCCAGCGCCTGGATCTGCGGCTCCAGCGCGTTGATCGCGGGTACGCGCCGCTGATAGGATTTCAGTGCCCGGTCATTGGCGGTTCCGAACAGGGCGCGGGCAATACTGGCGAACATGAAGACCTTCCCGGAATGACAGTCCCGCCCGCCCGCGACGGACCGGCGGGCGCGGAGGCAGGCTTGGCGGATAAAATTCTCGCGCGGAACCATGAGATAGGACCCACGCCGCCACGGGTCAACCGATGGACAGCAGGGCCACGAAAGAAGCGGGGGAAGCCGCCATCTGACATCCGGGCCTTGCAGGCCGGGCCGCCCTTCGCCATGATGCCCGCCGAACGCGTTCATAACTAGGGTTTTTTGCACATGCGGACTATCAGTCCGGCAAAGGCTGTCGCAACGATGGCCCTGCTTGCTTCCTCCTTCATTATTCCTCCCGCACTCGCAGCTGGCCCCGCGCCTGTGGCGGCCAAGCCGGCCGCTGCCGGCACGGCGGACCAGAATCCGGTGCTGGCCAGCGTGAACGGGCAGGACATCCGCCTCAATGACGTGCGCCAGGCCATGGCCAGCATGCCCGAGCAGCTGCGCAAGCTGCCCGACAACATCATCGTGCCGATCCTGCTCAACCAGCTGGTTGACCAGCGCGCCATCCAGATCGCCGCCGCCAAGGCCGGGCTGGACAAGCAGCCCGACGTGCAGCAGCAGATGCAGCAGGCCGCGCAGAACGCGCTGCAGAATGCCTACCTGTCCGCCCAGGTGGCCCCCACGCTGACGGATGAGGCCGTAAAGACCTATTACGACCAGAATTACGCCAACAAGCCCGGCGCGGAGGAAGTCCACGCCCGCCACATCCTGGTCAAGAGCGAGGCGGAAGCCAACGACATCATCAAGCAGCTCAAGGCTGGTGCCGATTTCGGCCAGCTGGCCACCAAGCTGTCCACCGATCCCGGTTCGGCCAAGCAGAATGGCGGCGACCTGGGCTGGTTCAAGAAGGGTGACATGCTGCCCACCTTCTGGGATGCGGCATCGGCCATGCAGCCCAACAGCTTCAGCCAGACCCCGGTACACACCCAGTACGGCTGGCATGTGATCCAGGTGCTGGGCAAGCGCACCGCCCCCACCCCCACGCTTGACGCCATGCGCGACCAGATCCGCCAGAAGCTGATCCAGGAAGGCGTGCAGAAGGCCGTGAGCAACGCCCTGTCACAGGTCAAGGTTGTCCGCTTCGGCCCCGATGGCAAGCCGCTGCCCGAAACCCAGCCGGGTGCCGCCCACTGATCCGGGCCGCCGCCGGGTCAGCCCCACGGGTTGCCCGGCGGCATTGTTTTCCCCGCCTGCCCTGCCGCCGCCTTACCACAGGATCGTGACCGACCATGGCCAATGCCCTGCCCGTCTCCCCCCTTTCCCGGCCCCTGCCCGAACTGCCGCCGCTGGCGGGCGTGCGCTTTGGCGCGACCGAAGCCGGCATCCGCTACAGGGGGCGCACTGACCTGGTCATGGCGGAATTCGCGCCGGGCACGACGGTGGCGGGTGTCTATACCCGCAGCAAATGCCCCGGCGCGCCGGTGGACTGGTGCCGTGCCGCCATGGCCGATGGCCGGGCGCGCGCGCTGGTGGTCAATGCGGGCAACGCCAATGTCTTTACCGGCCGCGCTGGCTTTGAGGCAACGCAGGCCAACGCGGCCGATGCCGCCCGCCTGGTGGGCTGCGCGGCCAGCGAGGTGTTCCTCGCCTCCACCGGCGTGATTGGCGAGGTCCTGCCCTACAGAAAGATCTCGGTGGCCCTGCCGGGGCTGTACGCCACCCTGTCCGAGCATGGGTGGGCCGATGCCGCGCGTGGCATCATGACCACGGACACCTTTCCCAAGGCCGCGACCCGCGTCGCGCGCATCGGGGCGACCACCGTGCGCATCCAGGGCATTGCCAAGGGCAGCGGCATGATCGCACCCGACATGGCCACCATGCTTGCCTTTGTCGCAACCGACGCGAAGCTGCCCGCCAGCGTGATCCAGGCGCTGCTGGATGATGGCGTCAGGCGCAGCTTCAACTGCATCACGGTGGATTCCGACACCTCCACGTCCGACATGCTGCTGCTGTTCGCAACCGGCCAGGCGGGCAATGCCGAAGTGACGCGGGCGGACGCACCGGAACTGGCGGAATTCCGCACCGCCCTCGATTCCCTGCTGCTGGAGCTGGCGCTGCTGGTCATCCGCGACGGGGAGGGCGTGACCAAGATGATGCACATTACCGTCACCGGCGCCGTGTCCGACCAGTCCGCCCACAACATCGCCATGGCCGTTGCCAATTCGCCGCTGGTCAAGACCGCCGTCGCGGGGGAAGACGCCAACTGGGGCCGCGTGGTCATGGCGGTGGGCAAATGTGGTGAACCCGCCAACCGTGACACGCTTTCGGTCAGCATCGGGGGCACCTGCATCGCGCAGAACGGCACGGTGGTGCCCGATTATGACGAAACCCCCGTTGTCGCCCACATGAGGGGCCGGGAAATCGAGATCGCGATCGATATCGGCCTAGCCAACGGCACCGCCCAGGCCTGGGGCTGTGACCTGACGCACGGCTATATCAACATCAACGGCGCCTACCGCAGCTAGTCGGCACGGGGCCACCGGCGGGCCCCGCGTTTTTTGCTGTTCCGTTCCGGCTGGAGCAATGGCATTGCTGTGCTGTTGAATCCATGCCAGCCAGACAGGAACGCCCTGCATGACGAACCCGTTTTTCCGACCCGAGCCAAACCCGCAGGCCATCTGGACCTATGCCGGGTTCTGGATGCGGGTCGTGGCCTACCTGATCGATTCCATCGTGCTGTGGGGGGTGCTGGCCCTGCTCGGGCTGCTGCTTGTGCCGCCCAGCCTTTCGGTCACGATCTTTGATCCGCAATCGACGGGGGGCAGCGGGGGGGATTACCGCATCTCCTATATCCACCCCGTCGATTACACCATCGCCTCCACCACGCCCCACATGCACTGGAATGGCAATGGCGTGTTCGAGATCCTTTCCCTGCTCATCCCCGCCGCCTATTACATCCTGTGCGAAGCATCCCGCGCGCAGGCCACGCCGGGCAAGCTGCTGTGCGGCATGCGGGTGACCGACCTGTATGGCAACCGCATTACCGTGGCCCGCGCCATGGGACGGTATTTTGGCAAATATCTTTCCCTGTTCATTCTGGGCATCGGCTTCCTCATGGTCCTGTGGACCCAGCGCAAGCAGGCCCTGCACGACATCCTGGCGGGCACATGCGTGATCCGCCGCCAGCCGCGCGCCCCGGCCCCCCAGCCGCCGCCCCAGTGGGGCTGACGTGACAAAAAAGGCCCTTGATGAATGCAACCCTGCCGTCTTTTGTAATCTTTTACCCTGATATTGCATGATATTGCATATTCCCCGGCCACGTCAGGACAGCCCCCCGCAGGACTGCGCGCGGGCGTTTTGCCGCAGCCATGGGGGGAGCCCGGACACACCACCCGGGCATCGCGCCATTTAAAGGAGGTGAACATCGGCATGTCGGCCCATTCCATGACTACCGCCCAACCCGTCCCCACACAGGGTGGACGGACCGGCATCGTACGCATACTGGCAGCCTTCATGCTTGTGCTCCTGCCCTGGATCGCGCCCGCGCATGCGGCGGATGCGACACCCGCCCAGGCCACGGGCCAGGTCATCACCGCCCAGCAGGCCCAGCAGGTCCTGTCCGTCCTGAACGACCCGCAGAAGCGTGAGGAATTCACCCGCACGCTCGATGCCATAGCCAGGGGCCTGCCCGCGCAGCAGATTGCCCCGGCACCGGCCCCTGCACCCGCTGCCGCCAAGAAACCGGCCGCCACCGCCGATGTGGAACTGGAACCGGACAGCATCAGCAGTGAAACCATGAACGAACTGACCCATATGCGCGATCTTGCGCTGCGGCAGGGCGAAAACTTCATGGCGCTGTTCAAGGACCTGGCCTTTGTGGGGCGCTGGGTCCACTCCATGCTGGCCAATACCGATTCGCGCCAGATCCTGCTTGATGCGCTGACACGCGCCAGCCTGATCTTCATCCTTGCCCTTGTGGCCGAGCGCGGGCTGTCGATTGCCATGCGCAAGCCACTGGCCGGTGTCACCGCGCGCGCGGTGGCGACCGAGGCCCGGCTGAACCGCCGCATCATCAATGAGGAACACGAAGACGACCAGCCCGCGCCGCCGCCCGCTTCCTCGGCCGATGCCGCGGCGGAACAGCAGACCGAACAGGCCCGCCAGCAGGATGACCGCCACAAGCACGAGACACTGCGCATCATCACGCGCATTCCCTATTCGCTGCTGCATTTCCTGATCAAGCTGCTGCCGGTGGCCCTGTTCTTCGGGCTGGGTTATGGCGGTTCCGTGCTGCTGACCTCCACCCACCAGGCGGAGATGGTCACGATCACGCTGACCAATGCCTATGTGATCGCCCGTGTGATCTACCTGCTGCTCGAGACGGTGTTCGTGCCGCATTCCCCCACCATCCGCCTGTGCAGCGCATCGGATGCGACGGCGCGCATGGTCACGCGGTGGTGGAACTTCCTGGTGGCGGCACCCTCCATCGTGGTGTGCCTGTCCACGCTGGGCGGCGTGTTCGCCATGCCCGCGCGCGGGACGGAAGCCATCATCCGCGCCGTGGTGCTGATCGAGCATGTCCTGATCGCGATCTTCATCTGGCGCATCCGCCACCATGTGGGCGCGGCGCTGCAGCCCTCAACACGGTTGCAGCAGAAGCCGTTCTGGATGTTCGTGGGCAAGATGGTCCGCTTCTGGTGGATTCCGGCCATGTTCTTCGACCTGGCGCTGTGGCTGGTCTGGGCCACCCAGATCCGTGGCGGCTATGCATGGATCCTGCGCACGCTGTCCCTGACCATCGTGGTCATCCTGGGCGCGCGCCTGCTGTCGGTGCTGGCGTTCAGCCTGCAGAACAGGCTTTTCCATGTGCCCGAAGCCACGGAAAAGCGCTATCCCGGCCTGCAGGGACGGGTGGACTACTATTACCCGATCGCGCGCCGGACACTGTCCGTGCTGCTGACATTCGTCACGATCGTGCTGCTGGCCCAGTCCTGGGGGCTGCCGGCGATCCGGTTCTTCGTGCATGGCTCGCTCGGCCCCAAGATCGTGGGCGCGATGCTGACGATCATGATCGCCTACACCATCGCGATCGTGGTGTGGGAAGTGGCCAACGCCATCCTGCAGAACCAGATCTCGCGCTTCGAGACATCGGAACAGGCCTCCCGCGCCACCCGCCTGCGCACGGTGCTGCCGATCATCCGCACGGTGCTGCTGACCTTCATCATCATCATCGTCACGGTGACGACACTGTCGCAGATCGGCATCAACGTGGCCCCGCTGCTGACCGGTGCGGGCATCATGGGTGCGGCCATCGCCTTCGGTTCGCAAAGCCTGGTGAAGGACTTCATCACCGGCTTCTTCATGCTGGTGGAAAACGCGATGCAGGTGGGTGACTGGGTCACGGCGGGCAGCGTTGCCGGCACGGTGGAGCACCTGTCCATCCGTACCCTGCGGCTGCGCGCGATCAACGGGGACCTGCACATCATCCCCTTCTCCTCCGTCACCTCGATCGCCAATACGTCGCGCGACTACAACCTTGTGGTGGTCAGCTTCATGCTGGACCTGACGGAAGACCCGCACCGTGTGGCGGCCATCCTGAAGGATGAACTCTCGACCATGCGCAGGGACCCCGTGTTCGGCCCGCTGATCAAGTCGGATTTCTCCTATCTGGGCGTGGAGCAGGCCGATGGCAACGGCGCCAAGTTCCTTGGCTCCATCCGCACGGCGGCAGGTGCGAAATGGAAGGTCTACCGTGAATATTACAGCCGCCTGAGCGCGCGCATGGTGCGCGAGCAGGTGAAGTTCCCGATCCCGACCTCCCTCAACCTGCTGGCCAATGGCCCGACGGGCACGCTGCGCATGAACATGGAGGAAAACCCCGGTGCCATCATGGCGGCCCACGCCGCGCAGCCCGCTGAGGCCGCTCCCGCCCCGAAGGCAGGCAACGGACAGGCGGATGCCCCGGCCGGGGGAGATGCCCCCACCCATGACTGACGGGACGCCGATGCTGCCGGGGCGGCTGGAAGCCTCCCTGCGCAGGGATGGCTTTGCCTTCGTGCCACGGGGGGAAATGCTGCCCCTGCTGGAGCAGTACGGCCTGCGCGACTGGGCCAGTTTTGCAGGCAGCTGGAACCGGCTGGGGCTGGACCGCTACATGGCCGATGGCGGGCGCTACCGCCGCCGCCGCCATGCCACCTTCGCCATCAGCGCGCGGGGCATCCAGCGCAAGAAGCACCAGCCCCATTACCAGAGCCGGGACTACAATGAACTCAATGGCGGGATCGAACGCTGGTTCCGCGCCGTTGAACCCGAGATGGGGGAACACCCGGCGCTACGCGCCATCCTGCGGCTCATGCACCGGATCGTGACCGACATGAGCGATCCGGCCCATGTCCCGGACGTATGGCATACCGAAGTCCACCAGTTCCGTATCGAGGCGCTGGACAGCACGCCGGGCCAGCCCACCCCCGAAGGGCTGCACCGCGATGGCGTGGACTGGGTGATGGTGGTCATGGTCCGGCGCGAGAACGTGATGTCCGGCGAGACCACGATCCATGACCTGCAGCGCACCATGGTCGGTGGTTTCATGCTTGACCAGCCGCTGGATACGGCGGTGGTCAATGACAACCGTGTCTATCACGGGGTTACGGCGGTGCGGCCGCTCGACCCCACGCGGCCAGCCTATCGTGACGTACTGGTCGTGACCTTCCGCCACCAATGAATGACACCGTCCCGCCGGGGCGGCGGCCCGGGGCATGGCGGCATTTCTGTGCCTGCGCCCTGGCCACCATGCTGGTGGCGGGATGCGGCCTCTACCTGTTCATCGTGACGGTGGACCCGTGGAACGTCCTGCCGTTTTCTCCCCCGCTTGCGCGCATACCCGTTACGTCAAACGCCCGCTACACCATGCCCGCCCTGGCACGGGACCCGCAGTTCGATTCCGTGGTGCTGGGCACGTCCACCAGCAGGCTGATGCAGCCCGCCCTGCTGGACCGGGCACTGGGGGGGCATTTCCTCAGCATGGCCATGAACAGTGCAAGCCCGTGGGAACAGGGGCGCGTGCTTGATGCCTTCCTGCGCAGCCATCCCGCTCCGCGCACCGTCATGATCGGGGTGGATGCCGCATGGTGCCATGAACGCCCCGGCAGCCTGACATCCCCCAACCGCCCCTGGCCGGAATGGATGTACGGCCACCCCGCCTGGCAGGGCTACCTGCACATGGCCAGCCTGTACGCGCTACAGGAAGCCGCCAACGAATTCCTATGGATGACCGGGCACAAGGCCCAGCGCTTCGGCACCGACGGCTATGCCAGTTTCGTTCCGCCGGACGGCACGTACGACCCTGCCCGCGTACAGGCCGCCTTCGCGCACTGGGCGCCGCCCGACAACACACAGGCCCCGCCGGGCATGGCGCAGACACCCCCCGCCAGCATGCGCCTTCTGGCCACCATGCTGGCCCGCCTGCCCGCCGGCACGCTGAAGATCCTGTGGTTCCCGCCCGCTTCCGCCACCCTGCACGGCATGACGGGCAGCATTGCCGCGGCCCGCCTGCAGGCCTGCAGGCTGGGGGTGGCGGCACTGGCCGCCCGTACCCCCGATGCCATCGCCCTTGACTTCAACCATGACAGCGCGCTGACCACGGAGCGGAACAATTTCTGGGACCCGCTGCACTACCGCATTCCCGTCGCCCACCGGCTGGTCGCCGCCATCGCCGCGGCCCTGCATGGCACCCCCCCGGCCGATCCGGCGCTGGACATCCTGTACCGCCCCGTGCCACCGGCAGGGTAAAAACCGCCCGGCGGGTCCAAAGCCATGCGCTGCCATCGCGGAGCCTCCCCGGCGGCGGGGCTTGTGCGGGGCGGGTCATCTGGTATGGAAAACAGGACACCGTGAAATACCCGCCCGGTACAGGCACGCCGCAGGCATGGGGCCAGGGTACGGAATCGTCTTGTGCAGGCCACCCCGCGACCGGGCGGCCAGATTGCGGCACTGAGGTTGGAGAGGCTGGTGAATACGTCCGTCAATGGTGCGCCACAATGGCATCTGCAGCCCGAGGCGAACCGGACCCTTGTTACCCTGTCGGGTAACTGGATCGCGCAGGAAGGACGCATTCCCGCCTTTCCCGAAACCGGCCTGAAGGACGTGCCACGGGGGGCCGCGCTGGAATTCGATACCGGGCGGCTTGGCCGGTGGGATACATCGCTGATCAGCTTCCTGTGGGAACTCAAGCGCAGCGCGCGTGAGGCGCATGTGGATGTCCACATCGACACCCTGCCGGAATCGGCGCACAAGCTGCTTGACCTGCTGCCCGAAATCCCGCCGGAACCCGCCCCCCCCACGCCGCACCATTTCGCCCCGGTGGCGGCGGTGGGGCAGTTCACGCTCGATACACTCAACGAGATCGGCTGCGTAAGCGAAATGGGCGCCGCCGCCGCGCGCGGGGGCATTGCCGCCCTGGTGGGGCGGGGGATGATGCGGACCGTCGATCTCATGTCCGATCTTGCCGCCGCCGGGCCTGCGGCGCTGCTGATCGTGGGCGTGGTGAACTTTCTGGTCGGCGCGATCCTGGCCTTTGTCGGCTCGGTGGAACTGCACAAATTCGCAGCCGACATCTATGTCGCAAGCCTTGTGGCCATTGCCATGGTGCGTGAGATGTCGGCCGTCATGACCGCCATCATCATGGCGGGCCGCACGGGTGGCGCCTATGCCGCGCGCATTTCCACCATGCAGGCGAATGAGGAAATCGACGCGCTTCAGGTCTTCGGCATTCCCGTCGCCAGCTACCTGATCCTGCCTTCGGTGCTGGCGCTGGGCTTCACCATGCCGCTGCTCTACCTGTACGGCTGCCTGATCGGCATGCTGGGGGGCTTTGTCGTCTCGTTCATCATGCTGCATGTCTCGCCGCTGGGCTATTTCCATGAAACGCTCCAGGCCCTGCCGCTGGACCAGTTCACCTTCGGCTTCATCAAGAGCCTGGTGTTCGGCACGTTCGTGGGGCTGACAAGCTGCCGGATCGGGCTGAAGGCGGGACGCAGCGCCGCCGATGTGGGCATTGCCGCGACCAAGGCCGTGGTGGTGGGCATTGTGGGCGTGATCGCGCTGGACGCGGTCTTTGCGGTTATCGCCAACGTGATCGGGATCTGACCGCCATGAACGACCTTCATAACCAGATGCCCTCCGCCCCCGATGATACCCGCCCGGTCATGATTTCGGTCAACGGCGTGACACTGGCCTTCGGCCCCAAGGTGATCCAGCACGACGTGTCCTTTGAGGTGAAGCGCGGCAGCATCTTCGCCGTGATGGGGGGATCGGGCTGCGGCAAGAGCACCCTGCTCAAGAGCATGATCGGCCTGCTGCGCCCCACACAGGGCCGCTACCTGGTGGGGCAGGACAATTACTGGGCGGGTGACGACGCAAGCCGCGTGCATATCGGCCGGCGCTTTGGCGTGCTGTTCCAGAGCGGGGCGCTGTGGAGTTCCATGACCGTGGGCGAGAACGTGGCCCTGCCCATGCAGATGTTCACCAGGCTGGAGCCACCCGTCATCCGCCAGATGGTGGAACTCAAGCTGGGGCTGGTGGGCATGCTGCATGCCATTGACCAGTATCCCTCCGAACTCAGCGGCGGCATGCGCAAGCGCGCGGGGCTGGCGCGCGCCATGTCGCTGGACCCTGACATCCTGTTCTTTGATGAACCCTCGGCCGGGCTGGACCCGATCACCTCGGCCCGGCTGGATGAACTGATCCTGAACCTGCGCGACGGGCTGGGGGCCACGATCATCATCGTCAGCCACGAACTGTCCAGCCTGTTCCATATTGCCGATGACGGCATATTCCTTGATGCCGGGCAGAAGACCGCCATCGCCCACGGTTCCCCCGTATGGCTGCGCGACCACTGCACCGACCCCGTGGTCCATGCCTTCATGCACCGTGAACAGCTGGACAGTTCCAGCCCCCACGGAGACGGGTAAGCCCGATGGCCGACAGGCAGACGCTTATCGGCGCGGCCGTACTGGGTGTGGGGGCCATTGCGCTTGCCGTGCTGGGCATGACGGGCTGGCTGCCCATACCGGGGCGCAGCACCGAGGCGGTCGTGGTGTTTGAAAGCCCGACCAACGGGCTGGACATCGGCTCCCCCGTCAATTTCCGTGGCGTGCCGGTGGGCGCTGTCGAGCGGATTACGGTACGGGTGGACCCGGCCGACCATCATACCTACATGCCGGTCTACATCCTGTTCGATCCCGCCCATGCGCCCGGCCATGGCGACCTGCCGCCCCTGTCCACGCTGCTGGCCAACGGGCTGCGGGCGGATATGGTGCTGCACAGCCTGGTAACCGGCCAGACCGAACTGGACCTGGACCTGGACCCCCAAACGCCACAACGCCTGCACCCCGACCTGACGGACATGCCCGAAATACCCATGGGCCAGACAGCGCTCCAGCAGCTGGAGGCAACGCTGATCTCCACTTCCGTGCAGCAGCTCCACAATGACCTGATTACCGCGCTGGCCAGCATACGCCGGCTGGCGGCGGACATGGACCGTGACATGCCCGGCATGATCGCCAGCATCCGCACCACGTCAGGCCACGCCGATACCGCGGCCAGCCAGATCCGCGCCGCCATTACCGATGTGACGGACCATGCCAGCGTGACCATCAACCGCCTGGACCAGCTGATCAGCGCCAATAGCCGCGAATTCGTGGCCCGCCGCGCGGAACTGCAGGCCCTGATCGGCAATACCCGCCAGACCATGGCGCAGGCGCGTGAAACCCTGGCCAGCCTGCGCGCCCTGACCGACCCGCAATCGCGTGACAGGCTGAATCTGGACGCTACGATGCGTGATGTTATGGAAGCCGGCTACGGGCTGCGCGGATTCGCCACTGAAGTCGAAAGTAATCCGCAACTTCTGCTGATGGGACACAACCAATGAAAACGCGCCAGCCCGCCTTCCCTTCCCGCCTGAATCCGTCCCTGCGGGCGGCGGGCGGACTGCTGCTCTGTGCCGCCATGCTCTCGGCGTGCTCCTCGGCGCCGGTGCGCTTCTACACGCTGGGCGCGCCCGCCGTGGCCGTGGGTGCGCAGGGCACCGGTACCACGGCCATTACCGACAGCACGCCGGTGATCGAGGTCGAACGCACCCGCCTGCCCGATTACCTGGACAGCCAGGACATCATGGTCCGCAACGGGCATGAGATCGAACGCAGCGGGCTGGGCCGCTGGGCCAGCCGCCTGTCAGTGGGGGCCACGGACCTGATCACCGCGCGCCTGGCCCAGAAATGGCCGGATCTGTTCGTGACCGACCAGCCGCAGCCCGACCGCCCCACCTGGCGGCTGCAGCTCAACATCAGCCGGCTTGATGTCAGCCGCGATGGCCAGTCGGCACTGAACGCGGACTGGGCCATCATTCCGCAGGACCCGCGCGCCGCCATCCTGCGCAACCGCACCAGCATCGTCATGAACGGCAATACGGCCAATAACGCCAATATCGCCAGTGTCACGGAAAACCTGCTCAATGAACTGACCAGCCGGATCGAGACCAGCTGGCCCAACCCCACCCAGCCGGAAGCCACCAGCCCGCGCCATCACGGCCACAGCTAGGCCGGGCTTCCATCCCGGCGGGGGAACCATCGGGACAGGCAGGCATTGGTTGCGCAGATGTGCAACCTGCCGGAGCAAGCTTGTCATGCCCCCTTCCCCTTTACGCGTCCATGGCCTGATCCTGGCGGCCCTGCTTGCCATCACGCCCATCCCGGCGGGCGCACAGACCGGGCCGGTCATCCTGGCCCAGCATCCCGGCACCGAACTGGACCGGCAGGCACGCGCACTGGTGGCCCGCGACCTGGCGGACGCGGCAGGCAGCCAGGAGCGCCCGGTCCTGCTGACCGGATCGGGGCCGGTATCCAGTGACCCACGGCGCATGGCGCTGTTCGTGCAGTTGCAGTCCGCCAGCCTGTGTGGCTCGGCGGGGTGTTCCACTTCGGTCTACCTGCGCAATGGCCACACTTGGACACGGGTGCTGGATTCCGTAAGCGGGCCGGTCACCATTACGCCCCAGGTGCATGGCGGCATGCATGACCTGCTGGTCGACAGCACAGACCGCTGGATATGGAACGGCACCACCTATACCGACACACAGGCCACCACCCAGCCACAGCCGCCAGAACGGCCCTGAGCACACCTGCCCGGCATGATGGCATCGGTGACTGGCAAAACCATATGGTTGCCGCCTGCCTGGCGCAACGTGGGAACAGCCCCGTATTCTGCCGGGGCATGCGCCTGCCAGACCGGGTATATTGTCAGGGAAAGTGGAGCGGGTGAAGGGATCGACAAATCGCCCCTAACGGGTTGATTAGAAAGCGACTCTTCACTAACAAAAAAACCAGAGGGACTACTCTGTGGACTAATTTGCGAGAGTTGGCAAGAAGGTAACATAGTCCCGTGCCTGCGTGCTGCGAATCCTCCCGGGATTGTGCTCCATTCCCGGACCCAGACAGGGTTCACACCGCCAGCCAGTCATGAGCGCGCCCATCAGGCCAAATTCGCGGGAGACGATTTCGAGCTCATAGTCTACCCAGCGGCGTGGACAGGCTTTCCCAGTTTTGCCTGGGCACTATCTATCCGAGAGCTCGGATCTCGACATGCTGTTTTTCATGTATTTTTCTTATCATGACGCTCCGATCGCGCGTCTGATTAGTTTCTCCGGAACCAGATGACCGAGTCATACGGATGAGGGGCTCGAGTCATTCGGGGAGCGCCGGATGACACGCGGCGCGATTCCATGCTATTCTGATTACAGCGTGTCGTAACGCTTTTTCAACAGGGCGGCCCCTCTGTCGGGTGGCCTGCCGAATAGAACACCCGGACCTATGGTCCAGCGGTGAACGGGGAGACTTGTTCGCTGATCTGGGAAATAGGCAGGACGTGCTTTTAGCCCTGTTGAAACACGTTACGACCCGCCCGACGCCAGGAGCGAGGACGGTCGTGCTCACTACCGCTTCTTCGTTGCTGTTTCCGAACGTCCAGAATGTGACGAAAGGGGATGGGCATGAGCGAGTGCGACGATGGCAGCCGTCGCGGCACCCGGACATTAAGCGAACGAACAAGACGTGATCGCCTTACCGGACCGAACTCTACCCATGGTAGCTCGATCACTCCCGTCCGACGTGACCCATCAGATAGATGCGGCGGCTCTGCGCGCTCTGCCCACTCTCGCGCAGTTACCCCCCTCGATGTCTGGATCCATTCTCACCTCCACGCTCGATACGACCTGGTACTCGGCGAACCTGTGCCAGCAGATCTCCTCACCCTCGTTTTGGAGTCCCCTGCATTTGGCAACGATAAAACCGGTGAGGAACAACACGACAGGAGCGGTGAGCAAACGCCACAAATTGAGTTCCCGTCATGAGCCGCACTCGCGCACATCCTTGGCAGGATCTGCGTATCTGGGCCGAAGCACGCGGCTGGTCTATGAGACTTACCAATGGGGGCCATCTTAGATGGACGCATGCTTCGGGCGCCGGTCCGGTTTACTCGGCGGCATCTCCCAGTGACTGGCGGGCGTTACGGAACGTCCGCGCGCTTATGCTTCGCTTCGAGCGTGAGATTGAAGCGTCATCTCCTGGTGAGATAGAGAAGAAGCCCAAATACAAATGAGGGCCAACGGACACTCATTTGAATAATAAATATCTTCTACACATAAACTAAGGGAGGGCAGCTTTGCCACGCGATCTGACTAATGGTGGCGAAATCCACAAGCATGAACCCCAATTTATGAAAGCTGTTCAAGAAGGCTGGGATGCCGCCGAGGACGGCCGAACACATGCCTATGCTGAGGTGCGATACTGGCTGCTCGGCTGGGGAACCGCGTCAGAGACGGAATTCCCATTGTCATGACGACCTTTACCATCGTCGCCATGACCGATGAAGCGGTCTCGGACCTGATCCGGATTAGGAACGACCTCGGAGCAAATTGTCCGGAAACTGCCAGTCGGATCGCCGTGCAGATCGTCGCCGTGTGCGATCGGCTTTCAACTATGCCGGAGCGTGGCCGCCCAGGCCTCTTTCCCGACACGAGAGAGATCTGTCCCCTCTGGCCGTATTGGGTTGTCTATCGTATCGCCGACCATGGGGTCGATGTCCTCCGTATCTGGAACAGCCAGGTAGGAGATCTTCCCGGCTTGTCCGGGTTCGATCACGACGCGTGATCATTGAAGCGCCGGAAACGGCGAAATCCGCAACATATGATTTCTTCATTTTAGCATCACATTGAGGCCGCTCTCCACTTGCGGCCGCATCGACGCTCCGTAATGATCGGTGATATTCTCAGCTGCGAACCCGACGAAAGAGCTATCGTGGACGACATCAATCATAAAAATCCGGATCTTCTTGCCGCGATGACGCAGATCGTGGCGGCGCATCTCGCTAATTCCAACACGTCGCTGCCTACCGAAAATGTCCCGGCATTCATCCGTGAGGTGTACACAACGATCCGCAACGTCAACACGACGGGGCAATCAGCTACCGGTCCCGTTCCTCCCGAAACACCGACAGCGCCCACACCTGCAGTGCCAATCGGACAGTCGGTCTTTCCCGATTACATCATATGCCTGGAAGACGGAAAGAAGCTAAAAATGCTCAAGCGGCACCTGATGTCGCGTTATCAGATCACTCCGGCGCAATACCGGGAAAAGTGGAATCTGCCGAAAGACTATCCCATGGTCGCGCCCGCCTATGCGGAGCATCGCTCAGCCGTAGCGCGGGCGATCGGCCTTGGCCGCCGTGCGGAGGTCACCGCCTCGCAAGTCGCGCAAGACGGCGTCGCTGGTGACACCATACCGTCGGCGTCGCTCGAGGTCGAGGCCACTCCGATGCCCTCTCCCAAAGGTCAGGGGAAATCAATCAACAACCAGGTGAGCAAGTCCGCCCCTGGGCGGCCTTCGAAACGGAAAGGCCGCACAGACAGCGCTCCGCAGAACCGCCGGGGCAAATCTGGAACGCCTTGAGGCAGATCTTCGGCCATTCCGTAACGGAATCCTGGTTCGAAAGGGTGACAGAGACCAAATCGCTCCGGTATCGGTCACTCTTCGCCGCTTCGTTCGAGGTCCAGCAGGATCGCCTCGGTTTCGCGCCGCAACGGTTCTGCTTCCCCGAGCGCGGATAACCACAATGTCGCGCCCTGTAGCCGTGTCAGCGCATCAGTCGCGACACGCTTGGCGTCCGGCACGCCGCCCATATCCAAGATCTCGGCCATCCCGGACCGTAGCGCCTGAAAAAACTCGCTCACGGCAGCCTTCGCCTCGGACGTCTCCGCAGGGACACCAAACGACAGGTGGAACCCCACGCAGCGGCCCCGATCACCGAGCACGGCAGCAATTCGCTCGATCAGTTCGCGATACGCTTGCCGCCAATCCGTCACGGGATCGGGCAGCCCGTCGAATGTCTCCTTCAACGTCAACTCAAGCACATCGGCGACCAGGGACTCCTTGCTTGGCAATCGGTTATAAAGGCTTGATTTCTTGAGCCCGACCCGTTCGCCAAGTTCCTGCATCGACGCGCCGGCATAGCCCCGCTCTCGAAACAGTTCACGTGCAGCGATCACGATATCGTCATAGGATGCCTTCATCTCAGCCTTCCGAAAGGACCGATCGGTCTGCTTTTATAAAGGAGAGGAGTACCTCGCAGCGCGAATCAGACAGGAGGGACGCGCGACATGAAACTTTATGATCTCGACGTATCCGGCAATTGTTACAAAGCGCGCCTATTCGCCGCGCTCGCCGGGATCCCGTTAGACCTCCGACCCGTCGATCTAATGAAACAGGAACATCACTCCGCAGTCTTTACTGGTCTCAACCCCTTTCAGGAAGTCCCCGTCCTGATCGATGGCGATTCCGTGATCCGGGATTCACAGGCAATTCTCGTTTATATGGCCGGCGGGCTGCCAGACCGGAGGTGGTGGCCCGATAATCACGCAGCGCAGGCAGAGATTGTGGCGTGGCTGTCGGTCGCAGCATCGGAAATCCGCAACGGACCCAATGCGGCACGCCTTATCAAGAAGTTCGGTGTCGATCTCGACCTGCCGACCGCACTACGCTGGAGCGAGAAAGTGCTGCCGATCCTCAACAAGCACCTGGATGCCCATGAATGGCTGGCGCTCGGACATCCAACGATCGCCGACTGCGCGATCTTTCCCTATCTGTCCGTGGCTCACGAAGGGGGTATCGATGTCACTGCCTTCCCGGCCCTTCTTGGCTGGATGACCAGGGTAACCCAACTGCCTGGTTTCATACCTATGCCAAACATGCTGATGCTACCGCGATGAGCCAATCCTCCACGTCAGCGTATCACGACATTCCGCAGCATCCAGTGTCCACATCCTCACCAATGCTCGAAGAACAGAGAGGTCCACATGAGAATCGGCGAATACTGACGGCTCAAAGAAAGTCGGCCAGTTCCGGGGCGTACTTTGTAGGCTTAAACTCAATCACCTCGTACTCTGCAATGCCATGAATGTGGAAAGGGTCCTCTGCCAAGATTGTATCCAATTCTTCGCGTGAAACCTTCCCATTGGCGAGGATCACGCCGCCTGTGCGAGGAGTTTTTCCGCCTGATGCCAAAAAAATTCCCGCGGCATAGTAGCGGTCCAAGAAGTCCCGATGCGGGCTGATGTGCGCCTCGACCTCACCGATGGACGTCCGATAGCTTAGGCTGACGACGAACATGAATTCTCTTCCCCGTTCTGTGTGCCGGTCAGGCTGCGCTAAAAAACTGTAAGCGCCAAGCTCTCCTCTGTCGCCGACCACAGATTTTGCCGCCCCGCTCGACGTGCTTCCAAGTTATCGCTGGCGAGATCATACGACCGAAGTCGGAAGACGTCCTGTACGTCTGCACGCTGAGCGTGCGCCAGTGCGTGTTCTTTTCGCCCGCCGCGGCTGATATTTTGAATGGAAACTTCATGAAGGAATAGGTGCATGTCTCTGAAGCTCTTTTTTGCTCCAGGCGCAAGTTCGCTGGCAGCCCATATTCTTCTGCGAGAAGCGGAGATTCCGTTCACATTGGAACGTGTTGATTTGATTGCCAAGCTTTGGTCAGGTGGCCATTACGACCAAATAAATCCAAAACTCTACGTTCCGGCACTGATGTTGCCGTCGGGAGACGTTCTGACCGAAGGCAACATTATACTACAATATATTTCCGACCATGCGCCGTCGAAGCACCTGCTCCCGGCGAACCACGAGCTCGACAGATATCGGGCCCTGGAATGGCTGAACTTTATCGGAATGGAGATTCACAAAAATTTCATTACACGCGAGCGTCACGGTGGCGTCGCCGCAAATTTTCTCGCAAAGACACGCGATGGACAAGCGTTTACCCGTGAGCTGGTCACGCCGCGGCTCTCGTACGTCGCGCGTCACCTTGAAACCCAGCCATTTCTTCTCGGCGATCATTTCTCGGCACCCGACGCATATTTTTTTGTCATGCTGACCTGGGCCGGACGTCTTGCTTTGGACATTAGTCATTGGCCTTCTCTCACCGCGTTCTTCGAGCGTGTTAAAAGCCGTCCGGCAGTCGCTGAGACCCTACAAATCGAGGGACCTCCCCACTCCCTCACGCCCGAAGGATAGTTTACCGGTCTCCGTGCGATGCGTGCCTTTCCGAAACACGGTCTTTACATGATCTATAACCGTGCGAACCGAGGGCACGTCTTTGCGCTGGCTATGAATGGAGAGCCAAAGGTCGCGATTGAGCGGCGGCCCCACTCCATCGCGTCTCTGCAGATTTTCATTTCTATCACCGACAAGGCGAGGTAACACCGCGACACCCAGCCCGTTCTCGGCCGCCGCCATCTGCGAGGCGATATCATCCGATGCGAACGCTACCCGCCGTTTTCCGCGGACACCATCGATCCACGCCTGTTGCGGTATATGAGCGAACCTTTCGTGAAAGGTCACGAAATCCCATTTTTCGCATGATCGTCGCAGGTATGCTGGCGAACCATATATAGCATACGCAATCTGGGAAAGACGTGAAACAACGACGCTTCCCGCGGTCGGTCTAACAAGACCGATAACGATGTCGGCCTCTCCTCTCTCGACAGAGACGATATGACTGCTGCCGCTGAGTGCGACCTGAAGATCGGGGCGCTCCATACACAGTGTGTTCAAACTTGGTGCAATGACGTGAGTAGCAAGAAGAGGTAAAGAATCTACTTTGACGACGGCAGCCTTATCGTCAGCATTAGCCTCTATATAGCGCTGCACCGCGTCACTCACGGTGCGCATAGTCTCTGACAGTCGAGCGATTTCAATTCCATGCTGCGTAAGATGACAACTCCTGCCAGAACGCAGAATGAGAGTCATGCCCATTATTTTCTCAAGATGCGCAACCCGTCTGCTCACCGTGGCGTGGTCCACCCCGAGCGCCCGCGCCGCCGCAGCAATGCTGCCACATCGTTGAAGCGTGCATAAATAGAAGAGTTCCTGAAAGCTCGGGAAGCGGTCGCTTTCCAGCGGAAGCGCATTTTCCATCGGCAGCCTTTCAAATTTGTCCCGGCAATGAAAGAACTATCGCCCTATTGGTCGCATCAGAAGCATATCTACGCCTCAAGATTGGTCCCATCGACATATCCGATGAGGGTATCGGAATTACTCGCTTCCCCTATATACGTGTGTCCGCGTATCGTCCAGAAAGAAACGGAAACACGAGGTGATGTCATGTGGACGGACCATACCGCAGCCGCGACTTCGGTGACACCTCTTTCGATAGACGCGGCCATCCTGCAAACGCCGCTGGGTGAGAATTCACCGATCGCGCGCTACGCGCGCACTCTTGCAAGACTCCGCTCGAAATCACGAGACATCCAGACGCCGCGTGACGAGATTCTATTCGGAAGAACATTTCATGACGAGTTAAAGAATCTGGCCGCGGGTCTTAACCTGCCTCCGGAACACTTCCAGATCGACACATCTGGAGATCCTCTGGAAGTCACGGAAGGCCGCGGACGCCATTTGATTTGCCCCACCCATTTCGAGAATGGTGCCTACTTTAGCCATCCTCACGCTGACCATCAGCTCGATTATGCGCCTGAAGAATTACCAAAAATACAAATCGGCAAATATGTCCGATTTGGCAAGGGAGCAGGTGTGAACGCCGGAGCCGACGTGGTGATCGGAGACGGTGCCTGGCTCTCGCCGGGAAGCCTGTTATTGCGCCAGGATCACGATGCCTATGGAAGACCCTCTGTAGGTGCCCGCACGGTCGCAATGTCCACATTGCCGCCAATCACATTGGCTGAATTCGCATGGGTAGGTCGGGACGCGATGGTTGGCTGGAATTGCGACTACATAGGCCGTTGTTCGATTGTTGCGACCCGGGCGTTCACCAATACGTGGATCGGTGATTATAGTATAGCCGGAGATCGTGGTCGCATACTTCAGTACCAGCCTTTCAAGGCCCATTTCATGGAGGAATTTAATCCCTCGATTGAAACGCTGCTTCAAATAGAAGCATGGGATGAAATCGACGCGAACTGGCGTGCGGCCTACGCCGTGACGCGCGATGGACTCGAGCGCAAGGACCTCGCCGCTGGAATAACGGCACTCGCTGGGGAGTACGCCCGGCGTAGCAATATCCTGGTGATCAACGCCAGCCATAGTTCCTATTTTGATGTATTCAAAGATCAGACGATTGATGTCGTAAGTGAATCGAGGACCTTGTGGGCTCCGTTTTTACAATACGCTGTTGACAAGCGTATGACAAACATCCGCTTGCGGTCGCAACCGGATCTCTCATCACTCCCTTTTCCGACCGGAGGAAACTTCCACTATCGACGTGCGGTCGGTTACCACCTGGTCATCGTCGATCCATCCACCGATCCACATCACGCTCCATCGGTGGACGAACTTCTTCGCGTCGTGAGACCCGGGGGTGCAGTTCTTGTCAGCGCAGATTTGCTCACGGGCACTCATGAAATCAGCAAGACCGGGCGAATAGGATCGCAAGATTTCGTTCTCGTCCGTAAGCCTCTCGAGCCAAGCTAGTGTAAGTCCAATCTCCATGAATGGAGGTGCGTGATGATCAGATTATCAGAAGCCTCAACAGACGGGGCGACATCAATTCGAATCCGCTCGAACCCGCACGAAGCGACGCGTACTTTGTTATGCACAGAACATAGTATGTATGAATTCGTCATCAATTCGATTGGTGAGGGAGGCGATATTGCTGAGCAACTCGCGGAACGAATAGCCACCTTTGGAACTGCGGGTATGAACCTTGATCGCGCGGGGTCGGACATTCCACCCCTGCTTCCTACGGCCCATTGTTCTGCCTTTGTCTGCTCATTCGGTTATACGTTTAACTACATCAATGGCGTATTGGCACCTGAGCGCGACGCTCCAGACTGGTATTATAAAGGACATGGGGCGAGTCTGAGTTCAGCAACGACAACGCTCGTGCGCCCCTATTATGGATCCGGGATGACCATCGAGGGTGAGCATGTCGCGGTCTATCTTGTTGATCGCGCGGGACGCCCCAGGTACATCGGTTATAGTCTTGCAAACGATGCCTCCGATGCGACTCTTCGGCATGAAAAACCGAGCCTGTCTGCGTTATCGAAACTGTATTCGACCCCGATTGCGCGCGAATTGCTCGTACATCCCCTGCCGGCGTCCAGAGAGATAACTGCCAACATCATTCGCGACGGGAATGTGATTTGGGAACAGACCGGTCTGCTGGGAACCGATCATATGAGATTTCCTCTCGCCGATCTGGAGGATCGGCGTCCCACGCCTGCTTGAGCACCGCCTGGATCATCCGATGCTTGACCGGATCAAGGTGCCAGTCGGGCACACGCTGCCCCCGGTTGCCCACGGCAATCGCCAACAGGTTCCCCGCCTGGACCTCGTAGCTGATCCAACGGCGAGACTTCCCGGCGAGCTTGGCGAATTCGGCCACCGGGAGATTGTGCGGTGCCTCCAGCGTGTCCATGAGCAGCATCTGGTCACGCTGAAGCTGCGAGAGCGCCGGGTTCTCTTCCTGAGCCGGTCGGCGGACAGCCGACAGGCGATGCACCGGGACTGTGGGCATCGGTTCGCCGGCCACCTCCGCGACAAGCCGCAATTGCGGCGACGGTGGGAGGGGACGTGACGGCGATGGTTTTTCTCCGCCTGCCGCTCCCTCCTCGATCCGAACGGCCAGCGGGGTACTGGCGGCCATCACCTGATCTTGTTCCAGCAGGTCCAAACGATCGGCCCAGTCCTGCATCATGCGCCGACGGGGCTCCACATAAAGCGCGTGGTTGTAGGTCGCGCTGACA
Organism: Komagataeibacter rhaeticus; assembly: GCF_011611525.1. NCBI lineage: Bacteria > Pseudomonadati > Pseudomonadota > Alphaproteobacteria > Acetobacterales > Acetobacteraceae > Komagataeibacter > Komagataeibacter rhaeticus. Next base: position 2,821,565 of record NZ_CP050139.1, read on the forward strand.
CGGTGAGGATCGGCGTGCGACAATTGGCCGTCGATCCAGTTCATCGGGTAGCCGATCTCATTGAGCGCCGTGGAGAGTGTGCTTCGGATACCGTGACCCGTCAGCTGGTCCGCGTACCCCATCCGCTTGAGCGCGGCGTTGAGAGTGTTCTCGCTGATCCGCTTCCGCAGGTTCGAGTCGTGGTGAAAGAGATAGCGCTGCGCGGGGGCCATTTGCGCCAGAAGGAAACGCACGATCTCGATCGCATGGGCTGACAATGGAACGATATAGGGTGGGATATCTTGCGGCCTCTTGCGCTGCTTGCGCAGCGTGAGTTGCAGCTGCTTCACCGACTCGGCCGGGATCACCCACAGCCCCTCGTCGAGATGGAATTGGTCGGGGGTGGCCGCGCGCAACTCGCCGGTGCGCACACCGGTCAGGAGCAGCAGACGGATGCCGAGCTGCGTCTGAAGACGGCCACGATAGCGACGCAACCGCTTCAGAAATGCGGGCATATCATCCAGACGCAGGAACGGATTGTTGCGCACCGGCGGCAGCGGACGCGCCACCACGTCGAGATCCGAGGCGGGATTCTGTTCCAGCCCAGGGACCTTCACCAGCGCGTAGCGGAACATCTGGTTGAGCCAGCACCGAATCTTCTTCGCCATGCTGAGCGCGCCGCGCTTCTCCACCCGATCGAGCACGTCCAGCAGGTGATGACGCCGGATGTCGTAGATCGATAAGGTACCGAGAACCGGCAGCACGTCCTTGGCGAAGATGCGCTCCACCTGGGACAACGCGGTCTGGCGACCATGGCGCAGAGACAGGGCGCGATGGGCATGCCACTGGGTGAAGACCACTTCGAAGTTATGCTCGGCCGCCTGCCGGGCTGCGGAACGCCGCTGGTCGCGCTCTACCTGGGGATTGGCTCCCTGCGCGACAAGCGCCCGAGCCTGATCTCGCAAAGTGCGGGCCTCCCGCAGGCTGACCTCCGGGTAGCTGCCGAGCGACATACGCTTCTGGCGCCCAAGCCAGCTGTAGCGAAAGTGCCACGACTTGCCGCCTCTGGCCGTGACACAGAGGGACAGACCGTCCTGATCGCCCAGCGTGTAGTCCTTGCCCGTGGCCCTGGCCTGGCGGACGACGACGTCGGTAAGAGACATGAGGAACTCCTGAGGGACATCAGGAGCGATCGTCGGTCACCTTCGCCGTCCACACCCGGCAGAAACCGGATTCGCGCACACCCGCAAAGATGGACTAAAAAATGGACTAAAAACGAGTGGCTGCGGGTGGATTTCCATGGAATTCAGTGGAACTCGACCGGGGAATTTTTCCACGATTCCAAGCGCTTGTGGAACTCGGTGGATTTCCATGGAACATGCTGTGGAGCGGGTGAAGGGAATCGAACCCTCGTATGCAGCTTGGGAAGCTGCCGTTCTACCATTGAACTACACCCGCATGCCCGCCCTCTATACTGCACAAGCGCGGCTTATGCAATTACCCCCGCCAGCAGGGCGGCAGTTGACGCACCCCGCCCTGATCCGCAATAAGCATGCATGTCCGGGGGCATCCGCCTTCCGACCCTCGTGATTTGATATGGCCGGCTTGCGGCGAGGTAAAACATACGCGCTAAAGAGGCCCGATACCGCTACCGCTCTGTCAGGGCGCGGGCATCTGGTTTCCACGGTCATGAACCGCCCCGGGCGGACCGGACTGCCGGGCATGAACCGGCCGCTGGCCACCGCCTGCCTTGTCCCGTCCACCCTGTACACAGGAATGACCACCAGCCATGACTGACCAGCCTGATCCCAAATCCTTCCGCCCCGCCACGCGCCTGATCAATGCGGGACTTGAGCGCACGCCGTATGGCGAAACCAGCGAGGCGATGTTCCTGACCTCCGGCTTTGTGTACGACAGCGCAGAGCAGGCGGAAGGCACCTTTACCGGCGATGTGTCGCACTACCAGTACAGCCGTTTCGGCAACCCCACCGTATCGAACCTGGAACGCCGCCTGTGTGATGTGGAAGGGGCGGAATCCTGTGTCCTGACCTCTACCGGCATGGGCGCGGTCTCCTGCGCGCTGCTGGCGCAGGTGCGCGCGGGAGACCGGGTCGTGGCTTCGCGCGCGCTGTTCGGCTCATGCCACTGGATCGTGGCCGAACTGCTGCCGCGCTATGGGGTGGAGACAGTCTTCGTCGATGGGGGCGACATGGCGGCATGGCAGGAAGCGCTGGACAGGCCCACGCGCGCCGTCCTGCTGGAAAGCCCGTCCAACCCGATGCTGGATGTACTCGACATCCGCATGATCTGCGACCTGGCCCACAAGGCGGGTGCGACCGTGGTGGTGGACAATGTCTTTGCAACGCCGCTGTACCAGAAGCCGCTGGAACTGGGCGCGGATGTGGTGGTCTATTCCTGCACCAAGCATATTGATGGCCAGGGCCGCGTGCTGGGTGGCGCCGTGCTGGGTACGGCCAGGTGGATTGACGAGGTCCTGCGCCCCTTTGCCCGCAATACCGGCAATTCCATCTCGCCCTTCAATGCCTGGGTCATGCTGAAAAGCCTTGAAACACTGGCCCTGCGCGTCAACGCCATGACGCAGAACGCAGCGAAGGTGGCGGACTTCCTGGCCGACGCACCGGGCATCAAACGTGTGTTCTATCCGGGGCGCAAGGACCACCCGCAATACGAGATAGCGAAAAAGCAGATGTCGGCCGGTTCCACGCTGGTTGCCTTTGAAGTCGAGGGCGGCAAGGCGGGGGCCTTCGCCTTCATGAACGCATTGCGGCTGATCTCGATTTCCAACAACCTTGGCGATGCGCGCTCCCTTGTCACGCATCCGGCCACCACCACCCACATGAAGCTCACACCCGAAGACCGGGCGCGGCTTGGCATCAATGACGGGGCGATCCGTTTCTCGGTCGGGCTGGAAGATGCCGATGACCTGATCGATGACCTCCGGCGCGGCCTTGCGGCGCTGGCCAACCGGCCAATACAGGAGCACCGCCTGCCATGAGCAAGAACAGGCCTTTCCCTCCCCCCACCGGGGAAGGGACGGACTCCCCGCCGGGCGAGGCGATGGATAACGTCCCCTGTTTCGAGGCCGTGACGGACGATGTCCGTGTGGTTGTCCAGACCTTCTGGCTGGATGACCAGTCCGAGCCCGATGAGCACCGCTATGTGTGGGCCTACCGCGTCCGGATCGAGAACCACGGCAGCGAACAGATCCAGCTCCTGCGCCGCAGCTGGCGCATCGTGGACGGGCAGGGCCGGATCGACCGCGTGGATGGGGATGGCGTGGTAGGCGAACAGCCACTGATCGACGCCAGCGGCAGTTTTGAATACATGTCAGGTGCCGCACTGGAAACACCGACCGGCTTCATGGGCGGCATGTACCACATGATCCGCCCGGCCAGCCGCCAGCATTTTGATGTCGACATCCCCGTCTTCAGTCTGGACAGCCCGCACCATCCGGCCATCCTGCACTAGTTCCGGCCCGGATTCCTTCCTGCGGCCTGTCCCGACCGGACAGGCCCCTGCAACAAGAACCTACAGCATGACCCCCATTGATACCCGCCCCACCCGCGCGGAAGCCGAAGACGCCGTGCGGACCCTGCTGCGCTGGGCTGGCGAAGACCCCGGCCGGGAAGGCCTGCTTGATACGCCCGCGCGCGTGGTCAAGTCTTATGACGAATTCTTCTGCGGCTATGCGGAAGACCCGGCCGAGATGCTGCGCCGTACCTTCTCGGAAGTGGCGGATTATGACGAGATGGTCCTGCTGCGCGACATCCGCCTGGAAAGCCACTGCGAACACCACATGGTGCCCATCATTGGCGTGGCGCATGTGGCCTACCTGCCGCGCAGGCGGGTTGTGGGCATTTCCAAGCTGGCCCGCGTGGTGGACGCCTATGCGCGTCGTTTCCAGATCCAGGAACGACTGACGGCACAGATTGCCAATACCATCAATGAAGAACTGCAACCCTATGGCGTAGGCGTGGTGATCGAGGCCGCCCACCAGTGCATGACCACGCGCGGCGTGCACCGCCCCGGTGTGTCCATGGTGACCAGCCGCATGCTGGGCACGTTCCGCACCAATTCCGACACGCGGCGGGAATTCCTGTCAATCCTGAACCGCCCGGCCATGAACAGCACCGGACTCTGAACGCGGCAGGCCAGCGGACGTCAGGCAGCCAGCAGCAGGTTCCTGGTAAAGATTTTTGCAAAAAGCTTTAAAAATGCAGCCTTTTAAAAAAGGCTGCACCCAGAGACTTTTATCTCCTTTATCAGGCCAGTTGTTTTGAAATGACTTTCTACAGCGCGATCCTGGCCCCCAGCACGGCAATGAACTGCGCCAGCCATGCCGGGTGCGCGGGCCATGCGGGCGCGGTGACCAGCGTGCCATCGGTCACAGCCGCATCAAGTGCGATATCCGCATAGACGCCCCCGGCCAGTTCCACATCCGGACGACAGGCGGGATAGGCCGAAACCCGGCGCCCTTCAATGACGCGGGCGGCGGCCAGCAACTGCCCGGCATGGCAGATCGCGGCCAGCGGGCGGTGGGCAAAGGCGCGGACCAGTTCAATCACGCGCGGATCAAGCCGCAGATATTCCGGTGCCCGGCCACCGGGCAGGATCAGGCCCGCGTAATCGGCGTAATTGATGGTGTCAAAATCCGCGTTGAGCACAAAACGGTGGCCCGGTTTCTCGCTATAGGTCTGCGCCCCCTCAAAATCATGGATGGCGGTCAGGACATGCTCGCCCTTTCCGCGGCCGGGGCAGACCGTGTCCACCCGGTAGCCCAGCATGGTCAGGGCCTGGTACGGCACCATAATCTCGTAATCTTCCACATAATCGCCTGCCAGCAGCAGAAGCCGGGGTGCGCTCATCTGTCCATATCCTTACCGTTATTGGTCAGTCATGTGCGGCGGGGGGAAGGTGCTCGCGCAGGCGGGGCATGAGTTCGACAAAGTTGCAGGGCACATGGCGGCTGTCGAGCTGCCAGACCAGAATATCATCCCACCCGTCCTTCACCGCGCCGGTCGAGCCGGGCAGGGCAAAAAGGTAGGTCCCGTCCGCCACCCCCGCCAGGGCACGGGACTGGATGGTGGAGGTACCGATCTTCTGGTACGACAGCATGCGGAACAGTTCGCCAAAACCCTCGATCCGCTTCTCGATCACCTGTCCGAACGCTTCCGGCGTGATGTCCCGTCCCGTCACCCCGGTGCCACCGGTGGAAATGACCACATCCACCTGGCTATCCGCAATCCAGCCCGACAGGGTGGCGACAAGGCGCGGCACGTCATCGGGCACGATGGCGCGGGCGGCCACGATGTGACCTGCCGCCGTTATGCGCGCGGCCAGTATATCACCGGACCTGTCCGTTTCCGGCGTGCGGGTGTCGGACACCGTGAGCACGGCAATGCGCACGGGCAGGAAGGGCTTTTTCATATCAAGGCGTGACATGAGGCCATGTTCACCATTCCCGCGCCGTGGCGTCAACGGTTGCCTTCGGGCCGGTGCGGCATGGTGTGGCGCATGCCCGCGGAATGAGTAATACAGGAGAACAAACACGAAATTCTGATGTATTTGTGCATTGCACAAAAAATTATGCCAAGGAATAGTAGCACTCTACATAAATCTATTGATATAACAAAAAAAACCTCTTTACCATTATTTTACAAAACATTAGTTTTTATATAAATTTCCGTCCAAGGTTTATAATCAACATGAAATATGCTATCGATACGCGAATGACCAGACCATTCCCCCGCCTTTTTGTATCGCTCCCCCTGTTTTTTCTTGCACTTTTCGCTCTGTGCGAAAGCGCATCGGCCCAGGCCATTCCCGGCGAAGGACAGGGGGTTGTCGGCGCGCAGCCCAGCCTGAATGTCAATTCACGCCGTAATGTCAGCGTGAATGATCCCGGTTCGTTTTTCAGCGCACCCTACGGCAACCAGCATTTTTTTGGTGACTGGGCCGGGCTGCAGCCTTTCCTGCTCAAACACGGCGTGCATATCGAAGCCGACGTGCATGAAGAACTGGCAGGCAATTTTCGCGGTGGTGCCAAGCAGGGCGTGACCGATGCGGGTCAGGTTGGCGTGGAAATCGACATCGACTGGCACAAGCTGGCGGGCGCTCCCAAGAACTTCTGGACCCATACCATGATCGTGAACGGTCATGGCCGGAACGCCAGCACGGATTACATCCACGATTCCCTTGCCGGCGTGCAGCAGATCTACGGTGCCCGTGGTAACGTGGTCGCGCATCTGGTGTACATGTATGCCGAGCAGTCCCTGTTCCATAACCGGCTGGACATCAGTGCCGGGTGGATTCCGGTGGGCAGCTTCTTTGCCGCCTCCCCCCTGTTCTGTGACTTCATGAACGTGTCGATCTGCGGCAACCCCGCACCGGGGAAATACGTGCCGGGCGGGCGTGACTGGCCTTCGGGCAACCTGGGCGTGGTGATGCGCGTCATGCCCACGGTCGATACCTACATCATGGCCAGCATGTTTGCCGTATCGCCCCATTCCTATAACGGCGGCATTTCCGGCTGGTCATGGGCACAGAGCGGCCTTGGCAAGTTCTCCACCCCGGTGGAAATCGGCTGGCTGCCCGAATTCGGCCGCAACCATCTGGCCGGTCATTACAAGGCGGGTTACGGCTACGACAATTCCCAGTACAATGACCTGTATTCGGACATCAACGGCAACTCCGCCGTACTGACGGGCCAGCCCTTCCGCAAGCAGTCCGGCGTCAGCACCGCCTGGTTCCAGGCCGACCAGATGATCATGCGCAATGGCGCGGGACCGACCAACGGGCTGATCCTGCTGGCGGGCTACATGTATACGTCGGGCAAGGTCTCGGCCATGAAGGACCATACCTGGGCCGGCATTGTGGAGACCGGTGCGAAATGGGGCCGCCCGCTGGATACTGTGGGTGCCATGTTCCATTATTATGAAATGAGCCGTGCTTCCATCCTGCAGCAGGAATCCTCGGTACTGGCCGGGACCCCCTTCCTGAACAACCAGTGGGGCAAGGTGTGGGGCATCCAGACGCATGAGAACGTGTACGAAGTGTTCTACAACATCCATACCGCACGCGGCATGAGCTTCCAGCCGGACTTCCAGTACATCAACCGCCCCGGCGGCACCACCACCTACCATGATGCGGCGGTCATGGGCCTGCAGTTCAACTGCATCCTGTAATCCACCCTTCATCCGGGCGGGCTTCCACGATATGGGAGGCGGATCATGACCGATCACGCTTCCCTGCACCATCTGGCCCGCCAGGCACTGGCCGCCTACCCGCTGCATGATGCGCGGTGCCATCTGCTTTCAATTTCCGAAAACGTGATTTTCCGTATCGATACCCCGGATGGTGCGCGCCATGCACTGCGCCTGCACCGGCCGGGATATCATGACAGGGCTGAAATCAGCAGCGAACTGGCATGGCTGGATGCACTACGTGCAACCGGGCTGGAAGTGCCGCATCCGGTGGCGGGCCTTGATGGCGCATGCATCCGCACCCTGCCCGGCCCCGATGGCCAGCCCCGCCATGCCGTGCTGTTTGCATGGATGGAGGGCACCGAACCCACAACCGATATTGACCCGGTCGCCTTCAACCGGCTGGGGCATATTACAGCCCGCCTGCACGCGCAGAGCCGGACATGGGTCCGCCCCGCGGGCTTTACCCGCAAGGCATGGATACCCGCCACCATGACCGGCCCCCGTGCCTTATGGGGCCAGTGGCAGGCCGCCCCCGGCGTCAACGCGGCCGCGTGCGACCTGATCACGCACTGTCTGGAGCGCATTGATGCTGAACTGGCGGCCTATGGTACGCCGCCGCACCGCTTCGGGCTGATCCATGCCGATTTGCGGCTGGCCAACCTGCTGGTCAGCGGGTCGCATACCCGCCTGATCGATTTTGACGACTGCGGGCTGAGCTGGTTCATGCAGGATCTGGCGGCGGCGCTGAGCTTTCATGAAGAGCATCCGCAGGTGCCGCGCTGGGTTGACCACTGGCTGGCGGGCTACGCCACCTGCGCGCAGGTCAGCGCCGCGGAGCTGAACATCCTGCCTGCCCTTGTCATCCAGCGTCGCATCCAGCTTCTGGCATGGACCGGTACCCACCGGCATACACGCCAGGTCAGCAGCCTGGGACCGGACTGGCTGGCACGCACGCTGGACTTATGCCGCGCATGGGACAGGGGGCAACTGCTGCGCGACGTAGGCTGACCGGCAGCCCGCTTCGATTCGGAACGAAGCGGTTGCGGGCGTATGGCCCCCATCCGCAGACAACCTGTTGCCAGAAAGTGATAAACCCCTTCAGGGCAGTCCTTTTTCATAAAAAACCGCGTCCCGCACACTCTTTGCGGCGCGGTCCATTAGATAATTTTTTAATTTTTCCACCGCCCTGATGCGCGCAGGTTACTTTTTGGAAAGTTTTTGCGCGTAACGGCACGGAAGGGATCCGGTTTAATGAGGTAAATTAAATGTGATAATTAGAATCGGTTTTACGGACAGGCTATGGCTTTTATGCCTCAATGCTGACATGTATGAAGTTTAGGTAATGTGTCGTTCGGTTAACAACCCGAGTCACCGGAGCGAACCCTGTCCTTGGCACATAACGGAAAAACAGCAATGACCCCTGCAGTTGAGACGATTGCCAGCCCCGCCACGTCACCCGCTGTGGCTGCTGGCCTGCCACTGGTGACTGACGACATTCCGACCCGGTCCCAGACCACGCGGATGATCTATTCCCGTCATCGCCGGGCGCTGCGTGATTATGCCCGCACCCTCAGCACCCCGACCGAGCCGTCCTGACCTGCCTATCTGGCCCGGAACCGGCCGGACCGGCCACGACAAAAATCAAACTTTGACATTATTCCGCTGCTTTTCCGGTCTGACGCACCTGTAGCGCCGCGATTGCCTGCCGGGTCGGGACTGTCAACTGGTCGGGCAGTTCATCAAAGGCATACCATCGCGGGCCTTCATGCTTTTCCGGCTCCATCAGGGTCGGCTCGCCCTGCCATGATGTGACCAGGTAGACCGGGGCAATCCAGTGATGCCCGCCTATCGCGTCCATCTGCTCCACCAGACACAGCAGGTCATGCGCCTGTATGGTGATGCCAAGCTCTTCTTGAATTTCGCGCTCCGTCGCATGGGCCGTTGTCTCGTACGGCTCAACCTTGCCGCCGGGCAGTCCCCAGCAGCCCGCTTCGGGTGCCCGCAGGCGGCGCAGCAGCAGGATCCGTCCCTCACGGTCGATGATGGCGGCACCACAGCCCACGCGCGGGCCGGTCATGTCGGTCATGTTCGCATCCTTTTCCTGACTCCGTGCTCCATACAGCACGGGGGTGCCCGACGGCACCCCCGCATTCCCTGTCTCAGGGACTGTTCATAAAAAAGCCTCTGGTGAAGCTTTCTTCAAAAAGCTTCGGAGAATGCCGCCTTTTTCAAAAAAGGCGGCGTCCGAAAACTTTCATTATTTATCAAACAGCCTCTTAGCGCGCGGCAGGCGGCCGGGCATTGGCCGTTGCCACGCGCCGCCCCCACGAGATCAGGTCGCTGGTGCAGTCATCACGGTCAATCACGCATTCGATCAGGGTCGGCCCTTCCCGATTCGCCACGGCTGCGGCAATGGCCTTTTCCATTTCGGCGCCCGTGGTGGCCCGGAACCCCTTGCCGTGGCCGTCTTCCGCGTTGAACACGCTCATCAGCCCCGCATAATCCCAGTTCTTGACGTTATTGTACGGCCCGTCATGAATCTGCACTTCAATGGTGTAGCCACGGTTGTTGATCAGGAAGATGATCACCGGCAGCTTGAGCCGCACCATCTGGGCCACTTCCTGCGCCGTCAGCTGGAACGAACCGTCGCCCACCATGGTCACGATCCGGCGCTCCGGCTCGGCCACGGCGTAGCCAAAGGTGGCGGGTACGGACCAGCCGATATGGCCCCACTGCATTTCCAGCTCCACGCGGGCACCCCGTGGCAGCTTCATCTGCATGACGTTGAACCAGGAATCCCCCGTCTCGGCCAGGACCGTGGTGTTCGATGTCAGCAGGTTCTGGATCTGGCGTGCCATCTCGGCCCGCACCAGTGGCGCATCCGGGCTGGCTACGGCTGCGGGCGCGTGCGGCGCGCTGATGCGGCGGTACTCGACCAGCGTCGCATCCTTTCTGGGCTGGCCCTTCACCCGTTCGATCAGCGCATCAATCACGTCGCGCAGATGGATGCCATCAAAAGCCTTGCCACCGGCTGCAATATGCCGCCCGTCCAGCAGGGCCACGTTGTCCCCCTTGGGCCATGCGGTCCAGCCAACGGTGGAATAATCATTGAAGACCGGGGTCAGGCACAGCACACCGTCCGACCAGTCGAATATCTGCTGCGCCTTGGGGCTGCTGACATCGCCCCAGTAGGTGCCGATATAGGCCGGGTGGTCCTCGGGGAAGAAGCTCTTGGCCGCTGCCATGGTGGCCACGGCGCAGCCCAGCGCGTCCGCCAGGCGGATGGCGGCGTCCTCACACCCTGCGGCACGCAGGCGGCTGCCCAGCAGTAGCATCGGCTTCTTGCGCGCGCCAATGAAGCTGGCCAGTTCGTCCACCGCCAGCTTCAGCGTCTGGGCATCGGACGGCGCATCGGCCAGGATCGCGCCAACCGGGCCGGGACGCGGGCAGGGCTGGGCGGAAACATTGCAGGCAATCTCGATATAGGCGGGCTTCTTTTCCCGCAATGCCGTACGGATGGCGTGGTCGATCAGCACCGGCGCGTCGTCTGCCGACGTGATGGACACCGCCGCACAGGTCAGGCGTTTTGCAATTTCAAGCTGGTAGCCGTAATCCGGCGTGCCGATGGTGTGGTGCAGGATATGCCCGCTGCCGTGGTCGTTGGAATTGGGCGCGCCCGAGATCAGGATGACCGGCAGGTTTTCCGCATAGGCACCGCCAATGGCATTGAGCGCGGACAGCGCGCCGACGCTGAACGTCACCACGGCGGCACCCGCCCCATTGGCGCGCGCATAGCCTTCGGCGCTGAAGCCGCAGTTGAGTTCGTTGCAGCAGTAGACCTGCCGCAGGCCCTCGATTTCCAGAAGCTGGTCCAGCAGGACAAGGTTGTAATCGCCCGCGACCGCGAAATGATCCTTCAGCCCGATCTGTGCCAGGCGTTCACCAAGATAATGGCCAACAGTATACGTCATTATTTCGACTTTCCTTCCCTTGTGTGGTGGCGCCCGCGCGCCCTCCCCCCATGGGGGGACCACATGGACGGCCCGTATCCGGGCCGTCATGCCGAAAGGACAGGAGGCCTGCCGGTAAACCCGGCAGCGTCAGCCTACACTTTCGGCAATCCAGTTCCGGCGCTTGGTGGCCTGCCCAATGCCCGGATTGAAACAGTTGCACGGATCAAGCTGGCGGTAATGGGCCAGCACGTCATCGGGTGCGGCATAGAGATGACCGAAATTATGCTCCGCCGGGTAACGCGCGCCACGTTTGTCCAGCCCCGGCAGCATGCGGTGTTCCAGCGCCATGCAGTCATAGCCTTTGCGGACCACATAATCCTGATGCATCACATGGCACAGGAAATGGCCGTAATACAGCTTGACGATGATCTCGTCCTCGATGTCCTTCGGCAGCACCTCGAACCAGTCCTGGTCGTTACGGCGCAGGGCCACGTCCAGCGCCACGATGTTCTCGGTCGTGTCGGTGTGCACGTTACGGTAGCGCACGGCGGCGCCAGCGGCGGCAAAGCGGTGCAGGAAGGCCTTTGATCCCTCATCGGGGGTGCATTCGAAGAAATCCCCCTCATGCGTCGCGAAGTGGCTTTTCAGGAACTCACGCGCTTCCTGTGCACCCGACGCGCTGACCTTGAGCATGAGATGGTGCTCGAAACGGTCACGATAATCGCGCATGCGTGCGGGCAGGTGCCTGGGGAAGAAATGGCTCATGAACTGCATGAACCGGTCACTGAAATGCCTGGGCAGGAAGCCGATCCTGTCCGCCAGCCGGTCGAACGCATTCTTCATGGCGAACAGGGCGGGCAGGCGCCGGGTGCCGATCATGCGGATGATGACGAACGTGTCCTTGCCGTATTTCTCCGCGATGTTGAACGCATCACGGTGCAGGTATTCACCCGCGATCGGCAGTTCCTTGAAGGATGACAGGATATGGCGGCGCACATCTTCCAGCACATCGGTCTTGTTGGTGCCGATATAGAAGACGACGGGGTTCTTTTCCGCCTCGAACGTATCCAGGCGGACCGCGAACAGCCCGAGCTTGCCCGCGCAGCCCGCCCCTTCGTGCAGGCGACGCAGGTCGGCATTGTAGCGGGCCGGGGTATCGGCATTCACGTCGCGCACATGGGTGGCATAATCATCATCATGCCCGCGACCGGCATTCCAGTTGATGCTGGCGTCAGGGAAGTTGCCGGCTTCCACCTGCGTGAGGATCGCCTCGGGATCGGAACCGAGCTCGATGCCCAGATGGTTGACCAGTTGCAGTTCGCCCCTGTCCGAAACCTGTGCGAACAGCGCCATGTCGGTATAGGCCGGACCACGGCGCACCAGCGCGCCGCCCGAATTGTTGCTGACCCCGCCAAACACCGACGCCCCGATGCATGAGGAGCCGATAACCGAATGCGGTTCCCGCCCGATGGGGGCCAGCATGCCCTCCAGCTGGTCCAGGGTCGCACCGGGCAGGCAGACAACCTGCCTGCCGCCACCGATCAGGTGGATCGTGCGCATGCGCATGCTGTGCACGATCACGATATCGCGGTCATACGTATCGCCATCAGGCGTGGAACCGCCGGTCAGCCCGGTATTGGCCGCCTGCATGATCACGATCACGCCCGCCTTCACGCAGGCCTGCAGTACGCGCCACTGTTCCACCAGCGAGCCGGGCATGACCACCGCCAGCGCACGCCCCTCACCAAAACGGAAGCCACGGCGATAGGGCAGGGTCGCCCCGTCCTCGGTCAGCACATGGTGGTTGCCCACGATGTGCCGGAGTTCCGTAACCAGTTGTGCGCCCGCAGTAGATGACATGTCCTGTGCCGCTTTCAGCATTCTGTTGTTTATCGGTTCCATTCACGGACAACCCGACCATCCAGATGGCCCTATTTCCGAAATGGTCTGTTGTAATCTGGCATGTTTCGCATCGGACGACGTGCGCATAAAATGCCGATGTCACATGTCCAAACGGAACGGCCCACCAGCCGGTCAGGGCATGGCGGGCCGTTTTCATCACGCCAGGGCTGGTTTACGCCGCCGCCGAGGTCTCGCCAAGGCTGGCCAGCGGCTTCATGAGCAGGTGATTCTGGGAATAGTCGACCGGCACCGAGATCACGACCGGGCCCTCGACCTCCATGGCTTCACGCAGCGCGCCCGCCACGCCGTCGGCGGAATGGACGGCAATGCCATGCGCACCGCAGGAACGGGCGAACATGGCGAAGTCGATCGGCCCGAAATCCACACCCGAACCACGGCCGTATTTCTTCTTCTCCTGCATCTCGACCATGTTGTAGGCCTGATCGACCCAGACCATGTGGATGAGGTTGCATTTCAGCCGCACCGCCGTTTCCAGTTCCATGCACGACATCATGAAGCCGCCGTCACCGGAAATGGAGATGACCTTCTGCGCCGGGTTGACCAGGCTTGCGGCAATGCCCCACGGCAGGCCGACGCCCATGGTCTGCTGGCCGTTGCTGATCAGCATCTGGCGCGCGCGGAAGGACAGCAGGTAACGCGCCAGCCAGATGTGGAAGGTGCCCATGTCCAGGCACATCGTGACATCGGGAGTGACGAACTGCTCCAGCTCGCGCACGATCTGCAGCGGGTGCACCGCCGTGTTGGACGTGCTGCGCGCGCCCGACAGCGCGGACAGGCGGGTGGCGTGGTACTGGCTCAGGATTTCCTCAAGCTGCGGGGCACGCGGCAGCTTGCCGGCCTGGGCCGCAAGCGCGCGGACGGATGCCGCGATATCGCCAATCAGTTCCACCGCCGGGTCGTAATGCGTGTCCAGTTCGGCGGGCACCACATCGACATGCACGATCTTGCGGCCGTTATCGACGTTCCACAGCCACGGATCATATTCGATGGGGTTGTAGCCGATCGAGATCACCAGATCCGCCTCATGCAGCAGCTGGTCGCCCGGCTGGTTGCGGAACAGGCCCACACGGCCGCCAAAGCGGTCGGACAGTTCCTGCGAGACCGCGCCCGCCGCCTGGTAGGTGCCGATGACCGGCACGCCGGTCGTGGCCACCAGCGCGCGCACCGCGTCCGACACTTCGGGGCGGCTGGCCAGCAGCCCCAGCAGGATGACGGGGCGCTGCGCCTTGCGGATCAGGCCCAGCGCCTCGGTCACGGCCTCGGCCGGGGCGGCACCCGGTCCGGGCTGGGCGCGGCCCGCCAGCACCTTGCCTTCCGCCGGCATGGACAGGATATCCATGGGCGTGCTGACAAAGGCGGCACCGGGGCGGCCGCTTTCGGCAAAGCGCAGGGCGTTGGCAATCGCTTCGGATACGGCGGCGGGGGACGTGATTTCCGCGCTGTATTTGGTGATCGGCTGGAACAGGGCAACCGTGTCCATGCTCTGGTGGGTCAGCTTCAGCCGGTCGGCCAGCTTGACCGCGCCACCAATGGCCAGCACCGGGTCCCCTTCGGAATTGGCGGTGGCAAGCCCGGTCACGAAATTCGACGCACCGGGGCCGGAGGTTGCAATGGCAACACCCGCCTTGCCGGTCAGGCGGCCGATGCCACCGGCAATGAAGGCGGCATTCTGCTCGTGACGGGTCACCACCGTCTCGATCGGGCTGTCCACCAGGGCGTCGAACAGGCGGTCCACCTTGGCGCCCGGAATACCGAACACATGGGTGGTGCCGTGTGCCACCAGGTTGCGGACGATCATGTCCGCCCCGCACTCCGGCGCGGCGGATTTGGTCTTGTCAGTCATGTTTCAGGTGTCCTGAACGGTTGGCGCCGCAGCCGGTGGCCGGGCGGGCGGTTGGTCAGGCGGGAAGGGAAGACCCTCAGCCGCCCTCGGCCACGCGAATGGCCTCATGAATGTTTTCGGGGGACAGGTTGGCACGCGCGAACTGCTCGGTACGCGGAAGCTGGATTTCCACATCCGAGATCACGCCGACCTCCAGCCTGCCACGCAGCACGCCATAATCAGTCACATGGCCGCCACGGCGCCCGTCCTCGGTCAGGAAGTGCAGGTGGTAGCCCGCCACGTTCACGCCCTGCATGTAGCCCGGCGTACGGAAGCCCAGCATGGTGCCGGTGGCGGCGCCAAGCTGCATGGTGGGCTGACGGGCCACCACTTCCAGCATGGGGGGGTAGGGCTTGCACTGGCAGAACACGGTACGCGTCTCGACCCGTTCGAACATGCCGGTAAACCGCACGGCGGCGAACAGGTTGGGATTGTTGACCAGACGGTCGACAATCGCCTCGAAGCCTTCCTTGTCCTGCGCGGTGTCGATCATGTATTCCTTCTCCGGGTTGAAGAAGGTGACGCAGGCGAACGGGGTCCTGAGATCGCCCGGCACGCGGCCCGCCTGCCCGTCGGCACGGAACTGGTGGATCACGCTGTCATTGACGATCATCTCGCCATCCAGGCCGTTGAACGTACCCAGTCCGAAATTGCCGTGCATCAGCAGTTCATCAAGCGTGGTCTCGCCATCATAGACCGCGTCCAGCAACGCGGCCATGGTGGATGTCTGGTACAGGCGGTTCATGCGTGGGCGCACGCCAGTCGAATCCGCAGCGCTGGACCGGGTGTCGACATCCCCTACCGAGTAGCATTTCAGCTTCACGACCTCAGTCTCCTGCATCGGGTGGCGATGGCCTTGGCCGCACCGTCTCACCCGCTTATTTGTGATTGCAGGCCGATGGTGCGGCAGCGGTGTCCGTACGTCCAATATATATTAAGGCGTATTTCCATATTGAAAATATATGGAATCAACCCCCATCAGGACAGGCGTGCAGGGCTGGTGCTTGCCCTCGGGCGCACGGGACTGCCATTGTGCCCACCACACGACAATTCAGGATGACCGGATATGAAACCATTCCACATGGCGCTTGCCGCCATCAGCCTGGGCGGGCTTGTCGCGGGCAGCAGCGCCGCCCGTGCCGAAAGCGACCCGAAGCCACCCTACGGCCCCGGCGCCTATACCGGCGCATGGACGGCGCTTGGCCTGAAGCCCGTCACCATTACCGCCAACAAGGCCCTTGGCCCCGCAGCCCGGCTTTACCTGCAGCTGCCGGATTCACTGGGCAAGATCACCGGCCTGACCGGGCGGACCATCGAACTGAAGGTACAGGACGGGACATCGCTGCGCTCGGTCAATGACAGCCCGCGCACCGTCTTCCGCCTGACTTCCCCCAACGCCGCCGACCTGCAGATGCAGGGCGAGAAGCCGGGCCAGAAGCTGGACCTGCCCCTCAGCCGCGCGGACTGAACACGCACGACGCGCCGGCCAGCCGGCATGAAGGGCATGGTACGGTCATGCGCGCCATGCCCCTTCCCGTCGGGCGGCTCAGTCGTGCATGCTGGCCAGCAGGGCGCGCACCCGGCTGCGCAGTTCGTTCTCACGCGGCACGCTGATCGCCTCCCGCAGGCGGCGCATCTGGCGGCGGGCGGCGTAAAGCTGGTCCAGCAGCGAGAGGACAACGGGCATCCCTTCGTCATTGACGCCCATGTCCTCGCGCAGTTCACGGATCAGCCGGGCCCGCGCCTCGTCAATCTCGCGGAACAGGTAGTGTCCGCGCGTGCCCTCGGGCCGAAGCCATTCACTGTCGATCCAGCCCTGCACGTCCTCCACCGGCACGTTGCCGATGCGGATGCACAGGGTCTCGAGCGTGATCATGCCTTCTTCCCCCCCTGCTCCGTGGTGGCGCCCGGGGTCCAGTCCTTCAGGAAGGCCTCAAGCGCCGGGTCCACGGTGCCAATGGTCACCACCAGCCTGACATACAGGTTGCCCGCCTCATGCTTGCCATGGGCCTTGACCCCGCGCCCGCGCAGGCGCAGCACGCTGCCACTGTCGGAATGGGGCGGGACATTCATCTTGACCGAGCCGGCCGGCGTGGGAATGGTTATGCTGCCACCCAGCACCGCCGTCTTCAGGTCCACCGGCAGCGACATGCGGATGTCATTGCCCTCGCGGGTATAGGTCTCGTCCGGCGCCACGGTAATGGTGATCAGCGCGTCACCCGCCGGGCCGCCCTGATGGCCGGGATCACCCTTGCCACGCAGGCGCATGACCTGATCGTTCTCGATACCCGGCGGAATCTTTACATCCAGCTGCGCGCCGCCGGGCAGCGTGATGCGCGAGGTGCCCCCATTGACGGATTCAAGGAAGCTCACGGTCAGCGCGTACTGCCGGTCGGCCCCCTTCTGCGGCCCCTGCGGCCGGCGGCGGAAGCCACCGCCAAAACCCGCGCCGCCGCCGCCCTGACCGAACATGGTGCCGAAGATGTCGCCCAGGTCATCTTCCGAAAACTGGCCGCCACCGTAATTGAAACCCTGCGGCCCCTCGGCATGGTCACGGTAACCGTGCCCGCCGCCATAGAACCCCTTTTCCTGCCCGCTGGCGTCGATCTCGCCCCGGTCATAGCGGGCGCGCTGCGCCTCGTCGGACAGCAGGGCGTTGGCGGCACCCACGGCCTTGAAATTCTCCTCCGCCACCTTGTCACCCGGGTTGAGGTCGGGATGGTACTTCTTGGCCAGCTTGCGGTAGGCCTTGCGTATCTCATCCTGACTGGCCGTGCGCTTCAGGCCGAGTACTTCGTATGGATCCTTGCTCACTTGAAAATCGTTCCTCCGTCAGGAATGGCCGGCCCGCTCTTGCCATGCCCGCCCTGCCCTTAACACCATGAATACGGCCCGGTGGCCACTCTTTCCTCAATAATGGGAAGTGGGAAGGGCAGGGTCAATGAAGGGGCCTGAAATCTTCAGCCCACGCATGGCAGGCAGGTGGAAATAACAAAACGGAGACTTCGGAATAACATTTTTTGTATTTTTATTTGATTGGAAAATGAAGTATTCCCCCAAATCAATAGAAATACAAAAAGACACATTCCTGATGCATGCCGTTTTCATCACCCTTGCATTACTGACCGTAACGGGAATCAGCAGCCTGATCTCCCGCATTGGGCGCATTCCCGTGCCGCTGCCGCTGATCCAGATCGGCGTGGGGGCGATCGCGGCCCTGGCGGGGCTGGATATCGGCTTTGACCCCGACATGTTCCTGCTGCTGTTCATCCCGCCACTGCTCTATGCCGATGCCTACCGCATGCCGATGCGCGAGTTTGGCGAACTGCGCAACGTCATCATCATGATGGCGCTGGGGCTGGTGGTCTTTACCACGCTGGCATGCGGGTATTTCATCCACTGGCTGATCCCGCCCATCATGCTGCCCGCGGCCTTCGCGCTGGCCGCCGTCATGTCGCCCACCGATGCGGTCTCGGTCGGCAGCATGATCGAGGGCGGGCGGGCCCCCGCGCGCGTGGTGCACATCCTGCATGGCGAAGCGCTGCTGAACGACGCATCGGGGCTGGTGTGCTTCAAATTCGCGGTAGCGGCGGCCATGACGGGGCTGTTCTCGTTCCAGCAGGCGCTGGGCAGCTTCATCTTCATGTCGGCGGGCGGCATCGTGATCGGCATCCTCTGCGCGTGGGCGGCATGCCGGGCGGAGCATGTGCTGCTGACGCGCGGCTATGACGACCCGCCCACCCAGATCATCCTGGCCATGATGCTGCCCTTCGGCATCTACCTGATCGCGGACGCGGTGGAGTGCTCGGGCATCCTGGCCGCCGTGGCGGGCGGCATGACCGTGAAGTTCACCGGGGTGATGCACGAGGCCCGCACCGAAACCCGCCTCAAGGCCACCACCGTGTGGGACATGGTGAACTTCACCTTCAATGCCGTGATCTTCCTGCTACTGGGGCTGCAATTGCCGCAGCTGGTCAGCGGGGGGGCGGCGATCGCACGGGCGGGCGGGATTTCGCCATGGTTCCTGATCCTGGCAATTCTGGGCATCCAGTTCATGATGAGCCTGATCCGCTTCGTGTGGATCTGGGTCTCGATTTCCGCCCGGCGGCTGTTCGCCCGTTTCCGCCACCGCAAGACGGTCATCCCTTCCGTGCGCACCATCCTGCTCATGACGGTGGCGGGCACGCGCGGGGCGATTACGCTGGCGGCCGTGCTCTCGCTGCCGGTGGCGACACTGGCGGGGCCGGGGTTTCCGGGGCGCGACCTGCTGGTCACGCTGGCGACGGGGGTGATCATAAGCTCGCTGCTGCTGGCAAGCCTTGCCATTCCGCCCCTGCTGCACGGCATGAGCACGGGCGAGGACGATCCCTCCCTGCATGAACTGGACATGATGCGCATCGAACTGGCGCAGACCGCCATAGAGGCGCTGCATGCCGAACAGGCGGCCCTGGCGCATCAGGAAATGGAGGCCCGGCCCGGCAATGAGGAAACGCTGGACCTGAAGCAGGAAGCCGTTGCCCGCCTGCTGCACGAATACCAGGACACGGTGCACAGGCTGGACAATTCCCGCGCGGCGGAAGCCAGCATCCGCGCCGCCGCCATACGCGAAAAACGCACGGAACTGGCGCTGCGCTTCCGTATCATCCGCCATATGCGCGAACGGCTGCACATGCGGGTGGTCCAGAAGCACATCAATGACGAGACCGAATGGACCATCAACCAGGAACTGGACTTCATCGAGCAGGAACTCCAGATCGAGGCGCGCGCCCTGCCCCGTCCCGACAGTCCGCCACAGCCCGCGCCCGGCCCCGCCACCCAGTCCCGCGCCGAATGCATGGCTGAAGCTGTAACAGGCTGACACAAAGGGGCGGTGGCCCCAACATGGGCCACATGTATCCGGGCACCATGAAGGAGGATTCCCATGCCCCCCATCCGCACCCTGCTGGCCGGGCTGGGTCTGGCCATGCTCGCGGCCACCGGCGCCCAGGCCCGCTCCCACCATTTCAATGTGCCCGAGCACCGCCCTCATGCCAATTCACCCTACGGGCATGTCCGCAATTACGAGGCCACGATGGACGAACACGACCCCCGCTACGTGGCAGCCGAGCAGAAATGCGAGACAAAAGGCGCCATGGGCGCGATCACCAGCGCCAACGGGGGCAGCGCGCAGATCTCGGCCGGGGGCAGCCATGTGCAGTTCTTCAGCCAGTGCATGGTGGAACTGGGTGCCTGGCAGACCCGTTACAGCAGCACTGTGGGCGGCAGCCTGAACCAGTAGCCCCCTGCCGCGAAAACCGCCCATGCGCCGGTCCGCCCACAAGGAACCGGGGGAACACCACCTTTTTTGCAAAAAGGCGGCATCCCGAAGTTTTTTACCGTCCGCGCCGGTTCCTTTCCGGCCCATGCGTTCAGTGGCCCGGTGGCGCCATGAATTCCGGCCCGACGGGGTCAGGGATGCAGCGGGTCAGGATGGCATCGATCTCACGCCGGTCTTCCGCACTGAGCTGCCAGCCGGTGGCATCCGCCACCGCCGCGATCTGGTCCGGGCGGCGCGCGCCCCACAGGGCAATGGTCGGCCCCTGGTCCAGCACCCAGCGAATCGCCAGCGCCAGCAGCGACTTGCCATGCCGTTCGCGCGCGAAGTCCTGCAGTTCCCGCACCGCCTGCAGGTAATGCGCAAAGCGGGGCGGCTGGAATTTGGGGTCGGCGCTGCGCAGGTCATCGGGGCCGAATTTCGTCTCCGCCGTCATCTTGCCCGACAGCAGCCCCCGGCACAGCGGCCCGTAGGCCAGGATGGCCAGGTCGTGCTGGCGGGCATAGGGCAGGATGTCGTGCTCCATCGCGCGTTCGAACAGGTTGTAGGGCGGCTGCACGGTGGACAGGGGGGCGAATTCCCGGAACGCCTCCATCTGCGCGATGGTGAAGTTGCTTACCCCCAGCGCCAGCACCTTGCCCTCACGCACCAGGTCTTCCAGCGTGCGGGCGGTTTCCTCCATCGGGATGGCGGAATCGGGCCAGTGCACCTGATACAGGTCGATGTAATCGGTGCGCAGGCGGCGCAGTGAATCCTCGATTTCCCGGCGGATGCGTGCCGCAGACGTATTGCGGAAAGGCTTGTGGTCCGCATTCCAGTCCAGCCCGACCTTGGTGGCAATCGCCACCCTGTCGCGCCGGCCGGCCACGGCCTGGCCCACGATTTCCTCCGAATGGCCAAAACCGTACACGGGCGCCGTATCGATCAGCGTGATGCCAAGATCCAGCGCTTCATGAATGGTGGCAACGGCCTGCCGGTCATCCGGCCCGCCCCACATCCACCCGCCAATGGCCCATGTGCCAAGGGCGATACGCGAGACGGGATGCCGGAGGCCACGGATGGTGGTGGTTTCCGTAACGGATGGCTGTGTCATGACTTCTCCCCTTAATTTCGTAACCGGTACGCGGGCATGGTGCGGGCCACGCCGGGGGACATGCTGCCACGCCCCGCGCGCATGACCACCCGCGCTGGCCTGGCTGCTGGCCTGCATGCGGCTCAACCCCCGCCCTCCAACACAAACCCCGTGCAGGCGTTGCGTTTTTTCTGCCCGAACCGGGCGCCGCCCCCTTCCTTACGGCCGGTACGCGCCGTATGGAGGGAACACGCCGCCTGCAATGGAGTGCCGATTTTGCGCAAGATAGCCCTTCTCGTTCCCCTGGCCTGCCTTGCCGCCTGTGCCCACGGGCCGGACAACCATGCATCCCGCGCCACCACCCCGGTGGCGCAGTACGCCACGGGGGCGGGGCCGCTGGCAGTCAACACCCATGTGCCGGATTTCGCCACCCGTAATTACGAACCCTTTACCCGGCAGGATGTCGTGGCCATAGCGCTGCGCGAATGGCGGCTGTTCGGCCAGCCGGTCAATGATGACGACCCTGAACTGCGCCTTGAGCCCACCACCCCCGTAACCAAGCCCGAGCGCACACCCGGCCTGTGGCAGCGCGTGGGGGAATACTGGTGGATCGGTCAGGACCCGCAGGAGAGCGAGTCCTCGTGGGACGGCAAGCATGACGCGGATGGCCACATAACCGATTTTGTCCATGATGGCCGCTATGCGTGGTCGGCGGCGTTCATTTCCTATGTCATGCGGGTGGCCGGGGCGAATGACCGCTTTGCCTATTCCCCCAACCACGCCACCTATATCAATGCCGCGGCAAGCGGGCAGGAAAAGGGGGTAAAGGCACGCAATCCCGCCCGGTACGCGCCAAAGCTGGGTGACCTGATCTGCGTGGGGCGCGGGGCCAGCAAGGCCGTGCGCTTCCGTGACCTGCCAACGGCGCAGGGCTTTCCCGCCCATTGCGGCTTCGTGGTGGCCGGCCCGCATGATGATGCGCCTTTCGGCCACGAAATCAGCATCATCGGCGGCAACATAGATGACGCGGTGGCCCTGACCCATGTGCCGGTGGGGCTGGACGGGCGCCTGTCCGACCGCAGGGGCAACAGCCTGGATTCCCGCTATCCGTGGTGCGCGGTGCTCCAGGTGCGCTACGATGCGGACAGTGAACCGCAGACGGACCGCTAGCCGCCCGCGGGGCATTCCCACACGCTGGCGTCAGCCGCGCGTGCAGGGCAGCCCGGATGCCTGCCAGCCCGCCAGCCTGCCCCGGCCACCGGCGGCATCCGGCGGGCCTTCAAACCCGTCAGCCACATTGAAGACGTTGTGATAGCCCGCGTCATAGGCCGCGTGTGCCGCGGCCATGCTGCGCGCGCCGGAGCGGCAGATGAAATAGACCTCATCCGTCTTGCCAATGCCCGCCTGCTCCAGCGTCTTCACGAAATCGGGGTTGACCTGGCCCGCCGGCGGCAGCTGCCAGCTGTCCAGCACCAGCGCCCTGCCCGCACCCGACAGGTCGGGCACGCCGATATGTTCCCATTCCATGGGGGTACGCACATCAACCAGCCAGGCATTGGGGCGGCTGCTGACGGCCTCCCATGTGGCGGTGGGCGAAATATCGTCAATCATCACTGGTTCCTTTCATCGGGAAAACCGGTTTAGGGATATGCCAAGCAATGCGCATTCCTGATAGTAGGGAATGCAACACACCCGGCATGGCCCCATGCCGCCTACTTCTGATCCAGACCAGCGAAGGTGCTGCCTTATGGCCGAAAGTGCAAATCCCGCCTCCTCCCTCTCACCGGACATGCCGGCCGCGATCGGCCATACGCCCCTGATCCGCCTGCGACGGGCATCGGAAGCAACGGGATGCGATATCTACGGCAAGGCGGAATTCATGAACCCCGGCGGCTCGGTCAAGGACCGCGCGGCGCTTGCCATCATCGACGACGCCGAGCGGCGGGGCACGCTCAGGCCCGGCGGCACGATCGTGGAAGGCACGGCGGGCAATACCGGAATCGGCCTGACACTGGTGGCCAATGCACGCGGCTACCGCTCCATCATCGTCATGCCCGAGACCCAGAGCCAGGAGAAGATCGACTTCCTGCGCATGATCGGCGCGGACCTGCGCCTGGTGCCGGCAAAGCCCTTCCGTGATCCGGGCAACTACGTGCATGTCTCGCGCCGTCTGGCGGAAGAGACGGGCGGCGTATGGGCCAACCAGTTCGACAACACCGCCAACCGCGAAGGCCACCGCCACACCACCGCCCCCGAAATCTGGGAACAGACGGGCGGGAAAATCGATGCCTTCACCTGTTCATGCGGCACGGGCGGGACGCTGGCGGGCGTGACACTGGGGCTGGAGGATGCAGCCTGCGGGGCCGGTGTCGCCCGCCCGCGCATCGTGCTGGCCGATCCGGAAGGGTCGGGCCTGTATGGCTGGGTCAAGTCGGGCGACCTGTCGGTCAGCGGGTCCTCCATCACCGAAGGCATCGGACAGTCCCGCGTGACCGGCAATCTGGAGGGGCTGCATTTCGATGATGCCGTGCGCATCCCCGATGCGGAGGCGCTGGAGCAGATCTACAGCCTGCTGATTGACGAAGGGCTGTCCGTTGGCGGGTCGGCGGGCATCAACATTGCCGCCGCCATCCGGGTTGCCCGCGCCATGGGGCCGGGGCACCGCATTGTCACCATCCTGTGCGATGGCGGGGCGCGCTATCAGTCCAAGCTGTTCAACCCCGCCTTCCTGCGGGAACGGAACCTGCCGGTTCCCCGCTGGCTGGCCTGACGCCACACGCCGGATGCGACCGGATTGCAACGGAGTGAAACACCTGCTGTTTCACGCCGTGCAGTGGTGTAGAGTGGTGGAATGAACCCACTGCCGCATATCCTGATCATTGATGATGACCGTGAGATCCGTGACCTGCTGGCACGGTTCCTGGAACGCAACGAATTGCGGGTCACCACGGCGCGTGACGGACACGAAGCCCGCCGCCGCTGGTCGGAAGGGCATTACCAGCTGGTCATCCTTGACCTCATGCTGCCCGGCGAGAGCGGGCTGGACATCTCGCGCTGGCTGCGCACGCAGGCCAACGTACCCATCGTGATGCTGACCGCGATGGGCGATGACACGGACCGGATCATCGGCCTGGAGCTGGGGGCGGATGATTACGTGCCCAAACCCTTCAACCCGCGTGAACTTCTGGCGCGCATCCGCGCCGTGCTGCGCCGGGCCAGCGACACGCCCGACCCGCGCAGCGTGCCGGTGCTGCATACGCTGCGCTTCGCGGGGTGGATGCTCGATACCGGGCGGCGGCGGCTGCTCAACCCCGACGGGGTCGAGGTCCCGCTGACCGGCGGCGAATACGACCTGCTGCTGGCCCTTCTGGAACGTGCGAACCGCGTGATGACGCGCGACATGCTGTTCGACCTGCTGCGCGGACGGCAGGCCGGCCCCTTCGACCGTGCGATCGACGTGGCGATAAGCCGCCTGCGCCGCAAGCTGGAAGATAACGGGCGCAATGCCCAGCTGATCAAGACCGTACGTGGCGGTGGCTATGTACTGGCGGCGGAAGTCGAGCGTCTCTGAGCGCACCATGCCCTCCGAATCCCGGCCCTCCTTCCTGTTCACGCCCGCCCCGCAGGCAGCCGAGGCCCCACCGGGCTGGTGGCAGCGCCTGATGCGGCGCCTGCTGCCCCAGTCCCTGGCGGCGCGTACCACGCTGCTGCTCATGGGGGGGCTGGGCGTGATACAGGTGGTCGGGCTGACCATCCATGCCATGGACCGCTTCGACTTTGACCAGCGCATGATCCATGAACAGGCCCGCAGCAAGGTTTTCACCTATTACCGCGCCATTGTTGAAACCGCGCCCGAGGACCGGGCACGCGAACTGGCGGCACTGCATCTGCCCGAAGGGGTCAGCATTACCCTGACCCCCGGCCCCGAACCCGACATGGTCAATGGCCTGGCGCTTGCCCCCCATCCCCAGCCCCACATGCACGGCCCCGATGACTGGAATGGCCGCCCGAACGGGGGCATGGGCGGCGGATTCGGCCCCGAGGGACACCACTTTGGCGAAGAGGGCGGCCCCGGCCCCAGGGGCTTCCGCTGGGGGGGCAGGCCCGGTGGACCGGACGGCCCCGGCGAGGGCGATGGCGGCATGGGGCCACTGCCCCAGTCGCTGCGGCCCGAGCAGGTCATGGTCTCACCCGGTACGGGGCGGCACCGCACGGTCGCCTTCCTGCTGCCCGATGAACGGCGCTGGGTCACGATCCATTACATCCTGCCCCGGCCCAGCCTGTTCCGTTCCCCCACCTTTCCCATAGCCTTCCTGATCATGACATGCGCGGGCGGGGTCCTGATCCTGTGGGGCGTGCGCCGGCTGATCGCCCCCGTCAGCACCCTTGCCGCCGCCGCCGAGGAACTGGGCCGCAACGTCAACGCGCCGCCCATGCCCGAAGACGGGCCGCGTGAAGTCGCCCGCGCCGCCCATGCCTTCAACACCATGGCGCACCGCATCCGCCGCTACCTGACCGATCGCACGCTCATGCTCACCGCGATCGGCCATGACCTGCGCACGCCCATCACGCGGCTGAAGCTGCGGGCGGAATTCGTCGAGGATGACGAGATGCGGGCCAGGATGCTCAGCGACCTGGATGAACTGGAGGCCATGGTGGCGGCCACACTGGCCTTTGGCCGCGATGCCTCCCAGCGTGAACCGATGGGCCAGGTCAACCTGACCGCCCTGCTGCAGACCATTGCCGATGAAACCACCGAGACCTGCCCCGCGCTGGAAGGCAAGGTCACGTTCTCGTCCGAAATGCCTGACGTGCTGGTGCGCGCCCGGCCGGTGGCGCTGAAGCGCGCATTGGGCAATCTGGTGAGCAATGCGGTCAAATATGCCGGGGGGGCCAGGATCATCCTGCTCCCCCCCCATCGTGGCGCGGGCGATGACGCGGATGAATACAGGGTCACCATCCTGATCGAGGATGAAGGCCCCGGCCTGCCGACCGAGGACCTGGAGCGCATGTTCGACCCGTTTGTCCGCGCCGAACAGAGCCGCAACCGCGAAACGGGGGGCACGGGGCTGGGACTGTCGATCTCGCGCAACATCATATGGGGACTGGGTGGCGATATCCGGCTAGGCAACCGCCATACGCATGGACTACGTGTGACTGTCACACTTGTCTGCTAAGGTCCGATTCCAGTACGGACAATTCAGGATATAGCGCTCAATGCCGGACAGAACACACCGCTATCAGGTCTCGCTTCTATGGACCGGAAACGGCGGCAACGACGGGGCTTCCCGGCAGGCCCCCCAACGCAGCTACGAACTGCACTGCCCCGGCAGGCCGGTCATCGACGGCTCGGCGGCGCCAGCCTTCCGCGGGGACGCACAGAAATGGAATCCCGAAAAACTGCTGCTTGGCGCGCTGTGCGCCGACCATCAACTCTGGTTCATCCATCTGTGCACGGCGATGGGAATCGGCATCCTTTCCTATGCCGACCATGCGGAGGCCCTTCTGGAGGAATTCGAGGATGGTTCCTTCTCCTTCACCCAGGTCATCCTGCGGCCCCACGCCGCCCTTTCCACCGCGCACGACATCCAGCAGGTGATCGACCTGCATCAGGATGCGGCCATGCGCAGCTGCATCGCGCGCTCGGTCAGCTTTCCCGTGCTGTGCGAGCCACGGGTAACAGGCGCGCAATAAGCGCTTGCCGCCAGCAGGTGACAGTGGCATTGCCCGATAATGCTTGATCGCCTGTACGCCCGCATCATTGGCCTGGCCGCCAGCCCGCATGCCGTCATCTGGCTGGCGGTCATCGCCTTTGCGGAAGCCAGCGTCTTCCCCCTGCCGCCCGACATCATGCTGGTGCCCATGGTGCTGACATGCAGGGCGCGCGCGTTCCGCCTTGCCGCCATCTGCACACTGGCCAGCGTGTGCGGGGCGGTTCTGGGGTGGTGCATCGGCGCATTCCTGCTGGAATATGCCGCCATGCCCATAGTGCGGTTCTATCATGCCGAACATACATTGCTGACATTGCAGGACCGCTTTCGCGAATGGGGCATCTGGATCATCCTAATCAAGGGGCTGACCCCCATCCCGTTCAAATTCGTCACCATCGCCAGCGGGGCCGCGCATCTGCCGCTGGTGCCGTTCCTTATGGCCTGCGCCATTACGCGCGGGGCGCGGTTCTTCCTGCTGGCCGCGCTGCTGCGCCGCTTCGGCGCGCCAATCCAGGCCTTTATCGAACGCAGGCTGCCCCTGGTGGCGGGCATGGTGGCCGTGGCCATCATTGTCGGGATCGTGGCGCTCAGATACATCTGACAGGGTTCCCGCGCCCGGAGGCGGGGCATGCGGCAGTATTCGGGCGGGACCGGGCGTGATATGACGGGTCCTGTCGTAAGTTTGTCCTGCGCGCGCCCCATGGCCCGGCAGGGCCGGGATGCCAATGGGTGGGAGAGCACAGTTCATGCCGCAGCAGGTTGCCGTCATTACCGGAGCGGGCGCGGGGATCGGCCGCGCCACCGCACGCACACTTGCCCGCGCCGGGTGCGATGTCGCCCTTGTCGGCCGCAACCGTGACCGGCTGGGGGATGCGGCGGCGGAACTGCGCGAGCTGAATGTACGCACCCATATCGTGTGCGTGGACGTGGCCGACGCCGCCGCCATGGACCAGGCGGCGGAGGACATCGAGGAAAAACTCGGCCCCATCACGCTATGGGTCAACTGTGCCGGGGCAAGCGTGACCGGACAGGTCGCAGCATTGGAAGCCGATGAGATCCGCCGCGCCACGGATGTCACCTATCTTGGCACGGTCAACGGCACGCGGGCCGCCCTGACCCGCATGCGCCGGCGTGGCCATGGCACGATTGTCAACCTGGACCGGCTGGCCAGCCTGCGGCCGCCGCCACTGCAGGCGGTGGAAAATGGCGCCCGCGCGGCAGTCCGGGCCTTTTCCGAAAGCATCCGCCCCGAAATCCTGCATGATGGCGACCGGATCCATATCGCGCTGGTGCACCTGCCCGCCATCAACACCCCCCGCTTTTCATGGACGCGCAACCATACCGGCAAGCGCCTGAAACCGACGGGGCCGGTCTACGAGCCTGAAATCGCGGCCGAAGCCATCTGCCGCGCCGCCTTCAGCCAGCAGGGTGACATCTGGGTTGGCCTGTCTGGCGTACGCAACTGGATGCTGGCCACCTTCCTGCCCGGCCTGTCGGATAGCTGGCTGGCGGGCAGGGGCTATGCACGGCAGATGGAAAAGACGCCGGTTGAGGGGAATGAACCCGATGACCTGTACGAAACCGTACCCGGTGCCTATGCCGCCCACGGCCGCTTTGACATGGTCACACGCAAGGCCATGCCGCTGCTGCTGACCACACGCCATGCCCAGCTTGCCACGCTGATGGGGTTCGTGGGCGTGCTCCTGCTGGCGCTGCGCCGCAGGCGGGGATAACCCCGCGGCGACAGGCCCGGACCGGCCCTGCCGGTTGCCCACATCATGGCCCGCCCCGTCATGGGGCGGCGCGCGCCCGTCCGGTCCCGGTCTCCTGATTTCCCTTATATAAGCTGACATTTTACCTGCCAGCAGGCAGCATCCCGCCCCCCGGCTTCAGGGGGCGGAAGACAGCCCGCCGACACAGTATCGGCGCGGCGGCCGGAACCGGCCACCGGATTATGGCCGGTACTTTTCCCCAAAAAACAGCATCGATCATGCCGCTGGAGAATGCATGCCCGCATTTTGCGAGCAGCATTGCGATGAATTGTTACATATGTTACCGATCGAAATGTTTTGATATAAATTGCAATTTAAAGGCAGGATAAATGACTGACTATGCAAGCATCGGCGATTCTTCTGGTAACAAGATAGAGACAAGCTATTCAACCCTGAATAACTATACGGTATCTGGAAGCAACCATTTTGTTTCTGCCAGCACGGAACAGGGAATAGATCACAATACCATTTCAGTAACACCTGATTCACAGGGCACCAGTACCAGCACAGGACCAACACCCAGCAGCTATACCTTCCAGAGCGTTGACAACCAGGGCGGCCTGCAGGTCACTGCCGATATCAACGGTACCATGACCGATATGGGCATCTACCAGCAGATCGGCTTTTCCAACACCGATGCCATGTGGCTGTCAGACGGCTCAACCGGCGCATGCTACCTGCTGTCCGCAACACCCCTTACCCCCAATGCCGATGGTTCCTATAACAGCGTAACGCTGGGCGCGAACGGAACACAGGGCAATTTTGTCGGGGGCACCACCGCCTGCTTTGTGGACGGGACCCTCATCCGTACACCCGCAGGTGACGTTCCGGTGGAAACGCTGATGGCGGGCGACAGGGTTGTGACCGCATCGGGCGCCGTCCGGCCTGTCCGCTGGGTTGGGCAGAGCCTGCTCCACTGTGCCGCGCGCGCCAGCGGCACCCATGAAAGCTGGCCCGTGCGCATCGCGGCCCACGCCTTCGCGCCCGGCCGGCCCGAACGCGACCTGCTGGTCTCGCCCGGTCATGGCATTGCCGTCACGGTCATGGATGAAGTGCTGGTACCCGCTTTCCAGCTGGTCAATGGCACAACCATTACACAGGTACCGTGCGACAGGGTCAGTTACCGCCATATCGAACTGGACAGTCATGACCTGCTGATTTCCAATGGCCTGCCCAGCGAAAGCTATATGGATGTCGGCAATCGCGCCGCCTTTGCCATCGGCTTCGGGCGGGTTGACCCCGAACGCACGCCCGCAACGCTTGCGGACTATGCCCGCCCCTTCATTGACGGTGGCCCGGTCATTGACGCCATCCGCAGCCGCCTGACCGCGCGGGCGCAGGCCATGGGCTGGAAATGGGCGGAGCACGACATGGACCCGCATCTGGTGGTTGACGGCCGGCGGATCGATGCCACCCGTGTGGAGGGTGGCGTGCAGTTCCGCTTTCCCGCCACGGCGCGCAGCGCCTGCCTGGTTTCAGAGACCTTCGTCCCCGCCAACGGGTCGGACTGTCATGATCACCGCACGCTGGGCCTTTCGGTCAGCGGCCTGTATGTCCATGACGGCCTGCATGCTGAAACACGGATTGACCTTGATCACGCCGCGCTTGCCCCCGGCTTCCATTCCGAGGAAGCGGATGACGGCGTGCACTGGCGCTGGACACGGGGCACCCTGACGCTGTCCCCCAGCCTGTGGGCGGAATGCGCCACGGATGTGATGCTGCGCATTGACTGCACCTATACGATGCGGCGCTGGATGGCGCCCGCCGGAACGGTGGAAACAGGCATCGCACACGTAGCCTGAGCGCATCCCCCCCCCGCCCATGGGCAGGGGGCCGACGGCAGCCCGGCGGCGATGCGCCCGCGCCAGCGGTCCGTACCGCCACCGGGTGCCGATAACCGATACCGATGTGGCCGCAATATGGCGCGCCATGCCCGACGGGCCTGGATACGCCACTTTGTCAGGCCGGTATCGAATCCGCGCCAACGGCCGGGTTGCCACCATTGCGGCACAGATCCCCCGCCCAGACCCACCATCCCGCACGCTGGACCGCATCCTGCGCCGCCCGTGCCGCCGCCGGGCTGTCAAACAGGGCAAAGCAGGTGGCACCCGACCCGCTCATCCGTGCAAGGCGGCAGCCGGGCGCGGCACGCAGGGCCGACAGCACGGTAGTGATTTCGGGGCACAGGGCGCAGGCCGCGTCCTGCAGGTCGTTGGTCTGGGCCGACAGGTCACGCACCATGTCCGCCAGCGCATGCCATTGCGGCGGCAGGACCGCGCGCGGCGTAAAGACCGGCGCGCGTGTCCTGAAGACCTGCGGGGTGGAGACACTCTCCCCGCAATTGACCAGCATCATGCCACACGGTGGCAGGATGGGTGCGGGGGTCAGTTCCTCCCCGATTCCTTCCATCCGGGCGGCACGCTGGTCCAGGCAGACCGGCACATCCGCGCCCAGCCGCGTGGCCAGCGCCATAAGGGCCGCCCGTGGCACGTCCAGCTTCCATACCCTGAGCAGCAGCCGCAGGGCGGCGGCGGCATCGGCCGAGCCCCCCCCGATGCCCGAGGCCACGGGCAGCTCCTTGTGCAGCACGACCGCCACATCGGGCAGGTGGCGCGCGGCGTCCGCCCCCACCAGTTCACGCAGCACGGCCCCCGCGCGTACGATCAGGTTGTCGGCACGGTCATCCCCCCCCAGCCCGGCGGCAAACCGGCCCCTGATGTCCAGCGTCACACGGCCGCCCCGCCCGCTTCCCGCCGTCAGTTCCAGCCTGTCCGCGGCTCCCGCGAAAACGGCAAGACTGTCCAGCAGGTGATAGCCATCCGCCGGCCGCCGGCCCGTGACATGCAGGTACAGGTTGATCTTTGCATGGGCCAGTTCGTGCAGGGGTGACATCAGCGATGGGTTCCGTTTGACTGTGAATGGGAAGAAGTGGCCATGACCGGCCTGAGATCGGACGGAAGCGCCACGCCGGGAGCCGCCGGGCCGGCCTTCCATGCCCTGGCATAGGCCAGGGCCGCCATGATCTTGCGGCGGTCCATGGGGTCGGGCTGGAACTGGATGGCGTTCTGCCATTCATTCACCGCCTCCAGCCGGCGGCCCGCCATCCAGTACGCAACGCCAAGATGGTAATTGATGGCCGGGTCCTGTGGCATCTGCTCGGCCGCCTGTTCCAGCAACGGCAGCCCTTCGGCCACATGGCCCAGGCGCATGAGCACCCAGCCCACACTGTCGCGGATCTGGTTATCGGACGGGGCCAGCGCCAGCGCGCGGCGCAGGTAGTTTTCGGCCATGGCCGGATTCTCGCCATGCTCGACCATGGAATAGCCAAGATAGTTCAGCAGGTCCGCCTCGTTGGGGGCAAGCTGGAGCGCCTGCTGGATCAGGGCACGCGCCTGCGGCCAGTGGTTCTGGCGCTCCTGTGCGATGGCCTGCCCGAACAGCAGCCGCCAGTCGTCACCTTCCAGCCGATGCGGGGTCAGGGCGGTGGCGTGCCGGTAGGCATCCAGCGCCTCGGGCCATTTCTGCTGGTCCAGCAGGGCATCACCCAGGCTGCTCCACAGCATCCGGTCGGCGGGCGCGTCATGCAGCAGGTCGCGCAGTTCCTGCGCCGCCTGTTCCTTGTGGCCCATCACCAGATCCAGATCCGCCTGTTCGGTACGGTAGACGGGCAGGAACGGATCATCCGCCGGGGCGCCGTCCAGCGCCGCACGCGCCTGACGGTCCTGCTTGCGGTTATGCAGCGTGGAAGACAGCAGGAGACGCGCCTCCGAATCCGCCGGGTCCAGCATCAGCGCCATGCGCAGCATCATCTGCTCGGTACCGCGCAGGGTGCCGATTTCAGCCGCCATGTCGGGCTGGCGGTCATCATCCGCGCCATCATGGGCGTAAAGCTGCTGGTCAATCAGCAGGGCTACCAGACCATAGGCCTGCGCCAGCCCCTGTGCCGCATGGGTCACGATCGGGCGCCTGATCATGGCCATGATGCCGGGACGCGCCGCTTCCAGCACCGGCATGGCGGCAATACGCTGGTTGACCAGCGCCTGCGCATCCGCTTCATGCCCCTGCGCCACAAGCCAGTGCGCCAGCACCAGCGCGGTAAACAGGTCCCCCCCCGACATGCCGATGGACTGGCGGAAAAGCGTATCCGCCTTCATCTGCTGGCCCCCCATCCGGGCAATCAGGGCGGCATGCACGGTGTAGTACCCCCCCAGCGTACGATCCGTACGCACCGGCTCCAGGGCGGCCAGCGCTTCATCCGTCCGCCCCGCCCCCTGCAGCGCCCAGCCGCGCAGCAGCGGGCGCACCAGGGTCATGATCGGGTCGTCGGGCGCGTTCTGGTAATTGGCCAGCGCGCTGTCCCACCGGCCCGCCAGTGCCGCGGCATTGCCCATGACCAGGTCGGGCATGACCCCGCCGGGCTGGACACTGGCCAGCGCCGCCGCTTCGGGGCTGCCCGCCATGATGCTGTAGAAGAAGGCCCGTTCCCCGAACAGGCGGAACGTCGGTGCAAGGCGGGCGGCGGCGGCAAACGCCCGCGCGGCTTCGGCGTTATCCCCCTCGCTGGCGGCAACGGTGCCCACCAGCAGGTTGGTGGCCAGATCCTGCTGCCCGGCATGGACGATGGCGTCATCGGGCGTGGCCGCCCGCATTTCCCGGTTGGGAATCCCGGCCAGGAGCGGTACAACAAGGGAGGCCACGACCATGCGTGACAGACGAGGTAAGAGCATGACGCCAGAATCTACCGCGTGCGGCGTCCGCTGCCAAACCCTGCGCATGAAGGCGGGACGGCGCACGCCTGCATTGCCTGTGCCGGTGCGGGGTATATCCATCCGATGACTGATTCCCTGTCCCTGTTGCGCCTGTATGTGGAATGGGGTGCCGATGAGGCACTGGACAGCCACCCACATGACTGGATGGCGCAGGCAGCCACGATACACAACCGCGCGCCCGTGCCACAGTCCCCCCCCATACAGTCAGACAGGGGGAATGGACACAGAAATAACCACCCCCCGCCCCCTGCGCCCCCCCCCGCGCGTCCCGCCACGCCACGTCCGGCCGCCCCGGTGGTGGAACAGGCCGTGGCCGCGGCCCAGGCGGCGGCGCAGGCCGCGGGCACGCTGGCGGAACTGCATGCGGCCATGCGTGATTTCAGCGCCTGCCCGCTGCGGGAGACGGCAACCCACAGCGTTGGCGTGGAAGGGCCGCAGGGCGCGCCGCTCATGCTGATAGGCGAAGCCCCCGATGCCGATGAGGACCGCAGTGGCCACCCCTTCGCGGGGGAAAGCGGGGCACTGGTCGGGGCCATGTTCGCCAGTATCGGCATTGCGTGGGACAGCCTGCTGCGGGCGCCCGTCATTCCCTGGCGCCCGCCCGGCGGGCGCCCCCCCTACGAGGCCGAAACCCGGATCTGCCTGCCCTTCATCCAGCGCGCCATCATCCTTGCCCGTCCGGCGCATGTCATCGTGATGGGCAACCTGCCGGTCTCCCTCCTGCTGGAAGGGGGGGCTACCGCGGCCCGCATGCGGGGCCGGTGGCGCAGCCTGACCCTGCCCGCACACGGCCTGCCCCCCACGGCCAGCGCGCCCAGCGTGCCGGTGCTGGCCATGCGTCACCCCCAGCAGTTGCGCGCCAGCGCAACCGCGCGCCGCGACACATGGCGGGACATGCTGTCAATACGTGAAACACTTGGGAACATGGCTGCAAAATCATAAAGGGTATTAACATAATCATTCCCGGCTATTAGCATGCGCAAAGGATGATATTCGTTCCAGTTCCGGCAGGCGTTTCATAGCTGTACATAATAGTTGCAGTATCTGTTCTGAAAACTTATTTACCTGCGCGATCCGCATTAGCTATTGCTTTCTGTCTGCGCAGGGATTAAATCCGCTTCGCCATGCGAGGGACAATCAATACCCCCCATCACGCGGTGACGGCCTTTCTGGCTGGCGCCGCTTTTCTGGCAGGAGCCGCGTTCGCGCCGCTGCGTGCCCAAACAGTGGAAGCCGGCAGGATGGATCAGGATCCAACCCCCGCCGGTGACCATAACGAGGAAACGGCACTCGCCCTTCCACGCCTGCCCGCGCACGGTAACGCCGGGCTGCCCCGGCCGCTCTCACCGGAAGATGTCAGCCATATCCGCCGGGTGTTCCGCCTGCAGGCCGATGGCCGCTTCGATGATGCCATCCGCGAGACGGCCGCCATCCATGACGATACCCTGCTGGGTGACATCCTGGCCGCGCGTTACCTCAACCCCGCCTACCATCCCAGCGCGGGACAGCTGCGGCTGTGGCTGCGTACCTTTTCGGGACTGGCGGATTCACCGGCCATCTATGCGCTGCTGTCCGCCATGCCCAACAGGGGGGGGCCACTGCCGCCGGCCCCCACCAACAACGCGCTGGACAGCGCACACCCGCCCCAGCATATCCGCCTGCCGGAGGAGGATGATCCCTCCCTGCGCGTCTTTACCCGCAACAGCCTGCTTGACCACACCGTGCGCGAGCGCGCGGCACAGGGGGTGAAGGGGGCACGCAGCGCCCTGCGCCTGATTGCCATGACACCGGGCATGAATGACCTGTATGCCGCCCACCTGCAGGCCGAAATAGCCATGAGCATGTTCAGCAGCGGCGAAAACCGGCTGGCCCTGTCCATGGCGCGCGAAGCATTTGAAAAATCCGGCCAGCGGCTGGGCCTTGCCGGTTACGTGGCGGGACTGGCCGCGTGGCGGCAGGCCCGTCCCGACATAGCCGAACCGCTGTTCGAAGCCGCCTCCCGCGCCAGCCTGACACCGGGAAGCATCCGCGCGGGCGCCGCCTACTGGGCCGCCCGCGCCCATCAGGCCATGGGCGATGTGGCGGCCTACCAGCCATGGCTGCACCGGGCGGCGGCGGCACCCCACACCTTCTATGGCCAGCTGGCCTCACAGATCCTTGGCCTGCGGCGCACGCCCGGCGGCAGGGCTGGCCATACGCCCGACACCATTGCCGCGAGCCGTGATGTAACGCTTGCCACGGAACGGCAGGACATCCATGCCGGCAGCCCGGTCCTGGGTGAAATCGACATTGAGGCCGTGGCGGCCACCCCTGTCGGCCGGCGTGCCTTCGCCCTGCTGCAGGTAGGCGAGCGCGACCGGGCGGAAGCCGCACTGCGCCGCATGTGGCCCGACATCCAGAATGACGCGGCACTGTGCCACTCTACCCAGATGGTGGCGGATGCCATGGGCATGAAGGCGCTGTCCGCCCAGATGCTCATGCTGATCGACACCAACGAGAGCGAGCACAATACCCACACCGCCCGCTTCCCGCTGCCGCCGCTGCAGCCCGAGCATGGCTTCCGCATGGACCCGGCACTGGTCTATGCCCTGACCCGGCTGGAATCCAATTTCGACAGCAATGCCGTGTCCGGCTCCGGCGCACATGGCCTGATGCAGGTAATGCCGGTCACGGCGGACTTTGTCATCCATGACAAGGAACACTTCACCCGCCGCCCGGTTGCGCTGCATGACCCGGCCACCAATCTGGATATCGGGCAGCGCTACGTGCTGTATCTGGCCCAGCTTTCCACGCAGGCCGATGGCGCGCATGTGCCGCCCGGTGGTGACATGATCCGCATGCTGGCCAGCTACAATGCCGGGCCTTCGGCCATCTCGCGCCGCAGCGCCACCATGGCGGAAGATGAAGACCCCCTGCTGTACATAGAAAGCCTGCCCAATGCCGAAACGCGGGACTACGTGCGCCGGGCCTTTACCTATCTGTGGATCTATGCCGACCGGCTGGGCGTTGCCGCCCCCTCGCTTGAGACACTGGCCCGCAATGAATGGCCCGGCTTCGGGGCCGAGGTGGCCATGGCGGGGCATGGGGGCCACACTCTCCACTGACCGGGCCATGGCACCGGATACCTACGAAAAAGGGGCGCATCCTTGCCGGGATGCGCCCCTTTTTTTGGGACAGCCCGCACAGCATGGGAAAAAGTTTGTGGGTGCTATCTTTTTCCAAAAAAGCAGCATTTCCTGAAGCTTTTTGAAAAAGCTTCACCAAACACTTTTCTTTTTTATCAATGCGTTATTTAAGTTGGTTTTCAGTTTTCAGCCAGGAGCTGACGGCTGGCCTGCACGCGCACGACCCGGCGGCCTTCCATTTCCAGCACTTCGAACAGCCAGCCGGAGAACACAACCTTGTCCCCCCTGGCCGGCACGCGGCGCAGCAGGGCCAGTATCAGTCCCGCCAGCGTATGATAGCTGCCTTCCGCCGGCAGGTCCGACAGGCCGAGCCGGTCCTTGACCTCATCGGCGGGCATGGCGCCATCCAGTACCAGCACGTTGTCGTGCCCCAGCCGCTGGGGCGGCGTGCTGCCCGGCTCATGCTGTTCGCCCACGATGGCGCCAAACAGGTCGGATGAGGTCACGATCCCCTCGAACGACCCGTATTCATCCAGCACCAGCGCCAGCCCCAGCGGCGAGGCCCGCATGCGCTCAAGCATGTCGAAGGCGGACAGCGTATCGGGCACCGAGATGGGATGACGCAGCCCGATCTCGACCGAGGGACTCTTGCCATCCAGGAAGCGGTCCAGCATGTCCTTGGCCAGGATGATGCCAACGGGATTATCCACCCCCCCCTCACACACCACGATACGCGAATAGGTGGTCGAACGCAGGACCTGCAGCAGTTGCGCACGCGGGACATGGCGTTCGACCCAGCACAGTTCGTTGCGCGGTGTCATGATGGCGCGTACCGGGCGTTCGGCCAGCCGCAGCAGACGCTCGATCATGTCGCGCTCCTCCTGCTCCAGCACGCCCGCCTGCGCGCCTTCGGCAATATAGGCGCGCAGTTCCTCTACCGAGACCGACTGACGAATCGAGCCGCCAATCCCCACAAGCCGCAGCACCAGTTCGGATGAGCGGCCCAGCAGCCACACCACCGGGCGGGTGACCCACGCCATCCATTCCAGCAGCAGCGACAGGCGCGCCGCGATCAGTTCGGGCTGCTGCAGGGCAATCTGCTTGGGCACCAGTTCCCCCAGCACCAGCATGACGGCGGTTATGGCGCTGACCACAAGGAACATGGCCAGTTCATCGGCAATGGAACGCAGGGCCGGTACATGGGACAGCCAGTGACTGACCCCGGCCTCGATGCTGTTGCCGCCAAACGTGCCTTCCAGAATCGAGACAAGGGTCATGCCGATCTGGACGGTGGGCAGGAAACTCTGCGGGTCGGCCGCAAGCCTCAGCGCGCGGTCAGCCCCCTTGGTGCCGTTGCGGGCCAGAATGGCAAGCCGTGCCCGCCGGGCGGAAATCAGCGCCAGTTCGCCCATGGCAAACAGTCCGTTGAGCAGGACCAGGCACAATATGACAATCAGTGAGACAACCATGATCCCGCCATCCTACAACATAATTGCCCGCGCGGGCACAGGCCCCGCATGGGGGGCCATAACAGAAAAGGCGGGACAAATGCCCCGCCTTTCCAGTCGTCATGATATGCAGATGGCCTGAACGCAGGCTCAGTCGGCAGCGTCGGCCGTTTCCGCCGGCGCCGAAACCCGGTTCACGCGCGGGGGGGCCGCAGGCTTCTTGCGGGCCGCCAGTTCCGCCATCTTCGCATCCACATGCTGGGTGAACACGTATTCGGCCGGGCGCTGGTGCGCCAGCGAGATTTCCGGGGCCATCGGCTTTTCCGTCTCCGGCCCGAACAGCGCCACCTTGGCAATGTGCCAGGGGCGGCGGACCGCATCCATCACCGCCGTGGACTCGTAACCCGAATGGACCATGCAGTCGGCGCATTTTTCATAGTTGCCGGTGCCGTAAGCCGCCCAGTCGGTGTCGTTCATGAGCTCCTCAAAGCTCTTGGCATAGCCTTCACCCAGCAGGTAGCACGGGCGCTGCCAGCCAAACACGTTGCGCAGCGGCTTGCCCCACGGGGTGCAGTGGTACTGTTCATTGCCCGCCAGGAAGTTCAGGAACAGCGGCGACTGCGTAAAGCGCCACTTCTTGCCCTTGCCCAGACGGAAGATGTCACGGAA
Source organism: Komagataeibacter rhaeticus (assembly GCF_011611525.1). Classification (NCBI taxonomy): domain Bacteria; kingdom Pseudomonadati; phylum Pseudomonadota; class Alphaproteobacteria; order Acetobacterales; family Acetobacteraceae; genus Komagataeibacter; species Komagataeibacter rhaeticus. The sequence continues at coordinate 2,860,408 of NZ_CP050139.1, forward strand.
CAGCTGCTTCGTCTTCTGGCGGTTCAGGAAGTGTTCCTGATCCGGCGCGCGCTCGTAGGCATAGCCCGGCGCGGTCATGATGCCATCGACGCCCATGGCCATCACTTCGTCAAAGAAGGCGGCGACGCGCTTGGGGTCGGCCCCGTCGAACAGGGTGCAGTTGATCGATACGCGGAACCCGCGCGCCTTTGCCTTCTTGATCGCGGCGACGGCACGTTCGTACACGCCGTCCTGGCAGACCGATGCGTCATGCATGGCCGGATCGCCATCAAGATGCACATCCCACGAGAAGAACGGGTTCGGTTCGTAATCGTCCATCTTCTTTTCCAGAAGAAGGGCGTTCGTGCACAGGTAGACGTATTTCTTGCGACCGATCAGCCCGCGGACGATTTCCGGCATTTCCTTATGCAGGAGCGGCTCGCCGCCCGCCACGGCAATCACGGGCGCGCCGGCCTCGGTATCCGCATCAAGGCATTCCTGCACGGTCATGCGCTGATTGAGGATCTGCGCAGGATAGTCGATCTTGCCGCACCCGGCGCAGGCCAGGTTACAGCGGAACAACGGCTCGAGCATCAGCACGAGCGGATAACGTTTGCGCCGCGTGACATGCTGCTTGACAACATAGGCGCCAACGCGGACTGCCTGCATAATAGGAACGGCCATGAAACCTCTGCTCCTGCACCGGCCCAACCGCCGGTCTCATATTTCAAGTCTGGTAGGCTGGACTATGGTCACATCCACCTACAAGAAAACAAGCCCAACATCGCCCAGCCGTGCACATAGAGCATGCCGAGGTTGCGGACTTGTACGACACATGAAGCCTTTCGGGAGGGTATAGGACAGAAACCATCCTGTATTCAATTGCTATTGGCTTCGGTGTGGCCGATTAACAACAGTCAGGGAATTAGAGACTGTATTTACACGCTTAACCGGAGTAACACATCGCGATTACGCTACGGTCGCCATGGTTTTCGTGCCATGAGCCGCCATTCATCACCGCCGGAGCAGCCTGGCATCCGGTCCCGATCCCGGGGCCGACCGGCCAAACCGAAACCCGGGCCGGTTCCTCCCCGCAGGCGGGGCAAGGGCCTGCGCAGAAAATGGACGCGAACATCATGGACCAGACCAGACCCGCGATTCCCACCCTTGGTCGCTACCCGCAGCTTGACCGTGTGCGGGCCCCCCATGACCTGCGCAACCTTTCGGTGGAGCAGCTCAGGCAGCTGGCGGATGAACTGCGCTCCGAGACGATTGATGCCGTCTCCACCACCGGCGGCCATCTCGGGGCCTCGCTGGGCGTGGTGGAACTGACCGTGGCGCTGCATGCCGTGTTCGACACCCCCGATGACCGCGTGATCTGGGATGTGGGCCACCAGGCCTACCCGCACAAGATCCTGACCGGGCGGCGCGAGCGCATCCGCACCCTGCGCCAGCCGGGCGGGCTGTCGGGCTTCACCCGGCGCAGCGAGAGCGAATACGACCCGTTTGGGGCGGCGCATTCCTCCACCTCCATCTCGGCGGGCCTTGGCATGGCCGTGGCCCATCACCTGCGCGCGGAGGAAGACCCCTCCTACCGCGAGCGCAACGTGATTGCCGTGATCGGCGATGGCTCGATCTCGGCCGGCATGGCGTATGAGGCGATGAACAATGCCTCCCATTGCGGGCCGGGTGCGGAACGCCTGATCGTGGTGCTCAACGATAACGAGATGTCGATCGCTCCCCCGGTGGGCGCGATGTCGAGCTATCTCTCGCGGCTGATGTCCTCGCGCAAGTTCCTGTCGTTGCGTGAACTCGCCGCCAAGATGGCCAAGCGCCTGCCCGGCCGGCTGGAGCGCACGGCCAAGAAGGCGGATGAATACGCGCGCGGCATCATGACCGGCGGCACGCTGTTCGAGGAACTGGGCTTCTATTATGTCGGCCCCGTGGATGGCCACGACATGAACCAGCTGGTCCACATCCTGCGCAACCTGCGCGATGCCGAGGATGTCGGCCCCGTGCTGCTGCACGTGATTACCGAGAAGGGCCACGGCTACAAGCCTGCCGAATCGGCGGGGGACAAGTATCACGCCGTTTCCAAGTTCAATGTCGTGACCGGTGAGCAGAAGAAAGGCCCGTCCGGCCCGCCCAGCTACACCTCGGTCTTTGCGAAGGAACTGGTGCGCCAGGCCGCGACGGATGACAAGATCGTCACGATTACCGCCGCCATGCCGTCGGGCACCGGGCTGGACAAGTTTGCCAAGGCCTATCCCGACCGCTTCTTTGACGTAGGCATTGCCGAACAGCATGCCGTGACCTTTGCCGCCGGCATGGCGACCGAGGGGCTGCGCCCGTTCTGCGCCATCTATTCCTCCTTCCTGCAGCGCGCCTATGACCAGGTGATGCATGACGTGGTGCTGCAGAAGCTGCCGGTGCGCTTCGCCATCGACCGCGCGGGGCTGGTGGGCGCCGATGGCGCGACGCATGCCGGGTCGTTCGACATCGCCTACCTGGGCTGCCTGCCGGGCATCACGCTGATGGCGCCCAGCACCGAGGTGGAACTGATGCACATGACAGCCACCGCCATCGCGTTTGACGAAGGCCCGATCGGCCTGCGCTACCCGCGTGGCGCGGGGCTGGGGCTGGCGCTTCCGGCGGCGGGCGAGGTGCTGGAAATCGGGCGCGGGCGAATCGTGCGCGAGATGGCGCGCCAGTCCGGGCCGGAACAGGGCGGCATTGCCATCCTCTCGCTCGGGCCAAGGCTGGAACACGCGCTGAAGGCCGCCGACATGCTGGCCGCCCACGGCCTGTCCCCCACCGTGGCCGATGCCCGCTTCGCCAAGCCGATCGACACCGCGCTGGTCGAGCAGCTGGCACGCAACCATGCGGTGCTGATCACCATCGAGGAAGGCTCGGTCGGCGGGTTCGCAAGCTTTGTCATGACCCATCTGGCCAGGACCGGACTGCTCGACCGCGTGCGCTTCCGCCCCATGACCCTGCCCGACCGCTTCATCGATCATAACACCCAGGATGCCCAGTATATCGAGGCAGGGCTGGATGCGGCGGCCATTACCAATACCGCCCTTGAGGCGCTGGGTGTCGGAATCAGCATGACGCAGCCCTTGCTAAAGACAGCAAACGGACCGAAATCATGAACATTATGAAACATGTCCTGAAAACCACGTCGCTGGTGCTGTGCGCCAGCCTGATGGCGGCACCGGTCGTCCCTGCCGTCTTCTCCATCCATGCAGCCCATGCCGCCAGCGCATCCGATGCGCAGGTGCAGGAACCGATCAAGGCGCTTTATGCAGCGCTTGACCGCATCCAGGCCAAGGGTGCCGGCTCGTTCGAGCAGCGTTCGCAGATCCTGGCCCCGGCCATCGACCATGCCTATGACATGGAAGCCGTGCTCGCCTCCTCCGTCGGCCCGCGTTACGCGACCCTGCCCGATGACCAGAAGCAGGCCCTGCTGGCCACATTCCGCCAGTTCACGATCGCCCGCTATGTTTCCAGCTTCAAGCCGGGCAGTGACGCGCGCTTCACCATCGATCCCGCCGTGACCGCATCCCCCGTTGGCAATGACCGTATTGTTGTAACACGCATCGGCTCGTCCGATGACGCCAATGGCACCGAAATCAATTACGTGATGCGTTCGGGCGCCCGGGGCTGGCAGATCGTGGATGTGCTGCTCAATGCCCATATCAGCCAGGTCGCGGCCCAGCGGGCCGATTTCAGTTCGGCCCTGTCTGGCGGCAATGTGCAAAAACTGACAAATCTGCTACAGAAAAAAATCAAGACGTTCTCGGAAGAGTGATCGCACCCCTCCCTTACGCCTTTTTCTGATTCGCTCCATACGCGGGACCTTGCCGGAAAGATAATGTCTGTTTTCAACGCTCTTGTTTCACCCGCCGGACTGGCCGCGACCGTTGCGGCCGCCGGGTGCATGCAGGCAGCGCTTGGCACCGTTCTGGTCTCGCGTTTCCGCTGGCAGGAAAAGCGGGTGGACCGGCAGGTGCCCATGCCACCCGTGTCCGTGCTCAAGCCGCTGCATGGGGATGAACCCCTGCTGGAAGAGGCGCTCGAAAGCTTCTGCACGCAGGACTATCCCCAGATGCAGATCGTCTTTGGCGTCCAGTCGGAAGATGATGCGGCCATTCCCATCGTGCGCCGCCTGATGGAGCGGCATCCGGCGGTGGACATGGAACTGGTGGTCGACTCCACCTTTCACGGGGTCAACCGCAAGATCGGCAACCTGATCAACATCATGCGCAGCGTGAAGCATGATGTGCTGGTCATCTCCGATTCGGACATCCATGTGGCGCCCGACTACCTGCGCCATGTGGTGGGCGCGCTGGTCCCCGCCGATGTGGGGCTGGTCACCACGCTCTATGCGGGGCTGCCCGCTTCCCCCACGGTGCCGCGCCTGCTGGCGGCATGCCAGATCAACCACAACTTCCTGCCCGGTGTCATGCTGTCGCGCTATCTGGGGCGGCAGGACTGCCTGGGGGCGACCATGGCGCTGCGCCGCTCCATGCTTGAGGCGATAGGCGGACTGGAAGCCCTGGTGCCCCATGTTGCCGATGATGCGATGCTGGGTCGCTATGTGCGCGAGCGTGGCAAGGACATTGCCATTGCCGCGTGCATGACATGGACCACGGTGGGTGAAACCTCGATGCGCGAGGTGCTGGCGCATGAACTGCGCTGGGGCCGGACGGTCAAGACGCTGGAACCGGCGGGCTATGCCGCCTCCGCCATCCAGCTGCCACTGTTCTGGGCCAGTGTCGCGGTGCTCCTGGCCCCGCATGCCGCGTGGACGTGGTTCTTCTTTGCCGGGACATGGGCATGGCGGGGCGTATGCTCCTTCATACTGGACCGGACGCTGGCGCAACGCAGCCTGCTGCCGCTGCTGCTGCTGCCACTGCGCGACTGGATATCGGCCGCGATCATGGTGGGCAGCGTAACCGGCACCCGGGTTGCCTGGCGCGGACAGACAATGCATGTCACGCCCCATTCGGTCATGACATCGCGCTCACAGCCGGCATCACCCCGTGACTGACCCCCCATGGGCAGGCTGGGCCTGCTTTGAAAAACCAACCCTGTAGTCAATAAGAACGGGTATAAGGGAACCCCGTTTCCCCGCCAGAACCCGAGGATATGCGTAGCATGATGAAAACCCTGTTTCTCCAGCCGCCTTCGTTTGACGGATTCGACGGTGGGGCCGGCTCCCGCTATCAGGCCAAGCGGGAAATCAAGTCGTTCTGGTACCCCACATGGCTGGCGCAGCCCGCCGCCATGGTGGAAGGCAGCCGCCTGATTGATGCGCCGCCCGCGCGCATGGGCATGGAACCGATCCTGGAAGACGTGCGCAACCGCGACCTCGTCATCATGCATACCTCCACCCCGTCCTTCGCCTCGGACGTGCGGGTGGCGCAGATGATCAAGGACGCCAATCCCAAGGTCAAGATCGGCATGGTGGGCGCCAAGGTTGCCGTCCAGCCCGAGGAAAGCCTGCTCAACGCCCCGCCGGTGGACTTCGTGGCGCGCAACGAGTTCGACTTCACCATCAAGGAAATGGCCGAAGGCCGTGACTGGAAGGATGTCGATGGCATCTCCTGGCGCGACGGGGACGGCAAGATCGTCCATAACCGCGACCGCGCCATGATCGAGGACATGGACAGCCTGCCGTTCGTGACCGAGGTGTACAAGCGTGACCTGAAGATCGAGGATTACTTCATCGGTTACCTGATGCACCCCTACATCTCGATCTATACCGGCCGTGGCTGCAAGTCGCGCTGCACCTTCTGCCTGTGGCCGCAGACGGTGGGTGGCCACCACTACCGCACCCGCAGCCCCGAGCATGTGGCGGCCGAGATCCGTCTGGCGAAGCAGTATTTCCCGCAGGTGAAGGAATTCTTCTTCGACGACGACACCTTCACCGATGACCTGCCGCGTGCCGAAGCGATTGCCAAGGAACTGGGCAAGCTGGGTGTGACGTGGTCGTGCAACGCCAAGGCCAATGTGCCGCGCAAGACGCTGGAAGTGCTCAAGGCCAACGGCCTGCGCCTGCTGCTGGTGGGCTACGAGAGCGGCAACCAGCAGATCCTGCACAACATCAAGAAGGGCATGCGTGTCGAGACGGCGCGCGAGTTCACCAAGAACTGCCACGAGCTGGGCATCAAGATCCACGGCACCTTCATCCTCGGCCTGCCGGGCGAGACGAAGGAAACCATCCAGGAAACCATCCGCTTCGCCACCGAGATCAACCCGCACACCCTGCAGGTCTCGCTGGCGGCACCCTATCCTGGCACGTTCCTGCACAAGCAGGCGACCGAGAATGGCTGGCTGGATGAGAAGAACGCCGAACTGATCGATGATAACGGCGTGCAGATTGCGCCCCTGCACTACCCGCATCTGTCGCACACCGAAATCTTCCAGAGCGTGGAAGAGTTCTACCGGAAGTTCTACTTCCGCGCGCCCAAGATCGCCTCGATCCTGAACGAGATGGTCCGCAGCCCGCAGATGATGAAGCGCCGCCTGCGCGAAGGGGTGGAATTCTTCCAGTTCCTGCGCGAACGTCGCGCCGCCTGATCAGGCTGCCTGCGATTGCCCCATGCCGGGACCTTCGGGTTCCGGCATTTCTTTTTTCATGCCACCCGGTTTTCTATCATGAAGCGTGTCATCATATCCGCCGATGATTTCGGCCTGTCCGAAGAAGTGAACGAGGCGATCGAGATCGCGCATCGGGACGGATTGCTGTCAACCGCGAGCCTGATGGTATCTGGCCCCGCCGCCACCGATGCCGTGCGCCGGGCAAAAAAACTGCCGGACCTGCGGGTGGGGCTGCATCTGGTTGCGATCGAAGGGCCGGCCACCCTGCCGCCAGCCGATATCCCGCTTCTGGTGCCACAGGACGGGCAGTTCCCCTCCGACCAGCTGAAGCTGGGCGTGGAGTATTTCTTCCGCCCCGCCGTGCGCCGGGAACTGGCCGCCGAAATCGAGGCCCAGTTCCGGGCCTTCACCGCAACCGGGCTGGCACTGGACCATGCCAACGCGCACAAGCACATGCACCTGCACCCCACCGTGGGACGGTACATGATTGAAAGCGGGCTGCGCCACGGCCTGCGCGCGATCCGTGTGCCGCTGGAACCGCCCCAGCCGCTCTATGCGGCGGGCACCTATGCCGATACGCTGGGTGATGCCGCGCTGCGGCGCTGGACCGGCCTGCTGCGCCACCAGGCGCACAAGGCGGGGCTTGTCACCAATGACTGGTGCTTCGGGCTGGCATGGAGCGGGCATATGACGACCGAGCGCGTCTCCGCACTGGCTGCCCACCTGCCCGATGGCCTGTCGGAAATCTACTTCCACCCGGCCACGGCCAAGAACAAACTCCTGCAGCGGCTCATGCCCACATACGAGCACGAAGCCGAGCTGCGCACGCTATGCGCCCCCGGTTTCCGTTCGGGGCTTGCCCATGCGGGGGCGACCCCCACAACATGGACGGATGTGGCCCGCGCGCGCTGACGGGCCACCACCGCGCCGTAACTTATCAGCCCAGGTTGGCCTGAACCCATGCCTTGAGCTGGCTCTTGGGCACGGCACCCGACTGCTTGGCCACCGGCTTGCCATCGCGGAAGAGGATCAGCGTGGGAATGCTCTGCACGGCGTATTCGTTAGGGGCGCGCAGGTTATCGTCAATATTGACCTTGGCCACGGTCATCCTGCCCTTGAACTCCGCGCCAATTTCATCCAGCGCCGGGGCGATCATCTTGCACGGGCCGCACCATTCCGCCCAGAAATCAACCAGTACCGGCTCCTTGGAGTCCAGCACCAGGGACTTGAACTGGTCATCGCTGACAGCAATCGTATTTTCGCTCATCACTTGAAAACTCCTCTCTGGCGGTGGGGTGACCGCCCGTGTCGTGCTGACATGGCCATGCCGGGGCGTGGGGTCAAGCCTGCATGGCATCCTTCATGTCGGGTGCATACCTGTCCAGCAGCGTAGCGGGCAGGATGTCAACCCGCACGCCCTCCGTCCAGACCAGCGCGCACACGACCTGCCTGCCCGGATAGACCCCGCGCAGCAGCGCCCGGTAGGCCGCCATCTGCCGCAGGTACAGCACCGGCGTCCTGTCAATGCTTTGGGGGGGGTGGCGGTTCGTCTTGAAATCACACACGGTAACCGTACCGGCATCCACCGCCATGCGGTCCACCTGCCCCACAATCACCTGCTGGCCGACAACACCCGCAAGCGGCTGCTCCGCGCGGCTGCCGGGGGCAAACAGGGCGGCAAGCGCCGGCTGGTCCATCACCGCCAGCACCTGCGCCACCAGTTCACCCCGCTGCGCGGGCGCAAGTCCTGCCGCCGGGCGGGCCAGCCACGCATCGGCCAGTTCCGCCCGCCGGGATACGGGACAGTCGGGCAGGTACTGCAGCAGGGCATGGACCAGCTGCCCACGCTGCAACGCGCGCGCACGACTGGCCTCCCTGTCCGCCCGGGCGCGTACGGTGCTGGCGGCTGCAAGCGGCGAGCGCACGGCGGGCTGCGGGCCAAGGGCCACGTCATCGGGCCGACTGGGGGCCAGCGGGCGGGCCAGCGGGCCTTCCGCAACCGGCATGACAGGCCGCCAGAGCGGGGCATGACCCATCCAGTCCGGCAAGGGGACAGGCCTGTCAGGCGCATGGTCGGCACAGGGGGATGGGGCAGCGGGGAGGGAAGACACGCGCGCTTCCTCCAGAACCAGGGTTTCCCCCTCCCAGCCCAGATCAAAGGGCTGCGCGGTTGCCCCCGCACTCTCGAAACCCTGCCGGCACAGGTCGTACCAGCAGCCATCGGGTACGCCCCTTCCGGGTTCCCATCCGCATATCACCAGCCGGTCGCTGGCCCGGGTCAGGGCGACATAGAGCAGGCGGTTATATTCCTCCGCCGCATTCAGGCGGATCTGTTCCTGCAGGCCCGCCGTCACATCCGTGGCCAGTTCGCGCCGGGGTACCCAGACCGGTATGTCCAGACCCGTCACGTCGTCGGCTGCCCACAGGATATTGGTGTCGGAACGCGGGGTGGCAATGGTGTCGGGCAGGATGACAAGCCGCGCCTGCAACCCCTTGGCCCCATGCGCGGTCATGACACGCACCATGTTGGCGGAGGCATCAGGCTCGTGGCGCACGGTCTCATCCGATGCGTTGAGCCAGTGCAGGAACCCCTGCAGGGAAATGGCATGCGCTTCCTCAAAGCGCAGGGCGGCGGAGAGCAGTTCGTCAACCGGTTCCACCGCCTCCGGCCCCAGGCGTGCCAGCAGGCGCGCACGCCCCCCCAGCGGGCCAAGCGCTTCGGCCAGCAGCTGGTAGGGGGTGGCGTAGTCCACCTGCCGGAACAGGGTATTGAGGATATGCCACGCGGCAGCCCAGTCAGGCCGTTCGGCATGCCGCGCGCGCAGCACCGCCCACAGTGGCTGGCCATTGCGCCCGGTGGCGAGCGGCATGAGCGAATCGTCATCCAGGCCGCCAATGGGGGATGTCAGGACACAGGCCAGCGTCAGGTCATCCTGCGGCAGCAGCAGGGCCGCGCACAGCGCCATGAGGTCACGCACCGCAAGCTGGTCGGTCAGCACGGTGCGCACCAGGGTGGCCACCGGCACGTCGTGGGTTTTCAGCGCGCGGATCAGCGCGCGGGCAAAGGCGGACCGGCGGGGGACAAGGATCAGCACGTCACCGGGCGCAAGTGCCGCCTCCCCCGGTGCGGGGGCCTTGCGCAGCTGTGCCGCGATCCAGCCCGCCAGCGTGTCGGCCAGACGCTGCTGGGCGGTGGACTGGCCCGCATTATGGCGCGGCGCCATCCATGGGCTGACATCCATCCCGCTGGCTTCCACCGGCACGGGGGGCCATATCTCCACACGTCCGCCCTGCCCCGGCCGGGCAGTGACATGGGCGGGAATTCCGCCTTCCGGCTCCACCACGCCACGGGCGGCGGCGGGATTGGCGAATACGCTGTCCACCAGCTTCAGCACGGGTGCTGTGGAACGGAAGGAAACGGTCAGCGCCGGTTCACGCCACAGCGCCTGCGCGGCCCCCGCGCGCCTGCGGAAGCGCTGCCGCCAGGCGCGGAAAGCCTCCGGATCGGCCCCCTGGAAGGAATAGATCGACTGCTTGTAATCCCCCACCGCGAAGATGGTGCGCGGGCAGCCTTCATCATCATGCGTGCCTTCGCCCGCGAAGAATTCGGCGGTCAGGCCACCGGCAATGGCCCACTGGTCGGGCGAGGTATCCTGCACCTCGTCCAGCAGCAGGTGGTCAATGCCGCCATCAAGCTTGTACAGCACCCATGCCGCACCCGGATCATCAAGAAGCTGGAGCGTGCGGTCGATCAGGTCGTCATAATCGACCATGCCCTGCGCGCTCTTGCGCGTGGCATAGCGTTCCAGCACCGGCTGGGCCACGGACAGCAGGGCGCAGGTCAGTTCGAACACCGTGATGGCACGCAACTGCCGGTCGATGCCGATCACCCGCGCGGCTTCCGCCCCAAGCTGGCCAACAAGGCCAGAACACTCGGCTGCCAGCTTGATGTTCAGGCCACCCCGCTGGCGGGGCTCACCCTTCTGCGTCAGCAGGCTGCCACGCCATGTGGGCCAGTCTGCCGCACGGGCTGCCGTATCCTGCCCCAGCCATGCCAGCATGGTTTCGGCCAGTGCCCGCACCGTGGGGGAACCGTTCCGCGCCACGAACCGCAGGCCGTCCCGCAGGGCGTCCTCATCGGGAATCGTGGCGCAGGCCCTGCACAGCACATCCTCCGCGCTGCGGCCACTGATGCCCAGCAGGTGCATGAGTGCCGCTTCCACCGTGGCGGGATCGGCCTGCCAGCGCCGCGCCACGGGCAGGATGCGGCGCGACTGGGCCTGCAGGCGGCCGATCAGGGTGGTGAACTCCCCCACCCCGATCTGGGCCGCCAGCGTGGACACGGCCGGGCCACCCTGCCCCACCACATCCTCCACCGCCGCGCGCTGGGCCAGACGGGCATCGGTTTCCTCGATCAGGGTGAAATGCGGGCTGATCGCGGCCTCGATGGGGAAACGCCGCAGCAGCGACTGACAGAAGGCATGGATGGTACCGATGCGCATGCCGCCGGGCAGGTCCAGCACGCGGGCAAACAGTTCACGCGCCACGCGGCGGGTCTCCACCCCGGTGGGTACGGACAGGCGCGCAAGCTCCCGGTCCAGATCCGCATCGGGCAGCATGACCCACTGGCCCAGCCGGTTCTGCAGGCGGATCGACATTTCCGCCGCCGCCGCCTTGGTAAAGGTCAGGCACAGGATGCGCGCGGGGTCGCTGCCGGGCACGCGGGTCATCACCCCGTCCCGGTCCGGCACGTCGCGCGGCAGCATGAGGCGCAGCAGCCGGTCGACCAGAAGCTTGGTCTTGCCACTGCCCGCCGAGGCCGAGACAAAAACCGACGCCTGCGGGTCCGACGCCTGCGCCTGGCTGCGATTGGCAAGGCCGATGGCGTCCGCCCTGCCTTCCCCCTTCGTGACGGGGCGGTTCATCCTGCCGTCTCCTCACGCGCGGCACTCCATTCCGCCACCCGGGCCAGATGGGCATAATCGGCGAAACGCGGTTCCTCACCGGGCCAGGGATGGGACAGATAGGGCTGTTCCGGGCTGTCATAGGCCGCGACCAGATCATGCAGCCCCTGCCGGCAGTGCGCGATCAGGTCACTCAGTTCCGTGCCGCGCGCGACATCCAGCACCTGTGCCGGAACATGGCCACCGGTCAGCCGCCAGTACACCAGTTCCGCTACCCTGCCCGCCACGGGGGGCGGGAAGCCACCGCTCTCGATCATCGCCGCCTCCAGCACCAGCTGGGACTGCCAGCCCTCGATCACGCTGCGCCGGGCGGGCAGGGTGCCGGTCTTGTAATCGAACAGGCTCAGCGCGCCATCCCCGTGCAGGTCGATCCGGTCGGCCCGCCCGCGCAGGGTGAACGCGCCACCGGGCAGGTCGTCCAGCCGCATGGTCCCACCCTGCTCCGTCAGCACCGTGCAGGGGGCGCCGGTGGCGCGGCGGGCCTGTTCGGTCCGGGCGCACCATGTGGCAATACGCTCCAGCCGGGGCGCCCACCACGCCGCCAGCGCGGGGCGCAGGCCCGCCTCACGCAGTACATCGGCAAAGACAGCCTGCATCCGTACCGCGCCATCGGCCGGCCAGTCGGCGGGATGGGCGCGGAACCACCTGTCCAGGGCCGCATGCACGATCTGGCCGTAATCGGCGGCATCGGCCAGTTCCTCCAGATCCGCCAGCCGGTTCAGCTTCAGTATGCGGCGGGCATAGATGGCATAGGGGTCGCGCATCCATGTCTCGATCTCGGTCACCGACAGGCTGCGCGGGCGCAGGCCCACCGCCGGGCGCGGCCGCGGGGGGGCAACCGGCATGGGCACGCCCGCGGGCCGGTCCAGCCCCTCCAGCCAGCGCAGGGCGGGGTGCGCGGGCAGGCCGTGGCCATGCCCCGCCAGATAGGCATCCAGCCGCACCAGCCAGCGCGCGGGCACCGTGGGCGCGCCCTGCCGCCGGCCGGCTACCGACAGCACGACCCGTGGGGCGGCGCAGGCGCAGGAGACGAAATCATGCGCGGCCTGACCGATCACCCATTCCGGCGCGGGCAGGCCCACACGGGTGCGCATGGGGCGGCTCATCCATGGGCCCGGATCGGTGGCGGGTGGCCACACGGTTTCCACCAGTCCCCCCAGCACGATGGTATCCGCCGTCTGCAGCCGTGCTTCCAGCAGGCCCCATATGAACACACGCGGGTGCACCGCCCCCGCCCGCCCGCGCACGGCGCGCCGCCCCTGCACGGTCATACCCGCGAGCGAGGACGCCAGCAGCCCGTCCAGCGTGCCCAGACGGGCATCGGGCAGCACATCGCACCAGGCCAGCATCGCGCTCATGTGCTGGCCCAGCGCGTTGCCTTCCTCGCCTGCCCACAGGCGTTCGGCGCCATCGGCGCTGCCGGTCGTGGCCAGGTCCTGCGCAACCTCGATCAGGGCGGCCAGCAGGGTGGGAACCGGCACCGGCGTGCTGACCGGCAGGGCCAGCAGCGGGCCGAAGGCCGCTTCCAGCCGGTTCAGGAAGGCGTTGATTTCCTCCGGTGCGTCGGGGGCATCGGCCAGCGCGCCATGGGGATCATCCGCCGCCCGCGCCAGCGCGCGCCGCAGCCCCGCAATACCGGGGGGTGGGGCCGGGCCGCGCAGGACCAGCCGTTCAAGCTGGCGGGCGCTGGCGCGGCAGTTGCCCGGTGAAAGACCACACGCCGCCAGCGGGTGCTTGATGACGGAAAGCAGCGCCACGGGCGAAAGCCCGCCATCCACCGCCTGCACGATCAGGCGCAGGAACGCGGTCTGCGGTATGGTGAGCAGGCTTTCCCCCGCGCTGTCATCGGCAATGACGCCCCAGCGCACCAGTTCCGTCGCCACCCGCCCGGCCAGCGCCCGGTCGGGCGTGACGAGGGCCGCGCGCCTGCCGGGCTGCTCCAGCACCTGACGCAGGACCATGGCGATGGCGGCGGCTTCCTCCTGCTGGTCGGCGCTGCGCAGCACCGACAGGCCATCGGCCGCCACCGGCGCATCGGGCGCGCGCCACTGTTCCAGCGCATGGGCAGGCAGCAGCGCGCGCGCCAGCAGCCCCGCCCGCGCGGCCGGGCTGGTGGCGGTACTGCCCGGTGGCAGGCTGTCCCACTGTTCCATGCCATCACGCGCAATCCCCAGTTCGGCCAGCATGCGGGCCGTACCGGCCTGGGGATGGTCAGGAGGCAGGTGTTCCCACACCGCCTGCGCGCATGTCGTGTCCACACCGGGCAGCACCAGCAGCCCGTCGGGCACGGACAGCACGGCGCGCAGCATGGCGATGGTCGAAGGCACGGCATCGGCAAAGCCTACGGCCCATATGGGGGTACCGGGCGCGGGCGGCTCGCGTTCCCAGCGCGCGGCCTGTGCGTGCAGCAGGGCGGTCTGCCGGGCCACAGGGTTCATCACCCCCTGTTCTGCCAGCCATGCGGGCCACACGCTGGTCACGATGGACAGGAAGCGCAGTGTCTGGTGCCAGTGCTGGGCAAAATCCCCTTCCGCCGCATGCGGCAGGCGCGTGCGCAGGTCACATTCCGCCCATTCCGCCTCATCCATCAGGTCCGCCAGCGCGCGCGCCAGCGGCCAGGCCTGGTCCACGCCCTGCACATCGCCAAACGCCTTTCCCGCCTGCATGACCAGCAGGCTCAGCGTTGCCAGCCGCCGCACCGGGTCCACCGCGGGCGGCAGGTCAAGCGCGTTCTGGCCTGACAGCGCAAGCGATGCCTCATCCAGCGCGGCAATGGGGGCGATACGGGGCAGCAGCAGCGGGCGGCCATCGACCTGGCGCATGAACGCCTCGGTCAGGGCGCGGGCGGCGCGGCGGCTGGGCAGCAGGATCAGGCCGGTGCCACATTCCCGCGGGTCATGCCCCGCCTGATCCAGCCAGCGCGCGGCAATCTGGTCCACAAAGGGTACATGCGGCGGCACGACGGCAACGCGGCCACGCAGGCAGGGTGCCCCCCGGCTTTCAGTCATATATCATTGTCCCGGTCCGGGTTGAGGGCGGAATGCAGCACCTGCTCGGCGGCCGTGATGTCGGCCGGGCGCGACAGGTGGAACCACAGCGAATCATGCACGATCACCCCCAGCCGGCCCGCCGCCATGGCCCGGTCCCACAGCAGGTTCATGCTGAACGCGCCCTGCGGCGCGCCATCGAACAGGGCAGGCGAGACGATCTGCACCCCGGTAAAGACATAGGGCGTGACCTCCCCCGCGCGCGGGCGGCGCGGCCTGCCATGCGCGTCAATGGCAAAGTCCCCACGCCCCACTTCCCCCACGGCCCGGGTCATGGCGCCCAGCAGCAGCATGGCGTCCATGCGGGCGGGATCAAAGGCGGCCGCCAGCCGCCGCAGGGCCGCTACCGGACCGTTGAGCCACATGCCATCGCCATTGAGCAGGAAGAACGGCCCCGACCCCAGCCTTCCCGCCCGCAGGGCGGCGGCGGCACTGCCCCCCGTTTCCAGCAGGCTGTCCTCAACCTGTTCGGTGGTATGTGGCCCGCGCCCGGCCGCAGCGCGCGTGGCGAGGGCTGCGTGAATGGCCCCGGGCTGCCAGTGGGCGTTGACCACCACTTCGGGCACGCCCGCCGCCTCCAGCCGGTCCAGCACATGATCCAGGATCGGCTGCCCCGCCACCTCCAGCAACGGCTTGGGCATCCGTTCGCTCAGTGGCCGCATGCGCCGCCCCAGCCCCGCCGCGAAAACCATGGCAACACGCGGCATGTCCACGCTCATGACCGTTCTCCCATCCCCATATCACCTGCCTGCGCCAGCCGCGCGCCCCAGCCCTCCAGCCGGGCCACCCGCCCGCCATCCGCCGTATGCAGCAGGCGGACATGCAACGCATCCGGGGGGGCAAGCGTGCCAAGGCGGTCTGGCCATTCCACCAGGACAATGCCCTCGCACGCATCATCCCAGCCCAGTTCATGCAGGGCATCCGGCCCGTCAAGCCGCCACAGGTCGAAATGCGCGACCGCGGCCAGCGGCGCGTCATAGACCTGCACCAGTGTATAGGACGGGCTTGGCACTTCCATGTCCGGACTGCCGCACAGCGCACGCAGCAGGGCACGCGCTAGGGTGGTCTTGCCCGCGCCAAGGTCGCCTTCCAGCAGTACGGCATCCCCCGCGCGCAGCAGGGGGGCAAGCGCGTGGCCCAGCGCCTGGGTCGCCTGTGTATCGGGCAGGGGAATGTCCCGTATGGTCCTGCCGCCACCGGCCGTTGGGGAACTGTCTTGCATGGGCTGATTGTGCCCCTGCCCCACAGCCCCGCACAAGGGGGCATGCGGCAGGACATGCCGAAGGATGCGCCGGGGGTTGCGCCATTGGCGGCAAAAACGCAAAACCGCAGCTGACAGGTGCCTTTGACCCGATGGATCGCAGGATGACAGAGCCGGACATGACCACCCTTTCCCCCACCCACAGCGTGGACGTTGCCATTATCGGCGCAGGCCCCGCCGGGCTGTTTGCCGCGTTTGAATGCGGCATGCTCAAGCTGCGCTGCGTCCTGATCGACGCACTCGATGCCATTGGCGGCCAGTGCACGGCGCTGTACCCCGAAAAGCCGATCTATGACATTCCCGCCCACCCCGCCATTGAAGGCGGCGCCCTGATCGACGCACTCGACCGCCAGATCGCCCCCTTTGACGTGCCCCGCCTGCTGGGCCGCCGGGTGCAGACGCTGGAGGGCACGCGCGGCCATTTCCGCCTGGGCACCAGCGCGGGGGACATCATCCACGCACATGCGGTCATCATCGCGGCGGGCGCGGGCGCATTCGGCCCCAACCGCCCCCCGCTGGAGGGGCTGGAAGCGTTCGAGCGCAGCGGGGGCGTGCAGTATTTCGTCCGCCGCCGCGCCGACTTCGCGGATCGTGACGTGCTGATCGCCGGTGGCGGCGACTCGGCGGTGGACTGGGCGCTGTCCCTGCGTACGGTCGCACGCAGCGTCAGGCTGGTGCACCGGCGCGACCGCTTCCGCGCCGCCCCCGAAAGCCTGCGCCAGCTTGACGAGGCCGTGGCGGCGGGCGAGATCGAGAAGATCATCGGCTACCAGCTGCATGGGCTGCAGGGTACGGACGGGCAGCTTGCCGGCGTGGATCTGGCTACACTGGATGGCACGGTGCGCCATGTCGCCTGTGACCACCTGCTGCCCTTTTTCGGGCTGGCGACCGATCTTGGCCCCATCGCGCAATGGGGGCTGGACACGGTGCGCGGCACCATTCCCGTCACGCCCTCAAGCTGCGAAAGCAGCCTGCCCGGCATCTTCGCCGTGGGTGATGTCGCGGCCTATCCAGGCAAGCTCAAGCTGATCCTGCAGGGCTTTACCGAGGGGGCGATGGCCGCGCACGCCATCCACCCCATCGTGCACCCCGATACCGCGCTGCATTTTGAATATTCAACCAGCAAGGGCATGCCCGGCGCCTGAGGACCGGCCCCGCTTCTGTCATAACACGGGTGGTTGACCATTGCGGCCACATGGCGCATCCCCCGGAGTGTTGATGACGGAAGTAAGGATGAAACTGTGAAGGTTATCGTTCTGGGCGCGGGCGTGGTGGGGGTGACCGCCGCATGGTACCTGGCAAAGGAAGGCCACGAGGTCACGGTCGTGGACCGCCAGCCCGCCGCGGCGTTTGAAACGTCCTTTGCCAATGCGGGCCAGATCTCGCCGGGGTTTTCCGCGCCATGGGCCGAGCCCGCGCTGCCGTTCAAGGTGCTGCGGTGGATGACCGGCCGCCACGCGCCCATCACCATCCGCCCGCGCCTCGACTTCGCCATGCTGCGCTGGATCGGGCAGCTGCTGGCCAACTGCAACGCGCATGATTACGGGATCAACAAGTCCCGCATGCTGCGCATCGCGCAGTACAGCCGCGACTGCCTTGATACGCTGCGCCGGGAGACGGGCATCACCTATGATGATGAACAGCGCGGCCTGATCCAGCTGTTCCGCACGCAGGCGCAGCTTGATGCCGCCAGCCGTGACATGGCGCTGCTGGATCAGGCAGGCATTGCCCATGAACTGCTGGACCGCAATGACATTGCCCGGCACGAACCCGGCCTTGCGGCAAAGCGGCATCTGTTCAGCGGCGGCCTGCGCCTGCCCGGTGACGAGTCGGGGGACTGTCACATGTTCACCCAGCGCCTGGCCCAGAAGGCGGAAGAGGAACTGGGCGTCACCTTCCATTACGAGACAGCAGTCGAAGCCCTTGATGCCGCCGCCACCGAAATCCTGGGTGTGCGCACATCGCGGGGGCGGCTGACGGCCGATGCCTATGTCGTGTCCATGGGCAGCTATTCGCCGCTGCTGCTGCGGCCGCTGGGGCTTGCGCTGCCGGTCTATCCCACCAAGGGCTATTCCCTGACGCTGCCGGTCACCGATGCCGCGTGTGCCCCGCTTTCCACCGTCAATGACGCGACATACAAGGTGTCCGTCACCCGGCTGGGGGATCGTATCCGCATTGGCGGCACGGCGGAACTGACCGGCTACAACCTGCGCCTGAGCCGCGACCGGCGGGAACTGCTGGAAATGTCATTTTCCGAACTGTTTGGCGGCAGCGGCGACCTGTCTCAGGCCGCGTACTGGACCGGGCTGCGCCCGAGCACGCCCGACGGCACGCCGGTCATCGGGCCGACGGGGCGGTTTTCCAACCTGTGGCTCAATACCGGGCATGGCACGCTGGGCTGGACCATGGCCTGCGGGTCAGGCCGCGTCCTGGCGGACCGGATAAGCAACAGGCGCACCGAAATTCCCTGCCTGGACCTGTCACTGGACCGCTATGCCGGGCGCTGACGCCCCAGCCCCCGAAGGGGGCGGCCCATAATAAAAAAGCCCGGCACGAACCGGGCTTTTTTACTGGCGGCCATAACCGGCCCCCACAGGGGGCCGGTCACGACACGGCAATGATTACTGCGCGGCCGGAGCGGCAGGCGCTTCAGTCGTTGCGGCGTCCTTCTTCGCACCGTGATGACGGCCACCGTGGTGGTGGCTGCCGCTGTGGTGCTTCTTCGCACCGGCTTCGGCGGCATCGGCGCCGGCAGCGGCGTCAGGCGCATGTTCCGGAGCGGAAACGGCCGGGGTGGTGGGTTCAGCCGTCTGCGCCATGACGGGGGCGGCAACGCCCATGACGGCAACAGCGGACATGGCTGCGAGAAAACGACGGGGGGAAACGATCATATAAAAATACTCCACAGACCGGGACTTCTCATCCCAATATGTCTATCAGGGGGCGAATCGCCAGACCCGAACCGACCCCCATGCTGTAACATGCCGCAGGAGGGTCGTCTCGAATTAAAATTTCTAAATTTATGGAAAGCATCATCTACTTGCCGCAAGGGGACCACAATCTCAAGAACTGAAACATTACTAAAGATTGCAGCCCCTCCCTCAGGGCAGGGAATCAGTCAACCGTGCCCGAACGTTCGCGCTTCTTGCGCTCGTGCGGGTCAAGGTAGCGCTTGCGGATGCGCACGGCAGAGGGCGTGACCTCAACCAGTTCATCATCCTCGATATAGGCGATGGCCTGTTCCAGGTTCATCTTGCGCGGCGGGATCAGCAGCAGGGCCTCGTCCTTGCCGGCGGCACGGATGTTGGTCAGCTTCTTTTCACGGATCGGGTTTACTTCCAGATCATTCTCACGCGAATGCTCGCCAATGATCATGCCCACGTAAACCTTCTCGCCCGCATCGACGAACAGCGTGCCACGGTCCTGCAGCGAGAACAGCGAATACTGCGTGGTCGCGCCATCTTCGGACGAGATCAGCGAGCCATTGCGACGCCCCGCGATCGGACCGACATAGGGCTGGTAGCCCGAGAACAGGCGGTTCATGATGCCCGAGCCACGCGTATCGGTCAGGAATTCACCATGATAGCCGATCAGCCCGCGTGAGGGGATCTGGAACGTCAGGCGTACCTTGCCGCCACCCGAAGGCTGCATGTCCTGCATGATGCCCTTGCGCAGCGCCATCTTTTCAACCACGACGCCCGAATACGGCTCGTCCACGTCAATCAGGACTTCCTCGAACGGCTCCTCGCGCTCGCCGGTTTCCTCATTCGTGCGGAACAGCACGCGCGGGCGGCCGATGGTCAGTTCGAAGCCTTCGCGGCGCATCTGCTCGATCAGCACGCCAAGCTGGAGTTCACCACGGCCCGCCACCTCGAACGCCTCGCTCTCGGGGCTTTCGGACACGCGGATGGCGATGTTGCCTTCGGTTTCCTTGAACAGACGGTCACGGATCTGGCGCGAGGTGACCTTCTTGCCCTCACGGCCACCCAGCGGACCGTCATTGAGGCGGAAGGTCATGGACAGCGTCGGCGGGTCAACCGGGGTGGAGGGCAGCGGTTCCCTGACTTCAAGGGCTGCGATCGTCTCGGGGATCGTCGCTTCCGACAGACCGGCCACGGCCACGATGTCACCGGCCTCGACTTCCTCGACCGGCACGCGGTCCAGCCCACGGAAGGACAGCAGCTTGGTCAGGCGCCCGGTTTCCACAACCGAGCCATCGGGGCGCAGCACATGCACCGGCATGTTCATTTTCGCCGTGCCCTGCTCAACGCGCCCGGTCAGCACGCGGCCAAGGAAGTTGTCGTTCTCCAAGATGGTGGCGACCATCGCGAACGGCGCGTCCTTGTTGACCTTCGGCGGCGGCACATGGCGCAGGATCAGGTCGAACAGCGGGGAGAGGTCCTTGCGCGGCCCGTCAATCTCCAGGTCCGCCCAGCCCTGGCGACCCGAGGCGTACAGCATCGGGAAGTCAAGCTGCTCGTCATTCGCGCCAAGGGCCGCGAACAGGTCGAAGATCTCGTTATGCACCTCATCGGGGCGGGCATCGCCACGGTCGATCTTGTTCACGACCACGATCGGCTTCAGGCCGCGCGCCAGCGCCTTGCCCACCACGAACTTGGTCTGCGGCAGGGCGCCTTCGGCGGAATCGACCAGCACAACCGCGCCATCGACCATGCTCAGGATACGCTCGACCTCACCACCGAAATCGGCATGGCCCGGGGTGTCGATGATGTTGATGCGGGTATCCTTCCACACAACCGACGTACACTTGGCAAGGATGGTGATGCCACGCTCGCGCTCCAGGTCATTGCTGTCCATGGCGCGTTCGGCAACGTGCTGGTTGTCACGGAAGGAACCGGACTGTTTGAGAAGCTGGTCGACCAATGTGGTCTTGCCATGATCGACGTGTGCGATAATGGCGATATTGCGGATATCCATAACTGCTCTTGACCTGACTTTCCTTGGCGGATGCCATAAGGGGCGCAGCGGCACATTACGGGCGATACCCGTGCGTGCAGCGGCGGAATGGGTGGCTGCTGGGTGCGTAGATAACGGGGAAAGGCCGGGATTGCACGCGAAACTTCGCATGCACGCCCGTCACACCCGCACGATGGATGCGCGCGGGATCAGAAATCCATGTCCTGGCGCATGTTCATGAGCGGGCGCGCGCCGTAATGCGAAATCACTTCCGATGCGGCAACACTGCCCAGCCGCCCGCATTCGGCCAGCGTGCGGTCCGATGTCCACCCCGCCAGGAAACCGGCCGCATAGGCATCCCCCGCCCCGGTGGTATCCACCACCTGGGTGCGCACGCTGTCGATCACGATGCGCCTGCTGTCCTGTATGATCACGCTGCCCCGTTCGGACCGGGTCAGGACGGCGAAATGTGTCTCGGTAGAGACGCGGCGGGCCGCTTCCTCGAAATCATCGGTCTCGTACAGCGCGCAGATCTCGTCCTCGTTGGCGAACAGGATATCGACATGCCCGCGCACAAGGTCATGGAACGCCTTGCGGTGACGGTCCACGCAGAACCGGTCGGACAGGGAAAGGGCGACCTTGCGTCCCCCCTCATGCGCGATGCGTGCGGCGGTGCGGAAGGCTTCCTGCGCTTCCGGCGGGTCGAACAGGTAGCCTTCCATGTACAGCACCTTGGACGCGCGCACGACATCAGCCAGCACGTCGGCCGGGCTGAAGGTGACGCAGGCCCCCAGATAGGTGTTCATGGTACGCTGCCCGTCGGGGGTTACCAGAATGATGCAGCGCGCGGTGGGGCTGTGTTCACTGGCATCCCCCTGCAGCGGGGAGGAGGGAAAATACACGCCCGCCGCCTGCATGTCGGCGGCAAAGGCACGGCCCGGCGCGTCATCGGCCACCTTGCCCAGATAGGCCACCCGCGCGCCCATGTTGGATGCCACGACACAGGTATTGGCGGCCGAACCCCCGCCCATTTCCTTTTCCCGCGTCACCTGGTGATACAGCGCCTGGGCACGCGCGGCATCAATCAGTGTCATGCTGCCTGGCACCATGCCATTATCCTGCGGGAAGCCGGCCGCCACCGGCGCAAGGACATCAACAATCGCATTGCCCATGCCCAGCAGGTCAAAACGGCATTCCGCTGTCTGCCCCGAATTTTCCATATCCTGGCTCCTTGCCCAATCTTTCACGCAGGGATGGCGCCCGGACGCCATGAAATAACCCATTTGTTCCTACATGATGCGCCGCATCGCTATCATTGGCCGGTACGCGGCGCAACGCATGATATTTTTATGCACCGCCGTTCCCCTCAACGCCCTTGTCCGCCGGATCGGGGCAAGTATAACCGATGGAAGGGGGCTGCGGCCTGCAACCAGCCCGAAAGCGTATCTTCCAGTCCGGGGCATTCTGTGTTCCGATGCAGCATAACCAAGCGGGGTAATATTGTTTAAACGACGCAAGCCAGCAGCAACCCAGCCACCTGCTCCCACTCCGCCTCCCGCGCAGCAGCCGGGCCGTCCGGCTGCCGCCGGTGGCGCCTCCCCCTCCCCCATTCCTGCCAGCAAGGAAAACGCATCCATGGCCCGTCCCCCTTTCCCGCCCACGCCTTCCCCCGTTCCGGGTGGTGCCCCGCGCCCCGGCGCGCCCGCCGCCCCGGCAGCAGCGGCCAAGAAAGAAAATGACCGCCGCACACTGGTTGTGGGCCGGGGCATCAGCGTGCAGGGCACCATTCAGGATGCCGAGCGCCTGGTGGTGGAAGGAACGGTTGAATCCTCGCTGATCAACGCATCCGAACTGCAGATCGCGCAGGGCGGCGTGTTCAAGGGCGAAGTCGAGGTTGAGGACGCGGAACTGGCCGGCACCATCGATGGCACGCTGACGGTGCGCGGCAGCCTGACCATCCGCTCCACCGGGCGCCTGCTGGGCAAGGCCAAGTGCCGTCGCCTGAAGGTGGAAGATGGCGGCCAGGTCACCGGCCAGCTGGAAATGATCACCACCCCGGCGGCCCCTGCGGCCCCCGCGCCTGCCGCCCCCGCAGCGGCACAGCCCGCCGCCCCCCGTCCGGCCGCCGGCTGAACATCCGGTCCGCCCGGCCTGCCGGGCGGATGAAAAAAAACGCCAGTGGCCGCAAGGCCCTGGCGTTTTTTAATGACAATGGCCTGTTACGCGCGGCGGCGGGTCAGGCCACGTTATCGCGCCGGTCGCGCAGTTTGACATAGGCAAGCTGGGCATGTTCGGCACAATACGGCTTGCCCGGCAGCGGGGTCGCCCCACAGAAGTGGAAGCCCGGCGTACCGGGATCACCCAGCGGCCAGCAGCAGGACTGGCTGCTGCGGCGGCGCGGCTCGCTGACCGGGCGCAGGGCGGCGGCGGCGGCCCGCGTGGCACGGGCCGAAGGACGGGGGGCGCGCGGTTCGGGGGGTGTTTCTTCCTGCCGTGCGGCGGCCACGGGCGGCTCAGTTGCCGTCACATCGGGCCGGGGGGCCTCCGCTGTGGCAACGGGTGCTGCCGGTTCGGGCTGCGGCGGGGCAACCGCCGGGGCAGGCGCCACGTCCGCCTTTGGCGGGGCGGGCTGGACGGGGGGCGCCGTCACGGCGGCTTCGGCCCCGGGGGCTGGCGTTACGGTCCGCGCCGCCCGGCGGATGGGCGACGGACGCGGCTTGAGGCCAAGGCGATGCGCCTTGCCCACGACCGCGTTCTTGGTAACAGACAGTTGGCGGCCGATCTCGGCAGTCGACAGACCCTGCTGCCACAGATCACGCAGGCGCGCGATCGTCTCCTCGGTCCATTCCATCGCCATCGTTCAGCACTCCTTACGCGGAATGGGGGGAAATTAGGCGCATCGCCTGTCCGGCTCAACTCCCAATGTACAGAATCTTGTGGACAGTTCTGCGCATAACCTGTTTGCAACCCCGGTAAAACGCACCGGCATGGCGCGGGATCACGCGTGGATCAGCCTGACCTTGCCCCCTTCGACCCCCATGACCAGCCGCCCGGCCTTGAGTTCGCGCGCCAGCTTGCCGAACACTTCGTTGCGCCAGCCCTGGAATGCGGGAATATCCGCCGCGTCATCCAGCGCGAAACGGTCCAGATCTTCCGATGAGGCCACCAGTTTGGGCGCCACGCGATGTGTCTCGCAGCAGGCGGCCAGCAGCACCTTGAGCAGGGCAACCAGCGCGGGCGAGGGACGCTGCGCGTCCTTGGCCCGCCCCTTGGGCAGGCGCGGCAGGTCGGCGTCGGGTATGGTCAGGGCCTGGGCCACGGTTTCCAGCAGGGACTGACCACTGCGCCCCTCGGCAAAACCGCGCGAGACGCCACGGACACGGGCCAGTGCCTCGATGGAGGCGGGCATGGTCGCCGCGATTTCCATCAGGCTCTCATCCTTGAGCAGGCGCTGGCGGGGCACATTGATGCGCTGGGCCTCGCCTTCCCGCCAGGCCACGATGGCGCGCAGCACGCCCAGCATGCGGCGGTTGCTGGTGCGCGGGCGCATCTTTTCCCACAATGTCAGCGGATCGGGACGGAAGGTGGCGGGGTTGTTGAGCACATCCAGCTCGGCCGCAACCCAGTCCAGCCGGCCTTCCTTCTCCAGCTGGGCCAGCAGCTGGCCATAGACCTGGCGCAGATACGTGACATCCGCCGCCGCATACCCGATCTGGGCCGCGGAAAGCGGACGCACCGACCAGTCGGAAAAACGGTGCGACTTGTCAATCTGCACGCCCAGCAGCGACCAGACCAGATTGTCATAACCGACCTGATCACCATAGCCCGCCACCATGGCCGCGACCTGGGTATCGAACAGGGCCGCGGGCAGGCGGTCAAACAGGTGCAGGAAAATTTCCAGGTCCTGCCGCGCGGCATGAAAAACCTTGATCACGCCCGCGTCATCCAGCAGCCCCCCCAGGGAGGACAGGTCGATACCGGGCGCGGTCGTGTCGATCACCACCACATCATTTTCCCCCGCCAGCTGCACCAGACAGAGTTCGGGCCAGTACGTACGTTCACGCACGAATTCGGTATCGATCGTGACAAACGGCTCACGGCGCAGTCGCGCGGTTACAGCCTCAAGCTCCGCTGTGGTGGTCACCAGCACAGGGGCGGGAAATTCGGGTCGGGATACACGTGCCATATCGTGCAGTTATCATGCCTGCCCCCTGTTGCGAAAGCTGGGAAAACCGCATGCCGCCCCCCTGTATTTCCGTTGACGCCAGCCCCGTCCATCCTGCATGAGCCATGCATCCCTATTCCCGTGCCGATGGATCGCTTCATGAACAACCCGTCCCCCCCCGATGATGGCAGCCGGCTGCTGACCCAGCTTGGCCAGAACACCGCCCAGCCCGCCAGCCCGGAAGAGGCTGAACTGGAACGCGTGCCCGCCCCCGAGCGCGGACGGCACTATGTCGTCCGCTTTACCGCGCCGGAATTCACATCGCTCTGCCCGGTTACCGGCCAGCCGGATTTCGCGCATATCGTGATTGACTACATTCCGGATGAATGGATCGTGGAAAGCAAGTCGCTGAAGCTGTTCCTGACCAGCTTCCGCAATCATGGCGCGTTTCACGAAAAATGCTCGATGCAGATCGCGCTGACACTGGTTGACCTGCTCAGGCCGGTCTGGCTGCGGATAGGGGCCTATTGGTACCCCCGTGGCGGTATGCCGATCGACGTGTTCTGGCAGACCGGCACCCCGCCCGATGGCGTATGGATCCCATCGCAGGACGTGCCCGGCTATCGGGGGCGCGGCTGAGAGTTTGATCAAAAACGGTAAAATTTTATGGGTGCCGCCCTTTTTCAATAAAGGCGGCATTTCCTGAAGCTTCTTGGAAAGGGCCTCACCAGGAACGCCCTTATGATTTCAAGACCGACAAAAAAGAAAAAGCGCCCCGGACAGGGCGCTTTTTGCTTATCGGCCACCTGTGACCCCATGCCTTCGCAGGCATGAAGCACAGGGCTTCAGATGGACGAGATCGGCACGGCAGACTGTGCGGCTTCAATCTCGGCACGGGCAGACTGGATCTTGCCCATGAGGATATCCAGCGCGGGCACGTTCATCTTGTCCGCCGCCTCATAAGATTTTTCCAGACCTTCCAGCCGTGCTTCCGCATCGTCAACCGACAGGTCCTCGACCCGCAGCGCCCGGTCGGCAAGGATGGTGCAGTGGGTGGGCGCCATGTCGGCAAACCCGCCCGCCACGAAGAAGCGGTTCGTTACCGCCGCCCCTTCATAAACATCGACCACACCACCACGCAGCGTCAGCATGAGCGGCGCGTGGTCCGGCATGGCCGCGATATCGCCTTCCGTACCCGGCATGACGACCATATCGGCGTCATGCGAGAACATGACCTTCTCCGGACTGACAATCTTGACCTTAATGGACATGGTCTATCTTCCTTGCGTCAGTGGGTCGGGACTCAGGCCGATTCCTTCATTTTCTCGGCCTTGGCCACCGCTTCCTCGATCGCACCGACCATGTAGAAGGCGCCTTCGGGCAGGTCGTCATATTCACCCGCGACGATCGCCTTGAACGAACGCACGGTGTCTTCCAGCGAGACCAGCTTGCCCGGCGCGCCGGTGAACACTTCGGCCACATGGAACGGCTGCGACAGGAAGCGCTGGATGCGACGCGCACGCGCCACGATCAGCTTGTCATCTTCCGACAGTTCATCCATGCCCAGAATGGCAATGATGTCCTGCAGGGACTTGTAGGTCTGCAGGATGCGCTGCACGTCGCGCGCCACCTGATAGTGCTCGTCACCCACGATCTTGGGGTCCAGCGAGCGGGACGTGGAATCCAGCGGATCAACGGCGGGGTAGATGCCCATTTCCGCAATGGAACGGTTCAGCACCGTGGTCGCGTCAAGATGGGCGAAGGTTGCAGCCGGCGCAGGGTCGGTCAGGTCATCGGCCGGCACGTAAACGGCCTGCACCGAGGTGATCGAACCCTTCTTGGTGGAGGTGATGCGCTCCTGCAGGGCACCCATTTCCGTTGCCAGCGTGGGCTGGTAGCCCACGGCGGAGGGAATACGGCCCAGCAGGGCGGACACTTCGGCACCAGCCTGCGTGAAACGGAAGATGTTATCGACGAAGAACAGGACATCCTGTCCTTCAACGTCACGGAAATATTCCGCAACCGTCACACCGGACAGGGCAACGCGGGCACGCGCACCCGGCGGCTCGTTCATCTGGCCATAGACCAGCGCCACCTTGGAGCCTTCGGTCGATTCCCCATTGATCTTGATAACGCCCGCATCCTGCATTTCGTAATACAGGTCGTTACCTTCACGCGTACGTTCACCCACACCGGCGAAAACCGACACGCCGCCATGCGCCTTGGCGATGTTGTTGATCAGTTCCTGGATGATGACGGTCTTGCCCACACCGGCACCACCGAACAGACCGACCTTGCCACCCTTGAGGTACGGGCAGAGCAAATCGACCACCTTGATGCCCGTGGGCAGGATTTCGGTCGCGGCGGCCTGCTCGTCAAAGGCCGGGGCGGCACGGTGGATGGAGGAACGGCCAACGGCCTGCACCGGACCACGGTCGTCGATCGGCTCACCGATGACGTTAAGGATACGGCCCAGCGTGCCCGGGCCAACCGGCACGGTGATCTGGGTGCCGGTGGCGGTCACTTCCACGCCACGGCTCAGGCCATCGGTGGTATCCATGGCAATGCAGCGGACTTCATGTTCGCCGATTTCCTGCGCCACTTCCAGCACCAAGGTCTGGCCGTTGAGCTGGACATGCAGTGCTTCGAGGATATGCGGCAGCGTACCCTCGAACTGCACGTCAACAACGGCGCCGCGGACCTGCGTCACGCGACCAACGACATTGCTTTTCTGCGCCTGCGTGGAGACAGGAGCCTCTTGAGTTGTGGTTTCCGACATGGGACAGCTCCTGTGAGCGTGAAGATCGATCCTCAGACAGCCTGGGCGCCCGAGATGATCTCGATCAGTTCATTGGTAATATTGGTCTGACGCGTACGGTTGTACTTCAGTGTCAGCCCGTCGATGGCCTTGCCGGCATTGCGGGTCGCGTTGTCCATGGCCGTCATCCGCGCGCCGTTTTCGCCCGCCGCCGTCTCCAGCATGGTCGCATAGATCTGCACCTGCAGGTTACGCGGCAGCAGGCTGGTCAGGAGCGTGCCCTCATCCGGCTCGAATTCGTAAGCCGCGACATCCCCCGCATCGGCGTTGTCGTTTTCCGGCAGCGCCAGCGGCACGAGCTGCATTTCGGTGGGCGTCTGGGTCATGACGTTGCGGAACCGGTTGTAGACCAGCGTGCACACGTCGAATTCACCCTTTTCCAGCAGGGCCGTGATCTGCTCACCCAACTCCGTCGCGGCG
Source organism: Komagataeibacter rhaeticus (assembly GCF_011611525.1). Lineage (NCBI taxonomy): Bacteria > Pseudomonadati > Pseudomonadota > Alphaproteobacteria > Acetobacterales > Acetobacteraceae > Komagataeibacter > Komagataeibacter rhaeticus. Next base: position 2,888,585 of record NZ_CP050139.1, read on the forward strand.
GAAAAGGGGATTTCCTTGCCTGCGGCCAGATGACGGTGGTCGATGATCAGGTCGGAAAAGTCACGCGACAGGAATTCGTACGTCTTGCGCCCGACCGGCAGGATCTTGACGGTCTTGCCTTCGGCCTGGAGCTTGAGCACCAGGTTACGGGTCGTACGGTTGATATTGGAGTTGAATGCACCGGCCAGACCACGGTCGCTGGACATGGGGATGAGCAGATGCACCCTGTCCTGACCCGTTCCGGTCAGGAGTGCGGGCTGCCCGCCCTGCCCCGCCACGCTACGACCCACTTCGGCCAGCATGCGGCGCATTGCGTCGGCATATGGGCGTGCCGCCGCCGCGCGGGCTTCCGCCCGACGCAGCTTTGCCGCCGCGACCATTTTCATCGCGCTGGTGATCTTGCGCGTCGATTTGACGCTGCCGATCCGTGCGCGCAGTTCCTTCAGGGAAGCCATGGTTGCCCGATCTTCCTCAGTTGGCGAACTGACGGCCGAATGTCGTCAGGAAATCGTTCAGGCGGCTTTCGATATCCTTGGTCAGCTGACGCTGCGTGCGGATCGATTCCAGGATATCCTTGCCCGATGTGCGCACGTCATCCAGCAGGCGCTTTTCATAGGTCGTGACCTTGTCCACCGGAATGGCGTCAATATAGCCACGCGTGCCGGCAAACAGCACCACCACCTGTTCCTCGACCGAAAGCGGCGAGGTTTCGGGCTGCTTGAGCAGCTCGACCAGACGTGCGCCACGGGCCAGCTGCTTCTGGGTCGCCGGGTCCAGATCGGATGCGAACTGCGAGAACGCGGCCATTTCACGATACTGGGCCAGTTCCAGCTTGATCTTGCCCGCAACCTGCTTCATCGCCTTGATCTGGGCTGCCGAGCCCACACGGGACACGGAACCACCCACGTTCACGGCGGGGCGGATGCCACGGTAGAACAGGTCGGTTTCAAGGAAGACCTGACCATCGGTGATGGAGATCACGTTGGTCGGGATATAGGCGGAAACGTCACCGGCCTGGGTCTCGATCACCGGCAGGGCGGTCAGGGAACCCGCGCCGAACTTGTCGGACATCTTGGCGGCGCGTTCCAGCAGACGGGAATGCAGGTAGAACACGTCACCCGGATAGGCCTCACGTCCCGGCGGGCGGCGCAGCAGCAGCGACATCTGACGGTAGGCGACGGCCTGCTTGGACAGGTCATCATACACGATCAGGGCATGCATGCCGTTGTCGCGGAAGTATTCGCCCATGGAGCAGGCGGCATACGGCGCCAGGTACTGCATCGGCGCCGGATCGGACGCGGTGGCCGCCACGACGATGGAATATTCCATCGCGCCGGTTTCCTCCAGCGTGCGCACCAGCTGCGCCACGGTCGAGCGCTTCTGCCCGATCGCGACATAGATGCAGTACAGCGACTTGCTTTCATCACCCAGGGCATTGACGCTCTTCTGGTTGACGATGGTGTCGATCAGGATGGCGGTCTTGCCGGTCTGGCGGTCACCGATGATCAGTTCACGCTGGCCGCGCCCGATGGGCACGAGCGCGTCGATCGCCTTGATGCCGGTCGGCATCGGCTCGCTCACGGACTGGCGCGGCATGATGCCGGGCGCCTTGATTTCCGCGCGCTTGCTGATGACTTCACCCACCAGCGGGCCCTTGCCGTCGATCGGGTTGCCCAGACCGTCGACCACGCGGCCCAGCAGGGCCTTGCCGGTGGGCACTTCCACCACCTTGCCGGTGCGGGCGACGGTGTCGCCCTCGCGCATGGCGGTATCATCGCCGAAAATGACAACGCCAACGTTGTCATTCTCAAGGTTCAGCGCCATGCCTTTCTGGCCACTGGCGGGGAAGTCCAGCATTTCACCGGCTTCGACGTTCTGCAGGCCGTAGACACGCGCGATACCGTCACCAACGGACAGGATGGTGCCTGTCTCGGCAACGTCGGCCGCCTTGTCGAACGTAGCGATCTGCTGCTTGAGGATATCCGAAATCTCGGAGGGGCGGATTTCCATCACGCGGCTCCCTTCATGGCATGGTGCAGGCGGGTAAGGCGGGATCTGAGGCTGGCATCATACAGACGGGCGCCAATGCGCACGACCAGACCGCCCAGCAGGGCCGCGTCAACACGCTCCTGGATATTGACTTTGGAATAGCCGGCCTCGGTAAGGCGGCTGCGAAGCTGGACACGCTGCAGGTCGGTCAGGGGGTGGGCGGACACGACATCCGCCACGACTTCCCCCCGCCGCGCCGCAGCGATGGCCGCCAGCGCGGCAAGAATTTCACGCAGGCGCGGAAGGCGGCGGTTATCCGCCACCACGCCAACAAAATCACGCATAAGGGGGCTGAACCCTTCGGCAACCAGCACCGCGGCAACGCCACGGCGGCTGTCACGGATGTCAAGCGTCCGGTCCGTCAGCACGGTGCGCAGATCGGCACTGCCGTCAATCATCGCGGCAAGGCGAGAAGCCTCATCCAGAACTGGGTCAAGCTGCTGGCGTTCAGCCGCAAGCTCATAGAGCGCCGTCGCATAACGACCGGGAAGGCCATTGGCAATGGAGGCGATCGGTATTGAGGTCGTTCCACCCGAATCCACTGTCCGCTTTTCCAATCCAGAATCTTGATTCAAACACACGCCGCCTGCCCGGAAACCTCAGGCTCCCGTGCGCTGCTGGCGCGGCTCTAGCACGCAGCGCAGGCACACGCAACAGACCTGACGGCACCCCGGCACCATCCCGATGCCGCCGGGCCATCCGCTTTCCCGTGCATGCGCACGCCCCCGTTACAGGTTGGCGGGATCATACATGTCCGGTACCGTTTCGGAAACAGCAAAGCGGCAATTTTGTAGCGCCGCGACGCCATGGGATGACGGATTTGGCGGGAACTGGTATGCGGTTTTCGCATACCAGACGCGCATCACCTTGAATCCAGCAGGGCCGCCACGTCCTGCGCGGTTTTGCGGGCCCGGATTCCGGTTGAAACCACACCCAGGGCCGCGATACCCAGGGCGGCGCCAATCATGCACCACCACACCACATGCGTGGCCTGCGGAAAGTCCGCCCACCGCACCCCGCCCGTGCTGCCCGCGCTCAGTGCGCCCCCCAGTGCAATGCCCAGCAACGCCCCCACCTGCCTGCTGGTCGAGGCAATGGCCGCCGCAACACCCGCCTGCGCGCGCGGCATGCCGGCAATGGCGGAATTGGTAATGGGCGCGTTGCACATGCCAAACCCGCACCCGCACAGCCCGTAGGAAACCAGCAGCGCCCCCAGCGGCGTCGTGACATCCAGGCCGGTCAGCACGATGGCACTCACCACGAATCCGGCGGCCGAAAGCAAAAGCGGTAGCCGCGCGCCATACCGCCCCGTCAGCCGCCCCGAAAGCGGGGCGCACAGCATGCTGCCAAAAGCGAAAGGCAGCGTGCACAGCCCCGCCTGCAGGGCGGGAAGGCCCCGCACATCCTGAAGATAGAGCGTATTGAGGAACAGGAAGGCACTGAAAATGGCAAAGGCCAGCACCGCGATCACGATGGCACCCGAAAAGGGCCAGGCCCGGAAGAACCGCAGGTCGATCAGGGGGGCCGCCGCACGCTGCTCAACCAGCACGAAGGCCACGATGGACAGCAGCCCGAAGCCCAGGAAGCCCGAAATGGTGGGCGAGGCCCAGCCGTAATTATGCGCCTCGATCAGGCCCGACGTCACCATCGCCAACGCCACGATGGCCAGAAGCTGGCCCGGCGCGTCGATCCCGCGCCCCGCCCCGCCACGGGATTCAGGCACGAAGCGCAGCGTCAGCATGATGGCCACCAGCCCGATGGGCACATTGACCCAGAATACCGCCTGCCAGCCCACCCAGTGCACCAGCACGCCCCCCACAACCGGCCCCAGCGCCAGCGCCACACCCGAAGTCGCCCCCCATATGCCAATGGCCTGCGCGCGGGCACGCGGCTCCACATACACATTGGTCAGGATGGACAGCGCCACGGGGTTGAGCATGGAGCCGCCGATACCCTGCACCGCGCGCGCCAGGACCAGCATCTCCACGCTGCGCGCAAGGCCGCACAGGGCCGACCCGCCACAGAACAGGCCGATACCCAGCAGGAACATCCGCCGCCGCCCGAACCGGTCCGCCAGAGAGCCGACCAGCAGCATGAGGCTGGCCACCATGAGGGTATAGGCATCCACCACCCATTGCAGGGTGGAGAAACTGCCGTGCAGCTGCGCATGGATGGAGGGAAGCACGACATTGACCACCGTCACATCCATCATGACCAGCAGCAGGCTCAGGCAGCATGTGCCCAGCACGACGCGCGGATGGATGGTGGTGGAAGAATTTGCTGCCATGTAAGGATCACCCCTGCCGGTACGGCACGACCAGTGGCCGAAGCCTGCCGCAATTCCGGTCATGGATACCGGAACGGAAACCTGTTTCAAGGGGCTGTATGGAGCGGGCGAAGGGAATCGAACCCTCCTCAGAAGCTTGGAAGGCTACTGCATTACCACTATGCTACGCCCGCCCATAAGGTTGCCCGACCTATACCTTTTCCGCCCCGCCGGTGGCAAGTGCTAAACCCGCGCCAGCCCGCAATGGGATAAAACTTTTGATTTTTATGCCCTGCCCCCTTGACTTTCGACGCCAGTCATACTTTTTTCCGCTTCCTGTGCCGGGTTCGCATGGATGACCCGAAACGGCGCGGCTTTCCGCCACGTCACATGTTTCGGGCTTTCGCAGGCGGCTTTGTAGGGGTGTAGCTCAATTGGCTAGAGCGCCGGTCTCCAAAACCGGAGGTTGCGGGTTCGAGACCCTCCACCCCTGCCATTCTCCGGTCGGGCATTACCCTTCCGGCCTGGCACCCGATGGGTCGGGCCACAATGGTCCGCACCGGTTCTAAGGCCCCGCACTGGCTGGAGCAGTCCGGTTGGTGCGCCGCGGCGTTGCAGGAAGGGTATTTCGTGTCGGTCAGTCCCGCGAAATTTGTCGAAGACGTACGTGCCGAAGCCAGAAAAGTCACCTGGCCCACGCGACGCGCCACCCTGATGACAACGGGTGCGGTCCTGGCCATGGCCGGTCTTGCATCGGTATTCTTTTTCCTCGTCGACGAGGTGATCGGCCTTGCCGTACGGAAACTCTTCGGACTGGGAGGCTGAGTTCAGCCATGGCCAAGCGGTGGTATGTGATCCACGTCTATTCGGGCTTCGAAAAGAAGATAGCCCAGCACATCACGGAACAGGCCGCCCAGAAGGGTCTGGCCGACCATTTCGGTGAAATCCTTGTTCCATCGGAAGAGGTGACCGAAATGCGCCGTGGCCAGAAGGTCAATTCCGAGCGCAAGTTCTTCCCCGGTTACGTGCTGGTCAACATGGAACTGACCGATGAGGCGTGGCACCTGGTCAAGGACACGCCCAAGGTCACCGGCTTCCTGGGCAGCAAGACCCGCCCCTCGCCCATTCCCAAGGTCGAGGCCGAACGGATCATGAAGCAGGCGCAGGAAGGCGTGGAGCGCGTGCGCCCCTCCGTCACCTTCGAGATTGGCGAGCAGATCCGCGTGGCCGATGGCCCCTTCACCTCGTTCAACGGCACGATCGAGGAAGTGGACGAGGAACGCGGCCGCCTGAAGGTCAGCGTTTCCATCTTCGGCCGCTCCACCCCGGTGGACCTGGAATACAATCAGGTGGAGAAGGTCTGAACTTTCCCCGTTCCTGAAAGAAGGCGCCTCCGGGCGCCTTTTTTATTGCCGGGCTGTTCACCCCATCATTCAATGACAAAAGTTTCTGGGTGCCGCCTTTTGTCAAAAAGGCGGTGTTCTTCCAAGCTTTTTGAAAAAAGCTTCACCAAAAACTTCTTTATGGTTCCAGGTCTTTTTTACCGGTGGGCTGGGGCAGGCGCAGGCGGCAAGGCCTGCAGCCGGTCAGCCGCTATGTCCGCCACCTGTCCCGTCAACTGGCTCAGGGCCGCCACCATCGCGCGCGTGCCGCTATCGGTAGGGGTGGCACTGAGCGCAAGCGGCACGGACAGCGCATGTTCGGCATCCCCCACCCTGTGTACCGACAGGCTGCCACCCAGATGCACCACGCCGCTGGCATCACGGGCAAAGCGGGTAATCTCCACTTCCACAAATCCCTGGGGCGGCACGGTAGTCGCATCGTTCTGGGCAAACACGCCATGGCCGGGCAGGCGCTGCTGCAGGTCGGTGGCCAGCACATGGCCCAGCATGGGGGCCAGCGGCTCGCTCCATGCCGCCCCCGCCAGCGGGGTCAGGCTGTAGTCATCCTGCGTGCCGACAATGTTCTGCCGGTCCAGCGAGGGCGGCACACCGGGGGTGCGGACCTCGATCACGGCGGGCACCTGCCCCCCCATCCCCACCTGCTGCGTGCCGGCTATGGGGGCCAGTGAATACAATGTCGGGTCGGATGAACCGCAGCCTGCCAGTGCCAGCAGCCCCGCTACTACGGCGCATGCTGCCACGCGCGGCGGCCGGGGGGGAGTGAAATGCCAGAAGGGGCGTTGCATGTCTTATCGTCCCGTAATCAGTGCGGAGGGGTGATGGGTCAGGAAATCCGACAGGAAGCGCAGCGAACGCGCGGCGTCATTCAGCTGCTGCATCATCTGCTGCAGGTTGCGCTGGAAGTCCGTATCCCCGCCATAGCTGGACAGCACCGAATTGGCGCTCTTGAGTGTCTTGTCCATGCCACTGAGCAGCTGCGGCATTTCGGAACGCGCATCATGCGATATGACCTGCAGGTTCTGCAACGAACTGCGCAGCGCGGTCAGCGCCTGCTTGGTATCGGGGCTGTTGATGCGTGCATCGGCATGGGCCAGCAGGCTGTTCAGGTTCTCGCCCATCTGGGTCAGCGGCATCGCGGCAATCTTGTCGCTTACGACCGATAGCGAATCCATGATCCCGGCCATGCCGCCCGCCTGGCCCGGCAGGACCATGGCATCGCCTTCCATCTGGACCTGCGCGGGCTTCGCGTTCCTGACAAAGGTCAGCGCAATCTCGGATTCGCCAGTCAGCATGCTGGTGCTCTGCACCGAAGCGCGCAGCCCGTCCGCCACCTGCGTGCGCAGCAGTTCGGCCAGGGCCGCGGGCGAGACCTGCTGGTTATCCAGCACGCGCTCGGGCTGGAGTTCCATCGCCACACGCACCCGTGCCCTGCCCGAAGCGGGGTCCACCTGCAGGCGGACATCATCGATCATGCCCACCTGGATGCCGAACATGGTCAGCCTGCCGCCCCTGGTCAGGCCGGATACGGAACTGGTGATGTAGGTGACAAGCGGAATACGCTCACGGTAGCCCGCGCTGTTGGCTTCTTCCGCACTGTCGTAAAGCTGGAAAGTGGTGTCGGAACCGGCCGTGGCGGGCAGGGTGTTCTTCTCGTTGCGGGCATCGGGCGGGTCGAACGCAACCCCACCGGACAGCAGCGCCTGCAGCGACTGCAGCTTGATCTTCAGCCCACCCGGCCCAAGGCCCACCTGCACGCCCGATACGTTCCAGAAGCGTGTGTTGGTACGCAGGTAATGGTCATAGGGTGCCTGCACGAAAATCTGTACCCTGATCGGCCCGCGCCCTTCGGGCGGCATGGTGTAGCCCAGCACTTCACCCACCACCACGTCACGGAAGAAGATCGGCGCGCCCTGACCCAGCGAACCGAGTGACTGGGTAATGAGCGTATAGGTATGCCCCGGCTGGTCGGAACGCACGCCCGGCGGGGCTTCCAGCCCCGTAAAACGGGTGGTGTAGCGGCCACCGGGCTCGCCCGCATCCATGGCGATGTAAGCCCCCGACATGACGGTTTCCAGCCCCGTAACACTGGCGCCATTGATGCGCGGACGCACGACCCAGAAGCGGGCGTGGTCGGTCAGCATGCGGCCGGCCGCCGAGGTCATGCGCACGCGCACTTCCACATGGTGGAAATCATCGCTCAGCCGGATGGAATCGACCGTGCCGAGCGAGACCGCCTTGTTCTTGACCTCGGTCTGGCCACTGGTCAGGCCATCGGCGGTATCGAAAGTGATGACGATCAGCGGCCCGCGCCCGGTTATTCCTTTCCAGCCCAGGTAGCCTGCAATCAGCAGGGCCACGATCGGCACAAGCCAGACAACCGAGAAACGGTATTTCCGCGCACGGGCCTGTGGCACCACACCATGCGGGTCATTGGATGGAAAATCGTCATTCACGCCTGATCTGGCTCCATGCGGGCTGGCAGGACACCAGCCGGGGGTAGGGAAGAAGGGGAAGACGCAGCCGCGCGATCATGCTGCGCACGCAGCACGGCGGGCGGCAGGCCATCGGTTACCGGGCCATTGCGGCCGGCCGCGTCCCACATGATGCGCGGGTCAAAACTCCATGCCGCCAGCAGGGTCAGCACCACCACGGCGGCAAACGCCACCATGCCCGCATTGGCGGTGACACTGGCCATGGCGTTGAAGCGCACCACCGCCACCAGGATCGAGATCATGAACACATCGATCATCGACCACCGGCCCACCATGTCCACCAGCCGGAACAGACGGGTGCGCGCCACCAGGTGGCCACGCGCGCCCCGCCAGGTCTGGCTGATCATCCAGCCCAGGCTGAGAATCTTGAGCATGGGCACGGTAATCGAGGCAAAGAACACCAGCAGCGAGAGCGGGATCATGCCGTCCTGCCACAGTTCGATCGCGCCTTCGATAATGGTGTGCCCCCCGCCCCCGCCCATACGCAGGAAGGTCATGACCGGATAGAGGTTGGCGGGAATGTAGAACACGATGGCGGCAATCAGGAAGGCGGTGGTGCGCGTAAGCGACTGCGGCAGGCGGCGCCACACCTTGTGCTCGCAGCGCGGGCAGATGCCCACGCAGTGCAGGCTGGAAACCGGATGCGCCAGTTCCCCCACCAGCCCGCAGGACGTGCAGGCCACCAGATGGTCCACCGGTGGCAGGCCGGTCTGGTCAACGTGGGCATAGTCCACCGCCACCGTCTGGCCATTTTCAGTGCGCGTGACCCTGTCAATCCGGCGGTGACGCCAGATCATCTCGGTATCCAGTGTCGAATCGGTGGCCGCCATGGTCAGCATCAGCGCGCCAATCAGGTACACGGCCGGCCCCACATCCACATGCGCCATGTCGGTCAGCTTGGTGTAGGCCACGAATATGCCAAGGATATAGACCTCGACCATCGACCATGGCCGCAGCTTGTCGTACCAGACCAGCACGCGCGGCGCCCAGTCCGGCAGGCGCGTGCACGAAGCGGCGTACAGGATGACGAACATGAACCCGATCGCGACCGCAGGCGCCAGCACCGTAACCGCCCCCACCAGGATGCCCGCTTCCCCCCACCCTTCATGCATGAGTTCCATCGGCCCGGTCAGAAGGTCCACCGTGCGCTGCCTGCCATAGACATCCAGTGTCATGAGCGAGGATGCAAGGGCGGCAAGATAGAACGCGGCGGAACTGATGCAGAAGGCCAGCGGCGTTGCCAGCGGTGCGGTGCGCCGCCTGCGCGCCAGCTTCTGCCCGCAGCGGGTGCATGTGGCCTGCTCCCCCGCCGCCAGATCGGGCACGCGCTGGTACAGCCCGCAGCCGGGGCATTCCGACAGGCCGCCAATGATGCGCACATGCGGGACGTGCCCCAGCCCCGCATCATCGCAGCGCAGCCGGGAGGAAGAAGATGACATGCTCATACGGGGTCCAGCATATAGACCAAATTAAAATGGGGAATGCCGCATTTGAGATATTGCATCATGCCAGCCCTTCGTTTATCAGACCCCACAGGTTTGCCGACATAGCTCAGGGGTAGAGCAACTGATTCGTAATCAGTAGGCCCTCGGTTCAATTCCGAGTGTCGGCACCATCCCTATATTCCTGACATCCCGTCGTTTTCTGTCATTCATGCTGCCCGTCCGGCATCGTGGGTCCGCATGTCTGTGGGGTAACGGGTGGGGTATGCCTGCCCGGCCTGACCGGGCATGAAGGCGGCTGCGTATTCCCGGCCCTACAGCCCGCACCACCCCAGAACAAGGCACATCCCCAGCCCCGCCACCCCGATCAGGGTCTCGATGACCGACCAGGTGCGCAGGGTCTGCGCCACACTCAGCCCCAGCGCGTCGCGCACCTGCCAGAATCCGGAATCGTTCATCGGGCCGAACATGACCGCCCCCGCCCCCGTGGCCAGCACCAGCAGTTCGGGCGAGGCGCCCTGCGCGTGCGCCATGATGGGGGCGACAATCCCCGCCGTGGTACTCATGGCCACGGTGGCCGATCCCACCGCCAGGCGCATGCCCGCCGCCAGCCCCCATGCCAGGATGAGCAGCGGCACATGCATGTCCACCGCCGTGCGCGCGATCGCATCCGAAATGCCGCTATCCATCAGTTCCGCGCCAAAGCCGCCCCCCGCCCCGATCATCAGCAGCAGTCCCGCCAGCGGGCCAAGGCACTGGCTGGAATAGCCAAGAACCTGTTCACGCGTCAGCCCGCGCCGCAGCCCCAGCGTCCAGAATGACAGCAGGGCCGCCAGCGCCAGCCCCACATTCGGGTCACCCGCAAAGCGCAGCACGACCGCCCACCCCGCCGCCTGCGGCCCCATGAAGCGCGTGGCCGATCCCGCCAGCATCAGTACCATGGGGGCAAGGATGGTAAACAGCGTAATGCCGAACCCCGGCAGGTCGCCACTGCCGCGCGGCGTGGCCGTAACATGCTGGCGTGCCGCCTGCGCCCCGGCATCGGCTGGCAGGCGGGGCACGATGAAACGGGTGTAGAGCGGGCCGGAAATGATAGCCACCGGCACGCTGACCAGCGCGCCAAGCCAGATCAGGCGGCCGATATCGGCATGATAGGCCGCAAGGGCGAACATGGTGCCGGGATGGGGCGGCATGTAGCCCTGCACCACCGACAGCGCGGCCGTAACCGGCAGCGCCACATGCAGCAGCGGCATTCTGGTCTGCTTTGCGATGGAAAAGGCCAGCGGCACCAGAATGACAAAGCCCACGGTAAAGAATACCGAAAGCCCGACCAGCAGCCCGATCACCATCATGGCCCAGTCCAGCCGCCTCGCCCCGGCCAGGGCGACCACGGTCATGGCAATGCGGTCCGCCCCGCCCGAAACCTCCAGCATCTTGCCCAGCATGGTACCCAGCGCGATGACGGAGGCGATCTGCCCCAGCACCTGCCCCGCCCCGCCTTCAAACGAGGCCACGACCTTCGTGGCCGGCATGCCGGCGGCAAAACCCAGCAGCATGGAGGCGATGAACAGCGCCAGGAACGGGTTGAGCTTGATGCGCTCGATCAGGAAAACAACAACACAGATGGCCATGACAGCCAGTAACAGGGCCATGCCGACCGACATCGCTGCTTTCCCTTCCCTTTAGCGCGAGAGCGGTGTCACCAGCTCCCACCCGCCGCCCAGCGCACGGGCCAGCTGTATGGTGGCGGTAGTGCGGGTATCCTGGTTGGCCAGCACGCTACCCTGGGCATCCAGTGCCGCCATGCGGGCCCGCAGCACATCGCCCAGCGTGCGCTGGCCACCGGCATACAGCCCGGCCATATCGCGCGCAACCCGCTCCGCCTGCACCTGCGCGCGGGTCAGGTCTTTATCGCGGCTGTCCAGGCTCAGGCGGTTTTCATACCCGTCCTCCACTTCCGCCAGCGCGCGCAGCAGGCTCTGGTCATAGCCCGCCACCGCCGCATCCAGCCGCGCACTGGCGGCATGGATACGCGCCTGTACGCGGTTGGCGGTAAAAATGGGCAGGTAGGTGGTCAGTGCAATCAGCCCGCCAGTGCCCGACATGCCGGGAATCCCGTCAAAGCGCAGCCGCCCGTCACCGCCAAAGAATTCCAGCCCGAAGCGCGGCAGCAGGTCGGTCTTGGCACTTTTCAGCCGGTTGAGCGCCGCATCCACCTGGTCGCGCCGGGCACGGATGTCCGGCCTGCGTTCCAGCACGGTATCGGGCATCTGGCCCACCGGGGCGGGGGGCAGGTAATAGGCGGGCGGTGGCGGCAGGTCGGGCAGCCCTTCGGGCACCTGCCCCGACAGCACGGCCAGCCGCCTGCGCACAAGGTCCAGCCCGGCCACCTGCATGGGCCTGCGCGCCCGCAGGTCAGACAGTTTCTGGTCAATTTCCGTCACATCCGCCGCCGTGGCCTGCCCGGACGTAAAACGGGCCTGCCCATAGCCGCGCAACTGCACCAGCAGGGCAATTGAGCGATCGGTCAGCGCAATCTGGCGTTGCAGTCCCTGGGCCTGCAGATAATTGCTGGCGGCATCGGCGGCGATGACCATCTGCACGCCGTGGAAATATTCCTCCTCCGCCCTCACACCCGCCTTCGCCGCCTTTACATCCGCATGGCGGCCGCCAAACAGGTCCGGCTCCCATGATGCGGTAATACCGGCCAGATGCCCGTCCGTACCCGGATCATTGGCGGGCAGGCTGTATGGATTGCGCCAGTCCATGCCGCCACCCAGCATGTTGCCCGTAGCACCCACGGTGGGATACAGCGCCGATTTTGCCACCGCGTGCAGCGCACGCGCCTCACGCACCCGGTCACGCGCCATGCGGATGTCGGGACTGGCGGCAAGCGCCGTATCCACCGCGCGGGTCAGCGCAGGGTCATGCCACGCTTCCCACCAGCGTGTCAGGTCGGTCGCGGGCACGGCCGTGGCCGGCCCTGCCTGCTGCTGCACGAACCGCCCCGGCACCTTTACGTGTGATGGCGGCACATGCGTATGAAAGGGCGAGCACCCCGCCACCAGCCCCACGGCCACCCCGAGGCGGGCCATGCAGGCAACCTGCGTCAATCTGTTCCTCATCATTCCTGCCTTGCCAACATGGACCTGAAGCGCGAGAGCGCGAATGCCAGAAATACAATGCCCGTCACGGTCACGGTCAGCAGCGGCAGCATGATCGCACCCAGTCCCGCCCCCCGGTACAGGATGGCCTGTGACAGGTTGACGAACTGCGTGGTGGGCAGGAAGCGCACCACCACCTGCATGAGACGTGGCATGCTCTCCACCGGGGTTGCGGCACCCGAAAGCAGGTACGCCACCGCATAGACCGGCACCACCAGCAGCCCGAACTGCGGCATGGTGGGGGCAACCGTGGCCAGCATGATGCCCAGCGCCGTGGCCGAGAACAGGTACAGCAGCGCGCACGCGCCAAACAGCGTGACCGACCCCGCCAGTGGCACGCCCAGCCACACATGCACCACCAGCCACAGCGACAGCATGGCGCCAACGAATATGACCAGCCCGTTGGTCACAATCTTGGCCACCGCGATCTCGCTGGCACTGACGGGCATGACCAGCAGGTGTTCCAGCGTGCCATGCTCACGCTCACGGATCACCGCCGCCCCCACCAGCACGATGGAAAGGATGGTGATGTTGGTCACGATCTGCATGACCGAGGTGAACCAGCTGGATTCACTGTTGGGATTGAAGCGGATGCGACTGGCGGCCTGAAAGGGGATCTGCTCCACCACCGCAGGCGCATGCAGCATGTCATCCACTTCCGCCAGCAGGATCTCGTTAAGGTATTCGGTGCCCAGCCCCGCCTGCGTCATGGCGGTGGCGTCCACGCGCAGCTGCACGGCGGGCGTGCGGCCGGCCAGTACATCCGCCTCGAAACGGGGCGGGATGTCGACCACGAAGATGTAATCGCCCCGGTCCATGCCCTGCAGGGCCTGTGCCCGGTCCACCAGCACGGCGGGCTTGAAATAGGGTGGCAGGACCGCATCGCGCATGCGGCGCGACAGGGCGGAATGATCCTCGTCGATAAAGGCGATGGTGGCGTTGGAGACTTCCACCTTCACCCCGTTGGCCACCAGCAGCACGCCCGCGGTAAAGGCGAACACGATCAGCCCCAGCAGCACACGGTCATGCACCAGGCTGCGCAGTTCCTTGCCACACAGCAGACCGACATTGACCAGCCAGCGCATCATGGCCTCATGCTTCCTGTTTTTTCAGCAGCAGGCGCGCCGCCAGCATGTAGCTGGCGGCAAACAGGCCCAGCATCAGGTACATCAACCAGAAACTGCCGGTGCCCAGCCCCTTGGTAAAGCAGCCCAGGCTGATCAGCTGGTACCACGCCGCAGGAAAGCCCAGCCCCACAAGGCGGCTGGCCCCCGTAAGGGTGGAGGCCGGATAGAGCAGGCCGGAAAAGTTGACCGCCGGGATCAGGCACAGGATGGACGTGCCAAAGATGGCCGCCACCTGTGAACTGACAAAGGTCGAGATCAGCAGGCCCAGCCCCGTGGCCGAAAGCACGAACAGCACACCGCCGATTGTCAGCGCCAGCAGTGACCCCTTGAGCGGCACCCCCAGCACCACCACCGCCACAAGCACCAGCATGAAATAGCTCAGTGACGCCAGCGCCACGTAAGGCGCCTGCTTGCCCATGAGGTACTGCCCGACCGAGGCGGGCGAGGCATAAAGGTTGACGATGGAGCCCACTTCCTTCTCCCGCACCACGCCCAGTGCCGTGAGCATGGTGGGGATCAGGATCAGCGCCAGCATGATCACGCCCGGCGTCATGGCGTAGATGCTGCGGAATTCCTGATTATAGGAAAAGCGCGGCTCCACCGTGATCGGCAGGGCCGCCTGCCGGGGCAGTTCACGGCCCAGTGTCGTAGCATAGCCCGCCAGCACCCCGGTGGCGTAGGCACGCACATTGGCCGCCAGGAACGGGACCGCGCCATCAATGATCACCCCGATTTCCGGCCTGCGCCCGGCTTCCATGTCGCGCGCGAAGCCTGCGGGAATATCCAGCGCCATCTGGGCATGGCCGTTGCGGATGGCCCGGTCCAGCGCATCCGCGTCCGCCACGGGGGCCAGTTCATGGAAATAGGCCGAACCCCGGAAACCGTCGATCAGGTCGCGGCTGATCGTGGTGCGGTCATGATCCAGCACGGTAAAGCCCACGCCCTCCACATCGAACGAGATGCTGGAGGCCGCGACAACCAGCAGGATCAGCGGGCCGACCAGCGCGAAGGTCAGCCGCAGCCGGTCGCGCAGCAGTTCGACCGCCTCGCGCCGGGCAAAGGCCCAGGCACGCGGCAGCCACCCGCCCCCCACCCCGCCAAAACGGGCGGCAAGCCGGGTGGCCAGCGCGTGCCAGCGCGTGGGGGCATGCGGTGGCGCGGGATGGGCCTGCGCATCCGTTGCCGCCTCGGCATCCTGAAGGTAGGCGATGAAGGCGGCCTCCAGCGTGGGGGCGCCGCGCTTCTTCACCAGTTCGGCCGGCGTGCCCACGGCCAGTACATGCCCACGATGCATGAGCGAGATCCGGTCGCACCGCGCGGCCTCGTTCATGAAATGGGTGGAGACGAAAATCGTCACATGCCCTTCGCGTGACAGGCGGATGAGATGGCGCCAGAACATATCCCGCGCGGCGGGGTCCACGCCCGATGTCGGCTCATCAAGGATCAGGATCTCGGGGTTATTGATGCACGCCGCCGCCAGTTGCAGGCGCTGGCGTATGCCCAGCGGCAGGGCGACGGGGCTGACATCGGCGCAGTCACGCAGTTCGAACGAATCCAGCGACTGCTCGACCATCCGTGCCGCTTTTGCAGCCGGAATGCGGTACAGCCGCGCCTGCAGCATGAGGTTCTGCCGCACGGTCAGTTCCTCGTACAGCGAGAACGCCTGCGACATGTACCCGATCCGCATGCGGGTCTTCATGTCGCCCGCCGTGATCTGCTCGCCAAACAGTTCCGCCGTGCCGCTGGTCACATCCAGCAGGCCGGTCAGCATCTTCATGGTGGTGGACTTGCCGCAGCCGTTGGAGCCAAGGAAGCCGAAGATCTCGCCCCGGCTTATGGTAAAGCTGACATCACTCACCGCCGTGAAGCTGCCGAAGCGGCGGGTCAGGTGCCGTGCCTCGATCGCGGGCGGGCCGCCGGGGTTGGTATAGGGGGGGATGGCAAGGCCACCCTCCTGCGGGCGCCGGCCTGCGGGCAGGAGCGCGATATACGCCTCTTCCAGCGATTTCGTATGCGTGCGCTCAAGCACATGCTGCGTGCGGTCACTGACCAGCACCCGGCCGCTGTCCATGGCCACCAGCCACGAAAAGCGTTCCGCCTCCTCCATATACGCGGTCGAGACGATGACCGTCATGGACGGGCGTTCGGCGCGCAGCTGGTCCACCAGCGTCCAGAACTGCTGGCGCGACAGCGGGTCAACGCCGGTTGTCGGTTCATCAAGGATCAGCAGGTCCGGATCATGCACCAGCGCGCAGCACAGGCTGACCTTCTGCTTCATGCCACCAGACAGGTGGCCCGCCGCCCGGTCGGGAAAGGGGGCAAGGCCCGTGGCGTCCAGCAGGCGCTGGATGCGGGCGTCACGCGCGCGGGCATCCATGCCGAACAGGCGGGCAAAGAAGTCGATGTTTTCCCATACCGACAGGGTGGGGTACAGATTGCGCCCCAGCCCCTGCGGCATGAAGGCGGTGCGCGGCAGGAACCCCTCACGCGCGTGGCGGTCTCCCATATCCGCCCCCAGCACCCGCACCGTGCCCGACTGCAACCTGCGCACGCCCGCGATCAGTCCCAGCAGGGTGGACTTACCCACCCCGTCCGGCCCGACAAGGCCGATGGTGGTTCCCGCCGGCAGGTCCAGCGTCACGTCATCCAGCGCCGTGACCGCGCCGTAGCGGTGCGTGACCCCCGTAATGGCAATGCCCGGCGGCGGGGCCGACCGGGCGTTATGCGGCGCCTGCCCGGTCATTGCGGGGCATCGGCCACATCAAGCGCCGCGGGCCAGCGGGCGGCGGGATCGGTGCGGACG
Source organism: Komagataeibacter rhaeticus (assembly GCF_011611525.1). Taxonomy (NCBI): domain Bacteria; kingdom Pseudomonadati; phylum Pseudomonadota; class Alphaproteobacteria; order Acetobacterales; family Acetobacteraceae; genus Komagataeibacter; species Komagataeibacter rhaeticus. Next base: position 2,905,331 of record NZ_CP050139.1, read on the forward strand.
TAGCCATCACCCGTCATGCCCGCCTTGAGCACGCTGCCGTAACGCCGGGCGGTGGCGGGATCGATGCGCAGCTTGACGCGATAGACCAGCTTGTCACGCTCGGTCGTGGTCTCGACATATTTGGGGGTGAACTGCGCCTCGGGCGAGACGAAGGAAATCGTGGCCGGAATCACCTGCTGGTGCAGCGCGTCCAGCGTGATGCGCGCCTGGTCCCCCACATGCAGCTGGCCTGCCTGCAGCGAGGGATAGAAGATGGTCAGGTACATGTCGGTCGGGTCCAGCAGCGAGGCGACGCGCCCGCCGCCGGGCAGGACGGCCCCCTGTTCCACGATCCGGTATTCGATCCGGCCCGCGACGGGGGCGCGGATGGTCATGTCATCCTCGGCGGACCGGGCCTGGGCCACCTGCGCGCGGGCCGCCTGTTCGGCAGCAACCGCCGCATCGACCGCGCGCGCAGCCGCCTCAGCGCCCGCCGTGGCGGTGTCCAGACCGGTCTGGTGCTGGGACAGTTCCATATCCGATACCAGATGCTGGCGGAACATGGTGCTGGCATGCTCAAGGTCAAGCCGGGCCAGATGCAGCGTTGCCTGCCGCGCATCCCGCTCCGCCCCCGCGCGGGCCACATTGGCCTGTGCCGCCAGAAGCTGGGCGCGGGCGGCGTCCAGGCTGGCCTGCGTGCTGGCATCATCCTCGCGCGCCAGGACCTGGCCTGCGGCAACCACGTCCCCTTCGTGAAATTCCAGTGCCGTGATCCGGCCGGGATACTTCACCGCCACATCAATGCGGGCCAGTTCCAGCCGCCCGTTGGCGCGCGCAAGCCCCGGCGGCAGTTCGTCGTGGTGCTGGACCACGTACCACCCTGCGCCACACCCCACCGCAACCACGGCCACACCGGCACCGACCGCCACATCACGCCACTTCATACCGCATGCTTCTCCCTGCCCGACGCACAGGCCGGCACGGGGCCGGAACAATACATCATGCACAGTTACGCCCGCCCCGCGGGCCTCTTCATGATCCCGTCCTATACCAGTGCGGGAGGATACGAACTGATGCAGGTCATTTACAGCGCCTGCCCGGCACACGGCGTTGCGTCGCCTTCCTCCATCACGGCTTCGGCCCGCCCCAGCACCCCGGCCAGCACCCGCATCATGGCCTGAACATGCTCGGGTGGCTGGCCGCGCAGCACGCGGGCCTCTATGGCCGCGCAGGTGGCGTGAAAGGTCTCGCACTTGCGCCGGCCACGCGCGGTCAGGACCAGGTTCTTGGCACGCCGGTCATCATGGTCGGGATGGCGCTCGACCAGTCCCTCGCCTTCCAGCAGGTCCAGCACGCGCACCAGGGCCGAACTGTCGGTATTCATGGACTGGGCCAGGGTGCGCTGGCTGATCCCGTCGGGCAGCATCATCAGGTAGGCGAGCGGACGCATCATGGCCATGCTCATCCCCTCCGCCCGCAGGGCACGGTCCAGCACGAGCCGCCACGTATTGGCCAGCCGCATGGTGAGGAAGGTCATCCTCATATCCTCGAAACCCGCGCCCTTGATATCGGGCAATGGTGAACGTCCGGTCATGCTCATCCCCTGCTGGTACCACCGGGCCGCGCCAGGACCCGCCCCTGCCCGATAGCATGAGAGCGGGCGGCGGATCATGACCCCTTTATGCGATGGCTGCCCGGCAGCCGCGCGCTGCCTGGCAATGCCTGTCCCGCCAATATAATTGACATGGCATTAATTGTCATACAATACATTGCAGGCCCAGCCCCCTTTATCTTCGCGCGGCATGCGTTATCAGGAAGCGCCCATGCCGCAGCCGGGAGTCCGCACCCAGATGTTGTCCAGCTTCATGCGCCGTTTCGCCAGCGATACCCAGTGGGCCGCCACGCGCACCACGGCGGCCTTCAGCGCGCGGGCGCTGCTTTCGGTCGGCATTGCGCTGTTCCTGGCCTTTGCCTTCCAGCTCCAGTCCCCCATGAGTTCGGTCACCACGGTCATGATCGTGGCCAACCCCACCGTGGGCGCACTGGTTTCCAAAAGCGTGTGGCGTGTAATCGGCACCATTATCGGTGCTGCCATCAGCGTGGGGCTGATGGCGGTGTTCGTACAGTCGCCGGTGCTGTATTTCATGGGGCTGTCGTTCGTGGTGGGGCTGGCCTGCATGGCTGCCACCTTCCTGCGGCTGTTCCGTGCCTATGCCGCCGTGCTGACGGGGTATACCATCGTCATCATCTCGGCCCCCGCCTTCGGGGACCCGGACGGCATCTTCCTCAGCGCCATGTCACGGCTTTCCGCCGTGGTGGTGGGCATCGTGACCACGGCCACGGTCTTCATGGTGACCTCCCCACGCCGGTCGGATACGCTGTTCACCCAGATCCATGCCCTGTTCCGTGACACGGTCAGCTATATCCTGGCCTTCCACCAGGGGTATGCGGATGTCGCGGCCCCCGGCGCGGAGGGACCACCCGCCACCACGTTCCGCGCCCTGCCGTCCGACTTCCATGACAGCCGTGCCGCCATGCTGGCGCGGATCGGCCGCCTGTCGGATGCGGTGGAATATGCCGCGACCGACAATTATGACATAAGCGTGCGCCAGCGCGAGATCCGCGCGGGGCTGGCGCGGCTTTCGGGCATCGTGGCGTCCTATCACCCGCATACCATCACGGCGCCGGACACCGCGCAGGACCGCGCGGTGCATGGCGAGATCGTGGCCATGCTGCGCCACCTCATGGACCTGACCGAAGGCCGCACGCTGGAATCCGCCTGGCCGGAAGGCTGCGCACGCATCCGCCTGACGCGTGACGCCATGATTGCCCGCGCGCGGCAGAGCATTTCCCCCCAGTCGCTGCTGTTCCTTGATGACATACAGGACCTGGTGGGCCAGATCGAAACCGCGCTGCTTGACCTGTCACGCCGCGGCAGCGCGGGGCGCAGGCTGCGGCTGCAACCCTATCTGGAATGGCCCACGGCCCTGCGCAACGGCGCACGCGGCGCCACGATCACCCTGCTGACCGCCCTGATCTGGTATGTTCTGCACTGGACGGCGGGACCGACCATGATGCTGTACGTGGTGGCGGCGGCCAGCCTGCTGTCCACCCTGCCCTCCGCCTCACGGGCGGCGGGGCTCATGGCCACGGGCACGGCGCTGGGTGTGCCGGCGGGGCTTCTGTGCCATATCTACCTGCTGCCGCAGATCGATGGCTATCCGCTGCTATGGCTGTCGCTGTGCATCATGCTGCTGCCGGGGGTATGGTTGCAGTTCCACCCCAAATTCGGCATTGGCGCGTTTGGCTACGGCGTGTTTGCCACCGTGATGCTGCAGGTGAACAACCCGATCCATTATTATAATGACATCGGCCTGTTCAACGGATGGATGGCACTGCTTATGGGCTGCATCATGCTGGTGCTGTCGTTCCGGGTCATCCTGCCGCCCAACCACCGGCTGGACGCGGCCCGGCTTGTCACCTCGCTCACGCGCAGCCTGCGCAGGCTGGCGCTGTCGGGCCGCAGGCAGGGCACGGAATGGCTGGTATGGGAGAACCTGCAGCTACAGAAGGTGATCCGGCTGGCCATGCGGCTGTCCTTCTTCGCCAGGCCTGCCGTCATACACCAGTATATCGATGCGGCGCTGGCCACCCTGTCACTGGGGCGGCTGGTCGAGCGCATCCGCAGCATCGCCACCAGCCCGGATATAGACAATGCCCAGCGCACGGCCATTTACGATGCGCTGGACACGTTTGCCGAACTGGCACACAACCCGCTGCTGACCGCAGCCGCCCTGATCCGCGCGGCCGGCATGCTGTGCCCGCCCGATGCGATCACGCAGCGCCCCCCGGCCCAGGTCGAGGCCATGGCCTGTCTGGAACAGGCCGGGCGGATCATCCGCGACATTCCCGGCTTCCTGGACCAGCGCGGGCCGCTGCAATGGGCGGAGGACTATCCCGCCGCCCACCGGCCGCCGCTGGCCGCCGTCAGGCCGGAAGCTGGCTGAGTACCGAGAACGACACCGCATCCATCACGGTGGTGTCCACCTCATCGCCCGGCTTGAGGGTCTTGAGGAATTCCTGCATTGCCTTCTGGCGGACCAGCACGACGCGGGTGATGTCATCGGGATCGACAAAGACCACCTGGTTGCGGGTGGTATCGACGCCCGTCACCTTCACACGCTCACGCTTGAAGGAAACCATCATGCCATGCGGGTGCGGGCCGGTGCGGGTGCCGGCGGCATTCTCGGTCGATTCGGGCAGGGGGGAACCCGGCGGCGCGATGGCGGCATCAATGGTGCGGACGATGCGCAGGCCAATCTTGTCACCGGGGTGCAGGACCGGCAGCTTGGCGCGCAGGTCGGGATCGACGCGCACGGTATCCAGATTGCCCGCCTTGTCACGCAGCAGGATCATGCCCGCGTCGTGGTCCACGCTTTCCACAATGGCGGTGGCCGTCTGGTTGCCCACGATCACCGGGGCCTGCGCCAGGGCGGGCCGGGACGGCGCGGACAGTGCGGCAACACCTCCCGCCACGACGGCAGCCAGGGCCACCGCCGCGCGGCGGGGTGCAAACAGCTTTACGTTCATGTTTATTATTCTTCCCTATAATACTTAACAGATGCAAAACGCGGCTGGCGGGCCTGCGCCCGGTCCAGATTCCCTATCCCATAACGCATGCGAAGGGTCATGTATCCAAACATGTAAGCGTATGTGTCACGGCCGTCAGGCATAATCCGGCACACCGGGCATGACGACAAAACCCGGCAGGCGCCGCAGCCCGCGCGCCCAGCGCCGCAGGGCGGGACAGGTGTCACGCTCCACCCCCAGATCGGCCGAAAGCGCGAACACCACGAACAGCACCACATCGGCAATGCTGGGCGCGGGCGCTGCGAACCATGCCTCCCCCGCCAGGGCGCGGGCGGCCATGTGGTCTTCCATCCGGCGCAGGAGGGCTTCAAGCGGGGCCGTGCCGGGCAGGACCGGCAGCGTGGTGCCAAAGGCGGCCGTACGCAGCGTGGCCAGCGTATCAAGCGCGGTCGCACCAAAATCCAGCCAGTCCATGACCGCCCATCCCTGCACGGGGTCAAGCCATGTGGGGGCCACGCCGGGCTGGCGGGCGGCAAACAGCAGGATCGTGCACGGGCGCGACAACCGCGTCCTGCCCGCCTGCAGCACGGGCGGGCAGAGGCCGGATTCCAGCCCCGCGGGGCGCTGCCCGGGCGCCAGGTCCATGTCCACCGCGCGCGTGGCAAAGGGCAGCCCCATAAGCGACAGGCCAAGGCGGACGGCATAACAGCGCACATCCGGCGTCCAGTCATGCAGGACCAGTGCGTCGCTCATGCCAGTTCCCCCATGATCCGGGTGGTGTCACCCCCGCCTTCCACCCCGTCGCGCAGCCGCTCCGCCCAGCGTGACAGCACCAGCGGGGACGGGGCCTGCGCATCCCGCGCCCGCACCACATGCAGCATGGCCTGCCCCGCCACCGGCGCATGCACCGCAAGCCCGACCGGGCCGCGCCATGTCATGGCCACATCCGCGTGCATGCCCAGCGCATGGCGCAGCAGCCCGGCCCCGGCGGACACATGCACGCTGCGCACCGGCTGCACCACCGGCCATGGTACCGGCATGGTGGCGGGAAAAGCCCCCGCACCGTCCATGCCAACCCAGGCAAGGCCCGCATGTTCACGCACCATATGGGTACGCACCTGGATGGCGGCGGGCACGCGCACGTTGGGGTGGGCCGGGATCAGCCTGCACCGCGCCGTGCCGCCAAACTGCCAGCCATGATACAGGCAGCCCAGCGCGCCCTCGCGCACGAAGCCAAAACTCAGCCGCATGCCGCGATGGGGGCAGCGGTCCTCCCACGCATGCAGGGTGGCGCTGTCCGTGTCCTCACGCCACAGCACGACCTCGTGCCCGTCAATCCGCACACCCGCGACCTCCCCACGGTGCAGGTCGGACAGGACACTGACCGGATGCCATCTTTCCATCTGTTGCGCCTTTTTCCCTTCATCCGGCCCGGATCATTGCATACCGCCCCGTGGGTGGCGCACAATGGCCCGTATTCTTTCACGCAATACCATGACGCGCCATGGCATACCGCAGGCAGGAACCGGGCAATGACACAGATCACTCCCCCCGATGAAACCGTTATGGACCAATGGCATGTCATCAGTCCCCTTTCGCAACTGCGCAGCATGCCGACCGACACCATGCTGCTGGACCGGCCCATCACCTTCGGCCATGACGCGCAGGGCAGGCCATTCGCCTGTGACGTAACCCAAAAGCGCCTGCTGCCCGTGCGGGCGCGCCATGGCTGCCTGTGGACCTGCCCCGGCACCCCTGCGGGTGATATTCCCGCCATTGACGAAGCGCTGGAACCGGACCGCAGGCTGGTGGATTGCGGGGTGTTCACGGTGCGCACCTCCGCGCCGCGTATCGTCGAGAATTTTCTCGACATGGCGCATTTCCCCTTCGTGCACACCAACATCCTGGGGGCCGAGCCGGACACGGAAGTCGCCCGCTACACCATAGAACTGCGTGAAGGCGGCAACGAGATCTGGGCCACGGACTGCCATTTCTACCAGCCACAGGCCGCCCTGTCCGCCACCGACGGGATCGATACCGAATACCTGTACCGCGTGGCAGGCCCGTTTGTGACGCTTCTGTACAAGACCTGTCCCGCCCGGCCCGGACGCTTTGACGTGATCGCCCTGTTCGTCCAGCCCATGACGCAGGAATGCGCGCGGGCGCATCCGGTGATGTTCCTGATAGACGAGGCATCCCCCCTGGCCGACCTGGTGGAGTTCCAGCAGACCATCTTCCTGCAGGATCGCATCATACTGGAAAACCAGCGCCCGCGACGGCTGCCGCTTTCCGCCGGGGCCGAAATCCCGACCATGGCGGACCGCATGTCGGTCGCCTACCGCCGCTGGCTGCGCGATCGCGGCATGACCTATGGCACCACGGCCTGAACACCTGCGTCCAGCGCATTACCCCCTTCCCCCCGGTGGGGCTGCGGGCCTGCGGCGCATGGTGTAAGCCTGCACCAGCACAGGCAGACAGGACAGGAACCGCACATGACCGACCAGACCACGACCAGCGCCTTCGATCAGGGCAAGGCTGCCGCCACCAAGGGCGAGCCACTGATCGAAAACCCGTTCGACGAAACGCTGCCCGCCTATGAACAGTGGAACAGGGGCTGGTGGAGCGTGCGTGAAAACGATGGCGACTTCGACCCCTTTGCCGAGAAATAGGCCATCGGGGCACGATGGCGTGAAGTCATCCAAACGTGAGCACGCGCCCATTGCGCCGGGACACGCCCGCATGGAATGAAGGGGGCTGACGGTTCGTTATAGCAGATATGCGACTGTCCTCAGGATAAGGCGGCATCGGCAACGGTGCCGCCTTTTTCCGTCCACCCGCCGGGTCAGGAGCGTGCCGACATGCTGCCCGGTGCCGCAGGCCGCAGCGTGGGGGCCGGTGCGCCGTCCACACGCGCGCAGACCCGCAAGCCCAGCAGCGCACTGGCCGAAGCCAGCAGGACGGGTACCCACATGTCATGCCCCAGCTGCGTGAATTCGATGCCAAGGGCAATGGCCGTAAGCGGCATGGACATGAACGTGCCCAGAAAGGCAATGCCCCCCAGCAGCGCCACCGTACCCATGGCAACCGGCGGCAGGAACAGGTTCCACACCCCCGCCAGCACGGTGGAAAGCAGTGCCCCCATGGCCAGGCTGGGGGTCAGCAGGCCACCGGCCGCGCCGGCCCGCACCGCCCCCATGATCGCCACGAATTTGAGCACCAGCACCACCGCGGCCAGCTGCACCCCCATCTGGGCGGCCAGTGCCAGCTGCATCGGCCCGCGCCCGTTGCCCGGCAGCTGCGGATAGAAACAGGTCGCCACCCCCAGCAGCGGAAACACCACCAGACACCAGCCGATACGCGACACCCCCGTCGCCGCCCGGTTCTGCACGACAGCCATCACGCGCCTGGCCATATGCGCCGCAATGCCGACAACCGGCCCCGCGCACAGTGCCCACAGTACCACGGGCATGGTCACCGCCATGGCCCCGGTTTCATACTGGTGCACATTACCCAGCACCGCCCATGGCACGCATGCCCCGATGGCCGAGGCCCCCATCGCGCACAGCACCGCGCGCTGGCCCATGGTGCCCAGCAGCACTTCCAGTATGAACAGCGCACCACCCAGCGGCACATTGTACACCGCCGCAAGCCCGGCCCCCGCCCCACACGCGATGATGATGCGCCGGTCGGCCGCCACCAGCCCCAGCATGCGGCCCGTGCCGGTGGCCAGCACGGCACCCAGTTCACGCGGCGCCACCTCACGCCCCAGCGGGGAACCCAGGGCCACGGTCACGATCTGCAGCAGCAGGTGCACAAGGGTGGAGAGCGGCGGCATCGGCCGCCCCAGCTCCGTTTTGCCCACGGCCCCGCCAATGCTGACCAGCGGCCTGCCGAAACGCCCCAGCGCCCACCAGCCCACACCCGCCACCACGCCCGCCGCGCACAGTGCGGCCATCCGCCGCCACGCGGGGGCGGCACTGACCCCCTGCACAAACGTATGCGGGCCGCCCGGCTGGCCGTAGCCGTAAGCCAGGTGCTGGATCATGTGCAGCAGCAGCGACAGCACCGTTCCCCCCAGTCCCGACAGGATGCCCGTCACCACGACCGCGACGGCCATGACCGGCCACGGCGTATGGGACACGGAAGCGGAAGGGGAGGAAGCGGGTGCGGACATGACGTTATGAGGTAGGCCGGATCGGGGATCGGGCGCAAGCCGACTTTGCAGGGATGCATGGACACGGAACCGGACAGGTGACACACGCCCCCGGCCCATGCGGGCGGCGGGGCCGGCAGCATGCGAAAGACCGGAACGGGAAGTGCTGCATTGTTCATTACGATATGATATCGACAACGCACCTGCCCCCTGTCATGCCCTGCTCCGGGAGCGGGTGGCGGGGCATGCACAATGGCCACACCTGCCCCGGGGTATGAAACTGCGGCGTAAAGACAGTAGCCAGTTCATATTGTTTACAGATATGGTTGCCTTTACGGAACAGAGGCAGCTAAATGAATTTCCAGGGGCAGGGCAGGAAGGGAACGAAATGAAATTTGTCATTGCCATCATCAAGCCATTCAAGCTGGATGAGGTGCGCGAGGGATTGCACTCCATCGGGGTGGATGCCCTGACGGCCACCGAAGTGAAGGGATATGGCCGCCAGAAAGGCCAGACCGAAATCTATCGTGGCGCTGAATACAACATCCAGTTCCTGCCCAAGATCAAGCTCGAGATCGCGGTGCCCGCCACCCAGTGCGACAAGGTGGTGGAGGTGATCCAGAGCGCCGCGTGCACCGGCAAGATCGGAGATGGCAAGATTTTTGTTCTGGACCTGCAACAGGCAATACGTATCAGGACACAGGAAACCGGAGAAAACGCGCTGTGATCACAAAGATTGGCAAGATCGGACGCCATGCGGGGCTGGCCGCAGCCGTAACCGCCGTGTCCCTGCGCGGCCTGCCCGCCATGGCGGCTGATGCCGCCCCCCCCGCGATCGACACGGGCGATACCGCATGGATGCTGGTCAGCACGGCACTCGTGCTGCTGATGACCATTCCGGGCCTGGCCCTGTTCTATGGCGGCATGGTCCGCAAGAAGAACGTGCTGGCCACGCTCATGCAGTCCTTCAGCATATGCTGCATCATGACGGTTGTGTGGATGGTGCTGGGCTACAGCCTGACCTTCACATCGGGCAATTCCTTCATCGGTGGCCTGTCGCGTGTCATGCTCAACGGCATGGGCGCGGGAATCAGCAAGGGTGCCGACGTGCCCTTCACCATGGCCGCGGGCACTGACGCCGCAACCGCCATGACCATTCCCGAAAGCGTGTGGATGACGTTCCAGATGACGTTCGCCATCATCACGCCCGCCCTGATCACCGGCGCCTTTGCCGAACGCATGAAGTTCAGCGCCATGTGCGTGTTCACCATCCTGTGGGGCCTGCTGGTCTATGTGCCGGTGGCCCACTGGGTGTGGGGGCCGGGTGGCTGGGTTGCGGGCCAGATCGGCGCGATCGACTTTGCCGGTGGCACGGTCGTGCATATCAATGCCGGTATTGCCGGTCTGGTCGCCGCCCTGGTGCTGGGCCGCCGCAAGGGATATGGGGAGGAAGACCTCTCCCCCTACAACCTGACCTATGCCGTCATCGGTGCCTCGCTGCTGTGGGTGGGCTGGTTCGGCTTCAACGCGGGTTCGGCCGGGGGGGCGAACGGCCGTGCGGGCATGGCCATGGCCACCACCCAGATTGCCGCCGCCGCCGCTGGCGTATCGTGGATGTGCGCCGAATGGATGAAGACCGGCAAGCCGACCGTGCTGGGCATCATCTCCGGTGCCGTGGCGGGACTGGTGGCCATTACGCCTGCGGCTGGCTTCGTGCTGCCCGGTGGCGCGCTGGTGATCGGGCTGCTGGCCGGTGTGATCTGCTTCTGGGGGGCTACGGGGCTCAAGCACATGATGGGCTATGATGACAGCCTTGATGCCTTTGGCGTGCATGGCATTGGCGGTATTGTGGGCGCGCTGCTGACCGGCGTATTCGCCTATGGCCCGCTTTCCGCCACCGATGCCAGCCCCGAGGGCGTGGTCGGCTCCTTCCACCAGTTGGTGGCGCAGGCGGAATCCGTGGGCGTGACCATCATCTGGTGCGCGGTGATCAGCTTCATCCTGCTCAAGGCCATTGACCTGACCATCGGGCTGCGTGTCAGCCGGGATGAGGAAATGGAAGGTCTGGACATGAGCCTGCATGGCGAACGGATCAATTCCTGACCCCCTGCCCTGACGGGCGACATGACCAGGGGCGGCCCAGGGGGCCGCCCTTTTTTTATACCGGCGCCCTTGGCATGACGCTGCCGGTCCGGGAAAACAGCCTGCCCCACCCTGCCGTCAGGGCAATGCAAACCGGCATGGAAGCGGAAAGGAATGCCGCCTTCCCGGAAAAGACGGCATCCCCTGAAGCGTTCTGGACCATGCTTTACCCGCAACGGCCCTGCTGGCCTGCACGGCCGGTCAGAAAGACTGCGAGATCCCGGTCAGGATCGTGCGGCGCAGCCCGTATTGCGGTGCGCCCACGCCAATGCCCGTGCCGCTGCGCAGCATGTAGGGGTGATCGAACAGGTTGGTCACATCCAGCCGCAACTGCGTGGTCCGCAGGAAACGGGAATGGAACAGGTCACGAAAGGACTGCACGACCGACATGTTGAAGGTGGCGTATTGCGGGATCACCCCGCCATTGGGCACATCCGAATCCTGCCGCAGCCCGCTGCCATACACCATGGTGGCCGAAAGGCGCGTCGGGTGCCCGGTGCGATGGAAGAATGTGTAGGCCCCCCCGGCCGAGGCGGTCCAGCGCTGGTCATGATCCAGATGGATCCAGTGCTGGCTGATATAGGCCAGGTCATCGGCGGCGAAATTGAACTGCGCGCTTGTAATGTCCTTGCCGATGGCGCGCGACCACGCGAAATTGCCATAGAGCGAAAGCGGCCCGCGATCATAGGAGGTCGAGAATTCGTAGCCATTGACCTGTCCCCGCCGGTAATTGAAGCCGGACAGGATGATCGGTGCCCCGAACTGCCCTTCATCAATCAGGTTATGCGCCAGCTTGTAATAGGCATCGAACGACACGCGCCAGCCGGGCAGGATGGTCTGCTCGATCCCGGCATCGAAATAATGATCACGCTCGGACTTGACCGTACTGCTGCCATTTGATGCCGCGGCACCGGACGTATTGGCAAACTGCTGCAGGTCGGTCCCCCCCACCACCTCGAACGGCGGCGGCGTGAAATAGCGTGAATATCCCGCATGCAGCACGCCGCCTTTCCATGCGCGCCATACCACATTGATGCGCGGGCTGAGCTGGTGCTCGTTGGTGTATTCACCCACGCCATCAAAGCGCAGGCCGTAATTGACCGTGACATTGCGCAGCGGCCGCCATTCATCCTGCACATACAGGCCATAGATATCGCCCGTGCGGCCATTGCCCGTATGGATGTTGATCATCTGGTCATTGGCATCGAACACCGTGGCGTCCGCCTTGGTGATGTTGCGTTCGGCAAAGACCTGGAAGCCGAAGCGGATGGTATGGTCGGGGCGCACCCGCCAGGTCACGTCGCTCTGCGTGCCGGTGGACATGACCGACCGTTCGGCATGCTGGCTTATGCCCATATAAGCCAGGTCCCCCAGATTGGGATCAGGGCTGTAGCCAAGGCTGCTGTAGCGCGAGAAGACCGAGGTCTGGAGCGAGAACGCACCGATCTCCTTCTGGAGCGACAGGATGGCGAAATCCGTGATTTCCTTCTGGTGCTCGTTCAGGTCGCCACTGCCTGGCGCATTGGGCAGGAGTGCGGTGTAGTTCTGGTCAAACAGCGGCTGGCCGCCATTGTTGGGTAGCTGGTACTCGGCGTTCGATACCCCGGCAATCAGGCTGATCCGCGTGTTTTCATCCACCGTGTACCGCAGGTGCCCCAGGAAGTGGTACTGGTTGCTCAGGTCATGCGGCGCATTGAAGGAGGCGGTCGTATTCTCGATCCCTACCCGGTCATGCACGTAATCGGCGGTAAAGAAGTAATCCCACTTTCCATACTGCCCCCCATACTGGGCGGAAGGAAAGAAGTAGTCGCGCGCGCCACCATAGATCGACACGTTGCCGCCCTTGTTGGTCGTCCCGTTCTTGGTGGTGATGTCCACCACCGCCGCCTGCAGGAAGCCGTACTGCACCGGCAGCGCGCCGGTGGAAAGGGACAGGTTGTCGGCAAAGCGGGTCATGAGGGTCTGACCGAACACGTTCATGCCTTCGGGCAGCTGCACGCCATCCAGGCGGAACTGCACCTCGTTATGGTCACCGCGCACATGGATCTGGCCGTAACTGTCCTGTGCCACACCGGGGGCTTGCAGCAGCACGCTGTTCAGTCCCGCGTTGTCACCGCCCGGAATGGTTTCCAGCGCCCTGCGGCTGAAGGCATGCACCGTGGCCCCCGTGGAGGGCTGGAGCTGCATCCGCGCGCGGTCAAGCCGTGCGGTGACGGTCATGGTCTCGGGCGCGGAAGACGGACGGGTTACATCCTTTTCCCCCGTCGTGGCGGTGCTGCTGGCGGCAGCGGCGGACAGCACCGGCTCCTGGCCCATCGCACTGGCAAGGGGGGTCAGAATGGTCATGGCCAGAAGCATGGCCGGTGAATGGGGACGGGCGGAAAACCATAGGCGCATCATGGCGGGGCGGGCTCACATCCAGAAAAATGATTTCGGGAAGCGCAGCATTATTTGGTACAATATAACATAACAATCTAAAAAAGCAGCCTGTCGCTCAGCCCTCGCGTTATGTTGCATTTACGCAACACACCCCAAGGCTGACCGGCATAGTCTGGTCACATCTACCAGGAATCCGGAATGTCTTTACGTATGGCAACCGGACATGACCGGGCGGCATGACCATGCAGGATGCGGATAACCAGAACCGGACAGGCAACACGCTCGCCCCGTCCAATGACGGGATGTAAATGCTGTTCTAAAACAGGTTGCGAATACGTAACAATAAAAATTCTGGATATGGCATTTTTCAAAACTCCCTGAAAAACGCTTCCCCAACACTTTCCTGTTATTTTCAGGCCATTTCACGGATGGCTTCTGAAAATGGCCTTTCAGTCGGCCGCCGTGTCCATGACAAGCGGCGGCAGGCGCGGGGCTTCGCGCATATAGGCGTTCAGGAATGTCCTGACAGCGGACCGGGCGATGAAGATGATATGTGCCTCGTCCGTGTTGACCGGCAACTGCATGCGCGCGCGTGCCGCGATGCGCGTCTGGCACAGCGCGTAGAACTGCTCCGCCGCGAAAACGGGGTCGGGAATGTTCAGCACGCCCGCGTCATTATGCTGCATGAGCCATGCGGACAGGATGTTGATGGCCTTCTGCGGGCCATGCTTCCAGAAGGTCTCCGCCAGGGCGGGGAAATTGCCGGCCTCCGAGATGATGATGCGGTTGAGCATGAGCGACAGCGGCGAGGTAAGCAGGCGGATCATGGCCACCGCCAGATGGTCGAGCGATTCCGTAAGGTTCGCCCCCTCGTCTATCCGGCTGAACAGAAGGGGCATCTTCTCGCACGCGCACTGTTCCACAAAGGCGGAGAACAGCGTGGCCTTGCTGTCGAAATAATTGTACAGCGTACCCTTGGATACCCCGGCATCGCGCGCAATGCCCGACATGCTGGCCCCTTCGTACCCATGTTCGGCAAAAACCCGCGCGGCACCAGCCAGTATCTGCGCGCGTTTGGCGGCGGAAGCCCCCGAAGGCACGCAATCTTCCGCCTGTGCCTGGCGTGGCCGGTCTGCCGTGGTACCCATTGAAATCATCCTGCTCCCAGTAATCGGTGCGTACTTTCGATTGACCCCGTGCGGAAAGCCGATAGGCTAGGGGACTGACCGAACTGATCGGTCATTTCAGCCATGGTAGCGAAACCATGCACTGGAATACAGATTTATATTAACCGTTTCAGGCACGACAGGGGGCCGCGTTGGCAGGTAGGGGAATTTCATGGCGCACGGCGGTGGTTGGGTTGTCGGTCATGACCGCCGGGTGCGCGGTTGGCCCGAATTTCCACAAGCCCACGCCGTGGGCGCCCAAGCAGTACGGCGGCCCGGCCCGTATCGCCCCCGATGGCACGAACAGCCCCGCGCAGGTTGCAAGCCAGACCACACAGGATGACCCCGATACCGCATGGTGGACCCTGTTCCATGATGCCGAACTGACCAGACTTGAACAGCGCGTGGCCACCGATAACCTGGATGTGCGCGCCTATGCCTACCGCATGGCCCAGAGCCGCGCGGAACTGCGCATTGCCGGCGCCGAGCGCTATCCCGGCCTGTCAGCCAGCGGTTCCTATGCCCGCCAGCAGTACAGCACCAAGATGCTGCAGCGTATCGTGACCGACGTGGAAAGCGACCCGCAGCTGGCCAACACCCCCGGCTTCTCCCAGTTCGCGCCCACACCGGGGGAAGCCAAGATCCCCCTGTTCAACCAGTGGCGCGACAGCGTGGATGCCACATGGGAGCTGGACCTGTGGGGTCGCGTGCGCCGTGAATACGAAGCCGCCGCCGCCAACACCCAGGCCGTGAACGAAGCCCGGCGCGGCATGCTGATCTCCCGCCAGTCGGAAGTAGCGCGGGATTACATGGACCTGCGCAACACGCAGGAACAGCTGCGCATTGTCATGGAAAACCGCGACGTAGCGAAATCCATGCTGGACCTGAACCAGCAGCGCTACACCAAGGGGCTGGCCAGCAACCTGGAAGTGGAACAGGCCCGCGCCCAGTATGAAAGCACGCTGGCGCAGATCCCCCAGCTTGAGCAGCAGCTTGTCCTGCAGGTCAATGCGCTGAGCCTGCTGATGGGTGAACCGCCCCGCGCGCTGTCCGATGAACTGCTGACGGCAGCGGCCATTCCGCCCGTGCCACCGCGCGTGCCGGTGGGCGTGCCCTCCGAACTGGCGCGCCGCCGCCCCGATATCCGCCGTGCAGAAGCCAGCCTGCACGCCGCCATTGCCCAGGTGGGCGAGGCCGTGGCCGAATTTTACCCGCGCGTGACCATCAATGCGGGATTCGGCTTTGAATCCCTCTCCTTCCGCGACCTCGGGTTCTGGAATGCCAAGGCATGGAATGTCGGCCCGTCCATCACGCTGCCGCTGTTCCAGGGCGGGCGCCTGCGTGGCCAGCTTGAACTGCGCAAGGCCGCACAGAAGGAAGCGGCCATCAATTACCAGAAGACCGTGCTGGGCGCGTGGCATGACGTGGATAACGCCCTGACCGCCTATACCGATGAACAGCGCCGCCATGACGAACTGGCCCGCCGCGTGGAGGCCAGCCACCATGCGCTCCAGCTGGCGCAGGACCAGTACCGCAACGGCATGGTGACCTATCTGACCGTGCTGGACACGCAGCGCCAGTATCTGGGGGCTGAATCCGACCTGACCACCAGCACCGCCACCATATCGGGCAATCTGGTGCGGCTGTACAATGCGCTGGGTGGCGGGTGGGAGACCACCTATCCCGAAGCGCCTCCCCGCGCGAAACGGGGCACGGCCTCCACGTCCCGGTCCGCAACCGGCACGCCCGCCACGATGCCGCAGGCCGCTGCCACTGCCACCCCCGCGCATCAGCCTGCCTGAAAACCGCGTTAAAAGCTTGGCGTGCGTGCGCCATGCTAGTATAAGCCGCCCCGTTCCCCACTGGCTGGACCCTACCCGCCACGGGGAACCACGGCGCAGGGACCAGTCATCATGATTACATTGCCCCCCGATTATCGCCCTTCGGATGATGAGGAATTCATGAATCCGCAGCAGGTGGAATATTTCCGCCTCAAGCTGCTGAAATGGCGAGCGGATCTTCTTAAGGAAGCGGATGAAACACTTGCCAGCCTGTCCGAAGGTGGCATTCACGAAGCGGATATTACCGACCGCGCCAGTGTCGAGACCGACCGTGCGCTTGAACTGCGCACCCGTGACCGGGCACGCAAGCTGATTTCCAAGATCAACCAGGCGCTGCTGCGTATCGAAGCGGGCACCTATGGCTATTGCGAGGAAACGGGCGAGCCGATCGGCCTGAAGCGGCTGGAAGCCCGCCCCATCGCCACCCTGTCGATCGAGGCGCAGGAACGCCACGAACGCATGGAGCGCATCCACCGCGACGACTGACTTTCCCCACCCCCGGCCTGACATCCCAATTTTCCAAAACATGAGAAAAGGGGGTTGTCAGCCGGGCCAGGAAAAGTTAGGAAGCGCGCATACAGTGCTGCTGTAGCTCAGTGGTAGAGCACTCCCTTGGTAAGGGAGAGGTCGACAGTTCAATCCTGTCCAGCAGCACCATGATTTCCCTTGATATCCTGTTCGTCCGGTTTTCCTGATACGGCCCATGTGGCGTGGGAAGGCTGATGATACAGACATGAACGGTTACCGGATCAGGCTGTCATGCGCGCGTCGGCACGCAGGTCTGCCCGCCGTATAGTCCGCAAATCATAAATAAGTTTCTGGTGACGCTTTTTTCAAAAAGCATCGGAGAATGCCGTCTTTTTGAAAAAAGGCGGCATCCGGGACCTTTGTTATTTTTTATCCTGCCCCGCGGCATCCAGCCCGAGGGCCGCGATATCCGCGGGTGGCCCCGCCAGCATGCAGGCAACGCCGGTGGTACGGTCCACCACCATGCGGATATCCACCGGCGCCTCATGGCTGTCAAACAGGTCGGATGTCACGCCATAAACCGGATGGAGCGGTTCGTCATGTTCCACGTCATGACGGATAATCTGGGTCATGATCCGGCCAAGGGCGCGCTCCAGCCCCTCCATGACGCGCGACGGGGCCAGCCGGGGCCGGGCGGCCGTGGCTTCCCCCATGCAGTGCCGTTCCAGCAATGCCGTCCACGCGGCCGTCGGGATGAACATGGGCATACGCCCGCCATCATTATGACGCTCGGCATGCATGATGCGGCGCGTGTTGGCCAGACCGATCACATCAATCCGGGGCAGGTCATCCCCGATACGCGCGGGGATGATGCGGGAGGCATCGGTCACGAACGGGCTTCCCTGTCAAAATGTTCCGGCATGACCAGTATATCCTGCGGTGACAGGGCGGATGAAATGTAGAAACCCTGTATCCGCTCGGGCTTCATCTGCATGACCAGATCGAACTGCTCACGGTTTTCCACCCCTTCAACCGTCACCTCCATCCTGAAGCCCTGCCCCATCTCGATCAGGCTGGACAGGACCATGCAGGCATCGGGATTGCCCACGATGCCGGCCACCATGCTCTGGTCGATCTTGACCTGCGAGAACGGCAGTTCACGCAGGTGGTTGAGCACGGTAATGCCCTTGCCAAAATTATCGAGTGCTATGCGGAAGCCCGAGCGCGCCAGTTCACGCAGGTTGCGGATGCCCTGGTCGGCCCGGCGGCCATGCAGCATCGCTTCCGTCACTTCCAGCACGAAGTTCTCGGGCTGCATGTTGAACCGCCTGAGTGATTCTTCCAGCTCGCGCTGGTAGTCATCGCGGATCAGGTCCATGCGCGACAGATTGATGGCAAGCTGGCGCTGCGGGTGGCCGTTGCTGTTCCACATGTGTACGTCATGGCGGAACGCCTCGATCATGCGCGGCCCCATGGCCTGCGCCAGCCCCGCATCGGTAAACACGTCGGAAAAGTCTTCCGCCGCCAGCAGCCCGCGTTCGGGGTGCTGCCAGCGCAGCAGCGCCTCGATCTGGTCCACCTTCAGCGTATGGCAGTTCAGGATGGGCTGGTAATAGACCTCGAACTGGTTGCGCTCCACCCCGCATCGTGCCTCGCTCAGGATGGAAACACGCGCCTGGGCGCGTTCACGCAGCTTGCGGGTAAACATCTGGGACTGCTTGCCACCGGCACGCTTGGCGGCGTACATCGCCATGTCGGCGTTTTTCTGCACATCCTCGATCGTATCGGTGCCATCCAGCAGGACTGCGCCAATACTGCCCGCCACGCTGACCGTGACCGTCTCGATATCGATGGGCCGTTCCAGAATGGCCTGAAGGCGGTCCATGTACCGCTCCAGCGAGATATCCTCAAGCGTGCGGTGCAGGATGACGGCAAACTCATCGCCTCCCAGCCGGCTGACCGGGTCATCGGGATGGGTCAGTTCGATCAGGCGCGAGGCAATGGCGCGCAGCACGATGTCCCCCGCATGGTGGCCGTGCACGTCATTGATCTGCTTGAAGCCATCAAGGTCGAACATGGCCAGCGCGGGGGCGGGCTGGCCGGTACTGCCCGGCTCGCGGCAGCGCGCCAGTTCATCGGCCAGCGCGGTGTTGAAGCCACCACGGTTGAGCAGGCCGGTCAGGGTATCCGTTTCCGCCAGTTCGCACAGCCGGTCACGGGTGTTCATGAGTTCGGTAATCTCGAAACGGCTGGCGACATAGCCCTGGATCACGCCCGCGCGGTCCAGCTTGGGAATGATGGTGGTGGCCACCCAGTACAGCGAACCATCCTTCGCCCGATTGCAGATATTGCCCTGCCACAGCTGGCCCGACTGGATGGTGCGGTACAGGTCCCGGAAGAAATCCGCGTCATGATAGCCGGAATTGACAATACGGTGCGTGGAGCCGATCAGTTCCTCACGCGAGTACTGGCTGATCTCGCAGAAGCGGTCATTGACATATGTGATGACCCCTGCACTGTCGGTAATCGCGACGATCAGGACACTGTCAACCAGATCAGCCCAGAAATCCGCATCCTGATGCGTCAGGGCCCGCAGCCGATCATCATGTTGCAATGCCATTTTCCCGCCTGGAAACAATAATAAAAAGCAAACTAGGGTATTTCATAAAGTCAAACCGCCCCGGCGGCCAGCCTGCCGCACACGGCATGCCTGCGCCTGCCGGCCATGACATCCCTCCCCCCATCATGCCGAGGGAATGACGAAGGAACCGCGGGCCTGGCGCTCACGGAACCATTTTTCCAGTTCGGCAGGGGGAAGCGGCCTAGCAAACAGATAGCCCTGCATCACGTCACAATGCAATTCCTCAAGCAGCCGCCACTGCTGCTCGGTCTCGACCCCTTCGGTCACGACCGTCATGCCCAGCCGCGAACCGATGCCGATCACCGCCATGGTCACGGCCTGGGCATTGGTATCGTGCTCGAAATCATTGATGAAGCTGCGGTCGATCTTGATTTCGGTCAGCGGCAGGCGCGTCAGGCGTGACAGGCTGGAATAGCCGGTGCCGAAATCATCCATCGACAGCCCCACATCAAGCCTGCGTATGGCGTGCAGCACCTCTTCGGTCTCGCTGCTGCTGTCCATCATCACGCTTTCGGTAATCTCCACCGTCAGCCGGTCCGGCGTCAGGCCGTGCTGGCCAAGCAGGTTGGCAATGTATTCAGGCAGCGAGCGGTTGCGGAAATGCACGGCCGACAGGTTGACCGCAACGGTCGGCACATGCACGCCATCACGATCCCACCTGACCATCTGGCTGCACGCTTCCTGCAGGGACCACCGGCCGATGGCCTCGATCTGTCCGGTTTCCTCCGCCACCGCAATGAAGCGGGAGGGATAGATGTTACCCAACGTCGGATGGTGCCACCGGGACAGGGCCTCCACCCCATACAGGCCGCCGGTCATGGTTTCCACCTGCGGCTGGTAGTGCAGGTTCAGCATGCCCTTCGACAGCGAATCCCGCAGCGCCGAACCCAGCATGAGCCGTTCCTGCGCCACCTGGTTCTTCTCATGGCCCGCAAAGCGGTAGAGACCGCGCCCGTCCCCCTTTGCCTGCCGGGCCGCGGCATCGGCCAGGCTGAGCAGGGATTCACTGTCCGGCCCGTTTTCGGGGAAGGTACTGATGCCGACACAGCACGAGATGGTCAGGGTGTTCTCCCCCACCTGCAGCGGCCTGGCGATGGCATTGATCAGCTTTTCGGCAAACTGCTCGGCCCTGGCGTGCGAGCAGTCGGGCACGATGATGATGAACTCGTCCCCGCCCGAACGGCTGACGATGTATTCATCATTGACCAGCCCACGGATGCGGCGCCCGATCTCGATCAGGAAACGGTCGGCATTCACATGGCCCAGCGCGTCATTGATATCGCGGAACCGGTCGATATCAACCATGAACAGCGAAAACTGGCTGTCCCCGCCCCGCATGATCAGGCGCTCGATGACATTATGCAGCGAGGTGCGGTTGAGCAGCCCGGTCAGGCTGTCGAAATTGGAAAGCTGGGCAATATGCTGCCGTGTCTCGTTCTGTTCGATCGCCAGCGCGCAGAACGGCATGGAGGTGGAAACCACGCGCTGCGGCCATGCCAGGTCGGTATCATCGCCCCGCAGGTAGAGGGCGAAGATGCCCATGACCTGACCGGTGCGCGAGATGATGGCCGAGGAACAGCACCGCTCCAGCCCCAGCGAACGGGCCAGCGAGGAATAGCCATCCCACACCACCTTGTTGCTGCTGTCGGGTGCCGTGCGCAGTGTCTCGACCTGCTCGGCGCTGAGTTCCATGCTGTCCAGCGCCGTGCGGTAGCGGTTGGGCATGCCGGGTGATGCCGCGATGGACAGCCTGCGCCGCGAACGGTCAAGCAGCAGGACCGCCGCCACCCCGCCGGGCACGAAACCATCCACCCGGCGGCACAGCAGGTCGCCCACTTCCTGTATGGTCAGGTCGGATGCCAGCGCCTGGAGCACGTCGTTCTGCAGGATCAGGATCTTGCGCTGACGGCTCTGCTCCGTCACGTCCTTCATCACGGCGATGTAGTAGATCTTGTGCGAATCAGCCAGCTGCACGCGGGAGATGGACAGTTCCCCGCACACATATTCGCCATTGGCGCGCCTGAACTCCACCTCCCGCGAGGTGCCGACAATCCGGCCGATCCCGGTCTCGCGGTTGCGGTCGATGTAGCTGTCATGCTGCGCACGTTCCGCCACGGGCACAAGGCAGCTTACATTTTCGCCCAGAACCTGCGCGCGCGGCAGGCCCCATATGCGCTCGGCGGCGGCATTGAAAAGGATAATCCTGTTGTGCTCATCAATCACGACCATGGGATCAATGGCCTGCTCCATGGCAGAAAGCAGGACATCGGCACTAATTTTCGGCTGATCCACCGTAGACTCCAGAGCATCGGCACGGCAGCCCGCACCATGTGAGATCACTGTTGCTGGCGTTGCCAGGCATGGTCCCGGCGCCATGGCGGCCTGAAAACCGGCCTGGCCCGGCCACAGGCATTACGGACCTGCGGGTTTGCATCCAAGCATAGTATGCACCGGGCAGGGGGAACATGACATGCCTCAATCTTGACACAAACCCCTCAGTCGCCACGCCGTTCCAGATCCTGCGGCAGCATGCCGGCCAGCGGGCGGCAGGCATAGGCGGTTTCGCTTTCGGGCTGGGGCTCGTTCTGGCGCAGTCCGGCCGCCCCCGCGGCCACGGCCCGCCAGGTGGCCTGCGCCAGTGCCTTGCGGCTGGGGAAATCATCGGGATCAAGGGCGGGATGCAGCAGGACCGTGGCACGCATCGACCGCCAGCGGAGCAGCTGCCATACATGCGGGCCCAGATCCATGTCCCCGTACCAGGCAAAGACCGGCCTGCGCGCCCGGTTGACCGGCAGGCCCTCCAACTGGTCGTACACGACCGATATGGGCTGGATCAGCGGCGTCATGCCGGGGCGGGCGGCAATGGCGGCGGCTTCGCTTTCCGGCTCCGCCGGGGCCTTGCCCGGCGGCAGGCGGGGCGGCTTGGCAATGGCGAAAAAGGCCGACAGGAAGGGCAGTACGCGGGACCCGTCCGATGACGTCCCTTCGGGGAACAGGATCAGGTTGTCACCCTCCACCATCAGCCGGTGCAGCATTTCGTCGCGTTCGCGCCCGGTCGTACTGCGCTGGCGGCTGACGAATATGGTCCGCCCGATGCGCGAGACCAGCCCCATGATGGGCCAGCCCTCGATATCGCCCTTGGCCACGAAATTCGATGGCAGGACCGTACCCAGCACCGGCACGTCCAGCCAGGTGGAATGGTTGGAGACGTAGATGACGGGCCGCTCGCCCCGCTGGCGCGCCTTGCGGCCGCCCACGCCGCCCGCCCTGCGGCCCACCACGCGGATGCGCAGCGACAGCAGCAGGCACAGCCCGCCCCATACCATGCGCGTCCACCGGATCTTGGCGGTACCGGGCACCAGCAGCAGCACGGCCTCGAACCCGACCGAAAGCGGCACCCATACGGTAATGGCCGCAAGCCTGCCCACCCCACGCGCGGTACGGGCATAAGCGCGCAGCCGCCCCGAGGGCACGACCGTGACGGTTGCAACCGCACGGGCCGCTTCCGAACCGGCTTCGGGGGCAATCACCTGCCGGGAGGCACGCAACGCAGACCGGGACTGGACAGGCGGTGGAGAACGGCGCCGGGTCAAACGGCGGATGAAATCGGCGATCATGCGCCTATCCATAGCCCTTCATCATGGCGTGCGACAATATGGAGCAGCCGGGGCGGAAGGCTGGCGTGTCATGCGCGCAACGCCCCGGCCCGGCCCCGGTAACGGCCGGTACGGGCATCAGGGGCGCCGGATCAGGGGCCCGGGGGCCATGGTTTTTTACACCCTTCGTCACCCATCCTTACTGGACCTTGCATCCAGACACGTCCATGCTGGAGGGTAAATCCCTGCAGGAGTTGCCTTTTCATGTCCGCATGCAGCCGTCGTGGCGCGCTTGCCGCCACTACCGCCTTCATGGTCCTGGCCATGCTCCCGCTTCCTGCCGCCCGGGCGGCGGACGATGTGCTGAACGTGCTGACCTGGTGCGACCATGAAGACCCGGAACTGCTTGGCCCCTTTGAACAGGCCAACAGGGTGCGCGTGCACTTCAAGGACATCGACAGCACCGATGCCACCCGCGCCATCCTGCGCCAGGCGCAGGCAGCGGACTGGGATGTGGTGATCATGGAGGAGACGGCAGCCCCGCAGCTGGCTGAAGCCGGGCTGCTCATGCCGCTGGACCCGGCTGATTTTCCCGATAACGGCACGGCGCCCGCCATCGGCGACCCGGCTACCGGCTCATATGGCGGGCGGCTGTATGCCGTGCCGGAAAAATACGGCTTCAACGCCGTGGCCTTCAATCGCGCGCGCGTCAGTGCCACCGACATGGAGGACATCAACGCCATCTGGCAGCCCCGCTACCACGGGCGCATTGCCATCTATGACAGCTATCTGCCCGTACTGTCCTACATCGCCCTGGCGCTGGGACTGGACCCCGCGCGGCTGAACACAGCCGACCTGCCCGCGCTGCAGGCAAAGCTTGCCACCCTGCGCGCCAGCGCCCCGATCGTGGGCGATATCGCCACCGTGCAGCAGGCACTGGCCGATGGGCAGGTGGATATCGTGGTGGGTGGCGGCGCATGGACCACGGCGGGCGTGGGCGAAGGCGGCACCCCCGCACAGGCCGGAAGCAGCCCGACCGACCCGCGGCACCCGGACCTGACCTTTACGGTGCCCCGGCAGGGGGCGATGCGGTGGCTGCATGGTATCTCGATTGCCGCGGCTTCCCAGCGCAAGGCGCTGGCGGTGGCGTTCGCGCAGTATCTGCGCACCCCCGCAGCCCAGGCGCGGCTTGCCACGTCCTCATGCTACTGGGGCATGCCCGCCTCCACCCGCGCACCGCTGGACGAGGCGACCCGCGCTGCCCTGCACTGGGACCAGCAGGCCGCCTATCTCGCGGCCAGCCACCCCTACCCCACGCCGGATGACGGCATGGATGCCCGCCTGCGCGCGGTGTGGGACAGGGTCATGCGCGACGATGCCCCGCCACCAGCCGCCGCAACCGATGGCACGGACAGCCGGGATGCCGGGGCAAAGGCCGCTACTCAGCCATAGCGCACGGGCGACCGTGCCAGCAGCCGGTCGGCCATGATGCCAAACAGCAGCCCCAGGCTGCCCCACAGCACAAGCTGCATGCCCAGCGCCGCCTCGCGGAAGCGCCACAGCACGGTGGCGGGGAAATTGTCCGGCACTTCATTGAAATCGGGCAGCACCGCCTGCAATACGGCCACCAGCACCACAAAAAGGGCCGCGCCACACAGTGCGCCCCCCCAGTTGCCCCAGTGTCGCGCCCCTCTGCGGCCCGCCAGTACCGCCAGCGTCAGCGCGCATAGCGAGAAGATGATCATCTCGAAATAGGTGGCGGTCCGCATGCCGATGGTTTCGGGCTGGCCCACGGCGGGCGGATTGGCCGGGTATTTCAGGTCAGGCACCAGTACCACGGCCAGGAACCCCGCCCCCGCCAGCAGCAGGGCCAGCATGCGCGGCGAAAACCGGCCCAGCCGCCCGTAGGCGGCGGCGAACACAAGCGCGAACAGCCCGCCATAGGCCGCGCCATACATGGCGGCGGCGGTCAGCATGCCGATGGAAGCCTGCACCCCACGGCTGACCAGTTCCGGCTCCGGCGCCTCGCCGGCCGCCGCATCCAGGGCGGATTCAAAGGCAATGGCCAGATTGACCTGCGGTTCACCAAACACACGGGCGAAAAGGAAGGCAAGGCAGGAGGCAAGAATGCCCGCCAGCATGCCACGCAGCAGAAGGCGGCCGGCCATCAGGCCACGCCCCGGCGGGCCGGAATGAAAGGATGGGACATGGTTCAGATCTCCTGTCGGGAAAGCGCGTCCCGTAACGGAATGGTAGCCTGATCCGCAGGAGAGGTCTGACTTCCGCATGCACGCATGCGCTATACAGTGGCGCGACCGTGCCGGGTTTCCACCGGCTTCTCCCCCGCAGATGACGGGGGACCAGTCAATAGCGCCCCCCGCCCCCAAGTCAAACACAAAGGGGCGGCCGGCCTATTTTGCCGCGGGTGGCAGGGAAACCGGGCTGGCGCTGCCCTGCGCCGCATGCCACTGGCGCAGCGCATCCAGGGTCTTGCTGACATGGCCGCTGGGGGAGAGCGCGCTGTAGGCATAGATCACCTTGCCATCGGGCGCGATGACATAGGATGTGCGGCTGGCGCGGTTGAGCAGCGGCAGGCGGCTGTCATACATCCGCGCGATCTGGCCCTGCGGGTCGGCCGCGACGGGGAAGCGGCCATGCCCCTCGCTTACGGAAAAACGGTCCAGCGTTGGCATGTCATCGGTGGATATGCCGATGACCGAGGCCCCCAGCGCCTTGTACTGGTCCATCGCATCGGCGAATTCATGGGCTTCGATGGTGCAGCCACGGGTAAAGGCGGCGGGATAGAAATACAGGACCACCGGCCCCTGCCGCAGGGCATCGGCCAGATGGAAGCTGAACTCGCTGCCATTGCGCGTGGCCTGTGCGTTGAACAGGGGCGCCTGGCTGCCTACGGGCAGCGCCGCGCGCGCGGGGGAAAAGCACACGAATCCCGCAAAGGCCATGATGCCCACCAGCGGCAGGCACAGCCCCGGCAGGGACCAGCGTGAACGCCTGTAAAAATACCTCATGCTCCCTCACACCCTGACAACAGGGTCTCTGCGGTCCCGTGACCGGGCCGTCATGTGGCGGGCGGCAGGACCTGGCAGCCCGCATTGCCCATCCGCTGGCAGACCTGTTCGGCAGCCTCGTGCGACAGGCCGGTCAGCCTTGCACGATAGACATGACCGCGATGCGACGCAACGCTTGCAACCTGGGTATGCACCCCGCTGGCCGAAACCCTGGCCCGCGCCAGCCCCGCCGCGTGCTGTGCCTGCCCTTCGGAACCATAGGCCCCCACCTGCACCACCCAGTCATGGCGGGGCGCCATGCTGATGACGCCCGGCCGCGTTCCGGCGGCGGTCATGGGCACAACGCCGCTTTCCTCACGCGCGCTCCATGCCGCCCGCACGGCCGCGGCCTCGGGCGACGGGGCATCGGATGCCGTGCCACCCGGCACGGCGGCCAGAAGCTGGCGGCCCCGGCTGTGCCCGCCGCGGCTGTTCTGCGCAGCCTGGGCGCGGGCCAGGGCACGGGCCTCGATCAGCAGGTCGGCCTGGGAGCGGTTGACGGGCGAGGTCCCCGCGATTTTCGGCCCGATGGACGCCACGTAGTCCCGCGTTTCCTTGGGCAGGGTATGATAGCGGTCAAGGAAGTCATCCAGCCGTCCCGGCCCGCTGTTATACGCGGCCAGGAAGCCGGGGGAGCCGTAGATGTCATACATTTCGCGGATATAGGCGGTACCGGCGATGATGTTGTCATGCGGCTCGAACGCATCGGAACCAAGGTTGTAGCGGGCACGCATTTCATCATAGGTCGGCGGCATGAGCTGCATGAGGCCCATGGCGCCCGGCAGCGAGGTGACGAATTCCCCATTGCGGTAAAGCTGCCCCCCCGACTCGCGCTGCATGACCTGCCGTATCCAGATGTCCGGCACGTCGAAACGCTGCGAGGCCTCGGTGATGTAAGGCCCCCACGGGTCTTCCGGCGGTCCGGGCGGGGCGTAGCTGGTATGGGCACGGGCACGGTAGGAATCGGCCTCGTGGATCATCTGCTCCTCACTCATTTCGTGAGGGCCATTGCTGGCACAGGCGGCCAGCATGCCCGCCAGCCCCAGCGCCAGCCACCGCACGGCGCGCCGGCAGGGAAAAGAAGGCGATGGGGCGGATGCTTCGCCGCCGTCAGATGCCGCTGCTGCCTGGGTTGGTGCCATGTGGTGCCGTGATCCCGCTCATGCCGCCCATGTTCCCATGGCGGACGTGCCAGTACACCCGCCCGGGGGGACGGGCGGCGCACCATAACAGCCCGGCCCGCGCTTGTGCAATCCTGCCCTGCGCCCGGCCGGGGCGGCCGGCATGAACGGTGGCGTGGCGTTATTCCTCCACATAGGTGGCGGGATCACCGCCGGTGCGGTTGTGGGGGCTGTCCAGCGTGGCGAGGTCACGCATGTCATCCGCCGTCAGCTGGAAATCGAAGCTGTGCAGGTTGGCGCGCATGCGCTCGGGATGCGCGCTTTTGGGAATGGGCACCGCGCCACGGTCGATGATCCAGCGCAGCAGGACCTGCGCGCCTGACCTGCCATGCCGCGCGGCGATACGCTGCACCACCGGGTTTTCCAGCAGTCTGCCCCGGCCCAGCGGGCTCCAGGCCCCGGTCAGGATGCCCAGCTTCTCATGCACGGCAAGCAGCGGCCCCTGCGCAAAATCCGCATGCATCTCGATCTGGTTGACGGCGGGGGTCACCCCGGTCTCATCCACCAGGCGCCGCAGGTGTTCGGGCAGGAAGTTGGACACGCCGATCGAGCGGATCCGCCCTTCGTCACGCAGGCGGATCATGGCCTTCCAGCTTTCGACATACTGGTCCTTTAGCGGCAGTGGCCAGTGGATCAGGTAAAGGTCGACATAGCTCATCTTCAGCCGTGCCAGGCTGGCCTCGAACGCACGCAGCGTACTGTCAAAGCCCTGGTCGGCGCCGCGCAGCTTGGTGGTGACGAAAATATCCTCCCGCCCCACGTCAAAGCTGACCAGCCCGGTACCGACGCCGCTTTCGTTGCCGTAGCGCGATGCCGTATCGAACAGGCGGTAGCCCGCCGTCAGCGCCTCGCGCACGGCGGCCTCGGCCTGCGGGTTGTCGAGCGGATAGGTGCCGAACCCCATGGCGGGAATGCGGTGTCCATCATTGAGGGTAAGCAGGGGGATGGTGGTCATGGTGGTTCCTTCGTCAGGCGCACCCGGCCACTGGGGTATCCCGTGGGGTGTCCCGGCGCGCAGGCGGCGGGTTGGCAACCGGACCGGGGCTGGACGTGCGTCGCCGGTAGCCAGACTAACGATACAGGGCCGGTTTTGGTTTATGCCCAGTTTTCAGGACTGGGGTGCATGTGGTTCATTGTCACCATCCAGAGAGGGACTCCATGACCGATCCATCCCCGCACGCCGCCCCCCACCCCACGCTCCTGACCATCGACACCCATGTGGACATCCCCTGGCCCGACCGGGATGACTTTGGCACCGGCGCGCCCTCGCGCCGGGTGGACCTGCCACGCATGCGCGCGGGCGGGCTGGGGGCGGCCTGCCTTGTGGCCTATGTGGGGCAGGATGCGCGCGACGACGCGGGCCACGCGGCCGCCAGCACCCGGGCGCTGGAGATGCTGGCCGTGATTGCCCGGACGGGCGAAAACCCCGGCGTGCGGGTATGCGATACGGCGGCGGCGGTGCGCGCGGCCCATGCGGCGGGGGACATCGCCATCATTCCGGCGGTGGAGAACGGCTATGCGATGGGGGAGGACCTTTCGCTCATCGCGCGCTTCCGTGCCCTTGGCGCGCGCTACATGACGCTGACCCATAACGGCCACAACCAGCTGGCCGATTCGGCACGGCCCATGCACCACCTCAATGATTCCGAAAGCCTGCATGGCGGCCTGTCCGCGCTGGGGCGCGACGCGGTGGCCGAGATGAACCGCCTGGGCATGCTGGTGGACGTCTCCCACACCGCGCGCAGCACGATGATGCAGGCGGTAAAGCTGTCGCGCGCGCCGGTCTTTGCCAGCCATTCCTGCGTACGGGCGCTGTGCGATCATCCCCGCAACCTTGATGATGGCCAGCTTGACGCGCTGAAGGCCTGCGGCGGCGTGATCCACATCACCGCGATGGACGCCTTCCTGCGCCCGCGTGACGTGCGCGACATGCGCCCGGTCACGGTGGCCGACTTCGTGGATCATATCGACTACGCGGTAAACCGAATCGGGATCGAACATGTCGGGATCTCGTCCGATTTCGATGGCGGGGGCGGCATACGCGGCTGGGCCGATGCCTCCCAGTCCGGCAACCTGACGATGGAACTGCGCGGCCGGGGCTATGACAACAGCCAGATTGCCGCCCTGTGGGGGGAGAATTTCCTGCGCATCCTGCGGCAGGCGGAAGACGTGGCGCGCACGATGGCGTGAACATCATCTGCCGCCCGCTCTGGATCAGTCGGGCCCAAACGGGTATATCCCGTGTCGAATTAACGAATATCAGGATAGAAAATGACCACCACCACGGACTACAAGGTCAAGGACATCTCGCTTGCCGAATGGGGCCGCAAGGAAATTTCCATCGCGGAAGGCGAAATGCCCGGTCTCATGGCGCTCCGTGAGGAATACGGCGCTTCCAAGCCGCTGAAGGGCGCGCGCATCGCCGGCTGCCTGCACATGACGATCCAGACCGCCGTCCTGATCGAGACGCTGACGGCGCTGGGTGCGACGGTGCGCTGGTCATCGTGCAACATCTTCTCGACCCAGGACCAGGCGGCGGCGGCCATCGCGGCCACGGGCGTGCCGGTCTTTGCCTGGAAGGGCCTGACCGACGATGAGTTCTGGTGGTGCATCGAACAGACCATCAAGGGGCCGGACGGCTGGACGCCGAACATGATCCTTGATGACGGCGGCGACCTGACGACGCTGATGCATGAAAAATATCCCGCGATGCTCAATGACGTGCGCGGCATCTCCGAAGAGACCACGACCGGCGTGCACCGCCTGTGGGAGATGGAAAAGAAGGGCCTGCTGAAGGTTCCGGCCATCAACGTGAACGACAGTGTCACGAAGTCGAAATTCGACAACCTGTACGGCTGCCGTGAAAGCCTGGTGGACGCGATCCGCCGTGGCACCGACGTGATGATGGCGGGCAAGGTTGCCGTGGTTGCCGGTTATGGTGACGTGGGCAAGGGGTCCGCCGCATCGCTGCGCAACGCGGGCTGCCGCGTACTGGTGACCGAGGTCGACCCCATCTGCGCCCTGCAGGCCGCGATGGAAGGCTACGAGGTCGTGACGATGGAAGAAGCCGCCCCGCGCGGCGACATCTTCGTGACCGCGACCGGAAACGAGGATGTCATCACGCTTGAGCACATGCGTGAGATGCGGCACCGTGCCATCGTGTGCAACATCGGGCATTTCGATTCCGAGATCCAGATCAACGCGCTGCGCAACTTCAAATGGGAAAACATCAAGCCGCAGGTGGATGAGGTCGTCTTCCCCGATGGCAAGCGCCTGATCGTGCTGTCCGAAGGCCGCCTGGTGAACCTGGGCAACGCCACGGGCCACCCTTCCTTCGTCATGTCCGCATCCTTCACCAACCAGACGCTGGCGCAGATCGACCTGTGGCAGGCACCGGCGGACAAATACGAAAACAAGGTCTATACCCTGCCCAAGCATCTGGACGAGAAGGTGGCCTTCCTGCATCTGGCAAAGGTTGGCGCGCATCTGTCCAGGCTGTCGAAGCAGCAGGCCGATTACATCGGCGTTCCGGTCAACGGGCCGTTCAAGAATGACCTGTATCGTTACTGAGCGCCGCGCAATACCTTAACCTGTGCATGATGTTCCCGGCTTCCCGCCGGGAACACCTGACCCTGGAGTAAAGATATCATGAGCATCTTCGGTACGATCCTGTCCAAGATCTTTGGCAGCCACACCGCTGCGGCAGCCACACCGGCCGCCACCACCACGGCCCCGGCCGCTAGCGCTGCACCCGCCGCCCCCGCCACACCGGCGGCAGCCCCGGCACAGCCGGTTGACGTGGATGCGGTGCTGGGCGCACTGGCGGCCAAGAACCCCGAAAAGCTGAACTGGCAGACCTCCATCGTGGACCTGATGAAGCTGCTGGGGCTGGACAGCTCGCTTTCCGCGCGCAAGGAACTGGCGACGGAACTGCACTACACGGGTGACATGAACGATTCCGCTTCCATGAATGTCTGGCTGATCAAGCAGGTCATGGCAAAGCTGGCGGCCAATGGCGGCAAGGTTTCCCCCGACCTGATGAAATAATGCCCGGCTGAAACGCGGGTGGGCGGACGTGTGGCCACCAGCCACCGGCCGCCCGTTTCGTTTGGGCCAGACAACACCACCAGCCAGAGCCGGCAGTGCCCGGGCTGCGGCATGACGGAGGGATATGCGATGGAAACCGTCCCCGATTTCCCGATGGCGGATAGCGCCTCCCCCCTGCCGCTGCCTGCCACCACATCCGTCTCCAACGGACTGGTATGGGCCATTGCCTGCCAGTCGGGCCAGCGCCCGCAACGCCTGAGCGATACGCAGATCGCCCATGCCCTGGAAGGCCGCCCCCCTGAAAACCCGGGATCATGGGTCTGGCTGCATTACGACATTGTCCATACCGCCAGCCGTGCGCATATCCAGGCCATCCCCTGCCTGCCCGAGGAAGTCCGCCTGGCCCTGGGCAGTACCGACCGGGGCACCAATGTGGAAGCCGAAGGCGATATCGTCTATGGCGCGCTGCCCGGCTTTGACGATGCCATGTCGGAAGATGACAAGAACCTTTCCGCCTGGCGCTTCGCGGTCCTGCCCACGCTGCTCATCACCACGCGCCGCCAGCCGGTGCCCGCGCTGGGCGTGGTGTACCGCGCGCTGCAACGCATCGATTCGCTGGATTCTCCCGCCGAGGTGGTGGACCATACCCTGCTTGAATTCGCCGATACCGTGCGGCGCAATATCGGCATGCTGGATGACCAGCTTGACCGTGCCGAGGACCTGCTGCTGACCCTGGACCAGCACACGGATTTCGGGCGCATAAGCGGGCTGATCGGACGCGTGCGCCGCCGCTCGACCGAACTGCGGCGCGTGATCTCGCCCGTTGACCGCATTTTCCATAACGAGGACCTGGAACTGCCCGAATGGGCGGAAGACGACATCCGCGACCGTTCCCAGCGCCAGATCCACGCGGCCCTTGATGACCTTCTGGCGCTGCAGGACCGTGCGCGCTCGCTGCAGGATGAACTGGCATCGGGCCAGGCGGAAGAAACCAACCGGCGGCTTTACACCGTTTCCATCGTGACCACGCTCATGCTGCCCGCGACCTTCGTGACCGGCTTCTTCGGCATGAATACCGGCGGCATGTTCCTGGCATCGGGCACCATGGGCACGGTGGAGGCCGGTGGCATCTGCTTCATCTTCATGATGATTACATGGATGCTGCTCAAGGTGATGAAACTGCTGTAGCGGTCCCTGCCCCGTCACCGGTGCCGCAACGACAAGGGCCATGCCGATACATTACGTATCGACATGGCCCGCGGGACAGCGTCCGTCATGGCGGAAGGCCATGCCCGTACCGGGCACGGCCCCGCGCAGTGCCGGTCAGAAATCCATCTTCACGGAACCGAAGTAGGAACGCGGTTCACCGGCCAGCATGGACTGACGGTCGCCCGAAAGCGGGAAGCCGCCTTCACCAATCGTTGCGATATAGGAATGGTTGAGCAGGTTGTAGACGTTGAAGTCAAATACCAGGTTGTGGGCACGCCACACATTCTTGAAGCGATAGCGGGCGCCAAGGCTGACCAGCCAGTAGGCCGGCACCGATGTATCGTTCGTGTAGCTGAAATACCGCTTGCCCATGTAGTTGGCGTCAAGATGGGCTTCGGCATTGCCGTAGGAATAGGACAGCCGCCCCTTGTACATCCACGAAGGATAGGCAACCGTATGCTTGCCCTTGGTGGCATAGAGCGTGCCGCCCGACTGCAGGTCGTTGCCATAGATCGAATGCGCATAGCTCATGCTGTTCGAGATGGCGAGGTGCCTGATCGGCGTGAAGACCACTTCCGCATCCGCGCCGTTCAGGTTGATGCTGCCAACGTTGGTCACGATGGAGTGCGGGTCAACAAGTGTTCCCGAAGTAATGGACTGCATGCGGTTGTAATAATTGGCACGGTATATGTCGGCACTGATCGAAACCAGCTTCGATGTATAACGGTAACCCAGTGTATAGACCCAGTCCGTTTCGGGCTTGATGGTCTTTTTCAGGGCCTGGAACGTTGCCTGGTCATGGGCCTGCCACGCACTGGGCAGGCTTCCGCTCTGGTAACCGCCATAATTGTAGCCGCGCATGTTTTCAGCCATGTCGAAATACAGCTCATGATGACGGGCAAAGGTCCAGTCCAGCGCGACATGCGGCAGGAACGCCCCAGCCGTTGTCAGGCTGCCGCTCGGCAGTTCGGCAACGCCGCTTTCGGCCTCGTTATTATACGATGCACCGCCGCCCGTCGTCTGCAGGTAAGACCGGAAGCCGACATTGATGGACAGGTTGGGCCGCACATAATACGTGTCCTGCAGATGGAACTGGAACGTATTGGTGTGATAGGTGCTCTGCCACGGGTGGTAGAAGGCCGGTCCATACGTCGTATAAGGCCCAACCGCCTTGAGCGGAGACCCCTGCCCCAGAACAGGTTCCTGGTACAGGAAATACCCGTTGGTATATTCGTTGTTTTCGTACCAGATGCCCGTCTCGATATTGTTGTGGGCAATGTTGTACGTGATGTTGCTTGTAAAACCGAAGCGACGGAGATTGGGCTGGTACAGCTGTTCGGACAGGGCACTGCCGTTGGGCGAGGGATCGTAAGGATCGGTATAGGACGAGTTCATTGAATCGGCATGCGCGTAGCCAACCGTCTTCCAGCGCAGGTTGCGGGCCAGGCTGAAGTCCAGGGTCAGGGCGCCCAGGAAGTTCTGTTCGGTCGTGCCGCCATCGTAATATGCGCCGTCCAGCGGGTCCTTCAGCTTGCCTATGCCGCCGCTGAACTGTCCCTGTGCCGCACGGTAGGCGCGGGCATAATCGGGATAATAGATATCGACACGCTGGCCAAGGGTATCAAGCGCATTGAAACTCAGGTCTTCATAGCCCCACATTTCCATGTCGGACCAGTCGAACAGGGCCGAGATATGGCTGTCTTCACCAATGGGCTGGTATAGCTTGAAGTTGACCTGCTGCTGGAACTGGGTCCCCTCGCCTTTCCACTTGCCGCTGTCAATCCGCATGTAGGATGCATAGAACCGGGTGCCGCTTTTGTTCAGCTCGCCACTGTCAAAACGGGCAAAGGTACGGAATGCGTTAAAGCTGCCGAATACCTGCGATACGGTACCGCCCATCTTCTTGCTGGGATCACGCGACACGAACTGGATCGAACCGCCAAGGGTGGTGGTTGACGGCACGTCCACCGCACCGCCGCCCTTGGATACGCTCATGCTCTGGATATTGTCCTGGGTCAGCGCGCTGTTGATATCGAGGCCGTTATATTTCTGGTAGCCCTGATCACCCAGCGGGATGCCATCCAGTGTCACGCCCATCTGGGATTTGTTGAACCCGCGCACATAGAGCGAAGCCGCCCAGGTATCAAGACCAAGTGCATCATCCGTGGTGAAGTTGACGCCCGGCGTGTTGGCAAGGATCATGTACGGGCTGGTGCCCGCAACGGCATCATCCATCTGCTTGCGCGAAACCACCTGCGTTGCGGCATGGGTCGTATGCCGCACCGTCTTCACGGCAATTGCTTCTTCCTGTGCCTTCGGCATCTCGGCCTTGCTGGCCCGGCTTGCGCCACTGCTCTTGTGCACAGGCTTGCTGTTTCCCGAATTACCCGACTGCACGGCGGCATAGGCACTTGTCGTGAGACATATCATCGAAACACCGGCAAAGAAAGCAGCCCGTTTCTTCATCACTAAACTCCCGACATTCAGGTTGTTGTTTTGGATATGCAATGTATTTTTGCATACGGATACGGCAGGCGGTCAAAATCTCTGATCATGAGATGCGGCATATCCATTTTTTCAGGACAGGGTTTTACTACCATGCCTTCCATCAGAATATCAGGCATCGTGATTTTCAACATTCCCGTCCAGTAGTTTTATTGTGCAGGAACCTTATCCTCAACATATTATACTTTTTTATGATAATCAGCCAATTTCTCACTCATACAGACAATTCTCCTGAAATAACAAATAATCATGGATTCCAGGCTGGAACTGTTCAGTCTTGAGATGACTACTCTCGCAGTCAGATGCAAACTTGATTTACAGCATACGTCTACATTGCGGACCAGCAATGACTATTTTTTAAAGCAAGTCATAAAAATATCTGACGCGCCCGGCACCGGCAGCCGCGGGAAACCGGATAAATTCATGCATATCCATCACATAGCGGCCACCAGAACCGTACGCCCCGGCCCGTCTGTGCCGGAAACGGAAGAAAACCGCATGAAAAAAACGGCAATGACCACACAGGTTGCGGTTGATGGCGCCCCCGAAAGCATGGAACATGCCGGACAGGACATGCGCCACGGAACGGTTTTCCCGGCCCGGCACCCCTGCGCGGTGCCGCCGTAGGAAAAAGCTAATCAGCGCTGAACGATATCCTTGTTTCGGGATCATCATCAATACAATAAAGATTTGGGACACCCCTGACTTTCCTACTGATTTTCATGTAATGCTAGAAAAGAGTGCCGAAAATGCCAGTTGAAAAAGTTGATACACTGATCATTGGTGGCGGGCAGGCCGGACTGGCGATGAGTGAACACCTTGGTAAACGCGGTCTGTCTCACCTGATCGTTGAAAAAGGCCAGATTGCTTCAAGCTGGCGTGGCCGATGGGATTCTCTTGTGGCGAATGGCCCCGCCTGGCACGACAGGTTCCCGGGCATGACTTTCCCCGGTGTCGACCCGGACGGTTTTGCGCCACGCAAGAACATCGTGGACTATTTCGTTTCTTACGCACAACAGATTTCAGCCCCCATCCGTTGCGATACGGAAGTGAAGACACTGCACAGGAAGCCCGATGGCAGCGGCTTCGTTGCGGAAACGTCCACCGGCACCATCGAAGCGACCAATGTCGTGGCGGCAACCGGTGCCTTCCAGCGCCCGGTCATTCCCGCCATCGTACCGGACGATGCCGGGTTCAACCAGATCCATTCCTTTTCCTACCGCAATCCCGACCAGCTGCCCGAAGGCGGCGTGCTGGTAATCGGCGCCGGTTCCTCCGGGGCGCAGATCGCGGATGAACTGATGCGCTCGGGCCGTCGCGTCTTCCTTTCGGTCGGCCCCCATGACCGGCCGCCCCGCCGCTACCGCGGGCGTGACTTCGTATGGTGGCTGGGCGTGCTGGGCATGTGGGACGCCAAGCCCAGCAATACCTCGGCCGACCATGTCACCATAGCGGTCAGTGGCGCCCATGGGGGCCATACCGTTGACTTCCGTGAACTGACCAGCCGTGGCATGACACTGGTCGGCCGCGCGCAGTCCTTTGCCAATGGGGAAATGGCGTTCGAACCCGACCTGGCCCGCAACATCGCGCTGGGGGATGCCAACTACCTGGCGATGCTGGACGCCGCCGATGCCTATGTGGCGCGCGAAGGGCTTGACCTGCCCGAGGAACCCGAGGCCCGCA
This sequence comes from Komagataeibacter rhaeticus, assembly GCF_011611525.1. NCBI lineage: Bacteria > Pseudomonadati > Pseudomonadota > Alphaproteobacteria > Acetobacterales > Acetobacteraceae > Komagataeibacter > Komagataeibacter rhaeticus. Next base: position 2,941,979 of record NZ_CP050139.1, read on the forward strand.
TCATCGCACCCGATCCGGAATGCGTGACCGACCCGCTGCTGCGGCTCAACCTGGCCAGGGCCGGCATCACCTCCATTGTCTGGGCCACGGGCTATGCGCTCGACTTTACCCGCTGGCTGAAGGTGGATGCCTTCGACCCGTCGGGCGCCCCGGTTCACGAACGGGGCGTGGCAAAGGTCCCGGGGCTGTATTTCCTGGGACTGGCCGGACTGTCACGCCGGGCGTCACCCTTCATCTGGGGCGTGTGGCACGATGCGGACTACCTGGCCGATCATATCGCCGGCCGCAAGGCCGTGGCGGCGTAAGGCGCCTTTCCTCCCCCGCTGCGCATGGCCCCCTTCCGCGTCCCCTGTCCGCGGACGGGGAAGGGGGTGCGGGAGGTGATTACCGCGCCCCGTCAGGCGGTATCCCGGCCTGATCGGGCGGACCTGGATGCAAAAACAGGCGCGGCAGGTGACAACGAGAAGATTTTGTGGCTAAATTTTCTCATGTCGCGCCTCATTTGCGACCTCGTGACGGAGCAGACGGCACCATGCGCTACACATTGCGTCAGCTTGAATACTTCATCGCTGCGGGTGAGGCAGGGTCCATCCGGCATGCTTCCGAGCGATTGTCGATCTCCCAGCCTTCCATCTCGACCGCGATCAGCCATCTGGAGCAGGAGCTGGGCGTCCAGCTTTTTGTCCGCCATCACGCACAGGGGCTTTCCCTTACCCCTGCGGGCCACAAGCTGGTGGCCGAGGCCAAGCGCATCATCCAGATGGCCGAGGGGCTTTACACCTCGGCCTCCGATGCAACGGACCAGGTGCGTGGCCCGCTTACGGTCGGTTCCATGGTCACCCTGGCCCCCATGATCATGCCCGAACTGGCCCACAGTTTCATGGCCGCCTATCCGGGAACGGAAATCCGTCAGTTCGAGGCCAATCACGAACTGCTGCTGGACAAGCTGAAACGGGCCGAGATCGATATCGCGGTCACCTATGACCTGCTGATCCCCGAGGGGATCGATTTCGTGCCGCTGGCCAGCCTGGCCCCGCATGCGCTGGTCAGCGAGGACCATCCGCTGGCCGGACGCCAGGAAGTGGAGCTGGCCGAGCTGGCGCAGGAACCACTGATCCTGCTGGACCTGCCACTGAGCCGTGAATATTTCCTGGCGCTGTTCTTCCGTGAGAAACTGAAGCCGAAAATGTACTCATATTCCGCCCATCAGGAAGTGGTGCGGACCATGGTGGCCAATGGCTACGGCTATACGCTGGCCAATGTCCGGCCACGCTCGGATCTGGCGCTGGATGGCCGCCGGGTCGTCAGGTTACGCATTGCGGGGGAACAGCGTGCCATGGTCATGGGCATTGCAACGCCCGCCAGCGTCCGCAAGTCGCGGCTGCTCAAAAGCTTCGAAGACCACTGCATGACCTGTATCTCCGATTCCCACATTCCCGGCATGGTCGGCCCTGATTTCACGAACTGAGACCGCCCCCGCCATATTCCTCCCCGTCCAGGCACCCTTCTGGCGCGCGGCAGGCCGCGTACATGATGCGGCCGGGCGGTAGCGGGGTTTCCGGCCGCCCCTGTCCCCGGATGGCAGCCCGTTCCGAAAAAATGTAAGGAAACGCCGCCTTCTTGCGGAAAGGACGGCGCCCGGAAATCCTTATCCTGTCTTTATCGGCCGACTGTGCCCGCATGCATCCTATGGCGTCGCCCTGTTGCGCTGCATGCTTTCCATGATCACGAACAGCACCGTTATGAGAAGCATCATGACAACCGATACCGCGACAAGCAGCGGACTGACCTCCAGCAGGACGGCATCCCACATCTGCTTGGGCAGCGTGGTCTTGAGCCCGCCCCCCAGAAACAGCGCGATGGTCAGTTCATCAAAGGACGTCAGGAACCCCGCCACAAACCCCGCAACCAGAACCGGACGCAGCAGCGGAAGCAGCACATGGCCCAGGATCTGCGGCATCCTTGCACCCAGCGTGGCCGCCGCCTGGTTAAGCTGCCAGTTATAGGAACGGAAACCACCCAGAAGGATGGTAAAGACAATGGGCATGCACAGCACGGTATGCCCCAGCATGATCGCGCTATCGGTAGCGATCATGGAGACGCGGGCAAACAGGCCGAACTGTGCCAGGGCAATGACAATGGGGGGCACCGCCAGCGGCACCATGAAGGCCAGGATTCCCAGACCCGCCATCCGTCCCTTCATGCGCGCGATGCCGAATGCCGCAAGCCCGGACAGTACAACGGCCAGCGTTGCCGCCCCGAACCCGATCCTGAGCGAACGCAGGGTGGCGGAAATCCATAACGGATCATGGAAATAGGTTACGAACCAGCGCAGCGTGCCCAGATGCGGCGGAAACACCAGAAAGGAATCCCGCGTGAACGCCATCGGCACGATGGCCAGCAGGGGAACACCAAGAAAAGCGATGACCGACCAGGCAAACACGGCAAGGCACGTCCCGCCATGGCGCTCCGGCCACAGGAAGCGGGGGACAAGGCTGCCAATGACGGCCGAAATACGGGCCAGCCGGTCATGAATGACCGGCGCGCGCGAAACCGCGGCGCGGCGCGACGCCGTGCCGGAAAGATCGAACAGCCAGTTGGTCAGCAGGATGGCAATTCCACCAGCCAGCACGATGATCACCGCCAGCGCATTACCGAAATTCCAGTTCTGCAGACGGTCGATCTGAAGGATGATCAGCTCCCCCAGCAGGACGTCATGCCGCCCGCCCAGCAGCATGGGCGTGATGAAAAAGCCAAGCGCCGACAGGAAAACAAGCAGTGCCGCCGCCGCCGTGCCCCGCAGGGTCAGCGGCATGTAGACACGCCAGAACAGGTCGGCCCAGCCGGCACCCATGGTACATGCGGCATCCAGCCATTGCCGACTTATGCTGCGATGCGCGGGCAGCATGGAAATGATGGCCATGGGCAGCAGCACATACAGCATGGCCACAATCAGCAGCGGGCGGTTGAACAGAAGGCTGTCCGCCCCGTGCAGCCCGACCATGCGCATGAAGCCCGCGACCGGCCCATGCCGGCCCAGCAGGACAAGCCATGTGAAATTACGGACCAGTACACTGGTCCAGAAAGGCGCCATGATCAGGAACAGCGCGCGCCGGCGCGTCCGCTCCGATGTCGTGGCCAGCCAGAATGCAACCGGGTAGCCTATGCCAACCGAGAACAGCGTGCACCACAGCCCGACCCACACCGTGTTCCACAGCACCTGGCGATAGGCCGGGATCTGGAACACACGTACGAATTCGACCGGGCTGAGCCTGCCACTGGCCGGATCGTGAATGCTGCTCCATGCCGTCTGCACAAGGGGAAGGATCAGGAACACGGCCAGAAACAGCACGCCCGGCAGCACAGGCGCATAGGGCAGAAGCCGCCTGCCCCACCCTGCCATGGGCAGGCCGGGGGCGGACAGCTTTTCAGGCATTGCTTTCATTGGCGTTTTCCATCCTCATTCAAGCAGGAATTCTTCAAAACGTTCCGAAACCCATTTGCTGTTCTCGCCCCACCATTGTGCATTGAACCCGGTCAGTCCCTTGAAATTGTCTGGCGATGTTGGCAGCAGCGCCGCGTTTTCGGGCCGCATATAGTCAAAGGCCCGCCTGTTGGTCGGCCCGTTGGTGCTATGGATGGCATAGACCGCCTGCCGGTCGGGCCGCATGCAGTACCGCACGAAAGCGCGGGCAATATCCGCACGCGGGCAGCCAATGGGAACGGACCACCCATCGGCCACATACAGGCCGTTCCAGACCAGCGTGATCGGGGCACCGCTGGCCCGTGCCGCCTGCGCGCGCGATGACCATGTATCGGACAGGTCGATTTCATCACTTTCCAGCAACAGGGTGTTCTGCGCACCACTGGCCCACCAGATGGCAACATTGTCGCGCAGCCGGGCCAGGGAGGCGAAGGCGCGGTCAACATCCAGCGGGTACAGCGCATCGGGGGCCACGCCATCGGCCAGCAGGGCCAGTTCCATCGTGGCGGCGGGTGAGCGGCACAGCCCGCGCCGACCGGGAAAGCGCTTCACATCCCAGAATTCGGGCCAGTTCCGCGGCCCGCCCTGCGGGAAGTGGCTGTTCTGCCACGCCATCATGACCGCATAGACGGAAAAGGCCAGCCATGTATCCGTGGTCATGCCGGGGATAAAATCCGCCGTTTCCGCCGGTGCGATGTTCAGGGGTTCGAAATACCGCCCCTCACGGTCCAGCCGGGCCACATGCTCCGAATTGAGCATGCAGACATCCCAGATATAGGACCGGGCATCAACCATGAGCTTGAACTGCGTAACGGGGTCCGCCGCATGGGGCACCGCCGTAATCGCGATGCCGGTCTCCTTTTCGAAGGGTTCATAGAAGGCCCGGCGCATGGCAACCGAGGGTTCGGCCCCCACATCCGCCACCGTCAGGTGCGAGACCCCCTGCGCCCGTGCCCGCCGTGCCACACCCAGAAGTCCCCCCGCCGCACCAGTGGCAAGCATCGCTCGTCGCGTCAGAAGCATGGATAATCCAGATCCTTACCGTTGGAATGCAGGCTCAGGAGCATGGAATGAAATGGCCGTCGCCCGGCTCCCACTGCAGGCTGCCCGGCTGGCCCGCATGCAGCGCCATGCCCACGGGCGCGCGGATGATGACGCATTCGTCATTGCGCAGCCGGAAGACGACACGCTGGTCGGGACCGTTGAACGTCACGTCCTGCACGGTGCCGCCCAGACCCGAATCCTGTGCCGGGCCCAGCGCCAGGTTCTCGGGGCGGAGCACCACGGCCCCCTTCGTGCCCGCCGGGGCGGAACACGCATGCGGCAGCGGGATATCGCCCATTGCGGTTGCCAGCACCCCGCCCGCGCGCACCACGCCATGCAGGATGGTGGATGCCCCGATGAAGTTGGCGGCAAAAACCGTGCGCGGCGTGGCATACAGCGCGCGCGGTGTATCGAACTGCTCGATCCGGCCCTGGTTCATGAGACAGATCCGGTCGGACATCGTCATGGCTTCCTCCTGATCGTGGGTGACGAACACGAAGGACGTTCCGGTTTCACGGTGGATGCGCCGCACCTCGTCCTGCATGACCAGCCGCAGGTTGCGGTCCAGCGCGGAAAAGGATTCATCCATCAGGATAAGCGAGGGACGGTAGACCAGACACCGCGCCAGGGCCACGCGCTGCTGCTGGCCGCCCGAAAGCTCCGCCGGCATGCGCGCGGCATAGCCATGCAGGCCGACCATCTCCAGCGCCGCCTCGGTCCGCCGGGCCATGGCAGCCCTGTCCACCTTGCGGATACGCAGCGGGAAGGCCACGTTCTCACCCACGGACAGATGGGGAAACAGGGCGTAATTCTGGAACACGACGCCAATGTCACGCTGCGCCGGGGGGGCGAAGGTCTGGTCCCGGCCATCAATGAGCAGCTTGCCCCCGCTTGGTGGTGTCAGCCCGCAGATCAGCTGCAGAAGCGTGCTCTTGCCCGAACCCGACGGCCCCAGCAGGGTCACGAATTCCCCCGCCGCGACATGCAGGTCAACCCGGTCCAGCGCCAGCGTCTGCCCGTAGGCCTTGTACAGCCCCTGTACCTGCAGTTTGTGCGCGGAAGGGTCCGGTGCCAGGCCGGATGTCCAGCAATTTATTTGATCTTTATTATGCGAATCAGGTGACATACTGAAACCTGCCACATTCATACCTATCATGAAACGTCCTCTCTGGCCGAGCGCCTACCGCGGGAGGAAAGATTGCCCATCTGGAATTATATGAACAGCATCAGGGCATAGACACAACCATACTGATCCTGACATGCCTGCGTTTCGACGCAGTAATAATATTTTTTGCGGACCTGATATGGAAAATCCGTTCCTGCATGATCCCTGCCCGTAACAAGTCTGCATTGATCCAATGAGTTAAAAAAAATAGGGTTTACCGTCTTCCGGCCGTCGCGCATTCTTTTCTTGTTCGTAACGGCACCGGCAATTACAATAGTCACCGGCTTTCTGCGGTAACCTGCTGTGCCTGGTCATAAAGGAAGCTGTAAAATGAAACAGACCGGCCAACATATGGTTCTTGGTGGTCTCTTTGAAGCCAATGGTTATCATTCAGCAGCCTGGCTGCTGGCGTCGGCGCAGGACAATGCGGCCACCGATGTGGATTATTTCCGCCGCATCATCCAGCAGGCCGAAGCTGGCAAGCTGGATTTCTTCTTCCTGGCCGATACACCGGCCGCACGCACGGAAAACCTTGATTTCTGGACGCGCTCCCCACTTTACATGAACATGATGGAACCGATCACGCTGCTGGCGGCGCTGGCCGGGTCCACCAAGCATATCGGCCTTGGCGCAACCGCCTCCACCAGCTTCTACGAGCCTTATAACATCGCCCGGCTTTTCGGGTCGCTTGACCATATCAGCCACGGGCGCGCGGCATGGAACGTGGTGACCACGGCCAATGACTACGCGGCACGCAACTTCGGGCTTGACCGCCTGCCGCCACATGACAGGCGTTATGAAAAGGCTTCCGAATGCCTGGAAATCGTCCAGGCGCTTTGGGATACGTGGGAAGATGATGCCTTCATCTTCGACAAGGCCAACGCCCGGATGTTCGACCCGGAGAAATTCCATGTGCTTGACCACAAGGGAGAGTTCTTCCGCGTCTATGGCGGGCTGAACATGCGCCGCTCGCCGCAGGGGCAGCCGGTCATCTTCCAGGCCGGCGCATCCGAGGCGGGCAAGGAATTCGCGGCCCGCACGGCGGAAGTCGTGTTCGGCACCGGTGCCACGCTGGCCGAGGCCCAGGCCTTCTATTCCGATCTCAAGGGCCGGATGGCGCGCTACGGGCGCTCGCAGGATTCACTGAAGGTGCTTTCGGGCGTCTCGATCGTGGTGGGCGAAAGCGAGGAAGCCGCACGCGAGAAATGGGCCAAATGGCAGGCCACCGTCCCGATCGAGGTTGGTCTCATGTACCTCAAGACCGATCTGGAAACCGACCTGTCCGACCTGCCGCTGGATGAGCCGGTACCCGAGCACCGGATTCCCGAGCGTTCAAACTTCCATCAGGTCTATTTCAACGAGATCGTGGGCCTGATCCGCAAGGGGCTGACCCTGCGCGAAATCTGCCGCCAGTACAACCGCAGCAAGGTCATCTTCTATGGCACGCCCTCTGGCGTGGCCGACCAGATGGAGGAATGGGTCAGCAAGGGCGGAAGTGACGGCTTCATGATGGCGCTGCCGGTCCTGCCCGAAAGCCTGACCGACATCACGGAAAAGGTGGTGCCCGAACTGCAGCGCCGCGGCCTGTTCCGCAAGGAATACGAAGGCACGACCCTGCGTGAGAACCTGGGGCTTGCGCGCCCGGAAAACCGGCACGTAAAAAAATGATGATCCTGTAGTGCGGGCCGGGCATGGTATCAGCCCATGCCCGGCAGCATGAACGGGGTTGTCCGGGGCGAACGGCAGCATGATGGAAAGGCCCGCATGTCTTTTGTACTGAAACTGGACCAGAAGCGCGAACGGCACTGGAAGGACGTGTTCCACCGGCTGATGCCGGACATGCCATTCCACTTCTATCCCGATTATGGCGACCCGGCCGATGTCGAGTACATAGCCATGTGGCGCCCGGAACCCGACCTGTTCACGCGGTTCCCCAATCTCAGGCTGGTCTTCTCCCTTGGTGCCGGGGTGGACCAGTTCGATCTGTCAACCTTCCCCGACCATGTGGGGCTGGTGAAGATGATCGAACCGTCGCTGACCGCAGGTATGGTGGAATATGTGACGGCCTTCGTGCTGGCCACCCATCGTGACCTGCCCCTCTACCGCACCCAGCAGATGCAGCATCTGTGGAAGCCCCATACCGAACGGCGGGCCGACAGGACCAGTGTCGGGATCATGGGCATGGGCACGCTGGGCATTCCATGCGCGGCGGCCATCCGCGCGCTGGGGTTCAACGTGCGCGGGTGGAACAGAAGCCACAAGGACGTGGACGGGGTCTCGATGTTCGTCGGTAACGAACAGCTTGATGCCTTCCTGGCCGAAACCGATATCCTGATATCGCTCCTGCCGCTTACCCCGCAGACACGCGGGCTGTTCAACAATGCGCTTTTTGCCAGGCTGCCCGCAGGTGCCAGCGTGATCAATGCCGGCCGTGGGCCACAGGTCGTAACGGATGACCTGCTGGCCGCGCTGGATAGCGGGCACCTGCGCTGGGCCGTGCTGGACGTGACCGACCCCGAGCCCCTGCCGGCCGATTCCCGGCTGTGGGATCACCCCGGCGTCATCATCACACCGCATATCGCCAGCAACACCCATCCTGAAAGCGGTGCGGAAAGCGTTATCAACACGATCCGCAATTTCCAGGCAGGCAGGACACCCGAAGGTCTGGTCGACCGCCAGAAACGCTACTGAACCCACAGCCATCCGCCCCGCCCGCCCGTTTATGCAGACAAAGGCGGGGCGGCGTGCTGTCCACCGCCCACCGGCGGGCGGATACGCCCCGGAAAGGGCCGGGGCGCGCAGCGGCGGGCCGCTTCAGCCCGCCCGCCCGGTCATGGCCGGTCAGTCCTTGACCGCAATGACATCCACTTCCACCAGCCATTCAGGCCGTGCAAGCGCAACCACCACAAGCCCGGTAAACACGGGAAACACGCCGCGGAAGTGGCGCCCCAGAGTACGGTAGACATCCTGCCGGTAGCGGATATCGGTCAGATAGACCGTGACCTTGCAGATATGCCGCATCTCGGCACCGGCTTCCTTGAGCAGCAGGGCAATGTTTTCCGCCACTTTTTCCGTCTGGCCCACCGGGTCGCCCACGGCCACGTTCTCACGCGTGTCGAGATCCTGCGGCACCTGGCCACGCAGGTACACGGTGTTCCCCGCCACGACGGCCTGGCACAGATCATTATCCAGATTCTGTTCGGGATAGGTATCCTTGGTGTTGAAGGGACGGATACGGCGATGGGTTACCGTGGGGGGAAGCTCTGTCATCACATGCTCGCTCTTCAGGGAATGGACTTCCGAGTTAGTACAGGTTTTCCATTTCCATCAATAAGTAAAAACATAATTTGGAATTATGAAATAATTCATGCACGGCTTCATGATCAATGATACAGGACATATGTATTTTCCCGCGCCCATACGGCACATGACCGGAGCCGATGATCAGGACCGCACCAGCCGGTGCATAGGATGTGACTTCCCGTAGATGGTCATTGCCGCCCAATCGGAAATGCAGCCCCCGATATCGCAACCGGAAGCAGGACATGACAACACAACCGCGCAAGATCATTGTGGACTGTGACCCCGGTGTTGATGACGCCCTGGCCCTGATGCTGGCCACCACCGCGCCCGATGCCATACAAATTCTGGGCATTACCACGGTTGCCGGTAACGTTCCGCTTGAAAAAACGACACGTAACGCGCAGTGGGTCATGCAGATGCTGGGCAGGCCCGATATTCCCGTTCATGCCGGCTGTTCACGTCCCATCATGCACCGGACCGGCCGGACCGCGAGCGTTCACGGAACGGACGGGCTGGGCAGCATCCGGCCGGAAGACGTGGCGCCGGCTGCCCCCGATGTCCATGCCGTTGATTTCCTGATCGAAACCGTCCGCCGCCATCCGGGTGCGATCACATTGTGCTGCCTGGGACCAATGACCAATATCGCCCTTGCCATGCTCAAGGCACCCGACATGGCGCAACAGCTTGAACAGATCGTGTTCATGGGTGGCGCGGCCTGTGTGCCCGGCAACATCACGCCGGCTGCCGAGTTCAACTTTCATGTCGATCCGCATGCGGCGCATGTTGTCCTGTCAACCGGCCGAAACCTGACGATGTTCGGACTGGATGTGACCCGGCGGATGACCGTGCCGGCCGGGCGCATGGCGGCGATGCGGTGCCACGCCACCGACCCGGCGCGCATGATGGTGCGGATGCTGGACGATTATGCCCACGGCGACCCGGCGCTGCATGACCCCTGTGTCATTGCCCATCTGCTACGGCCCGACCTGTTCAGCGGCGTTGCGGGCCATGTCCAGGTGGACTGCACATCCGCGCTGGATTACGGGCGTAGCGTGGCCGCCCTATCGGAACGGCACCGTGACGGCCGTGACCCCAACTGCCGGATCATGATGCAGGGAGACCGCGACGGACTGGTCGACCTGCTGGCACATGCCCTGACCCGGCTGGAGGGCGGGAACACGGGCTACTGACAGAAGTAGGAAATTCTCCCGGGTGTCGCCTTTTCCAATAAAGGCGACGTTCCCAGGGAGTCCTGCCGCGTCAGTCGCGGTAATCCGGCTCTTCCTTATCCAGGATCAGTTTCATTTCCTCAAAGTGCCGGATTGAAAAATCCGTAATGCCCTCCCAGTCGCGGGCTGTCTTTTCCGCCACATCGTCGGACAGGACGGACAGCCTGCGCCCGGTGGCGCAGGCTGTCACGAAGATCTGGCAGGCACGTGTAAATGCTGTTTCAAAATTCCCCACATGTGCTGTCGGAAAATTCCCCAGCACGGATATGGTGATCAGCCATTGAGGTGATCGATAGCTCCATGCTTTGGGGGCCTACCGCGGCGCTTTGGCGCTGCCGGTGGCATCAGATTGGCGTGGGCCCGTGTATGCTCGGGGATCAGATCGGCATGCTGGCGCAGGCGATAGCTGGCACCTTCGATGTGGACGACGACAGCATTGAAGATCAGGACTTCATGTGTATGGTGCTGGATCTCGACCACGCGACGGCGGGCAGTGTCAGGCACACTGTAATAATTGCCGGCCACCGCCACCATCCCCTCGCGGCTGATCCGCCGCTCGACGCTCAGAACAGCATCGTAGCGCAGGGCAGGCAATGGATGCAGATGGGGCTGCTCCTGTGCAAAATGCTCCTGCACGATCCGCCCGGTGGTGGCATGTGCCCGCGCGTTGGCGATATCCGCGCGCCAGACGTCGAACTGGGCGTTGAGGTCATCGAGATCATGGAAGCTGCGGCCAAGGAAGAAGTCCTGACGGATGTAGCGGAAGGGTCGCTCGACCTTGCCCTTGGTCTTGGCGCGATAGGGCTGGCAGGCTCTGGGGGCGCTGCCATAATGGGCCAGAAGCGCCACCAGCGAGGCATTGTAGGTCACCACGCCCGCATCATCCTCACCGATGACAGCGGTCTTCATGCGATCGTAGAGAATTTCCGTGCAGCAGCCCGCCATCGCCTCGAAGGCGGCGATGTGGCAACGCATCACTGTTTCCAGACCCTGGTTCGGGCAGAAACGTCCCCACAGCCAGCGACTGTGCCCCAGCACCATGCTGAACAACCAGACCTTGCGCACGATGCCTGGCTCGCCGGTGAAGACTGTCTGGAATTCCGCAAAATCGACCTGCGCCTGAACGCCGGCTCCGGTCTCGAAGCGCCGCTCATAAGGCCTGGGCAGCGGGGGGCGGATTTGCCGGAGATATTCCGTCAGCGATGAATAGGCACCGTCATATCCCATGTCGCGAATTTCACGATGCAGCCTGCGCGATGAAAGTCCGGGATAACTTGCCATCCGCTCCAACAGATAGGTTCGATAAGGTTCTGCTGCGCTGGCCACCGGTTTACGCGGTGCATAGGCTGGAGTCTCCAGCCCATTGGCCAGATACTTCTTCACTGTCTTGCGATCGAGCCCTGTCTGGCGCGCGATGGCGCTGATGCTGAGCCCCTGTCTTTTGAGTTCCTGGATCAAAACGACCTCCCTGAGTCCTATCACCTGCTCGCCCTTCCTTTGGCATCAGCAGGGATAAATGTGCCGCGTGATCGTCATGGGGGCATGCCCCCATGACGATCACGCACAGTCCTCAAACTGGGGAATTTTCAACCAGCACATTTGGGGAGATTACAACCAGCACTCACAGCACGTTCCAGCGTGTACATGTCATCAAATGCCTCCCCCACCGTGGGGGCCACGACCATGACACCATGATTGCCCATCATGAGGCGGGACCTGTCACCCATCACCGTGACAAGGCGCGCGCCCTCGGCGTCACTGTCGGCCATGCCGCCGTACATCCCGTCAATGGCAACACGGCGGAAGTAGCGTGCGGTATTCTGCTCGATGGGGAGGATTGTCGGGTCCTCGAACGTGGAAACCGTCGTGGCGTATATGGGGTGCAGATGCATGGCCACGCGGGCCCTGGGATTAAGGGTGTGCAGCTGGCCGTGGATGGCCCATGCCGTGGGGTCCAGGTCATAGGTTGCCGCGTCACCCGGCCTGCTGGTATCGACCAGGATCAGGTCGCTGGCGCGGATGCGCGAGAAGTGCCGCCATTTGGGGTTGATGAGAAAACGGCTGCCATCTTCGGACACGGCGGCGCTGAAATGGTTGGCAACCGCTTCATGAAAACCCAGCCGTGCGGCCATGCGGAAAGACGCAGCCAGGTCCACCCGCATCGCATGTTCATGGTTATCCATTGGTTCATATCTCCACGATGTGGGGCAAGCAGAACAATTTTCCATTTCAGGATAGGCTTATCATTGCTTTCAGGTAAAGATAGTTTTTTCCTTATCCTTATATAGTCTTTATCATTTTAAAATAAAAAATGGATTGAAACGGAAAAAGTTAAGCATGAATTATGCAATAATTATTTGCACTTTACTGTCTGGATGGGATGAAGTCACCCCATACTGCAACACTGCCGGAAAACAGGGAAAAACAGCATGAACCCGCTTGCGCCAGAACTGGAAACACCCGGACTGGAAACACCTGAACAGTTCGTTGCCGCCATGGCCCATGCCGCCACCGGCGTTTCCGTTGTCGCAACGTGGGGGCCAGCAGGCCGCATCGCCCGTACCGTAAGCGCCTTTGCCTCCATCTCGGCGGAACCGCCAATTGTGATGGTCAGTGTAAAGGACACCTCTCCGCTAAGCCTGCATATCCAGAAGAACGGCGTGTTCAGCCTGAACATCCTGGCCGGCGACCAGCACCCCGTGGCCAACCTGTTCGGCCGTTCGTCCCCCCTCCCTGCCGGGCAGGTGTTCAGTCAGGCGGAATGGACCGATAACGGGTCCGGGCGGCATGTATGCCTAAAGGGAGCGGCAGCGGCCTTTTCATGCCGCGTCAGCCAGAGCCTGCTCATGGGTACGCACCGCCTGTTCTTCGGCCTGGTGGAGCAGGCCGCCGCAGGCACGGCGGAAGCCCTGATCTACCACGCCCGCGATTACGCCCGCCCCACCCGGTTCTGACCCCCGGCCTGGCGTACGGGGAAGGCGGCATCCCTTCCCCGCGCCGGCAGTTACAGCCCCAGTGCCTTCAGCGTATCCGGGTCGACCGGAATGCCAAGGCGGGCACGTTTTTCGGCCTCGGCCCATTCCCGGTCACCCGGTGCCATGACCGGACGCTTCGGGTCGACGGCCGGAGAGGCGCGCAACACCTCAAGATAACGGGTGATGGCGGCATCATAGCCTGTGCGCCCGACAAAGCGCGCAGGGTCGATGGCTATGAAAAAATGGCCGATATTGGCAGGCTCCCGCCGCTGCCTGGCCTGTGCATCGGGCAGGATGTCGGGATCGAGCGTGGCGCCGGGCAGGATGGCGGACAGGATGGTCACGACACCGGCCAGCGCCGCCCCCTTGAAGCCGAATTCCGGGCCGCCCAGCGGCTGGAGAAAACTGGCCCTTGCCGGGTCGGTCGTGGGATGGCCCTGCGCATCGACCGCCGTCCCCTCGGGCAGGGACAGGCCAAGGGAGCGGTAAAGCTGCACCCGGTTGAAGGGAATGGAGGACGTGGCCATGTCCAGCAGCCACGGCCTGCTGTCCGGCACCGGGGCCGCCATGGCAATGGGGTTCGTGCCATGGAAGGCGATCCCCCCCCCGAACAGGCTGACCAGCGAAAGGGAATTGGTCGTGACAAGACCGATCATGCCCCTGTGCGCGGCTTCCACGGCATAAGCACCCGCCGCGCCAAAATGCGTTGAATGCACGACGCCCACGGCCCCGATGCCACAGGTGGCCGCCATGTCCACCGCTTCATCCATGGCCTGGTAGGAGGCGCCATGCGCCAGTCCGTCATCCCCATCCAGCACGCCAGCCGCGGGTCCGGTGCGGCGCATGACCCGCGTGGGGCGGGCGTTCATCACGCCCGCCTGCAACAGGTCCGCATAATACCGGCACAGCCGCACGCCATGGCTGTCCACCCCGATGCGCGATGCATGCAGCAGCGCCCGCGTGGTCTGTTCGGCATCTTCCGCGCGGGCACCGGCTCCGGTCAGGAAGCGCTGGACCTCCGCGCGCAAGACAGCTTCGGGAATATGTTTGACGTCAGTTGACACTTACCGATCCTTTGTCATCCGAAATGAACCAGAAACCGTTCTTCCCACACGGCCGCAGCGATATGGGCCGCCCGCAGGGTACGCCCCTGCGGGTCCATGGCTGGAAAAAAGTATAGAACCCGCCATACCGGCAGTACAGCCCGCCGGGTTACAGGTGGTGCGGGCCATGGCTGGCGGCTGTATGTTTGATTTAAACAGGTTGTCTTTTCAAGAACCAGTTTTCAGTACCGCAGCAGCTTCGTTATTATTCATATACTGGATAGAAAAATAATATCCGCCAGGCGGACTCTCCCGATTGTCGATCAGGGACATATCCGGCCATGATGCAGCCTGCCGACTGCCCATGTTGCCCACGCGGAAAGGAAAGACCATGACGCCGACAGCCAGTACCCTGCGCGAGCTTGTCGCCTTTCCAAGCGTATGCGGGGAACCCAACGGCGCCATCATCGACTGGATCGAAACGTTTCTTGCCCGCATCGGCGCACGCATCCGGCGCATTCCCGGCGACCGGCCCGATGCGTCCAGCCTGTTTGCCTCCATCGGCCCGGACGTGGCGGGCGGTATCGTCCTGTCCGCCCATTCCGACGTGGTGCCGGTAGCCGGACAGGACTGGACAGCGGACCCGTTTGTCCTGACCGAACGCGATGGCAGGCTGTACGGCCGGGGCTCCAGCGACATGAAGGGCTTCCTGGCCTGCATGCTCACCAGTGCCGCCAGGGCCGCCACGCGGCCACTGAAGCGCCCCCTGCATCTGGCCATTTCCTATGATGAGGAACTGGGCTGCCTGGGCGTGCACTCCCTGCTCCGGGCGCTGGACAGCGCCGGGACAGAGGTGGATGGCTGCATCATTGGCGAGCCGACCGAAATGCGGGTGGCCATTGCCCACAAGGGCAAGATCGCCTTCAGAATCATCTGCCGGGGTGAGGCCGCCCATTCCGCCAATCCCTTCCTGGGCAGGAACGCCATCCGTCTGGCGGCGGGCATGGTGGAAGCACTGGACCGGCTGCAGGAGCATATCCGCGCCACCGAAACCCATGACACCCGTTTCACCGTGCCCTTTTCCACCGTGCAGGCCGGCCTGATACAGGGCGGCTGCGCGCTGAACATCGTGCCGGACCTGTGCACGGTCACGGCTGAAATGCGGCTTGTCCCCACACAGGATGGGGCGGCGTACCTAACCTGGCTGAAGGAAGCCACCGCCGGCGTGATCGGGACAGTGGGCGGCGGCACGATCACGCTGGAGGTCATGAACGCCTATCCGGGGCTGAACAGCCCGCCGGGTACGGATATCTGCTCACTGGCGCTGCATGAAGCGGGGCAGAACAGCACCACCGTCATCGATTTCGGAACCGAGGCCGGCCTGTTCGAGGAAAAGCTGGGGGTTGCCTGCGTGGTCTGCGGCCCGGGATCGATCAACCGCGCCCACAAGGCGGATGAATACATCACACGCTCCGAACTCGACCGGTGCGACCTGTTCCTTGAAGGGGTCGTGGACAGGCTCTGCCAGTAACGCCCAGAACACTGCCCGGCCCGTCACGACGGGCTGGACACCCGCCCATCCTGCCATAAGGACCCGGACAGACAATGACCTTTTCCATCATCGCCCGATGCGCCCGGACAGGGCAGTTCGGCATTGCCGTTTCATCTTCCTCCCCCGCCGTGGCCAGCCGCTGCGCCTTTGCACGGGCGGGCGTGGGCGTGGTGGCCACACAGAACATAACCGACCCCCGTCTGGGGCCACAGGGGCTGGACCTCATGGCGCGGGGCGCCACCGCGACCCAGTGCCGCGACATCCTGGTGCAGAATGCCGCGTTTGCGCAGTTCCGCCAGTTGGCCATCCTTGATGCCCGGGGCGACACGGCCGTCTGGTCTGGCGCGCACACCCTGGGCTGCCATGCGGTTTCCACCCGGGCGAATGTCGCATCGGCCGGCAACCTGCTGGCGCAGGAAGGCGTGCCGGATGCCGTGACCCGTGCGTTTGATGAATCGGATGAAAGCCTGCCGCTGGGTGAACGCCTGCTTGTGGCCATGCGCGCCGGGCTTGCCGCCGGGGGCGAGGCGGGGCCGGTGCGTTCGGCGGGCATGATCGTGGTGGCAGAGCAGGACTGGCCACTGGTTGACCTGCGCGTGGACTGGGACGAGGCCCCCATCGACCGTCTGGCCGAACTGTGGACGGTATGGCGGCCCCAGATGAATGATTACGTGACCCGGTGCCTCAATCCCCTGTCCGCGCCATCCTACGGCGTGCCCGGAGATGAGTGAGCCTTTGCCCGGACAATAAACGATTCAGGAAAATATCGCCTTTTTTAATAAAGGCGATACCCGGCTCTTTTCCTTTATTGCCGGACAGGCCGGCCGGGCGGTACGATTCAGCGCCGTGGCACGGGCCGGGAAGCATTGGCAGCCAGCCCCAGCGCCACCATGCCGGCATTCAGTACAAGACCGATAAAGCCAGGATTCACATTGCCCACCGGCACACCGGAAAACGCCAGCCCGACCGACACGGCTTCCCCCGCAAGAAAACCGGCCGTGACGAAGCCCGATGGAACCCTCAGCTCAAGACATACGCACAGCACCGCGGGAAAGAACTGGACAATACCCAGATAATAGACCGTTGTCAGAACCGGCATGAGTACTGAAAAATGCATGGCCGTATAAACGGAAAAAACCAGATACAGCGTTATGACAAGCTTGGCACACGTCTTCTGCCGGCTGTCGGGCAGCCCATGCACAAGGTTACGTGACACCAGCGACCCGATACACAGGCAGATACCGGCCAGAATGACAAGCCCGGACAATGCACAGGCCGCCATGACCAGACCCAGGCCCCAGGATGGCAGCAGGGCCAGGGCCACATCGATAAAAACCGTGTTTTTCCCGCTCAGCGGCAGTCCTGTGGCACTGGCATACAGCGTACAAAGCAGCAGAAGCGGGAACATCAGCATATAAAGCGGCATAAGGATCTGGTTGCGCCGGACGATGCCCGACGATCGCGCCGTAAAAAGAAAAGCAATACTTTGTGGCGCAACACAGAAGCCAAGGGCCTGGATGATGATGGTGGTGATGGTATGCACATTGTCCCCGGCCGTGGCCGGTTTCATGGAACGGCTGGCCTGAACCAGCCCATGCCATGACTCATGGCGCAGCACGGCAATGCTGATGAACACGACGGCAAGAATAACGATACTGTCCTTTATGGCGGATACGAAGGCCGGTGCCCGCACACCGGAAAGCGCAAGCCAGGAAAAGGTCAGCACGGCGCACCCGCCCGCAATGACCACGGGGGAGAACGGCCAGTGGAATTCACCAATCGTGGCGATCAGCCCCGCCATCTGGAGTTCGCCAAAGGGCAGCATGAAAAAAATGGCGCTCAGGGTCACGGCGATTTCAAGAAAACGGCTTGGGAAACAGGTCCTGAACAGATCAGCGAACGTCAGTGCCTCCGCCCGCCTGCCCGCCTTCCAGATCAGGGGATTGAGAAAATACCCCACGGGATAGGCCAGGAGGATATACCCCAGGAACCAGCCCACAAAGGGTATGCCATCATGCAGGGCCCCGGCCGGAAACCCCATGATGCTGCCAATGCTGTAGGTCTCACCCACCGCCAGCAGGAAAACCAGAACCCCGCCAAACTGGCCGGACGCGGCAAAGAAGTCCCGGCTGTTCTGGTGCGCATGGTTGCGCCGGGACACAAGCGCCACGACAAAGGACAGCACGATAATGGCAATAAAAACCGTGGATGCCACGCGCATTTCAGTCATCCCTGTCCTGACGGCCCCGTTTTTCCAGTTTCCATGCCACGGCCATGCACAGGGAAGTCAGCGGAAGGCAGGCAAACAGCCAGACCAGGGCAGCCGGAATGCCACCGATGACAAGCGTACCGGAAGAAAGCCAGGGCAGCGGCCCCAGCACCGCCAGAAACGGCAGGACAAGGCCCACAGCAAAACCTGAATACGCTAGCATCCTGAATCATACCCCCTGAATTTCAAGGTCATTATTTACAATATGACAATATGGATATTCTGTTTTTATTTTATGTTCAGATCCATTCACAACAGCATCTTCCATTCCTGCCGTTCCAATCAGTACATTACGGCCAAGCAGCATGCCGTGGCGGCGCCTTCCCGCCGGGTGCCGTATTCCCATGCGCATCTTACCCCATAAAATGTTACGGACAGGAATGAAGCGCTGGCCTGGCGCATGGATACGGACATATCCCTCACGGCAGCCCTGCCAAACCGGAGCCAGACACACCCGTTGCCTGTCGCTCCGGCCCGATGCGCGACACCTGCCCTCTGGCGCAGGGGGCCTGACCGGGCATGGTCGCAGGCAGCAGGGCCGGAACGGTTTGTATTCATGTGACAGGAAAAGAAGGGACAGTCGCATCAGGCAGTCCTGAAACGACGAAAGCCGCCCTGATGGCGGCTTCCCCGTATCCGGCTGGCTTCCTGTAGAAACCTGGAGCGGGCGATGGGATTCGAACCCACGACCCCAACCTTGGCAAGGTTGTGCTCTACCCCTGAGCTACGCCCGCGCTCCGTGCCGGTGAAGGGGTGTTTACGGCAAAGCCCCGGACCACGCAAGGGGGAAAAATGGTTTTCCGGGAAGTTTTTTTCCTCACCCCACCAGATGGTTGCGACTATGGCCGGGAATGCCAATCTAGTATGTCAGTATGGATGCAAACCGGCCATCACGGGCTTGAAGCGGGCGGATGGATCGCCCCGTCTCGCCTGCTGGCCGCCAGACCGACAGGAATACGACCAGATGGACTACATTATCGGCCAGACGCCCCGGCATGACAGTTCCCGTCCGGCAGGGGGGGCAGTGGCCACGCCCCCGGGCGGGCGGCCCGACCCGGTCATGGACGGCACGCAGAACACCTTCATGCGCGATGTGGTGGAAGCCAGCCGCGACATGCCGGTGCTGGTCGATTTCTGGGCACCATGGTGCAACCCGTGCAAGCAGCTGACCCCCGTTCTGGAAAAGGTGGTGCGCGCGGCGGGCGGCCGGGTCAGGCTGGTCAAGGTTGATGTGGAAGCCAACCGCGCGCTGGCCCAGCAGCTGACCCAGATCGGCCTGCCGCTGCAGTCCATCCCCCTTGTGGCCGCCTTCTGGCAGGGGCAGATCCTGGACCTGTTCCAGGGCGCCAAGCCGGAAAGCGAGGTCCGCCGCTTTATCGAGAACGTGCTGAAATCCGCGGGCGGGGGCACCCTGCCCGCCGCCGACCTGATCAATGCCGCCCGCGCGGACATGGAGGAAGGCCGCGCCGAGGCCGCAGCCGCCCTGTTCTCGCAGGTGCTGGAGATCGAGCCCGAAAATCCCGCCGCATGGGGCGGGCTTGCCCGCGCCCTGATCGAGATGGGGGATGAGGAAGGGGCCGAAACCGCACTTAACGACGCCCCCGCCGCCATTGCGGAGCATGCCGAGATCACGGGGGCCAGGGCAGCGCTCGAACTCAAGCGCGAAGGCCGCAAGGCGGCGGAGGAAGCCGAGGAAATCCGCGCACGCATCGCCGCCAACCCGAAGGATTACGCCGCCCGTTTCGAACTGTCCGCGGCCCTGAACGCGGCAGGCAAGCGGGCGGAAGCCGCCGATGAACTGCTGACCATCATGAAAGAGGACCGGCAGTGGAATGATGACGCGGCGCGCAAGCAGCTGATCCGCCTGTTCGAGGCATGGGGCCAGACCGACCCCGACACCCTGGTCGCCCGGCGGCGCATGTCCTCGCTGCTGTTTTCGTGACACGCCATGCCGGAAGGGGGACCGTCATCATCATGGATGACATTCCCCGCCACATTCCGCAGATAGGGGATATGACCCTGGCGGACTTCCCGGCGGAGCTGGGCCTGTTCCCGCTTGATGAAGCCCTGCTGCTGCCGCAGGGGCGGCTGCCGCTCAACGTGTTCGAACCACGCTACATCGCGCTGGTGGAGGACGCACTGGCGACCAGCCGCCTGATCGGCATGATCCAGCCCCGCCCGCTTGAGGGAATGGACGCCAGCATCCCGCCCGATGCCGAGGAAGCGGGCATGGATGACGGCTACAGCACAACGCCGCCACTGTACGGCATCGGCTGCATCGGCCGCATTACCACCATGACCGAGCGCGAGGACGGCACCTACGCCATTACCCTGACCGGCATCGCCCGCTTCCGGCTGCTGCGCGAGACGGGACTGCGCCGGGGCTACCGGGTGGCGCGGATCGACGCATCCTCCTTCGTGTCCGACCTGACGGACAGCGAGGACGATATTCCCTTTGACCGGGAGGGCCTGCTCAACGCGCTGCATGATTTCTGCGAGGCACAGGGCGTGAGCACCCAGTGGGACGCCCTGCGCCAGATGGATGACGCGGCCCTGCTTGTCACCCTGCCCATGATCTGCCCCTTTGGCACCGCGCCGCGCCAGATGATGCTGGAGGCGCCAACGCCTGCCGCGCGCGCGCAGATCCTGCGCAGCCTGCTGGACGGGACTGGACAGGAACCCGACGAGGGTGCATCCCCATCGTAATCCGTTTTGTCCATATGATCGCAACTTCTGCATGGGATATGCCGCAATGACCGAAAAGCCGACCGCCCCCCCGCTCGATCCCCGGCTGCTGTCCATTCTTGTCTGCCCCGTGACCAAGGGCCCGCTGGTGTATGACCGTGAGGCGGGCGAACTGATCAGCAAGCGCGCGGGGCTGGCCTTTCCGGTACGCGACGGCATTCCCATCATGCTGCCCGACGAAGCCCGCCACATCGAGGCCTGAAGCCCCACGCAATCGCCTGTAAATTGTAAAAGTTTTTGGTGAAGCTTTTTTCAAAAAGCTTCAAAAACCGCTGTGCCTTAAAAAAAGGCGGCACCCGAAAGCTTTTACCTTTACCGATCAACCACCCTGTGGCGGTACCGGCATGTTGTCGATCAGCCGCACATCCCCCAGCCACGCCGCCGCCAGCAGGCGCGCGGGCGTGCCCGGCGGCAGGATGGCCAGGGGCTGAAGATCCGCCGCTGCGCGCAGTTCAACATACTCGACCGGGTCAAAACCGGCTGCGGCCAGCCGGTCCCGGGCACCGAGCAGGGCGGCCGCCACATCGCCCCCCGCCGCGATGTCGGATGCGCATGCCGCCAGCACGCGCGGCAGTACGGCGGCAGCCTGCCGGGCCGCAGGGACCAGCCGCCGGTTGCGCGAAGACAGGGCCAGCCCATCCGCCTCCCGCCGGGTGGGGCAGGCCACGATCTCGACGGGCAGGTCAAGGTCGGCCACCATGCGGCGGATCACCTGCACCTGCTGGAAGTCTTTTTCACCAAAAAAGGCACAATCCGCCAGCGTCTGCATGAACAGCTTGCACACGACCGTCGCCACGCCATCAAAATGCCCCGGCCGCACCCCCCCGCACAGCCCGGCGGATACCCCCGCCACGGTAATGCGCGTGGCAAAGCCGGGCGGATACATTTCAGCGGCCGTGGGGGCATACAGCACATCCACCCCAGCCTGCGCCAGCAGGCGGCCATCCTCCGCCAGCGTGCGGGGATAGGTTGCCAGGTCATCGGCATTGTCGAACTGGATGGGATTGACGAAAACCGTGGTGATGACACGATCCATCCGCGCACGCGCCGCCTGTACCAGTGACAGGTGGCCCGCATGCAGCGCACCCATGGTCGGCACCACCCCCACCCGCGCGCCTTCGCGTTTCCAGGCCCGTACGCACGCGCGCAGTCCGGCCACGGTGCTGATGGTTTCCATCGGCTGCATTCCCTTTTTTTCCCCTTCACGGGCTGTGGCCTGCACGGCGCAGGACCGGGACGGGTTGCTTATCACCTTTTGCCCGTACGGTGTGAAGACGCGCGCACGCGCAGGTCCTTCACGTATTGGCGTGGTGAAGGCACGGCTTTTCTGCTATGGGAGCGATTGCGTTGTGCAGGAGGTTTTTTTGGCCCGTCTTCTTCCCGTCCTTGGTCTCTGTGCCATCATGCTGTCACTGGCCGCATGCGCCACCAACACGCCGGGATCGGTCAAGGACCGCTCGACATGGGCGCGCTGGGGCTATGCCGAAGGGCTGAAGAACGTCGCCTCCCACTGATACCCGCCCAAGCCCTGCCCCGAGCAGGCTGAACGGCCCCTCTTTCCCCAAGCTACAGGATGCCGGCCCGCCCGGCTGTTTGAGTGCATGACCGATAGTTCCGAACCCGCATGGTTCCCCATTGCGCTGCGGCTGGACAATGTCCGGGTGCTGGTGGTGGGGGGCGGCATGATCGCCGCCAACAAGGTGCGCCTGCTGCTGGCCCATCATGCGCGGGTGGACGTCATTGCCGCACGGCTGGATGAGGAAATGCGGGCATGGCAGGAAGACGGCACGATCACCCACATTGCCACCAGCGCGGATGAGGCCACCCTGCGCGCCACGCTGCCCGGCTGCAGGCTGGTCTATGCCGCAACCGATGACCGCGCGGTCAACCGCATCGTGGCGGGGCTGGCACGCGCGGCGAACATTCCCGTCTGCGCGGTGGATGACCCGCAGCCTTCCACTTTCATCACCCCCGCGCAGGTCCATCGCGGGCTGGTGCGCATCGCCATCTCGACCGGGGGGGCCGCCCCCGTGCTGGCGCGCCGCCTGCGCGAACAGGTGGAAAGCACCATACCCGAAGGCACCGGCACGCTGGCCATATTCATGCAGCAGCAGCGTGAACACGTTGGCACGGCCTGCCCCGACATATCGCGCCGCCGGCAGGTATGGGAAACCTTCCTCGACGGCCCCGGCGCGCAGGCCGCGCGCACGGGCGACACGGCGCGCGCGCGCGCGGTACTGGACGACATCCTGGCCAGTACCACCCCGCGCGGCGAGGTCTGGCTGGTTGGCGCGGGACCGGGTGACCCGGACCTGCTGACCCTGCGCGCGCTGCACATGATGCAGAACGCAGACTGCGTCCTATATGACCAGCTCCTCTCCCCCGGCCTGCTGGACCGGGTGCGCCGTGATGCGGAACTGGTGTTCGTGGGCAAGCGCCGCAACAGACACACCATGCCGCAGGAAGAGATCAATGCCGAACTGGTGCGCCGCGCGCGCGCGGGCCAGCGCGTGCTGCGGCTCAAGGGTGGTGATCCGTTCGTGTTCGGGCGCGGGGGGGAGGAAATCGAGGCGCTGCTGGAAGCCGCCATTCCCTTTCAGGTCGTGCCGGGCATCACGGCGGCCAATGGCTGTGCGGCCTATGCCGGCATTCCGCTCACCCACCGTGACTGCGCGCAGGCCTGCCTGTTCGTGACCGGCCATGCCCGCGCCGACGGCACGCTGCACCTGCCGTGGGACAGCATGGCACGCGCGGGCCAGACGGTGGTGATCTACATGGGTGTGTCCGCCCTGCCCGCCCTGTGCGCCAGGCTTATGGAGCATGGCCTGTCGCCCGACTGGCCCGCCGCCATTGTGGAGCGTGGCACCCGCCCCGACCAGCGGGTCATAACCGGCACGCTGGGCACACTGGCCGCACAGGCCAGTGCGGCGGATGTGGGCAGCCCGGCGCTGATCTTCGTGGGTGAGGTGGTGCGCCACCGCGTGGTCTCGCCCGCCTGACCCGGCCCCGTGCGGCAAAAAAATGGCTGTACATCATTTGTTATGAATAGGCGGCTATTTTCAGTGTATTGAGCGCCTTGAACCCACCAGACGGTCAGGGAGGCCATGGCAGGGATACAGGCCAGTCACATGCAGCGCATCCATGACGGGACACGCGCGCTCCTGCCATGGCTGGACAGGCTGCCGCCGGGATGGATCGGGTTCAGCCTGCGTACGTGGTGCGCGCTGGTGCTCGGGCTGGCCACCGCCTTCTGGCTGCAGCTCGACAATCCGCTGCTGGTGGGCGTCACGGTCATGATCCTGGCGCAGCCCCTGCGCGGGCAGGCGCTGTCCAAGGCCTTTTACCGGCTGCTGGGCACGCTGGTGGGCATGGGTGTGTCCATCGTTCTGGTGGCGGTGTGGAACCAGCAGCGCGGGCCATTCCTGGGCGGTGTGGCGCTGTGGCTTGCGGCGTGCGCGTTCGTGGGGTCGCTGGAGCGTGACTTCCGCTCCTACGCCGCCCTGCTGTCGGGCTATACCGTGGCACTGGTGGCGGTAAACTGCATCGATACGCCCCAGAATGTCTTCAACATCGCCGTATCGCGCGCATCCGCCATCACGCTTGGGGTCTTTGCGGTGGCGGTGGTCAATATCCTGTCCGGCTCACCCGCGGCCTGGCGGGGCCTGGCGGATGGGCTGAAACAGCTGACCCGCCCCATTAGCGAAACCGCGCGCGCCGCCCTCCAGCACGGGCAGGACAGGGGAGCGCAGGCGGATATCCGGCTGGGCGCGCGCGTGCTGGCCCTGACCACCCCCCTGTCCTATGCCCGCACGGAACTGGAACGGGGCGGCCTGCGGGCCAATGGCGCCCGGCTGGCCATGGCCTGCATGCTTGCGGTGCTGGACTGCGCGCGCGGGCTGGGCCGCCATGCCGGCCATGACGGCATCGCCCCCGTGGTGGAGGACGCCATTGCCCGCACCGCGCGCCAGACCGACCTGCGCACCGATCAGGTCGGGTTCACGCTCCACATGCTCGACATGATCCGCGCCACGCAGCCCGGCCATATCCCCAACCGGGACGAGGCATTTGCCATCGAACGCGCGGCGTGCATGCTTGCTGCGCGCACGCGGCTGCATGCGGGGCAGGACATGCTGGCCGAGGGAAAACCGCACCCCGAATTCAGCCAGACCATCAATATTGCGGTCCAGCCCAATTACATGCTGGCCTTTACGGGCGCGTTGCGGGTTCTGGTGGGATTTTCCTTCGCGGCGGGGGTGTGCGTCATGACCGGGCTGCCGGGGGCGACCGTAGCCCTGGCCCAGACCGCGCTGACCCTGACACTGGCCGCCACCAACGTGGATACCGCGCGCTTTGGCATGGGGGCCGTGATCGGCATGCCGTGCAGCGTGCTGGCGGCGGCGGTGCTGAACTTCTTCGTGCTGCTGCACGGGGCGGACATGCCCTTCCTGGCGCTGACGCTCCTGCCCCAGACCTTCATCGCCTGCCTGCTGCTCATGCGCCCGTCCACGGCAGCGATCGGGTTCAATTACGGGGTCTTTTTCTTTGCCATACTGGGGCTGGACAACCACCAGAGCTACAACCCGACGGAATTCCTCAACCGCAACATCTTCTACCTGCTGGCGGCCCTGCTGGCCTTCATCATCCTGGTACTGCTGTTCCCGCCCTCGGCGCGCCGGCAGCGGTTCTGGATGGGGGCAAGCATCGTCCGCGCGCTGGAACGCCAGATGGCCGGCCGGGGCGCGGCCGATGGCCCGACCCGCCTGACCCGCGCCTATGACCGGCTGGCCCAGATGCAGTTCTGGACCGACCGCCTGCCCGCCACCGCCAGCCATGCCCGACAGATGGAAAGCTTTGCCACGTTTGCGGAACTGGAAGGTGCGCTGGCACGCGCACGCCTCTATGCCCTTCAGGCGCAGAAGAATCCCCTGCTGCGCCCCGCGGCCGAACTGGCCCTGCGCGCCCTGGTGCTGCGCGCGCCGTGGACGGTAACCGCCCCCCTGCAACAGGCGCTGGATGCCGTGCCCGCCCCTGCGGCGCAGTTGCCACCGCAGACGCAGGTCGCGGCAATAAACCTGCTGGCGGGGCTGAATGCGGTACTGCGGGGGTGGCAGGCGGCGGCGCCACGGTTGCGGCATTACGGCATTATCCGGACACGGAAGGCGGGCTGATGCGGCAGGTCGTGGATGTGGAGGGCGTGCTGGTTTCCGCCTTCGTCATGAATCTCGGGCTGGCACTGTGCACGCTGCTGGCACTGCGGGCGGTACTGTCATGGTTCAACCTGTGGCGGTTCGTGTGGAACCCGCCACTGGCGCAGTTTGGCCTGCTGATCTGCCTTGTCGGCCTGTATACCCTGATCCTGTGAGAGAATGCTGACGTGTTCGCATATGCAAACCGCCTTGTGCGCCTGGCCATTACCCTGACCATCCTGCTGGTGGCCGCCATCGTGGCCATCGTGCTGTGGGATTACTACACGGCCTCCCCCTGGACCCGTAACGGACAGGTCCGGGCGCAGGTTGCCAATATCGCCCCGCGCATTTCCGGCCAGATCAACGACGTGCGCGTGCAGGACAACCAGTTCGTCCACAAGGGGGATGTGCTGTACGTGATCGATCCGTTCGATTTCCGCGTGAAGGTGGATATCGCCACGGCGGCGGTAAACGAACGCCGCGCGGATCTGGAGTTCAGGACATCACAGTACGAACGGCGGCAGAAGATTTCGGGCGTTGCGGTATCGGGCGAGGAAAAGCAGCAGTTCGAGGCCGTAGCCCAGCAGGCGGAAGCCCAGTATGCCGGGGCGCTGGCCGACCTGAAGCAGGCACGCATCAACCTGGAACGCACCGAAGTCCGCAGTTCGATCAACGGCTACGTCACCAACCTGACCATGCGCGCGGGGGACTATGCCAATGCGGGGCAGGTGAACATCCAGGTCATCGATGCGGATTCCTACTGGGTGGACGGCTATTTTGAGGAAACGAAAATCCATTCCATCGCTGTTGGCGAACCCGTGCGGCTGGACCTCATGGGTTTTCATGAGCCGCTGTTCGGCCATGTGGAAAGCATTACCCGCGGCATTGCCAGCAACAACGCCGCATCTTCCATTCAGGGCCTGCCGGCGGTGGACCCGGTCTATACCTGGGTGCGGCTGGCACAGCGCATTCCGGTGCGCGTGCACATTGACAGCGTGCCGCAGGGGCTGGTGCTGGCCGCGGGCATGACCGCAACCGTGACCGTGGTGTCGGAAGCGGGCAACCGCCGCCACATGTCCGTGCGCGATGCGCTGCGCCATGTGGGCGATGACATGCAGCATATCGCGGGCCATCGCTGACACGCCGCCCGCAGGCCTTATCCACAGATTCAGGGGACGAATATCCGGGCAACCCTGTGGATAGAAACAGCAGGAACCGGGGATAAGGTGCATGTTTTTCCCGACTCGTTGAGAGTCGCGTGGATTTTTCTTAAAGGCTGTACCGGACACCCGGCCCCGGAAACGGCTGCAGGTCGTAAAAGGGTTTCTGGTAAGGCATTTGCCGAAAAGTCTTGGAAAATGCCGCCTTTTTAAAAAAAGGCAGCACCCGAAAACTTTTATTATTTTTTACCAATGCGTTATTTTAAAGCAGTTTGCCTACAGGGCTGCGGGTCTGCCTATCCATGCCAGCCTGGGGCCGCCGTGCCTTCGGGGGCGGTCTGGCCCGTACCCGGCGCGGGCGCTCCCAGCCGGTGGGCACGATAGAGCAGGCCATGCCCCAGCTTTTCAATCAGCATGCCCCGGCGTTGCAGCCGGGCATGGCTTATGGCGTACCCGATCTCACGCACGATCTGACCCCGCAGCACCTGCATCCACCCACGCAGGGCAAGTTTCCTCCGCGTCATATCGCGCGCTCCCGTTCACCACCAAGACAGTTGTTATGTTCATGGCAGATAGGCTTTATGCGCATAACATTCAAGGCAAGGCACATGGCCTGAAAAGTTATTTTTATTTAATTCCTGTCATGACACACCGGGCCTGCACGCTCATACAGGCCGCAGACCGGGCGCATCCATGATCACAATGGCCCGAACCACTCCGCCATGGGGGAATATCTTGCGTTACCTGTTCCTGCTCTGCGCCCTTGCATGCGCCTGCCCTCGTCCCGCTGCCGCACAGACACCACCATCACAGGTCATAAGCACCCTGTTTGCCGACAAGCTGACCATGATGGACCTGGGCCTGATCCGTGCCGAACGCGCCATGCAGCATGAAATTGACAGCCTGCCCGACACCTATGACAGCGACATGATGCCGGTGGCCGATTTCGACCCCAGGCGCAACAGCATCCTGGTCGGTATCTGGTACCAGAACCATGACAGCTTCACCCACGCGCAGTGCGACAGGCTGCTTGATACGGTCAAGAAGTCATTCGGCAGCCAGCCAACCACCATCATTGCCGCATGGTTCCGCCATCATGGCTATACCTCGCTGCGCGACGCGGGGCAGTTCTATGTCGGGCTGCGCAACATCATCTGGCTGGTGGTCACCGACGGGGACCGGGCCTGCTCCTATTCCATGGCAACCGGACAGACGACCACGAACGGGTTCTGAAAGCCCGTATGCCTGAAGCCTGCAGATCATAAAGAAGTTTCTGGTGAAGCTTCTTCCAAAAGCCCCAGACCGTCGCCTTTTTGAAAAAAGGCGACACCCAAAAACTTTTATTTTGTAAATATAGTGTTTTTAAACAGTCTGTTACGCTTTCCCTTCGGCCCAGAAGCTACGTTGCAGTTCAGCGGCTTCCGCTTCCAGCAGGGGACCGATGACGGCCACCCTGCGCTGGCCTGCGTCAAACACCGTGCGGCATGGCAGGTCCAGGGTCGGGTTTTCCGGGTGGTTGCCGGTCATTGCCTTGAGGTCGTGTTCGCTCTGGCCATACACGACGCGGCCAATCCCGGCCCAGTACACCGCACCCGCACACATCGCACAGGGTTCGGCCGAGGTGTACATCGTGCAGCCCGCCAGTTCGGCGGGTGGAAACCGTTTTGAAGCCCGCGTGGCCAGCAGGCGTTCGGCATGGGCGGTCATGTCGCCCCCTTCCGCCGTATAGCCATTACCCTGTTCCAGCACCACCTTGCCCGTGGCATCGACCAGTATGCAGCCAAAGGGGTGGTCGCCCCCCTGCCGCGCGCGTTCGGCCACGGCAAAGGCGCGCCGCAGGAAATGTTCATGGTCCAGATCGGGCAGGATGGTCGGGTCGGTCATCGGGGCATCTCCATGCGAACAGGGCAGGTAGCCTTGATATGTGCCGGGTGCGCCGTCCATTTTCAAATGGAAATGGCTGGTCCGCATGGGCTCGGGATGCGTGATCGCCTGACGGGCCGCTTCCATCTCCCCATCAAGGGCGTCCACGATATCGTCCGTATCATACGGCCCCACAAAACGCGCGGCCGCCAGTTCGGCCCGGATCATGCCCAGACGCAGCAGGTACTGCCGGAGCTGGCGGACATGCCAGGCGACCCATGGTGGCTCATCGGGTGCGAATCGGGCATCGATGGCGGCCTGCGTGCAGCCATCGGGCAGGTAGGGATCTTGCATGGGGGACCTTTCCATTCGTGCGTTAAAAATACACAAATATTCTGAAGGCAACGATTCTTTCGCACAGGCGCGCATTATTTCCTTGCCGTATGTGCGTTTTTTTAACACAATTTGGGTATGAAAAATGCACACACCCACACACATGCCGCCCCCGCCCCACACCGCACCCGCCCGCCACGGCTGGACTGGGGCCGGCTTGCCCCCTCGGTCGCACAACTGCGCCAGCAGGGATGCTCCACCCGTGAAACGGCCCGCAGGCTGGGCCTGAACATCAAAACGCTGGAGGCCCATCTTCGCCGTCACCGCATCCGCCATGCCATACCCATGGACCGGCCCGATCAGGTCCGCCGCACCTGCCTGAACTGCGACAGCGCCTTCGTGGCCGATGGCCGCTTCCTGCGCCTGTGCCCGGAATGCCGGGCCATGTTCGGTTAAGCGCGCTCACATTCCCGTGTGCCGGGAACCATCCCACCTGCCCTGCTGTTTCACACACAGTCTCCCAGCACAGGATTTACGGACCATGGGCACCCCGAGCCATTGCAGCACAACCCCGCCAGACAAAGCCCATGATCCCGCCCATATCCAGTTCCGCATCGCCCTGCATCATGACCGCGTGGTAACGGCATCCCGGCCGCTTACCCCCACGCCCGCATGGCGCAGCCTGCGCTCGATCGCCCTTCTGGGCCTGGCGCTGGCACTGGCGGGCACGGGCCTGAGCGCCTGCAAACGCCACCATGAGACGGCAGGCGAAAAACTGGATCATTTTGGTGACAAGGTGCAGGACACCCTCGACCCACCAAAGGGTCCGGGCGAGAAGGCAGGCCGCACGATTGACCGCACATTGCACGACAATTAAGGGCCGCCTGAAACAGGCCATGGATAAAAAGGGACAAAAGTTTCCGGACAGTCCACCGCGACGGTACGCACCGTTCAGGGCGTGAGCGTGCGCCCAATCTCGTCGAAAGACAGGTCCATGACGGCATAATCCCGCCAGTCCCGGAAATCGAAGTGCCACCATTCCTCGGCCAGCGGTTCAAAGCCGCTGGCCTGCATGATGGTGGCCAGCAGGTCACGGCACCCACGCGCCCGCGCGCTGCCGCCCACATACCCCACATGCGCGCGCGGGGTCATTTCATCAAAGCCGGATGGCATGGGAACAACCTGCCGGGTTGTCAGGTCCCACAAAGTCAGATCCACCGCACACCCCCGGTTATGGCGCGAGCCATGGGCGGGATCACCCACGAAATCATACAGGCTTTCCGGCACCGCATGGCGGAACAGCGCACTGACATGCCATGGCCGGTAGGCATCATAGACCAGCAGGCCATACCCGTGCCGCGCCGCCAGCCCCCGCGCATGGGACAGGGCACGCGCCGCCGGGCGCTGAAGGAAGGCCCGCGCGGCGGGATAAACGGGAAAGCCCAGAAAGTTGCGGGCCGTGGCATAACGGATATCCAGCACAAGGGCCGGGTCGAACCGGGCCAGGTCCACCAGATCGGCCGCACGGCGCGCGGGGGCGAATACCGGCATGCGCAGGCCCGCGATGCTGGCCCGCAGCATGGCAGGCGTGGCGCGCAGGGGCACGCGGAACGTATCATCACCCGCCGCCATCAGCGGAGCGGGTACCGGGCCTGTCCTGTCCACCATGCCACGCCCCCACCTTTCCTGCCACCTGCGCCCGCGGGTGCCGGAGCGCGGGACATGACGGAACCCGGGGGCAGGCGTTTTTCAATACGCCCTGGCAGATACCCGGACATTCCTGTCGTGTTACCGGAAGACCGTTCAGGCCGGCGGGGTGTAGGACTGCACGTCCTCCACCGTGTGGCTGAGCAGGATCTTGCCGTTATCGACAGACTGCACCCATGAGAGGGGAACATTGAAGGTGCTTTCCGCCGGGCCATCCACCGTAATCTGGATCGTGCCATCGGCGTTGACCGCCGTAAGCGTGCCCATACGGCCCGAACCGGCCGCAATCACGTCCTGACCCAGCATGGCCTGCGTTACATCTGTCATGAATTCCCTTCCATCACCCGGCATGACACCACGCCTGCGCGCATGCCCCCCTGCCGGGTTCCATCATCCGTATGGCATGCAGCGTACACATCTGCCGCCCCCTGCCAACCCGTTCAGGACCCGGCCCAGCGGACAGCATGCATGTCGTGAACACATGATACCGGCGCGGGTTGCCCGGCTCAGTTCACGCCAAACTGCTTGCGCTGGGACATGACCTGATTCAGGCGCTCATTGTAGCTGTGATAGGTGCCCTTGGGCACGCAGCCCATTTCTTCCAGATCTTCCAGCTTGATGCTGTCATTGAGCCAGGAATTGACCTCGTTGAAACTGATCTTCTGCGGTACGTCACGCCCGCTGAACACCACCGGGTCGTCCTGCCCCTGCACATAGCCGAATTTCATGTGCACGCTGCCTGCGGGCGTGTCATGCGCGGCCATCTCGCCACACACCACGGATGCGCCATCCATGCCGTGCACCGCCACATTACGGAACACCACCCCCCCGGGGTCCGGCTGGGTGGCGGCAACATGGCGCTCGGCCTCGGCCACGATGGGTGCCGTGTTTCCCTGATGGGCCGCATGCGCCATGCCCGCCGAACACAGACAGAGGGAGACGCCCAGTATGATGACTCGTTTCATGCTTGTACCCGCCCGATCCTTCATGTCGTCATGACCCAGCCTTCCTGATGCGCCGCGCGGTGCCGACGGTCAAGCAGGGCCCCGGTCATACCCATATCGTCAATTATATAACGTTCGATA
This sequence comes from Komagataeibacter rhaeticus, assembly GCF_011611525.1. NCBI lineage: Bacteria > Pseudomonadati > Pseudomonadota > Alphaproteobacteria > Acetobacterales > Acetobacteraceae > Komagataeibacter > Komagataeibacter rhaeticus. The sequence goes on from NZ_CP050139.1 coordinate 2,974,122, forward strand.
ATACCAAACCCCGGCCATGCAAAATGATCTGGCGGCGCTATAATGACAGTCCGGAACCCGGTCCCGGCCGGGACAGCGCGCAAAGGCCATTTTCATGTCGCATGACTCCCCCGCCCCATCCCCTTCAGCCGACCCGCACAGCCGGGCGGATTTCGTGCAGGTGCGCGGCGCACGCGAACACAACCTGAAGAATGTGGATGTGGATGTGCCGCGCGACAGGCTGGTGGTGTTCACCGGGGTATCCGGCTCGGGCAAATCCTCGCTTGCGTTCGGCACACTGTACGCGGAAGCCCAGCGACGGTACCTGGAATCCGTCTCTCCCTACGCCCGGCGACTTTTCCGGCAGATGCCGGTGCCCGATGTGGGCGGCATAGAGGGGCTGCCGCCTGCCATAGCACTCCAGCAGCAGCGCGGCACGGGTACGGGACGGTCATCGGTGGGCAGCATCACCACGTTGTCCAACCTGCTGCGCATGCTCTATTCGCGCGCAGGGCACTACCCCGCCTGCATGCCGCGGCTGGAGGCGGAATCCTTTTCCGCCAACACACCCATGGGGGCCTGCCCGCAATGCCACGGTCAGGGCCGCATCATGGACACCACCACGGCCCTGCTGGTACCCGATGACAGCCTGTCCATCCGCCAGCGCGCCGTGGCCGCCTGGCCTACCGCATGGCAGGGACAGAACCTGCGCGATATCCTGATTACCAAAGGGGTGGACGTGGACTGCCCGTGGCGCGACCTGCCACAGGAAACCCGCGACTGGATCCTGTATACGGACGAGACCCCGACCTATCCCGTCTATCCCGGCCTGGACCACGCCGCCGTGCAGCGCGCGATCAGCCAGCACATCCCGCCGGGCTATAACGGCACCTTTACCGGGGCGCGGCGCTATGTACTGCACACGTTCGCCACGTCCCAGAGTGCGGCCATGCGCAGGCGGGCCGAACGGTTCCTGACCGCGACCCCGTGTCCCACCTGTCATGGCCAGCGCCTGAACCCGGATGCCCTGCGGGTTACGCTGGCGGGACTGAACATCGCACAGATGACGCGCCAGCCGCTTGCCACCATCGCGCGCACGCTCGCCCCGCTGGCCGATGGCACGCTGGCGCTGGGCGCCACACCGCAGGCAGGCGATGCCACGGCCATTGCAGCGCAACGGATGGCGGCCGACCTGATCGCGCGCATTGCGGTGCTGGAACGGCTGGGGCTGGGCTACCTGCAGGCCGACCGCTCCGTCACCACCCTGTCGCCGGGGGAATACCAGCGCCTGCGGCTGGGCACGCAGATCCGCTCCAGCCTGTTTGGCGTGGTTTACGTACTGGATGAGCCCTCCAGCGGGCTGCATCCGGCCGATGCCCACAACCTGCTGGATGCGCTGGAGGGGCTGAAGGCGGCAGGCAACTCGCTCTTCATTGTCGAACACAACCTGTACCTGATCCGCCGGGCCGACTGGATTGTCGATGTCGGCCCCGATGCGGGCACACGGGGTGGGGAAATCCTGTATAGCGGCCCGCCCGACGGGCTGCGCTCGGTCCCCCTTTCCCGCACCGCGCCCTACCTGTTCGCGGGGGATGCGCCCATCGCGGGCGCGCCCCGCGCACCCACGGGGTGGCTGAACCTTGCGGGGGTGACGTGGAACAACCTGCACGACCTGAGTGTGGAAATCCCGCTGGGCACGTTCGTGACCGTGACCGGGCTGTCCGGCTCGGGCAAATCCAGTCTGGTCAGCCAGGCGCTACCCGTGCTGGTAGCGCACGCACTGGGGCAGAAACTGGCGGCGGACCCGGATGAGGACAGCATTGATGACCTGCCCGAAGGCACCCCGCGCGGGCAGGTCACGGCGGGTGCGGACACGTTGAAACGGCTGGTCATGATCGACCAGAAACCGATCGGGCGCACGCCGCGCTCCAATCTTGCCACCTATACCGGCCTGTTCGACACCATTCGCCAGCTCTATGCCGCAACCGACATGGCAAAGGCACGCGGCTATGACGCCGGCCGCTTTTCATTCAACCTGCCCAAGGGGCGCTGCCCCACCTGTGAGGGCGCGGGCTCGGTCATGGTGGAACTGCTGTTCCTGCCCAGCGTGTATTCCCCCTGCCCCACCTGCCACGGCACGCGCTACCGGCCCGAGGTGCTGGAGGTGACCCTGCGCGGCAAATCCATTGCCGATATACTGGCCATGACGGTGGACGAGGCCGCCACCTTCTTTGCCAACACCTCTGCACTTGCGGCCGCCTTTGCCACATTGCAGCAGGGCGGGCTTGGCTATCTCAAGCTCGGGCAGCCCGCCACCGAACTGTCGGGCGGCGAGGCGCAGCGCATCAAGCTTGCGACCGAACTGCAGAAACAGCGCCGGGGGCATACGCTCTACATTCTGGATGAACCGACAACCGGCCTGCACCCGGCGGATGTGGACCGCTTGCAGATACACCTGCAATCGCTGGTCGATGCGGGGCATACGGTGGTCGTGGCCGAACATGACATGCGCGTGGCGGCAAGGGGGGACTGGATCATCGACATGGGGCCGCAGGCGGGCGAAGGTGGCGGCCGGATCGTTGCCGCAGGCACGCCGCATGATGTTGCCCGCAACGCGGCAAGCAGGACCGCCCCTTACCTTCTTCCCCTGACAGGTTGAAAGCATAAAGACGTTTTTGGTGAAGCCTTTTCCAAAAAGCTTTAAAGGACGCCGCCTTTTGGAAAAAAGGCGGCACCCGGAAACTTTAGCTTTTATCCATCCCCCGCTCAGGCAGGCAGCACGGCCCACAGCGTGGCCACACCGGCAAAGACCAGCACGGAGGCAATGAGCGTCATCACGCTCCAGCTCCGCAGCCCCTCACGCACGCTGACGCCGCACATGCGGGTTACGATCCAGAACCCGGCATCATTGACATGGGACAGCCCCATGCCCCCTGCCCCCATGGCCAGCGCCATCAGTGCAAGATGCGTCTGGTCCAGATGCAGCCGCCCGATCATGGGGCCAAGGATGCCTGCCGTGGTCATGAGGGCCACGGTGGTCGGCCCCTGCGCCACGCGCAGGATCATGGTCAGCACGAAGGCCAGCACCAGCAGTGGCAGGCCGGTCGCGGCCAGCAGGCCACCCAGCGCATCCCCCACCCCGCTGCCCACCAGCACCTGCGCAAACGCGCCCCCCGCCCCGGTAATAAGGATGATGATGGCCGTGCCCGGCAGGGCGGCCGCCACCACATCGGACACGGTGCCAAGCGCCATGCCGCGCCGCAGCCCCAGCAGCCACGCGCACAGCACCACATCCAGCCCCAGGGCAATGAAGGGGATACCCACAAACACCAGCACGGAACGCAGGCGCCCCGGCGCCATGAGTTCACCCGCCAGCGTGCCCCCCACCATCAGCAGGACCGGCACGGCAATCACCAGCGCGATCTCGCCAATGCTGACCGGCCGCTGCTGGCTGGCCTGCATGAACAGCCGGGCCGGGCCGTCCGCCGCGTCATGATTACGGGTGGCGTTGCGCGCCTCCTCCACCACAGCGCGGATATCGGGCGTGCAGCCAAAGGGCCGGGCCATGATCGGGCGCGTCAGCACATAGGTCAGCCCCGTGGCCACGGCGGCCAGCGGCAGGCCCAGCAGCAGCATGTGCCCCGCCCCCACGCCCAGCGCGCCCGCCACCGCCACGGCACCGGGATGGGGCGGCAGCAGGGCATGCACGGTCAGCATGGTCACCGCCATGGGGATGCCGAACACCGCGGGCGCGCGGCCCGTCTGCCGCGCCATGCCATAGACCAGCGGCATGAGCATGATGACGCCCACTTCAAAGAAGACCGGAATGCCCACCCCGAAGGCCGCGATGACCAGCGCCAGCGGCACATGGGCGGCACCGACGCGGCTGACCAGCCGGGCCGCCACCACGGCCGCCCCGCCGGAAAGGTCGATCATGCGCCCGATCATGGCCCCCAGCGCCACGATAATGGCGATATGGCCCATGGTGCGGCCCATGCTGCCCTGAATCGAATCGGCCAGCTTCGCCACCGGCATGCCGGTCAGCAGCGCCACCGCCACCGCGACACCCAGCAGTGCCACGAAGGGATGCAGCCGCGCCCACAGGATCAGGACAAGAAGAAGGGCAATGGAGCCAAGGCCGGTCAGGATCAGCGCGAGCGGAGTCATGGACGAATCCCGTGCGGAAGGGAGACCATGCAGGCATGGCCAAACGCACCTTATCGGGCATACGGTCATACCCCGCAACGCCGCCGCGCATTAAAAGCATATCATGCATGGAAAATGGCGGGGAAAAGCCGTTTTCCGCTTCCTATCCACCTGCTTTCGCGCTGCCTGCAATTTTCATGCTTGACAGGCCCGTGCCCTGTCCGCATTACGCGCCACCGCTCACGAACCGCAGCCGCTTTTTTGGGGCCATGCCACGCCCCGGGACGTCACGCCATGACACGCATGCTTACCCCGGCCCTGCCTGCCACGCGCAGCCCGTTCACGCACCATACGCTGGCGCGTGTGAAAACGCTCATGCGCGAGATGTGGATCGTGCCCATGGTGGTCATGGGCAGCCTGCTGTGCGGGAGCGGTTTCACGCTGCTGTCCCGCCTGCTTGGCCACGCAGGCTAGGCTTGTCCCCGCCCCGGCAGGAGACGGGACGGGACCCGGAATGGTTCAGCGCGCCACATGACGGGCAGCGGATGACGGATGCCCCTTTGGCGCGGGTTCGGCCAGCCAGTGGATGCGGGCATTGCGCAGTTCGAAATTACGCTGGCCCTGTACCCCCATGTCCCCGAACGGATCATAGACCACGCCGCTGACCTCGGCCCGGCACTGCGGCTGCTGGCCGGTGTCGCCACAGATCTGCTGGGCCCTGCGCAGCGAGGCGTCCTCCATGGTCGGGCCATCCAGCGGGACGGTGCCGTTCCAGTCCACCTGGCCCGGCAGGTCCGCAATACGGAACGCGGCGCAGTCCGCCCCCCCGGAATTGGCCGAGGTGATATAGCACCCCTCTATCCGCACGGGCCTGCCCACATACCGGGCCGCCTGCGTCTGAAACGCCGCGACATCAAGGACAGGCGTGGACGCAGGGGGTTCGGCCGGGGGCTTCGGCGCGCGCGCCAGCGCAGCACCGGAAAGTGGTCCCGTAACCATAATGGCGAGTCCCGCCAGCACGCCAAGATGAAACCGTCGCCTCACGTCCTGTATTCCTTCCATTGGGTATCAGCCATCGCTGACAGTCACGGCCGGAAGTTTCCGCCATACAGGCCCGCCTTGTCACCACGGCGCAACGTGCGGGCAGCCATGCACGCGCAACCGGCGCGACAGGGCTAGAAAGGAGACGCCTTCTGCCCCGCGCCATGCCCCAGATCGGCAAAGTGCTGGGTTTCCGCACATCCACGGAAGCGGTCAAGCACGGGAACGCTGCCCACCAGATTGACGCTGAGGGTGGTGCGGTCCCCGAATTTCACTACCGCCATGCGCGCGCCCGCCATGGCATCGAGCAGCGGGGTCAGTTCCGTGGGCGCGATATCGGCCGACAGGGTGGTGGCATCATTGGCCTGCATGTGAAAGACGCGGCTATAGGACCCCACGCTTACGGTCATGTCGCCCTTCTGGCCGCTGGCCAGGGTCCAGTGGTCATCCGCGCTGCGCACCTGCAGCGAATCGGCATCGGCGCGGAACATCAGGATCTCGCTTTCGGAGCCTGCGATGCACAGGTCGGTATGCACACCGGAATCGGGCGTGTGATGGATGGCCACCCAGCCCCCCGCGCGTTCATCCACCAGCATCTGCGACGGGCTGGGGCTGGCGCTCTCGTCCTCGGGCAGCATGGCCACCGGCACGGCGCGCGGCTTCTCATCATAGGACTGGGCCATGGCCGCCCCCGGAACGGCGGCAAACGCCAGACAGCCCACAAGCAGGTTCAGTTTCCTGTTCACTTTGCGACAATCCCCATTGCGACAGAGACCGACGAATCGGAGTTATGGAACATAATAATCACAGTCGTGTGATATTGACATATAATGTCACAATCGTGGCAAGAAAATATCCCTGCCGCCCCCTGCGGGCATGGATTTCCTCATGATGTCTGGTCATGGCCAATATGCGACAAAGCATGTCATGCTTCCAGCGCGATGCGTGCCACGTTGCCCGATGGAATAATAGTAAAGAAGATTTTCATTTTCCCACCCGGGCCGGCGCACTCCCGACCGGCGGCATTGGCCAAGGGGGGACGGTATCGTTATCATGCGGCCCGCAATGACATTCATGCACAGACGGAAGGAAAAAGCCGGGATGCGCCTGCTACCTGCTGCCATCCTGGCAATCGGGACCCTATGCGCCATGTCACCGGCCCGCGCGGCCGATCCTGACTGGATCTTCGCCAATAGCGGACCGGGCGGCCAGCCCATGGTCATGTCTCATCAGGGGTCGCTGGATGTCATGTTCTACCGCTCCGCCAGCGGCACGATCGGCATTGCCATCCATCAGCGCCACGGGCGTTACCGCAACCCGCGGGGGGTGGAGACGGCCATGCTCATGATCGGCAAGTTCACCGTCGCCCTCCAGACCTTTCTTGATGGCCAGAAATGGGACACCGCGGGCGGCGACCTGAAGCCCGACACGGTGCCCGACATGGTGGAGGCGCTGAAGGCCGCCGCCACCGGGGCGCTGGTGCCCTTTGAGCATGATCCGGTTTCCTTCTCCGTCCGGGGGGCGATGGCGGCGCTGGATGACCTGGCGCAATACGCAAAGGCCCATGGCGAAAGCCTGCCCCCGCCGCTGGAGCCCGCGCCCGCGGCACATCCCGCGCCGGGGGTGGACATAGAAAAACTGGCCCATCACCCCTATGATACCCAGCACGGGCGCAGGCTGGTCCTGCCGCAATATGATATTGCCGCCAATTGCGGGCGCGCCCATATCGAGATGCAGGATACCGACGGGGAATGCATTACCGCCGAGCAGAAAAGCCAGGCGGCCCTGACCAGCCAGTGGGCACGGTATGACAGTGACCTGAAGGGGGCCTGCCTGTCCCTGGTCAGCGATCCGGGCCGGCTGGAGAAATACCAGGCCCTGCTGATGTGCCTGTCACGCTATCAGGATGACCGGCGCCAGTGGCAGCTTGTATCAGGCTCCAGCGGCAGCGATGACATCCTGCCCGCCAAGCCCACGGCCCAGACGCCTGCCCCGGCCCCCGCGCCCGCATCCCCCTAGCCGCCATCGTGTCCCGGGGCTGCCGCCACGGGCCACCTGCCCGGACGCCACGCGGGGCTGTCCACAGCGGGGCCAGCGCGCATTTTTACCTGTTTCTTAAGCCATGCGGTTGGGGGACTTTCAGGTCATCCACCTCGTTATCCACATGATTTACCGGATTATCCACAGGCTGACATGCTATTCGGCCGCCTTGTGGCCACCATTCCAGCGGGCACAGGCAATCCGCCTGCCATCACGCAGGGAGGGGTCGACCGTCATCTCGCCACGCGGCACCGGACCATCGGCTATCCGGTGGCCCGCGCCCATATGGCCGGACCATGTGGCATAGGACAGGGTGCGGTACGTATCGGCCGCGCAGTTGTACATGACGGAAAACCGGACCGAGGCGAAAGGCAGGCCGTGGCGGATCATGTCCTCGTCAAAATCCTGGATGAACGTGGCGGACGCATGCGCGCCGTGCAACTGGATGGACGCCAGATCGATATATTCATTCACCTTGTTCTGATATGGCGGCAGTTTCTGCAGTTCCACGCCGCCGTGCGGCGCGGGGGATGCGGGCAGATCCTGTGCCCGTGCCAGACGCGCACCAGCCACGACGCCACCACAGGCAATACCCGTGGCCAGTACCGCCACCACAACCCTGCTGTATCCCATTTTCTCCCTTTCATGTGTACCACGCACAGGCGTACACGCCGGACCCGGCTTCTCATGTCCTGTTGTGCAGGATCAGACCTGTAGCGGCAAGCATAACCGCAGGAAACCGGGGCCATATATGCCCAGCCCGCCGGGGGTCGCATCCTGCGCGCCACTGCCGCGTGCCAGGACCACATCCCCTGCCCGGCCGTGGTGCCCGATGCGCGTCATGGGGCGGGGACGGGCGTTGTCGCGTGACGCTGGCGCGCCAGCTCCCGGCAGCCCGAAGCCTCCCGGCTTTCGCGTCATCCCCCACCGCCCGGGCGGGCATGCGACCAGACGCCGCTCCCGCAGGGGTGTGCAACCAGGGCAGGCCGACACGCCTTAAAGCTGCGGGGCGGTCTTTGATTCCGGGCTGGACATCCTTAAATATCTCACCCCAGCGTGATCAGAGGACATGAGACCCAGATGAAGAAACTTACCGTACTGCTCCTTCTTGCGGGACTGACGGCATGTGCGGCCAGCAGCCCGCCCAGCGACCCGGCCCAGAGCGGCGGCGTGGGCGGCATGACCGGCTCCCCCGGGCAGGATGCCCCCACCGATGGTCCCGGCGGCTCCGGCGGTCCGGGCATGGGCAACTAGCCCCGACGGGCCGCCTGCCCGCGGGCGGGCGTGTTCAGTCGCGCCCGCCACTTATGTTGATGACCCCCAGCCCCAGCAGGCCCAGACCGGCCAGCCCTTCGGCAACCATCCATGATACCGGCCCGATCCCGTCCGCCGTCATGCCACGCACCAGCACGCAGACGCTGCCGATCATGAGCAGCAGGGAGAGGATGGTTGCCCATTTTACAATCTTGCCGCGGTTCATCAAATCTCTTCGCTGTCTGTCCATCGGGACACCGGCCGGACCGGTCCCGCACCTTCTATCACCTTGAACGGGGCAGCGTCCAAACACTGCATGCGCAGCCGCAATGCATCTATTGCACGACACGTACATCATTCATGCAAAAGTGATGTCGCGGAACGCATCTTTCATGCTTGCATGGCGTCGGTGACTTCACAATCCAACAGGACAGTCAGGGAAAACAGGCAATGCAGGCAACACCATCACGCCACCGGCCCGCCGGCTGAATGGTCAGCGCGCATGCGCCATATCGTGCAGGCCTGCACGGCCTATCCCTATGCCTTCCTGCGCCTGTGGGACGGGGACTGACACCCCCGGCCGCTATTCATGCCGCAGGGCGGCGGCATCGAACCATTCATCATTGCCCGTACCGTCACTGCGTACGCGGACCTGGCCATTCTCGATGATTTCCACGACCGTACCCTTCATGCCACGCAGTTCCGGCCTGACGGAGGCACCGTCCCTGACCACCACAATATCGCCCAGCTTGAAATCCATGCCGTATTCTCCTCCTCGCGGCCATTCAGGTCTCCATCCGTCCCGGACAGGGCACCCACCCGCGCTGGCGGGCACGCGCCGATCATGCCAGCCATATCCGCTATCGCAAGCCCGTGATCGGGGCACGTCATACCACATACGCATGATTGGCGGGTTGCATGCCACCCCGCCGCTGCCGACATGAACCCTGTACCAACCGCGAACAGGGATCTGCCACATGTCTTCGGAACACCATCTTCCTTCCGCCACCGAACTTGAGCGTGAACTGGCGCAGCTGCGCCGTGAGCATGACATTGCCGTAAAGGACCAGCCCGAACACGCACCGGCGCTGGCACGGCGCATCAGCAGGATCGAGGCGGAACTGGCCCGTCAGGAATAGACGCCAGGGACCGGAAGCCGCTCAGGCTTCCGGTTCATGTCCGGGCACGGGACCCGGCGCCTGCGCCACGGGCGGGCGTACCAGCCAGTAGACAATCCCCAGTGACAGCGTTGCCGCGGAAAGGGCCAGCAGTTCCATCACGTCCACTTCCTTGAGGTCGATCACGATGAACTTGCGCACCGTGGCCAGCATGCCGATCAGCAGCACCGAACGCATGCGGATCAGGCTGTGGGGCTGCGCATCGGGCAGGACAAGGATGGAATGCTTGAACTCCAGCGCGATCAGCACGGTAAAGAACATGCCGAAAATGCCCTGCAGTGTTTCCGGACTGGTCGGATTCAGCCCGCTTGTCACCAGCATCCGTCCCACCGCCACCACAACATGCACCAGCGACGTACCGGCAATGACCACGATCAGCAGGGTCAGCACCAGCATCACCACCTCCTCGAACAGGTCGAACAGGCGGGCCATCTGAAGGAAACCGGGCAGTCGTGTCATCATGGGTGCGGGCAGGCCACTGGCTGGGATGGGAAACGGTACGGCATGTCATGTAGCAGGAATCGCAGCGGACTTGCAAAAGCGTGCCGCCACGCTGTCAAGTGCCGTGGCAGGCAGGCTGCCCTGCAGCGAGCCATATGGAAACACCGGCGCCGCACCCCATGTCATAACCAGCAGACACGCACCGTGTCGCCCATGGCGCAACCCGGCGCCATGGCATGACCAGACAGGACACAACCATGAGCAAAGCAGCAACCAGCGGCCCTGACGCACAGGGCAAGTACAGCCTTGAGGTCAGCATCGGTGGCCTGAACGAGACGCTGGGTGGCTTCTCCTCCAAGATGGAAGCCGAGGACTATGCCGTCTCCCTCCTGCGCCGCGTGCGGGAACTGGCCAAGGCCGATGGCCTGAAATAACGCCTGCCCCTTCCCGCCGACCCGCGCGCCCGATATGCCGGGCCGGCGGGAAGGATTATGGGAACACGCGGGAACGCTGTCGTCTCCCGGCCTTTTTTCTCTATACAGGATGACCTGACAGGATCAGGAAACATTCCGGATATGGAAAAAAGGACCCTCTTTCCCATGAAAAGACTGACCCGATCACTGTCGGTGCTGGTGCTGGCCAGCGGGCTTGCGGCCTGTGCGGATGGACCTGGCTATTATGGCGGCGGCTATTATGGCGGCTATGGTGGATATGGCGGCGGGTATGGCGGCTATTACAGCGGCTATGGCGACTATTACGGGGGCGCGCCCGAATATATTGGCCGCGGCGGCGGGTGGCATCCCCGCGACGGCGGTGGACCGCGCGGCGGTGGCGGCCATGGCGGCCCGCCGGATGGCGGACGCGGCGGCCCGGGTGGCGGCGGCGGCGGCATGCGACGTTGAGTTTACGGGCCGGCTCCCCCATGGGGGCCGGCTCCTTGCGCTACGGTCTGACTGCAAAGGGGGCGTCGCCTCCGGGCCGTCCCCTATCCATGCTGTCCCGTGCCGGAAAGCAGGTTCATGACCAGTACCCCGGCCAGTATGAGCACCATGCCCCCGATGGCGGCAAGGTCGAGCTTCTGCCCCAGCACCACACGGCAGACGAGCGTAATCAGGACGGTGCCGACCCCCGACCATATGGCATAGGCCACCCCGGTGGGAATACTGCGCAGCGCCAGTGACAGCGCATAGAACGCCACCCCATATCCCACCACGGTCACGCATGACGGTACCGGCCGGGTAAAGCCACTGGACAGCGTCAGGCAGAACGTGGCGGTCACTTCCGCCAGGATGGCAACCAGCAGGCAGGCATAGGCCATGCCCTATACCCGACCGGCCGGCGTGCCCCGTGGCGGCAGCCCCGTCATGCGCGGACGGGGGACACGCGGGGGGCGGGGTGTCTCGTCCCGGATCGCCACGGCGTCCTGGCCGCGTGCCCGCAGGGCGTCGGCAAAGCGCTGGACATGGGTCCACTGCGCGCCCGCGTACAGTTCCCGCCCGTCAAGCATGACACGATGTCGTCTCACTTCATCCCCCGTTCCGACATGTTTGCCCCATGGAAATGGGGATGCGGGAGCATGGACGCAACGGCATGGAAAAAACACGGCGAATCCAGCAGGAAACTTTCGCTTTCCCCGGACGATTTATGTATGGAGAAGATAGGAGGTATGATTCATGAGCAACTCTGCACGTATGATCGCCCATCTGCTGATCACGGTCCGGCTGAGCACACGCAATCACCCTGTCCCTCCTGTTTCCGGCAACACACGGGACTAGGGAATGTCTGTGCACCTGCCGGGCATGGAACGGGCGGCCCCCACGACCCTGTTATGACGTGACAAGGGGTCAGCCCGTTCCATGTTTCTGCGCAAGGCGGCTGGAAAAGGCCGCCAGTTCGTCATGATGCAGCAGGAACACGGTGTTGGAACGCGCCAGCTGCCGGGCTGAAGCCGTGTAATCGGCATTCGAGACGACAGCCGCCACGTCGGCATGATAATGCAGCCGGGCGGCCGCGACCTGCTGTACCGCGTCGTTTCCCACCGCATTACGGTACAGCTTGCACTGCACGACCAGCCGCAATCCACCACGACAGGCAATGACATCCGCCCCCTGGTCCCCGCCGGGGGGTGTTGTGCGGGCATCCCACCCGCAGGCCCGCAGGCGGTCGGCGCAATGATGTTCGTAGGCAATGGGGTCCATGTCCGGGGTGTAGTCCGTGCCATGGAACCCTGCGGGAACCTGACACGCAACCCGTTCGATCCGGGCCAGCACCCGTGCCTCGAGACGCGGCCAGGCATGGCCCATATGCCGGGCCCGCAGCGCGGGACGCAGGACGGTCTTGCTGAATGCCATCATCTCACGCCGCCACCTGCCGGTCTGTTCCACCCCGTAACTGTTCGGCTGCACCAGTTGCCTGCGCCGGATGCGCAGGGCCTCGGCATGCTGCCGGACCAGCCCCGTGCATACCAGCCAGGCCCGGCGCCTGCGCCACCCCCGCCAGCCATGACGCAGCAGCGGCCACAGCACCATGGCCCCGCCCGCTACCATGACCAGCCACAACAGGCCCGTGGGGCGGCCCGTCTTTCCTGCCGGGGTTGCGGCACTGGCAGGAAAATAAAGCGCCGCCTCCCCCCGCTGCGCGGGCAGGTGACGCAGCAGCAGCGCGTCACCATGCTGGCCCATCCGCTGCCATGTCCCCTCCCCGCCCGCGCGCTGGCAGTGCAGGACTGCCAGGGCATGGTCCTGACCCATGGCCAGATGGCGGGCGCGGGGCAGGGCATCGGGCCGGGTGCAGCCTGGCGTCGCGGGCGCCAGCACATAAAGGGAGGATGCCCCCAGTGCAGGCATGTACCCCAGCAGCAGCCAGCCCCACAGCCATGGTACGATCCCTGCACGCATCTTTCCGTTCCCGCTCCCTACGGCTGGTTACGGGACTGACACTAAAACATGAGAACAAAATAGGAAAGTACGGAAACACCAGATGGTTCCGGCATGGTTTCCCACCCCCGCCGGGTCTATCATGCCCATATGCGAATCTGCTTTATCGGTGACAGCTATGTCACGGGCACGGGCGATGAAACCTGTCAGGGCTGGGCCGGGCGGCTCTGCGCCATGGAACGGCAGGAAGGGCGGGATGTCACGCTCTACAACCTGGGCGTGCGTGGCCAGACGGGCCATGACATTGCCCGGCGCTGGCGCACCGAGACCCAAGCCCGCATCGGTGGCCGGCACGATGGCGGGATCGTCCTGTCCTTCGGGGTCAATGACTGCACATCCCGGCCCGACGGCCGGCCCCGGCTTGCCCCTGAACACAGTCTGGCCGCAGCCTGCGCCATGATGCAGGATGCCGCGACCGCGCACTGGCCTGTCCTGATGGTGGGACCGCCGCCCACCGGCCATGCCGTGACCGATGCCCGCACGCAGGCCCTTTCCCATGCGCTGGGCGCGGCCTGTGCGCGGCATGGGGTGCCATTCCTGCCCATTGCGGACGCGCTGCGCGCCAGTCCGCTCTGGTGTCCCGAAATCGCACGCGGGGATGGCGCCCATCCGGCCGGTGGGGGGTATGGGGAACTGGCGCGTCTTGTCCATGGCTGGACCGCGTGGCGGGCCTGGATGGACGCTCTTCGTGAAAACCGTTCCTCAACCCGGTAGCAGGCGTTGTCTGAAAACAGATCGCTGATAAAAAATACAGGATTCCCGGGCACCGCCCTTTTCAGGCAGGGCGACGGCCCCCGGTGCCCTGCGAAAAAAGCTTCACCAGAAACTTCTTTATAACTTACAGGACGTTCCAGAGGCAGACCGTGAAGGCGGTCTCCAAGACAAAGGCGGCAAGACATGAAAAAAATCACAACCTGTGCCCTGCTGGCCGTGCTGGCGGCAGCCTGCGCGCCCCATGCCCGCGCCGACGTGCCGGAAGGGGAACTGAACTCGCTCTATATCCGCCCCGAGGTGCAGTTGCCCGCACCAGCGCTGACCTTTCCCAACTATCCGGTAGTGGATGACTGCACCACCGAATTTGGTGACGCCGTGACCAATGCCTGTGTCACCGGGGAAAAGGAACGCGCCCTGGTCCTGCAGCCCGCCTGGGATGAATATCAGGACAGCGACAAGATCACCTGCCAGGAGGAGGTAACCCATATCCGCCATATCCAGCTGTACAAGAACCTGGCCTACTGCCTGGACAAGCGCCGCTACGATGCATGGCGCAAGACCCACCCCGAAGGGCACTGAACCGGCCCTTCCACCCGCGTTCAGTCACGGGTGATATGGCAGCGCCCGTCATCATGGCTGTGGTCGTAATCCACGCTCTGGTTGGCGGCGCTGTCCCCATGCACGATACGGCGTGGCCGGTCAGGGTGGGCTGACAGCGCGGACAGCCCCATGTCCGCCCCCTGATAGTCCAGTCCCGCCGCGTCCAGAACGCTGGCGGGCATGGCGGCCAGCGTAAAGGGGACATGCGTATTGTCACGCGCCGCCTGCATGGCCCGCGGGCGGGCGGCCTGCCATGCGGGAGAGGCCCAGAAATAGAACGGCACCGCATAGGCCGCGCGCACATCGCCATGCGCGGGAATGCCCGCCGTGCATTCACTGACCCGCACCCCGTGGTCCGATACGTAGAACATCACGGCCGGGCCACCATGGGCGGCAAGGCCTGCCTGCACATGCGCCAGCATATGGTCGGTATAGGCGATGCTGTTGTCATAGGGCGTGCCGACATGGCTGAAGGCGGCGGGATAGCGGTCGGCCGCGTTCTCGTGGCTGCCGAACAGGTGCAGCACGATCAGGACAGGGCCGCGCGCGCCCGCTATCGCGCCGTCCAGCACCGGCAGCATGCGTTCATCCAGCACCGGGCTGCTCATGATCCCGCCATGCACGGTGGTGTAGGCAATATGATGCGCCTGTTCCGAATAGGCGCCGATCACGCTGTCATATGGCCCCAGCCGGGGGTGGTTGCTGATCCACCACGTATCGAATCCCGCCGCGTTGAACACCGATATCAGGTCATGCCCCGGCACCGCGCCGGGCAGCAGCCGGTCATAGCCCGACAGGATGACCGGCACGGCGCCCACCGTGTAGTCAAAAGGGGTGACCATGTTGTCAAAACGCACTAGGCCGGGCACCTGCTCCATCTCGGGCGTGGTGGGCACGGCGTAGCCATACAGATGCTGGTGGTCACGCCGCGCGCTTTCGCCAATGACCAGTACCACCACCTGTGGCGTAGCGGGCGGCGGGGCCAGGACATGGACCGGCTCATGGCTGATGCGGCTGGCCATCTCGCTCACGCGCCGCGTCTCGCGCCGGGCAGCGGCATAGCCGGTCAGCACGCTCCATGGCCAGGCCCGGTCAAAGCGGGCATGAATCGGCACCATCGGGTTTTCGGTCCCGCCGCGCGTGGGCGGCAGGCTTTGCCACAGCCGCACGGTCGGCACCACGATCCCGGCCAGCAGCACCCCCATGCAGGCCAGGCGCGTGCGGCTCCGCCACCGCACCACGGGCCCACGCGGGCGCAGGCAGTACAGCGCCACCAGCGCGCCCCACAGCACCATCCACGCGCACAGATAGGGCAGGACCGGGCCGATATAGCCCTTCACCACCGGCAGCGAGCAGTAGAACAGGATCAGCCACAGCGGATAGCCCGGCGGCACGCCGCTTATGCTGATGTAATAAAGCGCACCGGGCATCAGCATGACCGCGGGCAGCAGGCAGGCCAGCAGCACCCGCCTGCTGTTGCAGGCCAGCGCCACCACGCCCCACAGCATGACCGCGCGCAGTATCCCCTGCAAGGCCGTGCAGGCGGGCAGCAGCGCCAGCACCACCATGCTGCCCAGCAGCGCATCGGGCCAGATGCGGGTGCACAGGCCGTGCAGGCGGCGGCGCAGGGCGGGCGGGCGGGGGGTATTCATGGTCCGTTTCATGCCATGGCCGCCCGCCGGCCGGTAGTCCCCCCACGCCACCTGCGCGCAGGGCGATGGCACGTTTGTGAATGAACCGCCCTGCACCAGTGCTTTTTATCCATGGCATGCACGCCTAATAATGCGGCCACCGGGAGGCCCGCGCGCGGACGGGCGCCAGAACAAGCGCAAGAAAAAGCGCTGCGAAAACAACGATTAAAAAACAGAAATCATAAAGGCAGACAGACGTACCATGGCAAAGATCAAGGTCAGGAATCCCGTTGTCGAGATGGATGGCGACGAGATGACCCGCATTATCTGGCACTTCATCCGCGAGCGGCTGATCCTGCCGTATCTGGATATCGACCTGAAATATTATGACCTGGGCATTACCCACCGTGACGAGACCGATGACCGCGTGACGGTGGACGCCGCCGAGGCCGTGCGCCGCTATGGCGTGGGCGTGAAATGCGCCACCATCACCCCCGACGAGGCCCGGGTGAAGGAATTCGGCCTCAAAAAGATGTGGCGCTCCCCCAACGGGACCATCCGCAACATCCTTGATGGCACCATTTTCCGTGAACCGATCATCTGCTCCAACGTGCCGCGCCTTGTCCCGCACTGGACACAGCCCATCGTGATCGGCCGCCATGCCTATGGCGACATCTACCGCGCCGCCGAAACCCGCATCCCCGGTCCCGGCAGAGTCACGCTGCGCTATACCCCCGCCGATGGCGGCCCCGAGCAGGTGCTGGACGTGCATGACTTCAAGGGCCCCGGCGTGGCACTGGGCATGCACAACACCCGTGCCTCGATCGAAGGCTTCGCGCGGGCATCCCTCGCCTACGGGCGTGACCGCAGGCTGCCGGTCTACCTGTCCACCAAGAACACCATCCTCAAGGCCTATGACGGCATGTTCAAGGATGTGTTCCAGGAAGTGTACGACCGTGAGTTCAAGGCCGAATTCGAAAAACTGGGCCTGACATACGAACACCGCCTGATCGATGACATGGTGGCCTGCGCGCTGAAGTGGAAGGGCGGCTATGTCTGGGCGTGCAAGAACTATGATGGTGACGTGGAAAGCGACATCGTGGCGCAGGGCTTCGGCAGCCTTGGCCTCATGACCTCGGTGCTGCTCAACCCCACGGGCGACGTGGTGGAGGCCGAGGCCGCCCATGGCACCGTGACCCGCCATTTCCGTGAACACCAGAAGGGGCGGCCCACCAGCACCAACCCCATCGCGTCAATCTTCGCATGGACACGCGGCCTGGCCTATCGCGGCAAGTTTGATGACACCCCCGACGTGACCCACTTCGCCCAGACGCTGGAGCGCGTGTGCATCGAAACCGTGGAAGGCGGCCAGATGACCAAGGACCTGGCCCTGCTGGTGGGCAAGGACGCCAGATGGCTCGATACCCAGCCCTTCCTGGACGTGCTGGATGAAAAGCTGCGCGCCGCACTGGCCAAGGCGTAAGAACACGAACGGGACGGCACGGATGGCCGTCCCGTTCTGGGAGGCCGCCTTACCAACCTACTGAAAATAATGAAAAGTCTTTGGTGAAGCTTTTTTTCAAGAAGCTTCAGAGAAGCCGCCTTTTTGAAAAAAGGCGGCACCCAAAAACTTTTATTCTCCTTCCTCCAGCGGGCGGGTTTCCAGCACCCCTTCCCACCGGGCCGCAACGGCCGCGGCATAGCCATTGCCCAGCACATTGGTGGCCGTGCGCGCCATGTCGAGGAAGTGGTCAATCCCCAGTATCAGCGCCAGCCCCGCTTCGGGCAGGCCGAACTGCGGCATGACGGCGGCCAGCGTGACCAGCGCCGCACGCGGCACGCCGGCAATGCCCTTGCTGCTCAACATCATGACCAGCACCATCGCCACCTGCTGGCCCAGCGGCATGTGAATGCCGTAGGCCTGCGCGATGAACAGCGCGCCAAAGGACTGGAACAGCACCGAACCATCAAGGTTGAAGCTGTAGCCAAGCGGCAGTACGAACCCGCTGATGCGATCAGGCACGCCAAACTGCTCCAGCCGTTCCACCAGCAGCGGATAGACGGATTCGCTGCTGGCCGTGGCAAAACCGAGCAGGATCGGCTGCACCAGTGTCCGCGCCAGCACAAACACCCGTCGGCCCAGCACACAGAAGGTCATGGCCGTCAGCAGCGCCCACAGCACACCCAGGGTTGCATAAAATTTGCACAGGAACAGGCCGAACGTGCCCAGAATGCCTGCCCCGCTATGCGCCACACTGCCCATGACGGAACCGAACACCGCCAAGGGGGCGACATACATGACCATGTCGGTCATGCGCAGCATGATGCGCGCCAGTTCCGCCGTCCAGGGCAGGATCATGCGCTGCGCGTCCTTGCCCACGACCGGCAGGGCCAGCCCGAACAGGACGGAGAACACCACGATCTGCAGGATATCGTTGCGGCCCATGGCATCAAAAATGCTGGTCGGCACCACATGCAGCACGAATTCGACCGGATCGAAATGCGCCTGTCCCAGTCCCGTGTCACCTGCTGAAAGCGGCGTGGTGAAGCCCGCGCCGGGCTGGAGCAGGTTGGCCGCCACCAGCCCCGTCAGCAGCGACAGGAAGGACGCCACGACAAACCACAGAAGGATGCGCCCGCCAATGCGCAGCACCTGTGCGCCATCGCCCAGGCTGCCAATGCCCGAGACCAGCGTGGCAAAGACAAGCGGGGCAATGATCATGCGCACCAGCCGCAGGAACAGGCCGGTCAGCAGGCTGGCAAGCCGGGTTGCCGGTTCACTGGCGGCCGGCCCGGCCGCATGAAGGCCCAGCCCCACCACAACGCCAAGCAGCAGCGCCACGATAATGGCATGGGTACGGCGGCTGGCATTCTGCTTGCGGGGAGTGGCCAATGACTGTGTCCTGATCGGTGGGGGAAACACGCGGGACGTAGCGCGCCATCCGGTCACGAGGCAAGACGGACGGGCCTTTCCCCGCCTGTTCCCGTTTCTTGCAACCGGAAAACGCGAAGCGTGGGAACACATCCGCGTCATCATGGTGCAGGTGAAAAAAAATCCTGCAAAAACAGTTCAGTAAAAAATTATATCTTTGCGAGATAACCCTACCCATTCAGGTAGGAAAAGATTATATAACTCTCATACATTATGAAGTGGCCCGGATGACCCCTCTTTCCCCGGCAGGAATGGCGGGGGAGAGCGGACAGGACCGGGTCATCCCGCGGGTCGTGGGAGAAAACGCTCCCGGCCCCTTCTCCGGACCGGCTGGTCACCTTTCATCCCGCACAGCGGGAATGGGCATGTAACAAGCGTCACAGCCCCCATGCCATTATGGCACAGGCGCGCGTGCCGTGACGGGCAGGGGGAATTCACGCCGCAGCCAGCCAGCCGGGGCGTACAGGCACCAGCCGCACCGGGCACAGACTGGCAACAGCCGGATGCGTCCGTCGGAATCGTGGCAGATAAATGTTGGCAAAAAGATTACGTACGCCACATTGCGATCACATTTGCGTGAGATTATAGCACCGCATTTGTCGCCTTTATGTGTAATCTGTTCACTGAAACCAAGGGCTGGAGAGTATTTTCCACTATAAATTGTAAACTATATGCAGTTTATAGAGACCTGTCTCTGTCCGCTGGCAGCATGTTAGATACTGGCATGCGCCTGACCTTGCACACTGATTATGCCTTACGCACGCTTCTATACATGGGACTCCATGCAGACAGGCGCGTCTCCATTCACGAGATCGCCGATGCGTATGACATATCTGAAAACCATCTGGTCAAGGTCATCCACCGGCTGTCGCGGCTGGGGCTGATTGACGCGCGGCGTGGCCGGGGTGGTGGCCTGGTTCTGGCCCATGCACCAGAAGATATCCGTATTGGCGATGTCGTGCGCAAGACCGAGGACGACATGCGGCTTGTCAGCTGTGAACCTGCCAACCCCGAAGGGGCGGGCTGCATCCTGTCCGACATGTGCAAGCTGCGGGGCGCCCTGGCGCAGGCCCTTGATGCCTTCATGAAAGTACTGGACGAGACAACGCTGGCGGACCTGCTGCCCGACCATGACCGTCACATGCTGCTGGCCCGCCTGCCCGGGCCTGCGTCGGACGATCCCATACGCCGCGTCTGAGAGACGCTTCTCCGCGGGCACGCCGTCGTGGCCGTTCCCGCGCCCGCGGTCATGGCCGCCAGATGGCGGCACCACCATGCTAGATCCCGCTTCCCCCCGGCGTTGCCGCATCCGCTCGGGCTTCACGCAGGGCTTCCTGTGTCAGCCGCTGTTCATTACGCCGCAGGAAAAGCGCACTGGCAACCAGGCCCGCCGCCACGGCAAGTCCAAGCCCGATACTGGCGGGCCCTGATACTTCCGTCACCTTGCGACCCAGATAATAGGCACCCGTGGCATACCCCCCGGCCCAGCACAGCCCGCCCAGCGCGTTGAACACCATAAAGCGCGGCCACGGCATGTGGTTGGCCCCCGCCAGCAGGGCAACAAAAACCCGTAGCAGCGCAATGAAGCGGCCAAAGAAGACAATGCCACTGCCATGATGGCGGAACAGGAAACGCCCCAGCAGCAGGCGGTCGGGGGTAAGCTTGATGCGCGCGCCATATTTCTGCAGCAGGGGCAGGCCGACCCTGCGCCCGATCAGGTAACCGATATTATCCCCCAGTACCGCCCCCGCCACGGCGGCCAGCGCCACCCACTGGATATCGAGCCGATGGGTGGCGGCACAGTAGACGGATGCGGAAATGATCAGGGTTTCAGCCGGAAGCGGCAGCCCCATGCTTTCCAGCATAACGATAAAGGTGATCACCCCGTATCCGTAATGCTGGAACAGATATTCAAAATGGTGCAGCAGCGTTCGATCCTCCGTGGCGGCCCAGCCGGCATGGCCTGACGGCCCCGGCCCCACAGGCTGCGCGGAGCGGACGGGCGGACACAGGCCCCGCATGGCAACCACCCAGCGGGCCGGGTGGCACAATGGGTTAAACACGGCACCAGAAAAACCGGCTTTAGCGAATATCTGCCACCCGTTTTTCCATCAGCCCGCCCCTGCGTGCGCGCAACCGCCATGACGGGCGGGGCCACACAGCGCCCTGCCCCGGTCCGGCCACGAGAATGGGAAATCCCGGTTGGGCGGGGCCTAGCGCCGCACCCATTCACGCCGCTCGGGCGCGCGCCGCTCCCAGCCACGCCGCTCCAGTTCCGGCGTGGGGGCCTGCCCGGCGGGGTAGCCGACACACAGATAGGCCACCAGTTCCAGCGCCGGGTCCACATCCAGTATGGTCCTGATATGCCCGGGATTGATGATGGAAACCCACCCCACGCCCACACCCGCCGCCGTGGCCGCGAGCCAGAACGTATGAATGGCCATGACGGTGGACCATGTTGTCGTCTGCGGCATGGTTGCCCGCCCCAGCCCCCTGCCCTGTTCCGGATCGGGGTGGGACAGCACGGCAATATGGTGTGGGGCGTCATCCAGCCCCGCAAGCTTGAGGCTGGCGTAACGCCGGGCCTCGGACCCCGCGCGGCTGGACAGCGCATCGGCATTGCACTGGCTGAAATCCGCCCGCACGGCCGCGCGTCGGTCCGGGTCATCCACGCGCACGAAGCGCCATGGCTCGCTCAACCCCACCGAGGGGGCAAGGCAGGCCGTGGCCAGCAGACCCTCCAGAACGGATTCGGGCACCGGGTCGCGGCGGAAATGCCGCACGTCACGCCGCCAGCGGAACAGTTCGTGCAACTGCCCCGAAAAGGCGGGGGGAAAGACAGGCAGGGTAGAAGTCATGCCCCTGTCTGGTTCATTGCACGCCGTCTGTCACGTCCTGCATGCCCGGCTGGGCAAGAAGGGAGGCATGAGGCGGCGACATGCCATTCTCCTCCGCGCCCGCAGGGGTGGCGTAGGCGGGATCTTCCTCGAATCTGGAAGCGACTTCCCGGATCTCGTCAAAACTGGCCTTGTACCAGTCAACCTGCGTCATGGTATGGCGATTGACGACAAAGCTGAGGAAGGCCGGGTCGGACGGACCATAATAAAGTGCGTCCTCCTCCCCCCCCTTCATGTGAAACGTGAAATGGCAGTCCGATGCATCCGAATAACGCAGGAAAACATGGTAGATGATGGTCGGCACGATCTCATGCATGGCCTGGCCCACGTAATAGGCAGGCCGCTGCGTCATGAGGGCCGGGGTGACGTTGTCCAGTATGCCTTCGTTTTCCAGCGCGGCGGCACTCCCGACAAAACGGGACTGGTTGACCCGGACCGTCACCCCGCATTTGCGCACATGATAGGAACTGGTGATTGTAATGCCGAATTTCTCGTAATCGGGCAGCTTGTTGAAAGCCGTCGTGGCGGCATGGGCCATGCCGGCCGCCGCCAGCAGCATCACCCCCATGCACGCCCCACCCCATGACATGTATCTACGCATCGCCCCGCGCGCTCCCGTCTCCGGCCATAAATATGCAATGGGGCGGTACCTTACGGCGCGCACGCCCGTCATTCCATATGAATATGGCGGCACACCGGAATGCGCCGCCATACACGCCAGAAGCCGGAGCCGGAGGGTCACACCGCCCGGATGTTCTTCAGGCCGCCCGGTCCCAGCCGCGCAATGCAAGCAGGGAGGGCGCGTTTTCAATGCCGGAATGGCAGCCCGACGGCACGGCCACGCTGGGCAGCGTGGCCAGCAGCATCATCCCCTGCCTGCGATAGGCCGCCGCCACCAGACCCATGAGGCGCTGGCGGAAACCACGAAGTGCAAGAAGGGGGAAGGCGAGGGAAAATCCCACGGCGGGGACAGGAGAAAAACTACGCATCGAGGCGTTTCCCGTGAGCCTAGCGGGCGAGACTGCCGCATGCTGCTCCTGCGCGCACGCTACGCCGCAACCGGGTGGTTGCAAATACGATATTTTCGCAGAATTCCGGGGTGATCCATGCTTTTTCCGCAAGGCTTATTCCGGCGGGTGTTGCATGGAAAATACACCCGCCGGACCCCGATCCCCTCAGATGCAGCCAACCTGCCAGCCTGCCCGCCATTCCTGTCCCGGCTGGAGATGGAACACGCCGGGGCGGGCGGAAAATTCACCCCTGAACCCGACCGGGCTGGCCATGCCGTACCACGGCTCGATACACAGGAAACCGGCCCCCGGCTTCATCCATATGCCCAGCTGGGGAAAGCCTTCCCATGTCAGCCGCAGCCCCGGCCCATCGGGAATGCGGTAGGTCAGCCCCCGGCTGGCCGGCTGGTCGAGGATCAGCGCATCGGCCGCGAACAGCGAATCGTCCAGATGCAGCACACGCCCCCGCACCGGCGTGGGGAACGGATCGGGCAGCAGCAGCCCCCCCTCCAGCCGGCGCACCGGGGCAGGCTCGGGCCGGTCAAACTCGATCACATGCCGGTCCCTGGCCACATCGGGGGCCAGCGGCCATATGAAGGCCGGATGCGCCCCCAGCGAGGCGGGCAGTACCCGCGTATCATCGGGGTTGGTCACACAGTACCGCACCGACAGGGCGCCGCCTTCGATACGGTATTCGATCACAAGGCTGAACGCGAAGGGATAATGCACGCGCGTGGCGGGCGTATCGACCAGTTCCAGGCGGCAGCCGGTCTCGTCACGCGCCAGCCAGCGGAACGTGCAGTCCCGCGCGAAACCGTGCTGGGTCATGCGGTAGGGCGTGCCCTCCACCCATGCCGTATCATCCACCAGCCGCCCCACGATGGGGAACAGCACGGGGGAATGCCGCCGCCACGGGTCCTGCCCGCTCCACAGCAGGTCACGCCCCTGCGCCCGCAGGGCGCACAGTTCGGCCCCCTGCGCCCGCACGCTGGCGGCAAGGCGGCCATCGCCAAATGTATGGATATCGTCTGTCATGCCCCGGTGGCTCCCTCTGTCTTTACAAGGGTGCCACCATGCACGATCAGGGGGCTACATACTATTGATGCGACGCAGTACCGTCCGTCCTGTTCTGCAGGGCGGCCCTGGCATCCGGTGTCAGGCGCAGGGTCAGCCGCTCCACCGAGAAGGCAAGCCGTGCGCCAGTGCTGTTGGATGTGAACTTGATATGGATGCCGTTGTTGTTTTCCATCACGGCGCCACCCTTGCCCGCACCCATCGTGGCCTCGCCCTGGACGGACCAGTACGTGCCTTCAACATCCTGCACCCGATAGAGATTATAGACGGTACCCGTGGCCTGGGTGGTGGAAAAGCCGATGGCGGCCCCGGAACCGCCGTGGATTCGGAAGGGGTAGTCATGCCCTTCGAACGACAGGACCCCTTTCCCCCACGAGACACCCGCCCCCAGATCGGCGGCGGACAGCCTGAAGCTTATGGTTGCCGTGTGTTCGCCCAGCGCGTCCACCGCGTGGGCCTGGGTTATGGAACCGATACCGGACAGGGAGACGACAGCCGCCGCAACGGCCAGAGATGCTAGGCGCAAAAGCAGACTCCATGACTTGCGGCGAACACCGTCGCCCCGGGTCCTTCACATGGCTGACATGTTTTCATGTCACGGCCCCAACACTGCCGCACAAGGCGCCTCCATGCAAATTATATCATGGATATAATAGGCGCCCGGAGCACTGCGGGGCCAGCACTTCAGGGCCGGGCGTCTGGCGTCAGGCGTTCCAGCTGCGCGCGGGCCTCCCCATTGGGCAGGGCCGCCGTATGCAGGTTGACATAGACCTGACCGTTCTGCAGGGCCTGCGCCTGTTCGGACGACAGGACAAGCGCACCGTGCTGGCCGGATTTGTACGGGCCGCCAATGGGGACCAGCACGCCCGCTTCCTCACCCGCCGGGGCGGGGCCATGGAAATGGGCCGCCGTGACCGGGCCGCTCAGGCCGCTCCAGGTCAACGTGTAGCGGACCAGGTTCGTCTTTGTATTCAGCGCGGCCTCGACCTTTCCCTCGGGGTGGGACGTCGTGCCGTGCTCCGCCGCGAAATGGCCTTCAAAGCGGTAGACCGCCGCCATGGCGGGCGAGGCGGTTACGATACCCGCCACCACAAGGGCGGTAACACCGGGGAAACGGATCATGTCAACCTCCACCGCAGGGTCATCCCTGCATGCAATATGTTGCTGTGTGCCTGCTGCTGCCTGGCTTCCGGCCTCAACGTCCGACAGATGCATGAAGCCATGGGGGGCGGCAACACAAATGATTGCGGGTCCGCACACAGGCTGGCCCCGCACGGCGCGATCATATATCCAGCGGGCGCGGGCGTTCCAGCCAGCCCATGTCTGGACCCAGCCAGACGGAAACGCGGCGGTAGCACCCGCCATGGCGCGGCCAGAGCATGCGCGACCACAGCATGCTGGCCAGATGGCATAACCCTGCCGGGACCGTACGGTTCATCCTGTATCCGCCTGCGCGCACGCCCCTTACCAGGGATGTGCATCCGATATGAAACGCCCGGCATCCGTAATCATGCCAATGGCGAAATAACACGCCGCGACTCCCAGCAGCATGAACAGGCAGGACAGGATGATGCGCATCCATGCCATGTGCCACTGCCACGCCCGTGCCGCAAGGGGCGGCCACTAGCCCACGCCCGTCCCGCCGGAGGCGGCACAGACCTGCCCGGTAACATGGCCGGCTTCCGACGCGGCCAGCAGGACATAGACCGGCGCCCGCTCCGCCAGCTGGCCCGCGCGGCCCATCGGGCCCCCGCCGCCGAAATCGTGGATGCTGTCGGCCATCTGGCCACCGCCGACCTGCGGCGCCCCGCGACCGCTCAGGCGGGAAGAAGAAGGCGTGCCGTCATCGGGCATGATGGGGTCTCCTGATCATCTACACGGCAGAACCGTTTTCATGCCCGCCGGTTGCATGCGGGCGTCGTCCGCCACCGCCACGCTGCCATGCATGTCTGGAGATTATTTCAAAACAACGCCCTGCTGAAAAAGTAATGGCAGGTTTCCGGGTGACGCCTTTTTTCAACAGGGCGACCAGCTTCAAAGCTTTAAAAAAAGCATCACCAGAAACATCTTTGCGACTTGCAGGCCGCCTTAAAGGGCGGCGATGCCGGTGATCTCGACCTTCCAGCGTGGATCGGCCAGACGGGCCTCCACCGTGGCACGGGCCGGTTTGCAGGCAGGGTCCAGCCAGGCATCCCACGCACGGTTCATCGCGGCCATATCATTCATGTCGCTCAGGAAAATCTGGACCGACAGCAGGCGTGCGCTGCTGGTCCCCGCTTCGGCCAGCAGGGTATCGATCTGGCGCAGGATATCGGCGGTCTGGCCTTCGGCATCCAGTTCCGGGTCATCGGCCACCTGTCCGGCCAGGTAGACAACACCGTTATGCACAACGGCACCGGCCAGACGGTCCTCGGGCTGCAGGCGTCTGATTGTCATGTTCTATCCATTCCTTATGCTGCTTGCGTATGCGCCCGGACTGGTAGCGGACCGGACGGTACATGAAAACGGTGCGTCGTATCGAAAAAACGCGCATGCGCCACCAGTTCACGCGCCAGTATTTCCAGATACGCGGCGCACCATCCCATCTCCAGCCGGGTTGACAGGTTGGCTTCACGCCCCGCCTGCGCGCGCGCCTGCGCCAGTACCGTGGCAGCCATGCGGGCCAGCGTCACAGGCGGCTGGCCGCGCCACGCGGCAAAGGCGGCCAGCAGGTCCCCCACTGCCCGGTGCAGGGCGGGGGGCAGGGTGCGGCGGGCCAGCAGGCGGCGCAGGCGGATCAGGTCCAGCCCCACGGTCATGGTGGCCAGCACACCGTCCAGATAGGCATTGGTCTGCGCATCGGACAGGGGGGCATGACGGACCAGACGTGCGAAACGGGCCGTAAGCGTTGTGACCCATGCGGCCGTATCCGGGATGGTGGGCGCACGGGCAATGCGGCGCAGGTCGGCCACCATCTGGCGGCGCATGTGCCAGCGTTCCGCATCCGGGTCGAAAGGCAGCACAAGACGGAACACCAGCACGCTGCACCAGATGCCCAGCACGACCGCGCTGTTGGTATTGAAAAAGGTCAGTTCATCCAGCCGCGACTGGTTGCCCGGATAGACCATGAAGGGCAGGAAGTTGTTGTAGGGCGCTGCCGTGCCCACCGTTCGCCCGTCGCGCAGCGCAAGGCCGCCCACCATCATGGGCACGAACAGCGAGAGCACCAGCGTCTCCCACACCGCCTGCCCCGGCAGCACCACAAAGGTCAGGAACGCCGCCACCACAACCGCCCACACCGCCCCACGCAGAAAGCCCAGACTGTCCCGCAGCGGGTTTTCATTGGCGGCAAAGCGGCTGCATGTCACCACCACGAACATGGCGAACGTGGCGCCATCGGGCCAGCCGGTGCATTCCCACACCAGCCCGCCCGCCAGCACGGCACCCGCCGAGCGCAGGCCGTTATGCCATGCATCCGTCCGGTCACGCCATGCCGGGGTGGAAAAACGGAAATGGTCGTGCGCCCCCGTTCCCTGCGTTGCCGCCAGATGGGCCAGTGCCGCGTCCAGCCGGGCCAGCAGCACACCAAGCGAGGCATTGAGGACATACCCGTCCAGATGGCGCTGGGTGGCCGCGCCGCCCTGCGGGTCCGGCATGGACTCGGCAATGATGTCATTGACCAGCTGCTGGCGGCATTCCGCCCCTATGGCGCGGATGCGGCCACGCAGGGCGGGAATGCGCGCCACGGGGTCGGGCGCACTCATGTCCGCCCGCACACGGCGGGCCAGCCCCTGCGCCATGGCCAGCGGGGCGGCAAAGGCAGGGGGGAGTGCCGTCTCGTGCATGCGGGCGACCAGCCCCAGACCGCGCGACATCACGACCGCCACACTGGCAAGGGCCGCCCGGGCATGGTCGCCCGCATGGGTGCGGTGGCGCATCTCCACCTCGCTGAACTCGATCTGGTCGGACACGGAAAACACCGAACCCAGCAGGGCGCGCGAGCGCAGGAAACCCGCCTCCTGCCCCGCCAGCATGCCCTCCAGCGCCTGCCCGGCCTGGGCAATGGCGGCGGCGACCCTGCGCCCGATCTCGCGCCGGGCCACATCGGCCAGACGGGGCGCGAAAATCGACGCCAGCCCGCTTTCACACAGGATTCCAAGAAAAATATAGGTCGAACGCGACAGCGCGATCGCAAAGACATCCTGCGGCGCATTGGCCGCGTTCAGGGCAATCAGGCCGCTGGTAAAGGCCATGAGTACCAGCGCATAGGAATGGAAATTGCGCAGGAAGGTCGCAAGGCCGCAGCACACCCCCACCCACGCCGCCAGCACGGGAAACAGCAGCCACGATGCCTGTGGCAGGGCGGCGATCAGCCCCACCCCCACCACCGCGCCCCCAAGGGTGCCCAGCAGCCGCCACCGTGCCTTGGACAGGCTCTGCCCGCGTGAATTCTGTGCCACGATCCATGTGGTCATCGGCGCCCACTGGGGGTCGTCCATTTCCATCCATAGCGCCAGGACAAGGGCCAGCAGGGCGGCGATGGTCGTGCGCACGGCAAAGCCGAGATCCACCGCGCGCGGGGCGTACAGCCAGCGGAAACGGGCCAGCAGTCCCGTCATCACGCCCCCGTCCCTACGGCACGGGCGGGAGGGTGTGCAATATTACGTGATCTTGCCATCGGTCCCGAATGGCAAGAATGGCGTCATAAATCCATCTGTTATAACATAAATAGTTTTTCATGACCCGACCCGCCGGCATGACCGGCAGGCTGGCACCCGAACCCGGCCTGGGAAGCCAGGAAAATCCCCGGGAAACCCTTTCCCAGAAAAGGCCAGGCCCGGAAGCCTTAATCCGTCAGCGGATGGGGCCAGTACCCCGTTAACGGTGACGGAACATTTCATACAGGGCGACCGCGGCCGCGTTGGATACATTCAGGCTTTCCATCCGGCTGCTCATGGCCAGGCCCGCAATTTCATCACAATGCTCACGCGTCAGCCGCCGCAGGCCCGCCCCTTCGGCCCCCAGCACCAGCGCCACGCGGCGCTGGTGGAAGGCCGCACCATCCAGCACACCCCCACCCGCGTCCAGCCCCACAACCCACAGGCCACGGGACTTGAGCGCATCCAGCACGCGGGAGAGATTGACCACGCGGATCAGCGGCACGATTTCCAGCGCGCCCGAGGCCGCACGGGCCAGGGTTCCCGTTTCCTCGGGGGCGTTGCGGTCCTGCATCACCACCGCCACGGCCCCGAACGCCGCGGCCGAACGCAGGATGGCCCCAATGTTACGCGGGTCGGTTACCTGATCCAGCACCAGTACCGGACCCGGCTGTTCCAGTACCGTATCCAGATCCGGCTGGGCCAGCACATCCACTAAAAGCGCCATGCCCTGATGCACGGCATCGGGGCCGCACAGCGTATCCAGCGCCGCGCGTTCGGTGCGCACGGGCTGGATGGGAAAGCCGCCTTCCAGCCGGGAGGCCAGCGTTTCCTGCGCCTCGGCCGTGACCAGAAGCTGGCGCAGTTTCCGCGCCGGGTTTTCAAGTGCCGCCTGTACCGCGTGCTGGCCATACAGCCAGCATGTGCCACGCGGTGCGGAAACGGCACCACGCCCCCCCCGACCACCCCGGTCAGGCGCGGAACGGTGGGAAGACGGGGCCTGATGGCCCACAGGCTGGCCGCCACGGCGGCGGGAGGGTCGCATGTTCATGATCGTTCTTTAAGCCCAAGCGCAGCCTGCGTCATGCCCCCAAACCGGGGATGGGCAAAGTTTTTCATGCAAGGTTATTGACACCCCCCCCCTCTACCCCTTAATTACCGCGCCAACATGGAGGGATGCCCGAGTGGCTAAAGGGGGCGGACTGTAAATCCGCTGGTGTACGCCTACGTTGGTTCGAATCCAACTCCCTCCACCATTCTCCTTTACCTATCGATAACATGCTGTATCAGAGCGCTGGTTTTCCGGCGCTTTCTGTGTTTTTCCTGTCCCTCTTTGCATCACGCCGCACCCGCAAACAGCGGGGAAGGGAAAAATCCGCCTGCCGACCGGTTGCGGATGGTGGAACCCGACAGAATCTGTAGACGGACATGAACGGACCATGATGACCACAGGTCATCATGAAAGGTATAATCTATTATCAGGAATCATTTTCAAGTAATACGCATGGACTGGATATTTCTTTCCTGCACCCTTCTCCGGATGGGTCATTTGTGGTTATCTATATTCTAGATCGTAGTAATTCGCGGCCTGGAAACCACGATGCGGTTTTTTATTCTGTCGTCCATCATTTGCTTAGTGTCTGACCGAAAATGAGTTGAGTGATTTCAGTGGATTATGATTCATGGGTTTGCGATAACCTGATGAGATCAAGATGGCCTGGACTGAAATCACCCGCGCGCAGTATCGCCGGGACGACCTGGAGTATGCAAGCGACCTTCGCGATGCGGAGTGGGCGCTGATTGCGCCTTTGATGCCCGAGAAGAAACGACTGGGGAGACCACGACGTACGGATTTGCGCCGGGTCATGACGGCGGGTATGCCGGCGAGAAGTTGCGTGGTGCGCTGGCTGAACTCGGCCGATGGACGATCGAGATCGTCAAGCGTAGCGATCGGGCCGAAGGCTTCGTCGTCCTGCCCAAACGCTGGATCGTGGAGCGCAGCTTTGCATGGCTCGGACGCTGCCGTCGCCTCACGAAGGATGTCGAGGCAACAATCTCTTCATCCCACGCGTGGTTGATGATTGCCCATATCCGCAGAGTTCTGCGAAAAATCAATCAAACCGCTTTCTGATTCAGGCTCTTAGAGAAATATGAAAAAGAACCGGATTTTCAGCAGACTTGCCGCCCTGTTTGGACAGAAGAACGGCGAACAATACGCATCGATCGTCCATATGTCCCAGAATTTTCGCGCGATGGAACTCAATATCAAGGCGTTTGGCTACGATCTTGCCCACCGGCTGGCAGCCGACCTGCCGCACCGGGAAAACCTGCGGCCACAGCAGGTCGGGCTTGAAAGCAAACTTGCCACCCAGAGTGATATCGAAAGCGACTGGCTGGCCTACTGGTGTCAGGAAATCCGGTGCGCCGTTCTCTACCACCGGAAAATCTGGGAAGATGCCTTCATCCTCCAGGCCCTTTATGAAGCCGGATGCATGCGCCCCGGTGCCACCGGACTTGGCTTCGGCTGTGGGGAGGAACCGATCCCCAGCCTGCTGGCGCGCCATGGCGTGAAGGTTACGGCCACGGACCTTGATCCGGAACGCTCCAGCAAGAAAGGCTGGATCAGAAGCGGGGAACATGCCGGGTCACTGGACAAGGTATTCAAGCCCGACATCATTGACCGGGAAACGTTTGACCGGCTGGTCGAACACCGCTTTGTCGACATGAATGCCATCCCGCCCGATATCCGGGGATATGATTTCTGCTGGTCGATGTGTGCGCTGGAGCATCTTGGCAACCTGCAGAAAGGACTGGATTTTGTTGAAAACGCGCTTGCATGCATCAGGCCCGGTGGCGTGGCCGTGCATACAACGGAGTTCAATCTGGATGATGATCTGCCCACCATAGAAAGCGGCTATACCGTCCTGTACCAGAAAAAGCACATGGAAGCACTGGCCAGACGGCTGGCGGCACAGGGGCATGTGGTCAGGCCATTCAACTTTGACCCCGGCAATGGCCCGATGGACAATTTTATCGATATTCCGCCATGGCAGCCACAGCAGCCCAGTGGAATGGTGGAACCCGCACTGCCCGATGTACGTCACCTCAAGATATGCAAGACCGGGCATCGGGTTACATGCATTGGTATTATCATTACCAAGGGTGGCACGACCTGAGGGGATGCCGCGGATCTCCCTCCATCCGTTTCAAGATCGTGTGAGACAGTATCCATTCCATTAATATTATGGAAACGCTTCGGAATATCAGACGCTATACCTGCCTGTCCCCCACTGACCGGAAAGGCGTGAAATGCCCAGGTTCGCTGTTTTCCTGGCCTTCGGGTGCCTGTCTGCCCTCACCATGCCAGCCCGGGCCCAGCAGGTTGCATCCGGCCATCGTGATATCCTGCTTCAGGCCACCCGTTCATGGAACGGCAAAGCCTATGACCATTATCCGGCCACGGCACCGGAACTGACCATGATCCGCCTGACCATTCCCGCCCATACCGCCCTGCCATGGCATACCCACCCGGTGCCGAACGCGGGCTATGTACTGGAAGGGCAGCTGACCATTCATGATCAGGCCAGCGGCAGGACGGAAACTTTTCACCAAGGTGAGGCGTTTGCCGAGTCCGTCAATGCCATCCACCGCGGCGAAACGGGCGATACCCCGACCGTGGTGCTGCTGACCTATGCCGGGACCCCGGGGACCCCGACCTCTGTTCCGGCCAAGGGCGAAAAGCCGGAATACTGACAGGAAACACCCCAGTCACAGCCAGAAAAAAGAAAGGGGGCATCCTGGAACCGGCAGTCAATGCATGCGGGATTGATGTAAAATGCCGTAGGGTTCATGGCCACAAAGCTGCCGCATTATTGTCAAGAATTCCGTAAGGATTCTTTTTGACCGACAGATACTGCCAATCATGCCCCCTGACCCTGTTCCGTCCCAATTCAGACCGGACAGTATATTGTGAAAGATGCAACCATGCCGGACATCACACGGATTGCTTCCTCCCTTCTGGAGAAACTGCCGCTGGCCGTCATGATGGCGGATGTTTCCGGACAGGTCATCTACGCCAACGCATGCGCCAGCCGGCTGACCGGCTACGACCCTGCCGGCAGGGAAGAAAAATGGCTTGGTCGCCTGTTCCCCGAGCCGATGCGCCCAACTGGCCCCCCCGCCGCGTGGGATGCCCACATCGCCCCACCGGGGGCGGCCTGCGGCGCCACGCGCAACGGCAGCAGCGCCACCCTGCGCCGCAGGGACGGGCTGGGCCTGCCCGTGCGCCTGTGGCGGGAAGGCGTGGACTGGGATGGCGTACCGTATGAACTGATCACGTTCCAGGACCGGACGGAGGAAGAACAGGCGCGTGAGGACGGGGCCATCAGCGCCCTGATCATGCAGGCGACCGACCGGGGCATTCTGGTACTTGACCCGCAATACCGGATTACCCATGCCAACAGGGCGGTGGCCAGCCTGCTGGGCATGACGGTGGACGCCCTGCGCCATGCCCCCTTCGGCACGCTGCTGTCCGGCGCAGAAAGCGATATCGGGACCCTGCGCCAGTTCCGCAGGCAGCTTTCCCTCCGCACGGGTTTCGAGCTGGACGTGCACACCCGTGGCCCGCAGGGCACGGATCTGTGGCTGCGCTGCGCGGTTACCCCGCATTTTGGTGATGATGGCGCCCTGGCGGACATTATCGTCATCCTGCACGACATTACCCATGACCGGCAGCTGCGTGACCTGCAGCGCGATGTGGTGGAAGCGCTGACGGACCAGTTCTCGCTGCGCGAGATGTTGGATTTCATGTGCCGCCGTATCGAACTGATCGCACCGGACTGCATGGCGGTGGTCATGCTCAGCACCGGCGCCATCCTGCATGCAGGTGGCCATGGCGCCCTGCCCATGCCTGTCCTGCAGGCGTTCGAGGGGCTGGAAGCCAGCACGGCGGGAGGTGCGTGCGGCACCGCCATCGCCACGGCGGAAGAAGTGGTCATTCCCGATTTCAGTCAGGAAACCCGCTGGGCCGCCCTGCGCGATGTTGCGGCACAGCAGGGACTGGCGGCGGAATGGGCGGTGCCCATCATCCTGCGCAATGGTGATGTGGCGGGCAGTTTCTCGCTGTATTTCCGCACGCCCGGCCAGCCGGACCGCTGGCACCGGCGCATTGTCAATGCCTGCGTACATCTGGCCATGCTGGCGGTGGAGCAGCAGCGCAGCCGCGAATCCATCATCCGCCTGTCCTATGCCGACCGGCTGACCAGCCTGCCCAACCGCGCATGGCTCCACCGCCGCATGGCCGAACTTGCCACGCGGCCGCCTGTCGTGCCCCTGAGCGTGCTGATCATCGACCTGGACCGCTTCCGCAAGATCGTGCAGGCGCTGGGGCAAGGCCGCGCGGACCAGCTTCTGCTGGAACTCGCCGACCGCCTGCGCCACGGCATTGTCGGACGCGATGTGCTGATCCGCACCGAAGGCGATGAATTCGTGGTGCTGACCGAAGAAAGCAGTGCCGACATCACCCTGCTGGCCGAACGGATCATCCATAATCTGGAGGAACCCTTCAGCGTGGACGGAATTCCCGTCAGCCTGTCCGGCAGCATCGGCATCAGCACCCCTGATGACGGACAGGATATGGAAGAACGCCTGCGCCAGGCCTATACCGCCCTGGCACAGGCCAAGAAGGCGGGACGGTGCTGCTACCGTTTCTTCCATCCTTCCATGAACCGGCAGGCGGATGACCATGTCATCCTGGCCTCCGCCCTGCGCGAGGCCATTGCCGATAACAGGCTGACCCTTGTCTACCAGCCCCAGGTCGACCTGCGCACGGGCGCCCTGCATGGGGTGGAAGCCCTTTCGCGCTGGAACGACCCGGTACTGGGCATGGTCTCGCCGGGGCGCTTCATTCCCGTGGCGGAGGAAACCGGCCAGATCCGCGAACTGGGCATATGGTCGCTGCGGGTGGCCTGTGAACAGATGGCGGACTGGATCGCGCGCGGCATCAAGGTGCCCACGGTCTCGGTCAACCTGTCCGCCATCCAGTTCCAGGACCCCGAACTGGTGGCCCAGCTTGGTGCCATCCTGCACCAGACCGGCGTACCGCCGGAGCGGCTGATCGTGGAACTGACCGAAACGGCGATGATCGAGAACTTCGACCAGACCGTGGCGACTGCCACCGCCATACGCAACCTGGGCATTGGCCTGTCGATGGATGACTTTGGCACCGGCTATTCCAGCCTGTCCAACCTGGCCGGCCTGCCGATAAGCGAGGTCAAGATCGACCGCAGCTTCATGAACGGCTTTGGCAGCACCGGCAACGTACGGCAGGTGGTGACCGCCATCATCCGCATCGGCCACACGCTGGGCATGACCGTCATCGCCGAAGGGGTGGAGGAAGCCGAGCAGTGCAACCAGTTGCGCGCAATCGGCTGTGACGTGATCCAGGGCTATTATTTCGGTCGCCCGATGGATACGGCCGCACTGGATACCTGGATCAGTGAACGCAGGGTGGAACCCGTGCCCGTGGCCTGACGGCCCATCTGGAACCGTTCATTGATGAAAACAGGTCCCCGGTCTCGCCTTCCCCGGGCTGGCGATACGTCCTGAAGCCTACTGGCCGGGCTTTTCAGGCGGCTCCCCCGAACGCCACACGCCATCATGCGTGCCCTTCCCCATGGACCGGGCACAGGCCAGACAGCCGGCGACCCGCATGATGGGGTACGACCGTGTTATGGATACCTCCACACGGGCAGGCCCACAGGGCAGGGCTGTGTGGTCCCCCCTGGAAAAACACATCGCGGATTTACTTCATTCCATTACGCGGATGTCGATTTATATTTCTGAAATAAAAAATTCATAATCCATGATTTCATTTCCATGCCTGTGTGGCAGGACCGCACCATCATAAAAGCTTCACATGAAATCATGTCAATGGTTCATTACATGATGCCCTGCTTTTTATATTGCGGGAAAATATCTGTGGCACCGAAAATACTGAATAACGGCCGTATCGCCCTTGGCCTGTTCTGTTCCATTCTGGCGCTCTCCACGGCACATGCGCAGACCATCCAGCCCTATACGAAAGACCGCGCACCCGACCGGGCATCGGCCAAGGCCACAAAAGCAGCCGTCAGGGGCGTGCAGGCTTCGTCCGCCAATGTGGAACAGATCATGGCTACGGCCAAGCGCTCGCGCTCCGAACAGAGCGTCAACCATACCCAGCTGCAGCGCCTGCTGCCCGGTATCAACCCGCTCAAGGCGCTGGAAATCCTGCCCGGCGTCGTGTTCGAAAATGCCGACCCGTGGGGCAATAACGAACAGAATTCATCGCTCTACATCCATGGTTTCAACCAGAACCAGCTTGGTTTTACCCTTGATGGCGTCCCGCTGGGGGATCAGTCATACGGCAATTATAACGGGCTGTCCCCACAGCGTGCGGCGCTGAGTGAAAATATCGGTTCCGCTTCGGTTGCCACCGGGTCGGGCGCGCTTGGAACGGCTTCGACCAGCAATCTTGGCGGCTCGCTTGAATTCACCACCCAGGACCCGCTGCACCACGCGGGGGGCCAGCTGTCCCAGACATTTGGCAGCTGGTCGACGTTCCGCACCTTTGCCCGCGTGGATACCGGGGATTTCGGCAACGGCAATTCCGCCTATTTCTCATGGGCGCGGCAGGATGCGCGGGCGTGGGACTTTGCCGGGCATCAGGGCGGCAATCAGGTCAACGCCAAATTCGTGCATCAGGGTTCGAAGGACAAGATCACGGCCTTTTTCGACTGGTCGGACAAGGTGGAACCCAACGAGGACGGCATTGTCGAACCCGCAGGCGGCAGCCTGTATGTCCGCCCGTTCCTGTACCCCAATCTGAGCGAGGCCGTTAATTACTACAATTCGGCAGCCTACAAGAACGCAGGTCTCAATTACCGCAATTATTATTCCGATGCGCAGCGTGAGGATTTCCTGGCCTATGTAAAATGGTCGCACACATTCAATTCCCACCTGCGCTGGGACAACCAGATCTATTACCATCACGACCTGGGTGAGGGCGTGGTGGCGGGACCGATCTCGGCGGCCGGGCTGCCGACACTGTTCAGCGCCTATTTCCCCAATGATTCCGCCTCCCAGCTTTCCGATGTATTCGGCGGTTCGGGCATGGCCACCCGCACGACGGAATACTGGGACAATCGCGGTGGCATCATGTCCACCCTGCATTACGATGTCGGCCACCACCATATTGAACTGGGCGGCTGGTACGAGCGCAACAACAATACACAGGCCCGCCGCTGGTACGCATTTGACATCAATGACCCGACAACACCCTATGATCGCCAGTCCAATCCCCTGATCCACCAGTACACCAATTATTTCTATACCAATACCTGGACCACCCACCTGCAGGACAGCTGGCAGATCACCAAGAATTTCAACCTGAACGCAGGCTTCAAGTCCGAACTGGTCTATACGGACGGCACCCTGCCGGTAGCCGGGCTTCCGGGTTCGCTGTCGCCTTCCACGGCCCAGACCATTCCGGGCGGCCGGATCGCAACGGTCAGGCCGTTCCTGCCCGCGTTTGGCGCGCTGTGGAACATCACACCGCATGAACAGTGGTTTGCCAATATCCAGGAAAACATGCGCTCGTTCCAGGATACGGGCTACGGCAATGCCAGCCCGTGGGGCATGACCAGCCAGTCGGCATTCGAACTGTTCAAGAAGGAAGGCAAACCGGAAACGGCATGGACCTATGAGACGGGTTTCCGGACCAACCGCCACCTCAGGGCTGGTCCGCTGACCAATATCAGCGGGCAGATCGAATATTACCACGTCCACTTTTCAAACCGGCTTCTGGCGGTCTCGTCCACGCCCACCATTGCCTCGATCGTGGGCAGTGCGACGGTCCTGACCAATGTCGGCTCGGTTTCCACCGATGGCATGGACTTTTCCTTTACCGCCCAGTTCGGGCCGCATTTTTCGTTCTACAACGCCCTGTCCTATAACAAGTCGGTCTATAACGATAATTACATGAGCGGCACCACCCTGGTCCCGACGGCCGGGAAGAATGTCGTGGGCATTCCCGACTGGACGGAAAAATTCGTGGCCTCCACCAACTGGGGCAACTTCTATGCGCAGTTCATCGGTGATGTCATCGGCAAGCGCTACACCACCTACACCAATGACCTTTCCGTCAAATCCTATGCGCTGTTCAGCATCAATGCCGGCTACACCATTCGTGGCATTCCGCATGTGCAGGGCCTGAAGGTGCAGGGCAACATCACCAACCTGACAGGCACCCGTGGCTGGTCTACACTCAGCACCACTTACGCCAGCGGGCAGTATTCCGCATACCCGATCGCCCCGCGCATGTTCTTCCTGACCGTGGGTGCAAGCTTTTAGGAACAGAGAAGGTTCATGCTGACACGCAGACAGGCCATAACGGGCACCATGACGGGCATGGGGCTGTTCCTTGCCCGCACCACCGTCCATGCCGCACCCGCGCTGGCGCCGGTGCCGCTGCTCATGGCGCACCGGGGGGCTTCCGCGCTGCGGCCCGAACACACGCTGGCGGCCTATGCCCGCGCCATCATGGACGGGGCCGACTATATCGAGCCTGACCTGGTGCCCACCCGCGACGGTGTGCTGGTCGCCCGCCATGAAAGCAACATCACCGCCACGACGGACGTGGCGGCGCATCCGGAGTTCGCGTCGCGCCGCCGCACCCTGAACATTGACGGCACACAGGAGACCGGCTGGTTCACCACCGATTTCACCCTGGCCGAACTCAAGACCCTGCGCGCGAAGGAACGCCTGCCCACGGTGCGCGCGCACAACACCCGTTATGACGGGCATTTCGATATCCTGACATTCGAGGAAGTCATTGATTTCGTCGCCGCCGAAGCCGCGGCCCGCGGGCGCGTGATCGGGCTGATCCCCGAGATCAAGAACTCCACCCATTTCCACAAGCTGGGCCACACGCCCGAAGACACGTTCCTGCGCGTGATCGCGGCGCATGAATACACCCGCACCTGCCCGCTTGAAGTCCAGTCCTTCGAGACCGCGAACCTGCGCCTGCTCCACGGCAGGGTGCAGGCCGTCAACCCGCAGGCCCGCCTGATGTTCCTGATGGGCGAGCGCACGCAGCCCGTACCCGACACGCTGGGTTCGCCCGATCCGCTCACCTTTGGCGATCTCATGACCGCGGATGGCCTGAAGCGCGTGCGGGACTATGCCGATGTGATCGGGCCATCCAATACGGACATCATCCCGCGTGATGCCGCCGGGGCCTGGCTTGAGCCGACGACACTGATCGATGACGCGCATCGTGCGGGGCTTCTGGTCCATTCCTATACCTTCCGGCCGGAAAACCGTTTCCTGCCCGCACAACTGCGTGACGCCAGTGGCGATGACGCCCGCAACCCGAAGGGCTCCATAGCCGAAATCCGTCGCATGCTGGACATGGGGCTGGACGGATTCTTTACCGATGACCCCGCCATCGGGCGCATGGCCCTGCGCGATTAGTACGGCCCGGCCGCCATGCCACATGATGGCAATGCGGCCCCCGCCCCCCGAAAAACGGGTGGGGGCCGCATGAAAACCGTGCCCGGCATGGAAAAAGGCGCCACCATGCAGTAACAGTCCTGCAGACCCCCGTAACGGGGGGAAGGCATGCTTCAGGGCAACAGGACATTGAATTACAGACACGGCTATCACGCGGGCAATTTTGCCGATGTGATGAAACACGTCATGCTTGTGGCGCTGCTGGACGCACTGCGCCGCAAGCCCTCGCCTTTCTCCGTTCTTGATACCCATGCGGGCATCGGGCTGTATGACCTTTCCGGCCCGCAGGCCCAGTCAACGGGGGAATGGCGTGAGGGCGTCGGCCGCCTGCTTGACCTGCCACCCGGCACCATCCTGCCGCCCTGCGTGCGGCAGTGGCTGGACATGGTGAAGGCGGTAATGGGGGAACAGGGTGGCAGGCCGTCCTATCCCGGCTCCCCCGCCATTGCCGCCCGCCTGCTGCGCCCCGGTGATACGCTGGCCTGCTGCGAACTCCACCCGCAGGACCAGCAGGACCTCCGGCGCCTGTTCCGCCACAACCCGGCTGTCAGCGTGCATGGCCGCGATGGCTATGAAGCCGTGACCGCCCTGCTGCCACCCCGGCAGGCACGGCGCGGGCTGGTACTGATGGACCCGCCCTTTGAACAGCCGGGGGAATTCGACCGGCTGGCGCAGGCCATCATCACGGCCCGGCGGCGCTTTGCCACCGGCATCGTGGCGGCGTGGTATCCCATCAAGCACCGCGCGCCCACGCGTGCCTTCCTCAACGCGCTGAAGGATGCGGGCCAGCGCAACCTGCTGGCCATCGAACTGACCCTGCGCCCGCCCCTTGACCCGGCACGGCTGAATGGCAGCGGGCTTCTGGTGGCCAACCCCCCCTTCCAGTTCGCGCAGACCGCCCGCGATGCCCTGACCAGCCTGTGCGGGTATCTGGGCGATGGCGAAGCCCAGGCCCATGTGGAATGGGTCGTGCCGGAATAGAACCGCAAAGCTCCCTGCGGGATCAGGCCGGTCCGCAACCGGATGGTCCCGTCCCCTTCCCCCTTTCAGGTGCCCTACCCATGTCATGCGCCCATATTGCCGTAATCGGCAGCACGAATATCGATTTTGTCATGCACGTCACCCGCTTCGCCCGGCCGGGGGAGACGATGCATGTGCATGCCTCCTCCACCGGGCTGGGGGGCAAGGGCGCCAACCAGGCCATGGCGGTGGCCCGGCTGGGGCAGGCGGTGGCGCTGGCGGGCTGGACCGGGCGCGACATGCTGGCCAGCATGGCCCGCACGACGCTGGAGGGCGCGGGCGTTGACACGCGCTGGCTGCTGGAGGATGCGGCCACGGGCACCGGCCGGGCCTTCATCACCATCAACAGGGCGGGCGAGAACCAGATCCTGGTGGATGGGGGCGCGAACATGGCCCATACGGACACCTCCCTCCCCCTGCTGCTGCCCGCGCTGGATGGTGCCGGCATGGTCATGCTGCAGATGGAGATGGACCCCACGCTCATGATCGCGGTGGCGCGGCATGCGCGGGCACACGCCATACCGGTCATGCTTGACCCCGCCCCGGTGCCCGCAGGGGGACTGCCGGACGAACTGTGCAGGCTGGCCGACATCCTGACCCCCAACGAGCGTGAGACCGCGGCCCTGACCGGCATCGAACCCAAGGACGAGACAACCGCCCTGGCCGCCGCGCGCATCCTGCACGAACGCGGCGTAAGCACCGCCATCATCAAGCTGGGGCACAGGGGCGTGGTCTATTCCGCCCCCGGCGCGCAGGGGTTCATCCCGCCCTTCAGGGTTCATGCCATTGATACGGTCGCGGCCGGTGACTGCTTCAACGCGGGGCTTGCCACGGCCATGGTGACGGGGCACCCGCCGGCTCAGGCCGTGCGTGTCGCGGCGGCGTGCGGCGCGCTGGCCACCACGCGGGCCGGTGCCGCACAGGCGGCTCCCACCATGGCGGACGTCACGGCCCTTATGGCGGCCCAGCCTGCCGCATGACCTTGCATGCCTGTCCGCAAGCGCTATAGTCCGGCCCGGAAAGACAGCGGTCCCGTGCGAACGGGCGAGAAAGGGAATGCCGTAAGCCCCGGCAGGGTGGACCCGCACCCGGGGGCACAGTCGGCAACTGTACCCGCAACTGTAGGCGGAGAGTGCTCCATCCATTGCGGCAGCCGCCGCGACCACTGGCCCCGGCCGGGAAGGGGGAGGGAGTATCATGACCCGCAAGTCAGGAGACCTGCCGTTGTCCCTTACGATATCGCCGGGCGGGCCTGACCGGAGATGGATGGACACCCATGCTCCGGATTACCTGAAATCCCGTCATCCTGTAGCTGCGGCGGCCCCCCTGCGGGACCGCTTCCTTCCTGGCCCGCCATAGGCCAGGCCCATCCTGACGGGATGTTCCCCTGCCATGAAAATACCTGATCCCCCGCCACCGCGGTGGACGGCCCTGTCACGCCTCCTTTTCCTGTCCTGCATGCTGATCGGGCCATGCGGGGCCACCACAGCCCACGCGCAGGTCCCGCGCACCCAGATTGCCGATGACCGCGCCCGCTTGGGCAATTCCACCCCGCTGATCCAGCAGATCGATCCGGCCACCGTGCGGGATTCCGAACGCGCGCAGGCCGATGCGCAGGCCCCCCCCAGCGCAGACGCGCTGGACACAAGCGGCAGCCTGCTGGGCAACATGGGGGGTGCGCGCCCCTGGCTTTACAGGCATGGCATAAGCTTCGACCTGCAGGATGTGAATGAACTGTGGGGCAATGCCACCGGCGGCAGTGCCTCGGCCAGCGATGGCGCGGGGGGCGCCGGCACCGGTCCCGCCTATGATGGCGTGACCATGCCCACGCTGACCATTGATACCGAAAAGCTGTTCGGGCTGAAGGGCGGGCTGTTCAATGTCAGCGCGCTGCAGACGCGCGGGCGTTCGATCTCGCAGGACCATCTGGCCGATTTCAACCCCGTAAGCGGGTTCGAGGCCGACCGCTCCACCCGCCTGTTCGAACTGTGGTACCAGCACTCCTTCCTGGGCGGGAAGCTGGACGTGAAGATCGGCCAGCAGGACCTTGATACCGAATTCCTGATCAGCGATTACGGGGCGCTCTACCTCAACGCCAATTTCGGCTGGCCCATGGGGCCATCACTCAACCTGTATGCCGGCGGCCCGTCATGGCCACTTGCCTCCCCCGCCGTGCGGGTCCGCTACCGCCCGGACGAGACATTCACCTTCATGTTCGCCGCGGCCGACGACAACCCCCCGGGCAACAGCAGCAATTCCTTCGTCATCCAGAATGGCGGCAACCGGGCCGATCCCACCAGCCAGACCACCAATGACGGCAGCGGCACGCAGTTCAACATGGGCACCGGCGCGCTGCTGATCACCGAACTGCAATATGCGCTCAACCCCCAGCCCGCCGACATGGGCAGCGCGACCAGAAATCCCGGCCTGCCGGGTGTGTACAAGCTGGGGGGATATTACGATACCGCCCGCTTCCCCGATTACCGCTACAACATGCAGGGCCGCCCGCTGGGCACCTATGGCGGCATGCCACGACAGGACCGGGGCAACTGGCTGCTCTACGGCATCATCGACCAGATGATCTGGCGGCCTTCGCTTGCCTCGCCGCGCTCGCTGGGCGTGTTCGCGCGCGCCACCGGCAACAGCGGTGACCGCAACATGATCAGCTTTGCCATCGATGCGGGGCTGAACCTGAAGGCACCATTCAGGGGGCGCAACAATGATACCATAGGCCTGGGCTGGGGCATCGGGCGCGCCAGTTCCGGCCTGCGGGAATACGACCGCACCAGTGGCGCCCTGCTGCAGGGCAGCGAGAACCACCTGGAACTGACCTATCAGGCACAGGTCACGCCATGGATGGTGATGCAGCCCGACTTCCAGTATGTCTGGCATCCTTCGGGTCGGGTGGCGGACTGGAGCGGCTTGCGCCGCGTGGGGAATGAAGTGGTCTGCGGGCTGCATGCCAGCCTGACTTTCTGACGTCACGGGCGGGCCTGGATGAAGGGGCAAGAGAAGACAAAAGCACAGACCCGGATTGAAAATTTATATTGTTGTAGGGCCTTGCCCCCTCCTGTACCCCAGACGGTACGGGCATGGAAAACCGCCATGTGCCACATCATGAAAAAGGATAAGAGCGTTGCGCCGTCTTGTAGCTTTATGTCTTCCGCTTGGTATGGCCGCCT
Source organism: Komagataeibacter rhaeticus (assembly GCF_011611525.1). Taxonomy (NCBI): domain Bacteria; kingdom Pseudomonadati; phylum Pseudomonadota; class Alphaproteobacteria; order Acetobacterales; family Acetobacteraceae; genus Komagataeibacter; species Komagataeibacter rhaeticus. The sequence goes on from NZ_CP050139.1 coordinate 3,017,385, forward strand.
GCGCGCAGCACACGCCCCGCCCCATGGTGAATTACTGCCAGCAGCCTGCCGTGGCCTCCGCCGTTGTGGCAATTGCCAACCAGGGCACGCCCGGCACGTCCCCGGCCATGCGGTTCGAGGACGGCACGATAAAAAGCGCCGTCTATAACGACCACATGCAGGTCATGTCATGCCATGGCACCCTGGTACGGCAGGACGGCACCCGGCAGGACGGCGTGGCCGTGGCCCGCCTGCCCCACATGCGTACGGGCTGGAAGGAAATATGGAATACCACCGCCGCCAGCCACCAGTGGATTTCCGATGCCGACATTAGCCGCAACAGGCAGGAACGCTACGCCACCTATTACGATCACACGCCACAGGCGTGCAAACCCTACGCGCATGACCTGTTCTTCGGCGCGCCAAGGTCGGACAAGGACACCCAGCACCTGCGCGAGACGCTGTATGACTGCCTGGCCGAACATGACGTAAAGCCGATACGGCCCGTATCGGGCGTGGACCATACCTACAGCCCGTTTGGCATGAATTTCTACATTCCCTACTACACGAATGTCAGCCCGGACGATAACGGCCCCTTCCTGTACTGAACGGGGCAGAACCCCACACCATGGCCATCCTGCCCATCATCCGCTTCCCGCATGCCTGCCTGCAGCAGGCGGCGGCCCCGGTTGACGCCACCAGCGCCCGGACCACAGAACTGGCGCGTGACCTGCTGGAGACCATGCATGCCGCACCGGGCATAGGGATCACGGCATGCCATGTGGGCATGCTGCTGCGGCTGGTGGTGATCGACCTGCCCGGTGGCAATGGCCCGCAGGCCCGTGCCAACCCCGAAATCATCTGGCAGGACACCGCAACCGCCACGGCGGAAGAAGGCAGCGTGTCCATGCCCGGCATCCATGCCCCCGTGACCCGCCCCGCGCGCGTGCGGGTGCGCTACACCGGGCTGGATGGCCTGATGGTGGAAGAAGAAGCCGAAGGACTGCTGGCAGCCTGCCTGCAGCATGAGATTGACCAGATCAACGGCATTTTCTGGACACGCCGCCTCTCGCCACTGCGGCGCGACCGGGCCATGAAACGCTACAGCCGCCAGACGCGCCTGAACGGAGCGGGTCCCGACGTATCGTAAGGCAGCCAGAAGGCGTTACGGGCATCCGGATAACACCCAGTCGTCATAAGAACGTTTTTGGTGAAGCTTTTTTCAAAAAGCTTCACCAAAAACTTTTATTCCCGGGGCTTGCCCTGACGCAGGGTTGCCCCGGTATCCAGCCGGGCAAGATAGGCATGGATGGCATCGATATCCGTATCGCTCAGTACTGCGGGGGGAAATCCTTCCATCCGCGCGCCATCCCAGTGCCGGACCGCACGCGGGTTGCGCACCAGAGCATGGAAACCGGCCGGGGTCAGATAGCGCACGGCATTGACCGGTTGCCCCAGATCAGGTCCCTTGTCCCCCATCCCATTTCCATTAAGCCTGTGGCAGGGCATGCAGTTACTCAGGAACAGGGCCTGCCCCCGCCATGCGGGATCGCTCCGGGGCACTGCCGCAGGCAGCCCCAGTCCGGGCCAGCGGGCCACGGGCGCGGTCTCCCCCTGTACCGAAACCAGCCGGTCAACCCACTGTTCCTGCCCGATACGCCCCGCATTCGCGCCCACCCAGACCAACACGAACGGCCCGAGGTCCTCGCCCTGTGGTGAACGCCATGGCCGGGCCGGATCTTCGATGGCGATCCATGGCCGCACGCCGTAGTCTGCGGCCGTGGTGAGCGTACTCACGGGCAGTTCCGCCACAAAACCGTCCGATGCCCCCAGACGCAGCGCATCCGGCATTGCACCGGAACCCATCACGGCGGCAAGCGGCACGGCGTCAACCTGCGGGCCTATATGTTCAGGGTCCACCGCCAGCGTGACTGTCCGCCGCTGTGCCAGGGCCAGCAGGGCCGCGCGGGTATAGCTTTGTCCATTGGCCTGTCCCTGCGCCATGACAGCCAGTGCGGGTTCCGGCGTGGCAGCGGCCGTCACCACGGGATACGCCCCGACCATCAGCGTGGCAAGACAGGCCATTACCAGTCCTGACGGGCGCCGTGCCCGTGAACCTGACAGGCGCGATGAAAAGGCAACGCATGCCGCCAGCCTGTACCGGACGGTCATCCATCCGGCCGGATGCTCCGGGTCCGTCATGCCGGGGGCAGGGCAGTCCACCATTCACGATTCCTTGATGTCATGAACCATGACCATATTGGAATCATTGCGCGTTCACAACATCAGGCCAAAGGACCAAGGTCCGGGGGCGCGCTGCCTTCATCAGGGCAGAAGGAACCTTGCGGCCCTGCTGGGCGGAACACCGATACCGGGTTCCCCACCTGTCGGGACCGCTGACGACACTCCCTAATCCACCCTGCCGTCATCCAGCATGTAGCCGCTGGAGCGCACGGTGCGGATCAGGTCGACACCGCCGCCTGCGTTCAGCGCCAGACGCAGCCGGCGGATATGCACGTCCACCGTGCGTTCTTCCACATGGATACGGTCATCCCATGCGGCGGCCAGTATTTCCGCGCGGGAAAACACCCGGCGCGGGTTACGCAGCAGGTGCAGCAGGATCCGGTATTCGGTAGGGCCAAGGGCAATGGCGCTACCGCCGCGCGTGACCCGCCGGCCACCATGGTCCACCGTTATGTCGGCAAAGCCCAGTACATCGTCATTCTGCTCCGCCGCCGCCGTGGCCCCCCGCCCGGCACACCGGCGCATGACCGCGCGCACGCGCGCATGCAGCACATCCATCCCGCAGGGCTTGACCAGATAGTCATCCGCCCCGGTATCCAGCGCGTGGATGGAATCACGTTCCTCCCCGCGTGCGGTCAGCATGATGACCGGCAGGTAGCGCGTGGCCGTGGCCATGCGCAGCCTGCGGCACAGGTCCACCCCGGACAGGCCCGGCATCATCCAGTCCAGCAGCACGAGGTCGGGCTTCCATTCCGTGACCTCACGCAGGGCATCCAGCCCGTTATCCACGGGCATGACGGCATGGCCCGCCGCTTCAAGATTGTAGGACAGCATGACGGACAGGGCGGCATCATCCTCGGCCACAAGGATGCGGAGCGGCCGGTCAACCTGTGGGTTCACGGCGCCTAGCTCCCCTGCCCCGAAAAGCTGCCGCGCGGGCGCACCACCGGCAGGATCTCGCCGGTTGCGGTATAATACACGCGTTCGGCAATATTGGTGGCGTGGTCACCAATGCGTTCCAGGTTCTTGGCAATGAACAGCAGGTGGGTGCATGCGCCGATGTTGCGCGGGTCTTCCATCATATAGGTGACCAGTTCACGGAACATGGCGTTGTAAAGCTCATCCACCGCCGTATCGGACTGCCAGACCTCACGCGCAAGGTCGGGGTTGCGCTGGCTGAGCGCATCGATCGCGCGGCGCAGGTTGTCCTGCACCAGCCGCCCCATGCCGCGCAGGCCACTGAGCGACACGCGTGAGTTCACCAGCTCCACACGCAGGGAACGCCGGGCGATGGAGGCCGCGCAATCCCCGATGCGCTCCATGTCCCCCGTGATCTTGAGGGCCGAGACGACCTCGCGCAGGTCTCCCGCCACGGGTGAGCGCAGGGCGAGGATGCGGATGACCATCGCCTCCACATCGCGCTCCAGCGTATCGACCTGCGGGTCGAGGTCGGAGGCAATGCCGGCGGCATTTTCATCCATATCGGCAATGGCAGCGACAGCCTGCGAGGTCTGCCGTTCCACCAGCCCGCCCATGCGCGCCATCATGGAGCGCAGCTGCTCGAGTTCCTGCTCGTAACTGCTTACGATATGTGCCGATTCCTGTCCCACCCGCAAACCTTTCCACCTGTCCGTACATTTATACGGGATATGCCCGATATCAGGGCTTACGATACGCCACGTGAGTATACTATATCGGTCCCGCATTTGTTCAAGGCGATGTCATACCCGCCAGCGCTGGCACATAATAATGAAATAAAAAGATTTTTGCAGGAACGCCCGTGCCGCATGCCCGCTTTCGCGCCGTCTGGCACCGGGCGTGGCCGTGGGCAGGTTGCCGGGCACGGGGAACCCTGCCGCCGCTGGCGGGCCACAATATTACGCAGGCGGCGGGCTGGCCGTGCCGCTTACGGCGGCCGCCGGCTTCTGAACGCCCAGGCCGCGCAGGACCACGCCACCCGCCAGCAGGTACAGCACGGCAGGCACCAGCAGGAAGCCGGCATGGATTCCCGCCTGCGCATGCGCGGACTGCACGCTGCTCCCGCCCGCAAGGCCACAGGCTGCCAGCAGCCCGGCCAGCAGGCTGCCGCCAATGTCAAACGCCATTTTCGATGCGGTGGAATTGAGCGCCCAGGCCAGCCCCACCGTCCGCAGGCCACCCGCTCCGGCCCCACCGTGGTCCAGACAATGCGCCAGCAGGGTGAAGCAGACCGGGTTGCATATCCCCACACACAGCCCGAACAGCGCCAGCAGCCCCCCCGTCGCGCCCGGCCCCGCAGGCAGTCCGTACGCCACCAGCAGCACCGCCCCCGCCGCCACCGTCCCGCCGCGCATGACACGCGCCGTTCCCCATCTGATCGCCAGCGGCAGGGACACGCAGCACCCCGCCAGCACCATCAGGCTGATCATGCCCAGCAGCCAGCCCGCCATGTAATCCTTCGCACCCATCACATAACGCACGTCATAGACCAGTGCCCCGAACAGGAAGGTGCTGCCCAGCATGGTCAGCAGCATGGCGCCGGTCAGCCGCCGCCACCCCCGGTTGGCGGCCAGCATCCCGACCAGCGCGCGCACGGGGGCACGGACCGGCTTTTCCCCGGCATGGGCCTGCACGCGCTCATGGCAGAACCGCGCCGACAGCCACAGAAGCCCGCCCACCACGCAGGCCACCCCCGCCATGAACAGGGCAAAACCCACCTGCCGGCTGCCGTGGCCCAGCCAGTCCACCGCAGGCAGGGTGACGATACTGATGGCAAGGCCGCCCAGAGTGGCCCCGACCATGCGGCTGGTCGCAAGGCGCAGGCGCATATCGGGTGCCGCGGTGATCAGGCTGGTCATGACGCCATAGGCGGTATTGACCACGCCATAGGCCACGCACAGCCCCATATAGCCGATGCTGGCGCCGATGCCCCGCGCCAGCATGGACCACCCGCGCGGTAGCGGCACGAAGGTCAGCACCACCAGCACCATGAACGGCGCAATCCCCGCGCGCAGCAGCGGCAGGGCCTGCCGGCCCGCCGGCCTGCGGTCGATCCACAGCCCCACCGCCGGGTCGGTGACCAGACTGGCCGCGCGCGCGGCCATGAGCATGAAGCCGACCATCTGCACGGGGAACAGGCAGATTTCAGTATAGAAATACGCCAGGTAGCTGAGCATCAGCCCCCAGATGATGTTGAACCCCATGTCACCCGCGCCAAAGGCCACGATCTCCAGCATCCCGACGGGGGGTGGAGCGGGCACGGGCGCGGGGGCACGCCTCATCCCGGCGTGACCTGGCGGCGCACGCCAAAACATTCTTCCGGCCCCGGAAAGGCGCGGCTGCGCACATCCTGCGCGTACCGGGCCACCGCATCATCAATCACGTCGCCCATATCGGCATAGCGGCGCACGAAGCGTGGGATGGCGGTGCCGAACATGCCCAGCATGTCATCCACCACCAGCACCTGCCCGTCGCAGGCGGGGGAAGCGCCTATGCCGATGACGGGCACCGGCACGCTGGCCGCGATCTCACGCGACAGGGGCTCCACCGTGCCCTCCAGCACCACGGCAAAGGCACCGGCGGCGGCAATGGCGTGGGCATCGGCATGGACCTTGCGCGCCTGTTCCGCATCACGCCCCTGCGTGCGGAACCCGCCCGTGGCCTTGACCGCCTGCGGCATGAGGCCGACATGCCCGCACACCGGAATGCCACGCTGGACAAGGAAGCCGACGGTCTCCGCCATTTCGGCCCCGCCTTCCAGCTTGACCGCGCCACAACCCGTTTCCGCCATGACGCGGGCGGCATTGCGGAACGCCAGGGCGGGCGATTCCTGATAGGAACCAAAGGGCATGTCCACCACCACCAGCGCCTGACGCGATGCCCGGACCACGGCCGCGCCATGGGCGATCATCATGTCCAGGCTCACGCCAAGCGTGTCGGACATGCCATACACCACCATGCCCAGCGAATCCCCCACCAGAATCACATCCACATGCGCGTCCAGCCTGTGGGCCAGGGGGGCGGTGTAGGCTGTCAGCCACACGCCGGGCACGCCCCCCTTGCTTACGTCCCGAATGGTCCGGCGGCGGGGTTGTTCCGTCCTGCCCATGCTTGCTATTCCCCTTCCATGTCCATCTGGTACAGATGACATCTGGCATATTGCAGCGCATGCCTGTTTGCAAATCCGCCACGACCGGGATGACAAGGGAAAGCACGCATGGGACTGGGCCGGACCGACATATGGCAGACGGGCATCATAGACCGCCCGCTGCCCGATGTGCTGCGCGCGGGCCAGCTTGCGGGGCTGCCGGTCACATGGCTGCCGGACCCGGGGCCCTTCCGCTTCATTGCCGACCCGTTTGGCATCTGGCACGAGAACCGGCTGTACCTGTTTGCCGAAGCCTATGACTACCGCGTGCGGGTGGGGCGGATCGACGTGTTCATCCTTGACCACGCACTGCGCCTGCTGGCCCATGCCCCCGTACTGGTGGAACCGTGGCACCTGTCCTATCCCGTCATCCTGCGTGAGCGGGACGGCTCCTTCCTCATGATGCCGGAATCAGGCGGCAGCGGCCGGCAGCGCCTGTACCGCGCAACGGATTTCCCCTATCGATGGGAAGAAGTGAAAGGCTGCGCCTTTCCCGGCGCCATGATCGATGCCTCCCCCCTGTTCCATGATGGACGGTGGTGGCTGTTCCATACCCCATGGCATGAACACGAACAGCCCCGCGTCGACACGCTGCATGTGGCATGGGCCGACAGCCTGACCGGCCCGTGGCACCCGCACCCCGCCAACCCCGTGCGCCGCGACATACACAGCGCGCGCCCCGGCGGCACGCCGGTGGTCATGGAGGATGGCACCATCATCCTGCCCACGCAGGACTGCGCACGGACCTATGGCGGGGCCATAACGCCGCTGGCCATCACCACCCTGACCACACGGGAATTCGCGGCCCACCCACTGCGCGCCCTGCATGCGCCCGCCGCCTGGCGCCCCGCGACCGACGGGCTGCATACCCTGTCCGCCGCGGGCCGCGTGACCCTGGTGGATGCCAAGCATACCAGCCGTTCGGTCATACGCCGGGCGGGGGTGGATATCACCCGCATCACGCGTGAACTTGTTGGCACCATGCTGCGTTAGGGCAGCACGGCCCCGTGGCGCATGTCAGGACGGAATGCGGACAGGCGTAAAATCCTGTCGCGAATTTAATGTGATATTAATTAGCAGTATCACATAACATGCCCATAATATACATCAATACGGCAACCCAGACAGCGTATGCCATGCGCTGTCCCGGCAGGGGACCACGCCGTAGCCCGCGCATCCGGCCACAGCCATGATGCGGGGGAACCATCAATGCGGGACACACCCTTATTCTGGCCGGCCGTTCAGCCCGCACCGCCTTTCCGGCCACCAAGACTTCAAGGACTGCCTGATGCGTGAACTCCGTACCGCCCCGGCTGCGTGGCATCTGCAGCATTCGCGCCCCGAGAACCTGGTCAGCTATCTTGACCCATGGCAGCCGGTCGCGCGGCAGCTGGACATGCTGGCCCATCGCTTCAGCACCGTAAAGGCCCTGTGCGATGCGCAGATGGACAGCCTTGCCACGGAAAATGTGGAGCTGGCGCAGCTGCGTGATGCGCTTGCGTTCCATCTGCTGCGGGCATGCATATGGTGGCAGGTCGATTTCTCGCCCCGTGCCGTAACCGGCCTGCAGGCGACCAGTTTCATGAAGCATGTCCGCCGCCATACCGACCGGGTGGTGGATGACGAGACGCTGCTGGATGTCATGACATGGCAGCACTACATGCACCGCGCCGATAGCGGCCACATCATGGTGACCGGTACCGACCCGCTATGCCGGGGCAACACCACCATCGTGTACGGCATTGACGGGCATCGCGGCTTCCGCTTTGCCATGCGGCGCGCGGGGCAGCCCCTGTCATGGAATGACATTACCCATACCGATTTCGTCGCGGCCTGCCTGAATGCCCGCGCGCTGCACTGCCTGATCGAGACGGAATGCGCGGCCATTGGCGAATGGGATCTGGCGCGGGAGGAACATATCCAGGCATCGCGCTACCATACCCAGCATTTCCGCACCGCAGGCCACTTCAACGCGGTGGAAAGCTATGCCACGGCACTGGAACAGCTAAGCCGCTGCCAGTCCCGCTTCGGGCGCTTCGAGTTCGAGAACATTGTCAACCACATGGCGTTCTCGGTCATTATGGCCGCCCACGAACAGGGGGCCAGCATCGCGGACCTGCTGCGCAACGGGGCGGCCCGGCCGGTCAGTTCGCGCGTGGCAGGCAGCCTGAAAAAGCGCGCCCGCGCCCATGTGGCCACCGGCACCGACCCCCTGCGGCGGACGGAACTCGATGCGCTGCTGGACCAGGTTGAAACCGGCTTTGCCCTGTCGGGCGGTAACTGAAGGGAGAGGAGGGCAACATATTCCTCTTCCCCCACGCGACATCCGCGCCTGCAATCCCTATATTGCACAGGAGTAGCAGGAGACCCGATATATGGCGCTAGCCAAAAGCAGAAGACCGGCACCCCGGCGCAGGACGGCCCCGCCCCGCTCACCGCGCGTGCGCGGTGAGACACGCCGGCTGCTGGAAATGCTGTGTATCCTGCATGGCTCGATCCATCGCGGGTCACGCGATGCGGGTGCCCTGGTGCGCTGCGTGGTGCAGGCGCAGCCCGATCTGGGCCTGCCCGACAAGGACCTGCCCGCCAGCCCCCGCCATGATGGCGAGAATCCGCCCACCGCCACGGAATGGAAGCGGCTTGGCCACGCGCTGGAGGAAGTACGCCTCCAGCACGCAAGTGACCGGGGTTATGTGGATACGTGGCTGGAGGAACTGACCCAGGCCACCGGGCTGGGCAGGGTTGCGAGCGAGGTGCTGGGCCTTGCCATGTGCTACCGGCTGAACGGCCATTTTGAACAGTTATGGGACGACCTGTGCGAAAACCGCTCGCGCGGGCCGTTCCTGTGCGAGGACATTCCGCTGCTGCACCTGCTTCTGGGACAGGAGGAGGAGGCGATCGCCACCGCACTGGCCCCCGATGGCCAGTTGCGCATGAGCGGGCTCATGACCGTGGACGAGGATGGCGACATCACCCTGCTGCCCCGGCTCATGGCGCTCATGAACCGGCGCGCGAACGTGGTGGGGGACATCCGCTCCCTGCTGCTGGGCCAGCCGCGCGATGCCACGCTGCCATGGGAGGCCTTTGCCCATCTGGGCCAGCAGGCCGAGATCGCGGCAAAGCTGGTGAAGGCCGCCATCGCGCAGCACGCCACCGGCATCAACATCCTGCTGTACGGGCCACCGGGCACCGGCAAGACCGAATTCGCGGCAACACTGGCCCGTCATATCGGTGCGACCCTTTACCCCGTGGGCGAGGCCGACAGCGCGGGGGACGAGCCCTCGCGCCATGAACGCCTGGCCGACCTGCGGTGCAGCACGCGGCTTTTGCGCAACACGGATTCCATCCTGCTGTTCGATGAGGCGGAAGACCTGTTTACCGCCAGCCTGTTCGACCCGCCGCAGTCCTACAGCCGCGTGTTCTTCCACCGCCTGCTCGAACAGGGCGGCACGCCGGTCATCTGGACGGCGAATGACCTGGACACGCTTGGCCCCGCCATCGCGCGGCGCATGGCGCTGTGCATCGAGGTCCGCCAGCCCGGCATAGGGGTGCGCACCCGCCTGTGGCAGGACATGGCGCGCGAGGAAAAAGTAGCCCTGGCCGCAACCGACGCGGCCGATCTGGCCCGTGCCATTCCCGCAGCCCCCGCCATCTTCCGCAACGCGCTGCGTTCCACCCATCTGGCGGGCGGGGATTCGGCCATGGCCAGCATGATCGCAACCGGCATCGCGCGCGCCGCCGCAGGCGGGCAGATGCCCATGCCCGCGCAGCCGGACGTGACGGATTACGATTCGACACTGATCAACGCGGATTGTGACCTCAATGCGCTGACCACGCGCCTGGCCCGCCCCGGCGCGCCGCGCGCGGTATCCCTGCTGCTGTCCGGGCCACCGGGTTCGGGCAAGAGTGCCTATGCCCGCCATCTGGCGGCCCGGATGGACATGCCGGTACTGCAGAAACGTGCCTCCGACCTGCTGGACAAGTATGTGGGCCAGAGCGAGCAGCAGATCGCGGCCGCCTTTGCCGAAGCCTGCGACAGTGGTGCCTTCCTGATCATTGACGAAGCCGACAGCCTGCTGGGTGACCGCAGGGCGGCCGAACGCTCATGGGAGATCAGTCAGGTCAACGAAATGCTGACATGGATGGAACAGCATCCGCTGCCCTTTGCCTGCACCACCAACCTGGTGGAAAAACTGGACCCCGCCAGCATGCGGCGCTTCCTGTTCCGTGCGCGCTTTGGCTACCTGACCGAGCAGCAGGCGGCCCATGCGTTCCACAGCTTCTTTGGCAAGGCGCCCCCCGCCGGGCTGCGCCACGTCCGCACCCTGGTACCATCGGATTTCGCGCTGGTGCTGCGCCGGGCGCGCCTGCTGGATGAAGACCCCACGCCGGACGAACTGCTGGAACGCCTGCGGGCGGAGACGGCGGGGCGGGATGGCAACCGGCGGATCGGGTTCCTGTCCTGATCCGTGCAGGATGTAAAACGTAAAGAAGTTCTTGGTGAAGCTTTTTTCAAAAAGCTTTGAAGAATGCCGCCTTTTTGAAGAAATGCGGCACCCAAGAACTTTTATTATTTATACATTACTGCGGTGGATGGGCGGCGGCATCCGCCTCCACCGCGCATTCGGCGGCAGGCGGGGCGGCCATGGTGGTGCGCAGGGCCGTCACTTCCGCCCGGGCCGTATCCATTTCCTGCCGGAAGCCTTCATCCTGTTCCATGGCGGAATACAGCACGCCACCATTGAGCCAGCCCGCCGTGACATCACTCTGCCACTGCACGCCGCACACCACCCGGCTTTCACCAAATACGCGCGCGCGCTGCATGATCCATGCCGTCCGCTCGGGCAGGATATCGGACAGGATCAGCCCCGCCACCCAGCCCAGCGTGGCATGAAGCGAGGGGTAGGACGGGTCTCGTCGCAGGCTGTCACGCAGGGGTATGCATAATGGCAGTTCGGCCTCGGTAAACGGGCGGGGGCGGTTCCACAATGTTTTCTGCGCATGCACGGCAGGGTCCAGCCGGCGCTCGATGCGCGCGAACAGGCCCACCAGTTCCGGCAGCCGTTCCGGCGGCAGGGTAAAACCCGCCGCGCAGGAAAAGGCCGAGACCATATGCGCTGGCGTATCGCGGTTATCGGCCTGCGCCAGCTTCCATCGCGGCGTACCCTCCAGCGCGCGGGTGGCGGCATAAATGGAGGCATCGGCCGCGCGCTGCGCGGTGTCCGGCCCCGGCGGAGGCGGCAGGAAAACCTGGCCGTCGGGCAAGGGTGGGCCTGCCGGCACATCCGGCGCGGCGGCATGGCGCACCGCCGTGCGGGCCGCCCCATGGTGGTGGGGATGCGCGTGGGCGGCAGCCGGCATGGCCATCATGGCACAGACAGCAAGCATGCCAGTGGGGGCGCAACGGTCAAGACGCATGGTTTTCCTGTCAGTTCACCGTGGCCGTGGCGGGGACGACCCATAGCTGCGCATAGCATGCGCCGCGGCACGGGCAAATCCTGACAAGAAAGTCGCGGCTTCTGCCCCGCCGGGTTTTGTGGCATGCTGCCAGCAAAGCCCGGAGGCATGCAGTACATGAACCGCAGAAACCAGATATGGCCCGTCACGGTCAGCCCCGTGCGTATCGGCCTGTGTGTGATCGGGCTGACGCTGGTGGTGGTGCAGTTCATCTACGGGCTGAACATCACGCCGGACTACATGCCGGGACAGGTGATGTTCCATATCGCCATGCTTGCCCTTGGGGCAATCGTGTTCGTGGCGGGCATGTGGGGGCCGTCGCTCTAGCGGCACCCCAAACAGCCTTTTTGATGGACACATCAAACTGCAGGATACCGCCTTTTCAAAAGGCGGCATCGCGCGAGGCTTTTTGCAAGAAGCCGTGCCAAGAACGCTTTCCTGATAATGGCAGTTTTACCGCTGCCTGGAATCCGCGCCACTGCCTGCCTGCGTAATACCGGCACGGGACGGCGAATCGCCATGCGGTTCCACCGTGCGGCTCAGGCGCGCAACGCCCGCGTCATCGCCAAAGCCCTGCCCCGACACACGGCGGCGGGGAACGGGATTTTCCCGCAGTACGTTTTCCAGTGCTTCGGGGTCGGTACGCCCGGCTTCGTCAAACAGTTCATCGGCACGGGCCTGATCCCCCGCGCGTTCGGCCCGCAGCCCGGCCTCGGCCAGCCTGCGGGCGGCGCCGTGCCTGCCTGCGCCGCCATCATCGGGGCGATCATCCTTATTCATGGAACGGGGCATCGGGTTTCCTTTCCCTTCGGTCACGCGGGCATGGCATGTCGCCCTGTGGCAGATAACACATGGCTGGCATGCGGGTTCATTCCCCTGCCCGCCGCCCGGCATCAGGGCAGGCCCCATCCCGCACGGGGCGCGAAATGATCAAGACCTGCACCCCATCGGGGGCAACCATGTTCAAAAACCACCACGGAATAAGGCGTTCCTGCATGTAATATCACGATAACCTTATGCCGCTGCCACAATGGTGGCGGCCCTATCAAATGGAGTGCTCCATGTCCGATCTGATCGTTGTCGGTTTTGACAGTCCGGCCGAAGCCACGGCCGCGCTGACCGAATGCAAGAAACTGGAAAAGGAATACCTGCTGGATCTGGAAGACGCGGTTGTCGTGGTTCGGGACGCGGCAGGCAAGCTGCACCTGCAGCAGAGCGTGAACCTGGAGAAGATCGGCGCTTCCTACGGCCTGTTTTCCGGCGGGTTCTGGGGCGCGCTGGTGGGGCTTCTGTGCCTGAACCCGCTGGCCGGTTTCGTGGCGGGCAGCATCGTGGGCGCGGGGGCTGGCGCCATCGCGGGCAAGATGTCCGATTACGGGATTGATGACAATTTCATCAAATCGCTTGGTGCCACCATCCCCGCCAATTCGTCCGCGCTGTTCGTGCTGGTGCGCAAGTCACAGCCGGACAAGGTGCTGGCCGACCTGTCGCAGTTCAAGGGCCATGCCCGCGTGCTGCAGACTTCTCTCTCCCCCGAAAATGAAAGCAAGCTGCGCGCGGCCCTGGGGCAGCTGGCGGCGGCCCCTGCCCCCGCGGCCTGACACCCGCGCACCGGCCCGGCGGATGTTCCACACGCACCCGTGATGCCACGGGGACGGGAGCAGTGTTAGGGTAAGGCCATGCCAAGCCCACGCTTCCGCCGGGGCCAGTGTCGCGCCGCGCTTGCAGCGGCGGGGCTTCTGGCCTGTATCATGCCGCTGCATCCCGGCATGGCGCGCCCCACGCCGGCACTGCATGTGGCGTGGACATCGGAGCGTATCCTCAACGCCGTGGCCGTTGCGGATGACGGGCAGCGGTTCGTCTCCTTCCCCTACTGGGGCGGAGGCGGCAGCGGTGGTCCCACCGTGGCCGAGATCGATGCCAACGGCCAGCCCCACGCCTTCCCCGATGCGCGCTGGAACCACCCTGACGGGACAAGGGGCATGCTCCAGCCCTTTGTCCGGGTCAACGCCATCCGCATCGGGTCGGACGGGCTGCTGTGGGTGGTGGATTCGGGCGATGCGAATGTGGGTGGCCCGCCCAACCCCGCCAATGGCGCACCGGCCCGCCTGCTGGCCTTTGACATCACGACCGGGCAGGTCGTCCATGCCCTCTCGCTGCGCGCGGCCAGTACGCCGCACAGCTACATGGATGACATCCGCTTCCACAATGACACGATTTTCGTAACCGATGCGGGTGATCCCGCGCTGGTGGTGGTCAACCTGTCCACCGGGGCGCAGCGCCGGGTGCTGGCGCATGACCGTTCCACCACCGATAAACGCCCGATGCATGCCGAAGGCAGGCTGCTGACCGTGCATGGCCAGCCCGCGCGCATCCATGCCGACCAGCTTGAGGTCTCGCCAGACGGGCGGACACTGTATTTCCAGCCCAGTTCCGGCCCGATGTGGTCAGCCCCAACGGCGGCGCTTGAAAACCCGGTCCTGCCGGCAGCCGGTCTCGCGCGCGCGGTGACCCGCTTCTACAATACGCCCAGCAGTGGAGGCACCGCCATTGATGGTGATGGCAACCTGTATGTATCGGATGTGAACCGACTGCGTATCCTGCGCATCACGCCACAGGGCAGGGCCAGCACGCTGGTACGGGACAGGCGGCTGGTCTGGGCCGATGCCATGTGGATCGACAGCCATGGCGTGCTGTGGATTCCGGCCGTGCAGCTCAACCGGACCGCAACGTTCCAGCCCGATGGCATTTCACGCGTGCAGCTTCCGGTTGCGATCTACACCATGGACCTGCATCTCAAGCCCGTCCGCTAGGCCGCATATCAGAGCTGGCGGATGGTCGAAAAATCAAATACCTGCCCGGCCGGGTTCTCACCCAGCCGGATGAGAGTGGGCGACGGCATGCTGTACGGCGGCACCGGCAGGTTGTAGGGCGCGGGCGCGCCGCGGAATACCCGTCCTGCCAGATCGAATTTGGAGCCATGGCAGGGGCAGGCATAACCACCCGGCCACCGGCCGTCGGCCTGCCCTTCGGGCAGGGGGCGGTAAGCTGGCACGCAACCCAGATGCGTGCATACCCCCACTACCACGCCATAACGCGGTTCGATCGAACGATGCCAGTTCGCGGCATAAGGGGGCTGCTGCTGGTCTTGTGACTGGCCATCACGCAGGCGGCTGGTCAGGGCGGCATCCTGCAGGGCCGCAAGGGATTCGGGCGTGCGGTGGGTAATGAAAACCGGCTTGCCCTGCCATGTCACGACAATCTGCTGCCCCGGCGGCAGGGCCGAGACATCCACGTCTACCGGCAGATGCGCTGCCGCGCTGTCACGCGGGGCAAGACTTTGCAGGAACGGCCACAGGCAGGCCCCCGCACCGGCGGCAGCCGTGGCGGCGGTGACAAGCCCGAGGAAATTCCGGCGCCCGCCGCCGGGTGCCGATTGTGTATCCGACGCGTTTTCCATCCTGCGTTTTCTATCGTGATCACCCGCCAAAAGAAAGGGCGTACGCATCCCCGCCACCATCCCCTTCGGGCGGCAGATAAAGATCCGGCTGTGCTGGCGGCCAGTCCCCGTCAGGATATGGGGGCGGGCGGGATTACCGGGAGACCCGATACGCGGCTTATCCTCGCACCACGTCTGCCCCGGCTGCAGTTCTTCACCATCGTCCCCTTAGCGGGGCTTGTCTGCCTTGTGCCGCAGGTTACCCTTATTGGCTGGATTCCCGCCGCGATCCGATCCGTCCATGCGCTGCGCCCGTAGCAGGACCGATCGCAAGATCGCGGCCCTGTTCCGTTCCTGGAGGTCTGGATGAAACTCTATATTTACGACCACTGTCCCTTCTGCGTGAAGGCACGCATGATCTTTGGCCTCAAGCATGTGCCGGTTACGGATGTCGTGCTGCTCAATGATGATGTGGAGACTCCTACCCGCATGGTTGGGCGCAAGCTGGTGCCCATCCTGGAGCAGGACGGCCGCTTCATGGGGGAAAGCATGGATATTGTCGCCCATATCGACACGATGGATGGCAGGCTCGTGCTGACCGGGCCGACCCGGCCCGCGATCAGCCAGTGGCTGAAGGATGAACAGCGCGCCGGCATCCACCTCATGCTGCCCCGTTTCGCGGCAGCCCCCCTGCCGGAATTCGCCACCACGGCGGCACGGCTGTATTTCATCCGCAACAAGGAAGACATGATCGGCCCCTTTGGTGAAAGCCTGGCCGACACACCGGCCCTGCGCGCCAGTACCAATGCGGGACTGGCCCGTCTGGCGGGACTGATCCAGCGGCCCGATGCGGTAAACGGCACCCTGTCGCGCGATGACATTCACCTGTTTGCCCACCTGCGCAGCCTGACCATCGTGGCCGGTCTGGACTGGCCGGAACGGGTCCGGGCATATTGCCAGCACATGGCGCAGGCAACCGGCATTCCCCTGCTGGATTCCATCGCCGCCTGACCCGCCCGGGGGCTTCCATGGCGGCCACGGCAGCATGCGGACCGGGATGGAAACTGTCAGGCCATCCCGACCGTTCTCCATCCGACGGCCCACGCAGGCAGGGAACCCGCCATGTCAACATCAACCGACATCCTGCGGCATTCCGTATGCCGTTCCATCCTTTCACCATTCGAATCATGGGTACGCCGGTCATTACGGGAGCGGTTCACCATGGTGAGCAATGAAAACCTGCCACCGGAAATCCTGCTGCAGTTCGAGGATGCGCATGAGGCCGGCCAGGGGCCGCCTGCCCAGCAGGCCCGCACGGCCAGGGGATAGGGAGCGGAAAAATGAACAGACCGGTCAGGTGTGGATTTTTTTTCTGGACTCAACCCGAGTCCAGTCGATAACAGCACAGGCCGAAGCGCACAGGCGGCCAAGAGAATCCTTCTGATGGCGGAAAATAGCCATTTATTGTCTCTTTACCGCAACACCAGACCAGAGTCGCAAGCCTGAATCCAGTGTGAATACCTGTGGATAAGTCTGTTGGTCCTTTGGCATTCAGGCTCTGCGCGCGCAGAGTCCTCCCTTTTTCGTGACATATCCGTGAACGCCCGTTCAGCCGGGAAGGCTGAGCGTAACGGTCTCGCGTTCATCCGCCTGCCATTCCCGGCGCAGGACCGGCCTGTCCAGCCCCGGAACCTGCACGGCCCTGTCAATCCGCCACGGATTGCCGTCCAGCCTGACCGCCACCCAGCCATGGGGCAGTTCATATTCCGGCACCAGGCCCACCAGGGTCATATCCGTCATGGGATCGTAATGGGCAAACTGTAACGCACAGCCCTGAAAGACAAGCTGCACGGGCGCATGGGCCTGCCTGGGGCGGCTCAGGTTGACCAGCAGGGTCCCGGACAGATTCTCCGCCGCGCTGAAGACCAGGCTCCCGCCCTGGTTGCGGATATCAACCGGCAGCATGGTCACTGTATCGGATGCGGTGGGATGGATGACAACCGTGCCGCCATCAAGGCTGAAGAATCCCTGGTTCCATTCATGCAGTTCATGCAGGCGCAGGCTCAGCCATGCCCCGGCCCGGACAACAAGCGGTTGCAGGCGCAGGGGATCATGATGGAAACCGGACCGGCGATACTGGATGATGGCCTGCCGTATCATATCCACATCAAAATGGCCGGCGGTAAAGGACAGGCATCCCTCCTCATACGAAACCGCTGCTGCCGAACCATATTGCCTGCCCATGAAATGATGCCCTCTGATTCGATATGCGTGTCTTCCATGTGGGAAATCTGGTCCAGATCACGCGGGTTTTCAAAAAACGGTATAGACACAATATATTTTATTAGGGAAACACAAGAAAAAATGTCAAAATTCCGGAATTAAATTTTATGCCCAGATTTTTTAATTCAAATTCATGTATTTTTATTACCATTTTACTCTGGGTATTTCAGGTATCCATAAATTCACAAAACAGGACATAGCCGATATGGAATAAAGAAAACATAATCCTTACAGTGTCTTCCATGCCGCCAGGGCGCGTGCGCGCCCATCTGCCAGATCCACCACGGGGGCGGGATAACCCCGATGGACGTGGGGAAACTTCCAGGGCGTATGGACCGCCCTGCCCGCCAGATGGGCAATTTCCGGCACCCAGCGGCGCACGTAATCACCCTCGGGATCAAATTTCTCCCCCTGCAGGACCGGGTTGAATATACGGAAATAGGGCGCGGCATCCAGTCCACATCCGGCAACCCATTGCCAGTTGAACGGATTGCTGGCCCCGTCGGCATCGACCAGCGTATCGGCAAACCACCGCTCGCCCGCGCGCCAGTCAAGCAGAAGGTGCTTGGTCAGGAAAGAGGCGACGATCATCCGCACCCGGTTATGCATCCAGCCCGTGTGCCATAGCTCACGCATTCCCGCATCGACAATGGGGTAGCCCGTCCGCCCCTGCTGCCATGCCCGCAGCCCGGCCGGGTCGGTGCGCCAGGGCATGCGGTCATATTCGGGCCGCAGGCTGCGCGTTGCCATGTCGGGACAGTCGAACAGGGTGGCATGCGCGAAATCCCGCCACCCCACCTCACTGAGAAAACACATCCCGTCCGCGTCCACGTCTCCCTGCGCTTCCACCGCATGCCAGATCTGCCGGGGGGAAATATGGCCAAAACGCAGACAGGGCGACAGCCCCGATGTGGCGGGCCGGGCAGGCAGGTCACGCAGCCGGGCATATCCCGGCAGGCGTGTCGCCATGAAGGTGGCCAGTCGTGCATGCGCCGCCTGCTCACCGGGTTGCCATGTGTCACGCAATCCCTGCGCCCAGTCCGGCCGGGTGGGTTGCAGCCCCAGCGCGGACAGGCTGACCAGACCGTCCTCCACGGCGGGAGGAAGGGCGGCAAAACCCAGCGCGGCCGGCACCGGCAGGGGCGGCAGCGGGGCGCCCATGGCCCGGACCGCCCGCCACCAGGGGGTATAGACCCGAAACGGCGCGCCCTGCCGGGTCCGCACCTGCCATGGTTCATGCAGCATGTTGCCCCGATGGCTGCGGGCCTGCACGCCCATGTCCTTCAGCGCCAGCTTGATCCGTGCATCCACCTGCCGGGCAGCCCCACCGTAGCGGCGGTTCCACACAACTGCTCCCGCCCCGGCCTGACGGGCCAGCCGCAGCACGCACTGCCATGCCGGCCCCGCCATGATGCACAACCGGCCACCGCGTGCGCGCAGGTCATCCTCCAGCGCGGTCAGGGCACCATGAAGCCACCACCGCGCGGCGCTGCCCGGTGCAAGGGCGGGATCATGCACATACAGGCATATGACCGGTCCCGATGCGGCCGCATCGGACAGGGCCGGATTATCCGCCAGGCGCAGGTCATCACGAAACCACATGATGGTCGGGGCACTCTGGGACATGGATGCTTTTTCCGGTGCGGCTTGCGGACGGGGACGGATGCCCCTGTGTGGGACACAAACCCCCTGCCGTCAAATGGCGACCGCAGCCGGACTGCCGATGGCCGTTCCGGAGCGGTCGTCGGCTGAATTCATCTGATGCAATCCCGATGAAAGGTTACGCTGCCGTCCCTTTTCAAAAAGGTGGCGTCCGCAACCGGCCCTCAATGCATGGTGGCGGGGGGTGAAGGCGCAGGCTGCTCCCCAACCCGCGCGGGGGGCGTGGCGGGGGGCGGTGCGTCATCCTCGAACATCGCGCGGCATCGGGGGGAAAGCCGGTCCCGCTTGCTTTCCAGACAGGCCGACATCAGCCGTTCATTGGGAATATCGAGAAAGCACAGCCGGAAGACATCCTCCTTGCATGCCCTGGTCTGGTCTTCCCGCTCGCCGGCATGCGCGGGCAGGCCCAGCAGCAGGAGAATGACAAAAGGGGCGGTCCAGGTCAGGCCATGCGCTCCATAACGCCGGACGGCGGGCATGCGGTGCATCCTGCTCTCCTTGGTAAGGTTAGGGAGGGTTTTGTTATATCATCCCAGCGCATTGCAGTTTGCCTGCCGAGTCAAGTCACATCCCCGCAGCGCAGCCATCCCGCGCGGGGCACGCGCCACCACGGCAGGGGTTCCGCCGGAAATGCGCCGCATCCTTCATAAATCCGTGATGCCACGAACCCCGTTCCCGTCACGTTGCCCCCGCATACCTGAACACGGAACCGAAGGAGCACGCATAATGACCACCATCACGGACAGGATCGGGAATGCCGCGAACAAGGTTGCCGATACGCTGACAGGCGCGCGCAACGATACCTCCGGCCTGATGAGTGCCGTCATTGCCTATATGGGCGATGCCGGCAGCCCGGGCCGGCGCGAGGTGCATGAACGCGCCCGCCATGCCGGGCTGGAAGCCCGCCTGAACGCATGGGAAAACCACACCGGCAGCGAACCGGCCGATGAGGAGACGGTGCGCAAACTGTTCCCCGCACCCGTCATCACCCGCTTCGCTGATGAAACGGGTCAGTCCCACAACGCGACGATCAAGGCACTGGCGGACCTGCTGCCCCACCTGTCGCGACTGGATGGCTGATATACGCCCCGTGCCTGCGGGCAGGACTGTTTCCTGTTTGCAGGCGGACGGGGGGGTCTATGATCAGTTCATCCGGTACGACACAGCAGGCAGGACAGGCCCATGAACAGCAATCCCCCCACCCCCCCGACGCAGGCGCCCGGCGTCGTGATCGTGACGGGAGGCAGCCGGGGCATTGGCCACGCCATAAGCACCCTGCTTGCGCGGCGCGGCCATGGCGTTGCCATCAATTACGCCAGCACCGCCGCCCCGGCCGAGGAACTGGCCCATGCCATTACGCAGGCGGGCGGCCGGGCGCTGGCCATCCGGGCCGACATGGCGCAACCCGATGAAATCCGCACCCTGTTCGACCGCGCGGCCGAACTGGGCACGCTGACGGGTCTGGTCAACAATGCCGGCATTACCGGCACCAGGGTGCGGATTGACGAACAGACGGCCCAGACCCTCGATACCCTGTTCAACATCAACATCCGCGCCCCCATGCTGGCGGCGGGCGAGGCGGTGCGCCGCATGTCCACCCGCCATGGCGGCAGCGGCGGCGCGATCGTGAACCTGTCCTCCGTCGCGGCCCGTCTGGGCGGCCTGCCGGGGCTTGTGCCCTATGCCGCGACCAAGGCGGCGATCGAAACCTTTACCCGCGGCCTTGCCAATGAGGTCGCGCGTGAAGGCATACGCGTCAACGCCGTCGCCCCCGGCCTGACCGCGACCGACATGGTCCCGCCAGAAACCGCGAAACTGGCCGAAACCGTGGTACCCATGGGCCGCGTGGGCCATGTGGACGAAATTGCGCAGGCGGTGGCGTTTCTCCTTTCGCCCGCCTCATCCTATATGACGGGAAGCGTGATGACGGTGTCCGGCGGCCGCTAGCCGCATGCACCCCAACAGGAGAATCGATCCCATGTACATCGCCATGAACCGTTTCCGTATCCCGCCTGAAAACGAGCAGGAATTCCGTGAACGCTGGCTGGGACGCGAGGTGCACCTGCGCACCGTGCCCGGTTTTGTCAGCTTCCAGTTCCTCAAGGGGCCGCAGCATGAGGAGTATATCCTGTATGCGTCCCATACCGTATGGGAATCCTATGAAGCCTTCCTGGGCTGGACCCAGTCCGAACAGTTCCGCGCCGCCCACGCCCATGCGGGCAACCGCAAGCCGCTGATGGCCGGGCCGCCGGTATTCGAGGGATTCGAAGTGCTGCAGAACATCGAGAACTGAGTCCATGCGGCCCCGGCACCATCCGGGGCCTGTCATGCATCCCCAGCCCGGACCGGAGAAAATACCCCATGCCGCCAGCCACCCGCCCGCCCGCCGTTTCCCGCCGCAGCCTGCTTGCGGGGGGACTGGCGGCAGGCGGGTTGTGGGCCACGACAACCCGCGCGGCGGCGGTCGATGGTCTGGCCCAGCCCGCAACCGTCATTTCCAGCCCGCCCCGGCAATGGGGGCCGGATGCCCCGATCAGCCCGCTACCGGACCCGGACATCCTGGTGCTTGACCCCGGCTTCGGCAACCTGGCATACGCCAATGCCAATATCAGACTGGCATGGCGCGGTGGTGGCTGGCTGGAAGGGCCTGCGTGGAACAGCGAGGGCCGTTTCCTGCTGCTGAGTGACACGATCCGCGCCGTCCAGTACCGCTATCTGTGGGAAAATGGCGCGATCTCGATCTTCCAGCCCTATTCCTACAACAGCAACGGCAACATATTCGACAATGAAGGCCGACTGGTCAGTTGCGAGCACGGGCTACGCCGCGTGGTGCGCCGGGAACATGACGGCTCATGCCGCGTGCTGGCCGACAGCTATGGCGGCGCGCCCCTGAACTCCCCCAACGACCTGGCGGTCCACCCCGATGGCAGCATCTGGTTCACCGATCCCGGTTATGGCGACACGATTGTCGAAGGCCACCCCGATGCCCCCGGCGGCCCCGCCAACCGCAACGGCGTGGAACGCTGGGCACTGGATGGCGAGGTGGTGACCCAGTTCGGCGGCCACAGGCGGCAGGAGGACCATGTATTTCGCGTTGATCCCGCCACGGGTGAGGTGCGCGCCATCCTGACCCAGAAGCAGTTGGCGGACCCAAACGGGATTGCGTTCTCACCGGATGGAAAGATCGTTTACGTCATTTCCGCAGGGCCGGGACCGGGGCAGGACGGCCATGGCGGCGACCTGCACATCCACGCAGGCGACGTGGTGGGCAGTGAACTGCGCAACCTGCGCCCCTTTGCCGACATGATGCTGAATGGCCACCAGTTGATTGCCGATGGCATGCGCGTGGACGTGTTTGGCAACCTGTGGTGCGGGGCGGGTGGCCCGCTGGGGCTGTGCGGGGTTGTGGTCTATAACCCGCAGGGCCGCATGATCGGGCGCATCCGCCTGCCACGCGGGGTGTCGAACCTGACATTCGGCGGCCCCAAGCGTGACATGCTGTTCATGTGCGCGGGCGATGCGCTGTTTACCCTGCAGGTGAACACGCAGGGCGCTGCGCCTTCTTGAAAGATAAACGTTTCAGGGTGCCGCCTTTTCTCAAAAAGGCGGCATTCTTCAAAGCTTTTTGAAAAAAAGCTTCACCAGAAATTTTTAGCTGTTTTGCTAATTCATGCGCCGCCTACGCCCTTGCCCACCATGTCCAGCGGGCGGACAAGACGGTCGAAGGTGGCACCATCCACAAAGCCCGAGGCAAGGGCCGCTTCGCGCAGGCTGATATCATGCTCCATGGCCTGGTGGGCAATGGCGGAGGCACGGTCATAGCCGATTTCGGGGCTGAGCGCGGTGACCAGCATGACCGACCCCGCCACGTAAGCATCAATGCGCTTGCGGTTGAGTGTGGTGCCTTCCACCGAAAATACACGGAAGTTATGGCAGCCATCGGCCAGGATACGGATGGCATGCAGCACGTTGGCCACAATGACCGGGCGCATCACGTTCAGGTCAAGCTGCCCCTGGCTGCCCGCAAACGCCACCGTCGTATCATTGCCCAGTACCTGCGTGCAGATCATCACCATGGCCTCGCACTGGGTCGGGTTGACCTTGCCGGGCATGATGGAGGAACCGGGTTCGTTTTCAGGCAGGTGCAACTCGCCCAGCCCGCAGCGGGGACCACAGCCAAGCAGGCGCATGTCATTGGCGATCTTGAGCAGGCTGACCGCCACCCCGCGCAGCCCGGCAGAAGCGCGGACCATGGCATCCAGCCCGCCAAGGGCCGCGAATTTGTTGGGTGCCGTCACGAATGGCCTGTCGGTCAGTTCGGCAATACGCCTTGCAATGGCACGGCTGAAACCCGGCGGCGCGTTCAGCCCGGTGCCCACCGCCGTGCCACCGGCGGCCAGTTGCAACAGGCCGGGGCGCGCGGCCTCCACCGCTTCCAGCGCATCTTCAAGCTGCTGCGCCCAGCCTGACCATTCCTGCCCCACGGTCAGCGGCACCGCATCCTGCAGGTGGGTACGGCCGATCTTGACCACCTGCATCCATTCCTCCGCCTTGCTGCGCAGGCTTTCGATCAGTTCGCGCACGCGCGGCAGCAGGCGACCATCAATTTCCAGTAATGTTGCGACATGCATGGCAGTAGGGAACGAGTCATTGCTGGACTGGCCCATGTTCACGTCATCATTGGGATGGACCGGGCTTTTGGACCCGATCACGCCACCCAGAAGCTGGATGGCACGGTTGGCGATCACCTCGTTCACGTTCATGTTCGTCTGGGTGCCTGATCCGGTCTGCCAGACAAAAAGCGGGAATTCGGAATCCAGCCTGCCCGCAATCACCTCGTCCGCCACGCGGCTTATCGCGTCGGCCTTCCATTGCGGCAGGCGGCCATCGGCCGCGTTGACCTGGGCCGCCGCCTTTTTCACGATACCGTAGGCATGGCAGACCTCGATGGGCATATGGTCGCGGCCAATGGAAAAATGCACAAGGCTGCGCTGCGTCTGGGCCCCCCAGTAATGACTGGCGGGGACATCGATCTCCCCCATCGAATCCTTCTCGCGCCGCGTACCCGTGGCATCAAGGCCGATGGGGCAGTCCTTCAGGGTGGGGGTGGCCGGTTCGGTCATGGTGGCGTTCCTTCCTTTTGTATCAAGGGGAATATGGGAACACCACCGGGCTTTCGCGCCCCCGGCCGCCATCACAAGCGGGTGCGCGGGGCGCGTGAAGCGGGGACCAGCGGCAGCCGCTATACACGCGCCATCAGCAGCATGCCGCCAAATCCCATGAACACGGCGCCGCTCACCAGTGCGAATATCTTCTGGACGCGCGGGGTGCGCAGCCAGGTGGACAGGACCCGGCCCCCGGTGGCGTAAAGCGCGTACCAGAACGCCTCCACCCCCGCAAAGGTACCGATCAGCAGCCCGTATTGCGGCATGCGCGCCGCCATGGGGTTGACGAACTGCGGGATGAAGGCCGCCGCGAACAGCAGCAGCTTGGGATTGCTGATCCCGGTCAGGAATCCGTCACGGAACAGATCGCGCGTGCTGGCACCCGGCAGTCCGGGCGTATTGTCCGTGCCCGCATGCCCGGCATTGCGCGCCATCCAGACCCGTACCCCCAGAAACACCAGATAGGCCGCCCCGACCACGCGCAGCATGGCAAACAGCCCGGGCGACGCAGCCAGCACCCCCGCCATGCCCCCCAGCGACGCGGCAACCACCAACACGATGGCCAGCATGCACCCGGCCATAACCGCCACGCTGCATGTCACCCCATGGCGCACGCTGACCGACATGACATGCATCATGTTCGGCCCCGGCATGGCCGAGAGCACGAACGCGGTTGCCGCGAACAAAAACCATGTATGAAACGCCACTGGCCTGCCGTGCCCCTGTTTTCCGTAATGCCTGCCGTCACCGCCATGCGTGGCTGGCCATGCCGTCCTCACTTGACGGTAGGCAGGCCGTTGGTATACACGAGTGTTATATTATAACATTTTGAGCAACCCATGCCCCCGCCCGCCCACGCCCCGGCCCATGGCCCACGGACAGACATGCACGCGCCGACATCCCATGCCACCGCGCCCCTGCCACTGACATGGATGGCGCGCGCGTGGTGGCAGCGGCTGGCGTGCATCGCCCTGCCCTGTGCCCTGATGTGGGGGCTGGTGGGCTGGGCGGTGGCACTGCCATGACCATCCGTTCGTGATACAGGGCACGATCGGGCTGGACAATGCCGGCGTGGTGCTGAATGGCGCACCCGTCTGGCAGCATGTAACGGGGCATTTTGCCGCAGGCAGCATGACAGCCATAGCGGGCGCCAACGGGGCGGGCAAGTCCACGCTGCTGCGCGCCATACTGGGTGAAGTGCCACTGGCCGCGGGCACGATCACGCTTGATGGCCTGCACCCGCGGGATTTTGGCTACCTGCCACAGGCACGCAAGATCGACCGCGCCTTCCCCATCAGCGTGGCGGACATGGTGCTGGGGGGCGCATGGCACCGCATGGGCGCCTTTGGCGGGGCGACGCGCGCGCTGCGCCAGCGCGCGGCCGACGCGCTGGACCGTGTCAAGCTGGGCCAGCAGGCCGGCCGCATGATCGATGCCCTTTCGGCGGGGCAGTTCCAGCGCCTGCTCTTCGCCCGCCTGCTCATGACCGATGCCCGCGTCATGATGCTGGATGAACCGTTTACCGCCCTTGATGCCCCCACCACCCAGGACCTGCTGGGGCTGGTATGCGAATGGCATGAACAGGGGCGCACCATCATTGCCGTACTGCATGACATGCACCAGATCCGCCGCTGCTTCCCCCATGTCGTCCTGCTCTCCGGCGGGCGGGCGGTCTGGGGCGAGACCGCCCGCATCCTGACCCCCGCCACCCTGCGGCAGGCCTATGACGGCATGCAGCCCCGCTGGCCGGATACGGATGCATGAGCGGCCTGTTTTCAGTCCTGTGGGGCCCGTTCGCCGATTTCGGCTTCATGCGCCGGGCCCTTGTGGCCTGCGTGACCCTGGGCATGGGGGCGGGGCCGGTTGGCGTGATGCTGCAGCTGCGCCGCATGAGCCTGATCGGCGATGCGATGAGCCATGCCATCCTGCCCGGCGCCGCGATCGGCTTCCTGCTGGCCGGTGGCCTGTCGCTGACCGCCATGGGGCTGGGTGGCATCGGGGCGGGGCTGGGGGTGGCGCTGCTGGCGGGACTGGTCAGCAGGCGCACCCATCTGGCGGAGGACGCCAGCTTTGCCAGCTTCTACCTGACCTCACTGGCGCTGGGGGTACTGATCGTCTCGGCACGGGGGTCGAACATCGACCTTTTGCATGTGCTGTTCGGCACCATCCTGGCCATTGATGGCCCGGCACTGTACCTGATGGGAGGCATCACCACGCTCAGCCTGGGCCTGCTGGCCGTGATCTGGCGGCCACTGGTGATGGAATGCGTCGATCCCGGCTTCATGCGCATGAGTGGCGCACGCGGCGGGCTGTACCACATGGTGTTCCTGTTTCTGGTGGTCATCAATCTGGTGGCGGGATTCGAGGCGCTGGGCACGCTCATGTCGGTTGGCATGATGATGGTGCCCGCCGCCACCGCGCGGCTGTGGACACGCCGCCTGCTGCCCATGATGGCACTGTCCGCGCTTGTGGGCATGGGGGCGGGACTGGTGGGGCTGCTGGTTTCCTACCATTGCCATCTGGCGGCGGGGCCGTCGATCATCCTGACATGCAGTGTGCTGTATATCCTCTCCCTGCTTGCCTCTCCCGCCGGTATCCGGGCCGGGAACAGCCTGTCCCTTTAAGGAAAATCCGACCATGCTGCGCCACCTGTCCTGTCTGCTGGGTGTTTGGGGTGTCCTGTCCATCCTGCCCGCGCACGCCGCCCCCCCGCCGCATGTGGTGCGCGCGGTGGCCAGCTTTACCGTCCTGGCCGATGTCGTGGCGCATGTGGGGGGGACGCATGTAAGCGTGACCTCGCTGGTGCCACCCGATGGCGACCCGCATGAATTCGAACCCGCCCCCAATGACGCGCGCGTGCTGCGGCAGGCGGATATCGTGTTCATGAGTGGCGAGGGGCTGGAAAGCTGGTTTGGCCGCCTGGCGCATGCGGCAGGCTACCGGGGCACGCCTGTCATCGTATCAGACGGGATCAGCCTCTATACCCCGCCGGGCAACCGGCAGGAAGAAGCGGACCCGCATGTATGGAACAACGTGACCAACGTGATCGTATGGGCCGACAACATCCGTGACGCCCTGATCGCCATCGACCCGGCGGACGCGGACAGCTTCCGCACGTCGGCTGCGGCCTATGTCAGCCAGCTTGAGGCACTTGACCGCGATATCCGCGCGCGCATCAGCGCCATCCCCGCCAGCCGGCGGCGCATCCTGACCAGCCATGACGCCTTTGGTTATTTTGGCCGCGCCTACGGGGTCACGTTCCTGGCCCCGCAGGGGCTTTCAACCGAGACGGAAGCCTCGGCCGGCGACATGGCCAGCCTGATCACACAGATCCGTGCCAATGGTGTCACCACCTATTTCATGGAAAACGCGACCGATCCCCGCATGGTCCGGCAGGTGGCGCATGCGACCGGGGCGGCACCGGGAGGCGAACTGTATGCCGAAGCGCTGTCCCCCCCCACCGGCCCCGCACCGGACTACATCACGATGATGCGCCACAACACCGATCTCATGCTTGCGGCAATGCGTCCGCACTGACCGCCGCCCCGTCCGGGGCGGCCACGGCAAAGGGGGTCAGGTCAATGCGCCCGGCATGCATGTCCACCACCGACTGCCGGTGCGTGATCGAGACCACCGTCATGCCCGGGCAGTCCTGCCGCAGCAGGGTGTAAAGGGCCGACTCCGACGCCGCATCGAGACTGGATGTGGATTCGTCCAGAAAGACCCAGCCCGGTCGCGCCAGCAGGATGCGTGCAAAGGCCAGGCGCTGGAGTTCACCCGGCGAGAGGATCTGCCCCCATGGTTCCTCGTTCTCCATGCGCGGCACCAGCGCCTCCAGCCCGACCTGCCGCAGCGCCCGGGCCACATCTGCCGCCGGGTAGGCGTCCACGCCCTCCGGGTAGGTTACGGCGCGATGCAGCGTACCGGTGGGCACGTAGGGGCGCTGGGGGATAAACATCATCGGCGCGTCGGGCATGGTGATGCTGCCCGTGGCAAAGGGCCAGATTCCCGCCAGCACGCGGAACAGGGTGGACTTGCCGGTGCCCGAAGGCCCGGTCACCACCGTCATCTGCCCATGCGGCAGGGTCAGGTTCACACCGCGCAGCAACGGCGTGCCATCGGGACGGAACACATCCAGCCCGTCTGCCACCATGTCGGCCCCGGCGGGGGCAGGCAGTACCTTCACTTCATCACGCATGGCGCGCGCACGGTCCATCACACGCTGGAAGGTGGCCAGACGCGCCACCTCCGCATGCCATGTGGTCAGCGACGCATAGGAAGTGGACAGCCAGCTCAGCGCCCCCTGCACGCGCGAGAACGCCATGACCAGCTGCATGAGGGTGCCGAAGCTCATCTTGCCCGCAAAATAGCGGATGGAGCCGATCAGCAGGGCAAAGTTGCCCGAAACCACCTCCAGCCCCGTGGTCAGCAGCCCCAGCCACTTGGTCCGCCGCATGATGGAGAGAAAATTGTGGTAGACAACCGAAAAAGAACGGTCCAGTCCGGCCTGCTCCTCACCCTCGCCACGGTACAGCGCGATGCCTTCGGCATTGTTGCGGACATGAACAAGGCTGTAGCGGAAATCGGCCTCGGCGCGCTGCTGGAAGAACTGCAGCCCCGCCAGCCTGCGCCCCGCAAGGTGCGTGACCCACGTCGCCACGACGGAATAGATCAGCGCCGCCCAGAAGAAATAGCCCGGTATCGAAATGCCCATCACCTCCAGCGGGCCGGACAGCGCCCACAGCAGCCCGATATAGCTGAACAG
This sequence comes from Komagataeibacter rhaeticus, assembly GCF_011611525.1. Lineage (NCBI taxonomy): Bacteria > Pseudomonadati > Pseudomonadota > Alphaproteobacteria > Acetobacterales > Acetobacteraceae > Komagataeibacter > Komagataeibacter rhaeticus. The sequence continues at coordinate 3,046,505 of NZ_CP050139.1, forward strand.
GGTCACGATGTTGGTAATGAGGTTGATGAACTGCGTCAGCGTATCGGTTACGAAACTGTTCAGGTCCTCCTGTATGCGCTGGTCGGGGTTGTCGGTCCCGGCTTCCATGCCCGACGTGGTGATGGCGATGCGGAAGAAGGTCTGGTTTTCCATCCACTGCCGGGTCATGCGCGCGGTCAGCCACCGCCGCCAGCGCAGTCCCAGCAGCTGCTGCAGATAGGTTGCGTAGATGGAGCACATGACGGCCGGAATGGTAATGACAAAGAAGCCCAGCACGAACCCTTCGTCATTATGTACATACCAGAACAGCCCGCGCAGGAAGGTGGTCGCGTCATGCTGCTGCAGGGCGGTATAATATACATTGCGCGAAAAGGACTGGAGCAGGTCCAGCCCCACCATGGAAAAGGTCAGGACCAGTACGGCGGCCAGCAGCCCCCAGGCCCATTTCCTGTCCTCGGACACGAAATAGGGGCGGGTAAGGTACCAGACGTCTTTCAGAAGAAGGCGCAGATGCTGCATGTCAATCCCGTGCAGTGGGTTGGGGGTGAAGTCCCCAGCATTCCCACGAAGTGGGGCCGGACTCAATCACCATTGCGCACCATCGCCACACAGGCGGCCCGCAGCGGGGTGCCCGGTGCATCTCACGACTTCTTGACGTACCGGAACGCCCTGCCCGCCGTGCCGGGCCGGCTGGCCCGAAACCGGCGCTACCCGCTGATAACAGGGCCTCATGACCATCCGCACCCGACGAAAGCCGACGGGATATATCGAAAAGCCGAATGCCTGTCATATCAGACACAGGGGTACAGAGCCGGGGCATCGTGGCTATGTTTGACACATAGATTCACAAAAGGGGTGGGTACGGCCCGCCCCTGGATGAACAATGCAAGGAAGAATGAATATGGTGTCGTTCAGTCGCGTCCTGTCCGCCGGTGCCGTTGCAACCCTGCTGGCAACAGCACCGCTTGCGGCCCATGCCGCCGAGATTTCGCCGCCCACGGGTGCCGGCGTTGCCAATCAGGTCGAGCAGATCGCCCCCGGCTCCCTTTCGGCCGAGACGGTCTATTCCGCCGTGGCCTCCGCCAAGCCGGCCGATCTGGGCGGGATCATGAACTACTGCATCCAGTCCAACTACCTGACCGCATCCGAGGCATGGCCGATACTCGCGGCATTCAACAAGAAGACGAATGACGTGCCCTCCAACCAGAAGGGCAACATGTCCTATGCCGATGGCTCCACCGGCCTGCTAAAGGTGGGCGGCAAGCAGCCCATCTCGCTGGAAGATGCATCGACCGACATCCGCAGGCAGGCCTGTGCGAAGGTCGAGGCACGGGCCAAGTCCATGCTCTGACCGGCCTGCCATCCCATCGGCCTGAAAACGCCCCGCCAGTACTGCTGGCGGGGTTTTTTCATGTCCGGTCCCTGCCCCACGCGGGCCGCGCCATAGGCATCCCGACCCGTTCGTCACGTCGTACGCCGCATGGTACCCATCATGGCCATGGGCGCGTGGTCCGCAAATTCATGTGCCGAACCGCGCCCTGCCGGGTGCCAGACCCGCCCCGTGCATCGTCCCTTCCGGCTGCATGGCGGCATGCCTGCCCGTGGTCTGCGCGCCACACGATACTGTAAGCCGGCACCGGATGATTATTTTTGTTGCGATTTCGTAATTCAGTGCATACGCTACATCTGATGTGGATATTCAGGAAAAACCGGATCATCAACCCCTGAATCTTAAATCGATTCCGGACAAGAAACATAATTCAGCTATGAAACAAGGCTGGAATACGCGTGAAACAGCAACCAGAAATAGTGCATACATTATAAATGACAGGGAACTGTCCATAATGGACAAATCATTCAGGGAAGCAATGTCACGGCTGGCCTCCGGCGTGTGCATTGTCGCGACAGATGGCGTGGCAGGCCGCGCAGGCGCCACCCTTACATCCGTTACGTCAGTCACGGATTCACCTGGGACGGTACTCCTCTGCCTGAACAGGAACAGCATGTCGCTGCCTGCCATCCTCGGCAACGGGGTCCTGTCCATAAACATACTGGCACAGACGCACAGGCCCATTTCGGACTGCTTTGCAAGCCCCATCAGGCATGAAGAAAAATTCCGCAACGGCATATGGACGTTCAGTACAGGGCGCTGCCCCGCACTGGAAGGGAGCCTTGCGACCCTTCAGTGTTCCATTGCCTCATCCGTTGAATCCGGCAGCCATACGGTCATGTTCTGCACCGTCAATGAAATTGACCTGCATGATGCCCCCACACAGCCCCTGATATATTTCTCACGGGGTTATGTAAATAATCAGCCACAGACATGAAATATATACCGCACCGCAAGGATACATCGACATGAAAAAGAAGATGCACCTGTTTGCCTATCTCAAAACAGGCCCGACATCCCTGCATCCGGGCGGATGGCGGCATCCAGAAGCAACGGTACAGGATATCTTCTCGCCATCACGCTACCAGTCCATTGCCCAGACCCTGGAAGATGCCTGCTTTGACGGCTGCTTCTTTGCCGACCTTCAGGGTCTTTATGACGTTCATGGCGGAAGTTTCGAATCATATATCAAATATGGCGGTCAGATCAGCTATCTCGACCCGATGACCGTACTGCCGATCATGGCGGCCACGACGCGCCATCTCGGGCTGGGCGCCACGCTGTCCACCACACTCCTTCCCGCCTACCAGATTGCCCGTAGCCTGCTCTCCCTTGACCTGCTGAGCGGCGGGCGCGTGGCATGGAACATCGTAACATCGGCCACGACACTCGAGGCCCAGAATTTCGGGATTGATGTCCTCCCCGACAAGAACCAGCGCTACGACATGGCTGATGAGGTCGTGGAGGCCTGCATGGCGCTGTGGAACAGCTGGGACCGCGACCCGTTCGAGATGGACAAGGAAAACGGCATCTTTGCCGACCCTGACAAGGTGCATTACGCAAACTACAGATTCCATGAGGAGTGGATAGCGAGCCGCGCCGTGTCAGAGTGTGCTTGCTGAAACTCTCTGGAGGGCAGAACCATGCTCGAGGCATCTGATCATCCCACGACCCCGTTCGCTATCCGCGTTGATCTTGGCGCGATCTTCGTTTCACTGGAACTTGGAAAATCGAGTTGGCTGGTCACATCGCTCTCACCCGGAAGCGAGAAGATGTCGCGCCACTCGGTTCAAGGTGGCGATATTGCGGGCCTGTTCGGCTGTTTCACTAGTCTTCGTGACAAGGCCCGCGCTCGGGAAGGAAGACTTTTTCCGCTTGTGGTGATTCAGGAAGCCGGATTGGATGGATTCTGGATCGATAGAGCCTTGAAGCAGGAGGACTGGATCGAGAGCCATGTCGTCGATGCGGCGTCGATCGCAGTTCCCCGCAAGCACCGGCGTGCAAAGACGGATCGTATCGACGGGGAGATGCTGGTCCGTACGCTGCTGGCGTTCAAACGCGGAGAGGCACGGGTCTGCTCAATGGTCCGCCCTCCATCACGGGAAGAGGAAGACCGCCGACGTCTCAGTCGGGAGCGTAAGGTTCTGGTGGGCGAGCGCACGCGGCATATCAACCGCGTCCAGGGCCTGCTGCTGAGCCAGGGCATTCGAGGTTACCGGCCGCTGCGACGGGATCGGCGTGCCTGTCTCGACGAGTTGCGAACGGGCGATGGTCATCCCTTGCCGAAGCATCTCAAGGCGCAGATCGGACGAGAACTGGACCGCATCGAACTTCTCATGGAACAGATTAAAATGGTTGAGAGCGAACGGGACGAATTGGCAAAAGTGAATGACAACAATCAATGTTCGCCAGTTGTCCTGTTGCAGGGTCTCAGAGGGATTGGCGCCGAGTTTGCCACCGTTCTGACGCAGGAAGGACTGTTCCGGCATTTCGACAACAGGCGGCAGGTCGCGGCTTATGCCGGTCTGGCGCCTTCGCCGTGGAAAAGCGGATCGATCGACCGTGAACAAGGCGTCTCGAAATCCGGTAATCCGCGCCTGCGCACGGCCATGATCCAGCTTGCCTGGCTGTGGCTCCGCTACCAGCCTGACACCGCGCTGGCGCAGTGGTTCCATGAACACGTGGGCGCAAGAAGTAACCGGAGCCGCAAAACGGCGATCGTTGCCCTGGCCCGCAAGCTTCTTGTTGCGCTCTGGAAATATGTCACGAGTGGTGTCGTTATCGATGGCGCGCATCCGGCGTCCCGCTGATGGAAACACCACAGACATAAACCCCATCCCCAGGACCTGATCAGTCCTGTGGATCCAGGTGAACGGACCGATCGGCCCCATGGCTTGCAATGCCGACCTTTCAGAATGGTCCCGTTCTCCTGAGCCTTTGCCCCGAATGCGGGATAGTGGTGCTGCCGCGCGCGAGCGGCGACCGGATGTGAGGTTCTACAGGTGCGGCATCGCGCCGGTAGTCGTTAAACAGGCTCAGACCATGGATCCAAAACACGGAGAAGAAAAAATGATCTCGCAGTGAAAGTGGCCATTGACGTGAAACTCCTCATGTGAGGGGCTGACGCTGCCGGTCTTCTATACGATGCTGGCGGAATCCATTGATTTCGGTGCGGCCACCACCGGCATCCGCGCCGCGGGGATTGCCTATTCAGTCAACAGCTTTGCGGGAAAGGTGGCCTGGGCGGTCGGGGGTTCCCTCTCGGCTGCCATGCTGGAGTGGGGGGGCTACATTCCCCATGCCCTGGCCCAGACGGAACGGGCCCGGGCATTCATCACCTTTGGCTTTGTCGGACTGCCCGCCATCATCGCCATCGTCTCGTCGCTGTGCATCCTCCTCTACCCTTCTGATGAGCAGATCCATTCCGTCCTGCAGCCAGGAGAACCGGCTTGACCTTCCCCAATACGGTCACGTCCCATACCGCCAGGGCACGCGCCCTTGTACGGCAGATGACCATCGAGGAAAAAATCAGCCTCGTCTGCGGGCAGGGACTGTGGCGCACCGCCGGTGTCCCCCGCCTCGGCCTGCCATGCCTGCTTATGGTCGACGGTTCGAATGGCATCCGCTTCGTACCCGACCAGGTGCCGGACAACGGACAGGACGGGGATCTGGGTGCCTTCCTGAACGTGGTTGCCGCAACGGATGAAGGCGAGCGGGCTGAACCGAACGCCCTGCTGGGCAAAAGCGTGCCCAGTACATGCTTTCCGGCACTTTCCGTGCTGGCAAACAGTTGGGACGTCACACTGGCCCGTACCATAGGCAAGGCCCTGGCCATCGAGTGCCGGGGCGTGGGCGCGCAGATTCTTCTGGGGCCGGGCATCAACCTCCGGCGCTGCCCGCTTGCGGGCAGGAGTTTCGAGTATTTCAGCGAAGACCCCGTTCTGACGGGTGACATGGCGGCAGGCTTCATACAGGGGCTGCAGGACCATGGCGTTGCCGCCTCGCTCAAGCATCTGGCATGCAACAATTCGGAAGTCGAACGGATCAGCATGGACTCCATCGTGGAACCACGCGCCCTGCATGAACTGTACCTGCTGGGTTTCGAGCGTGCCATCGCGCAGGCCAATCCATGGACGGTCATGACTTCCTACAACCTGCTCAATGGTGTTCATCCCGACCAGGATCCCTGGCTTCTCCAGACCGTGCTGCGTGGCCAGTGGTCCTATGAAGGGGCGGTGATGTCGGACTGGCACGGCATACAGGACCGTCCCGCCGCCCTGAACGCGGGCACCGATCTGGACATGCCCTTCAACAGCCTGCGCCACCGCAGACTGTCACAGGCCATAAAAACCGGGGCGGTATCCACCGATGTCCTTGATGAATCATGCGTGCGGATCGCGGCACTGACATTACAGGTCACCACGGCGCAGCAGACCATCAGGACATCCGCGCCTGATTTTACCGCCCATCATGCGCTGGCGCGGCAGGCGGCCGAGCGCTCATGCGTGCTGCTGCTCAATAAGGACGCCATCCTGCCACTGCGGCCCCGACAGGGCGACAGCCTGCTGGTGGTTGGCACGGGTGCCCGAACGCCTGAAATCCAGGGCGCGGGCAGTGCCGCCGTAAGGCCGCGCTGCTGCGACATTCCGCTTGAGGCCCTGACACAGGCCATGGGCAGGAATACCCTGCTGGAATGGCAGCCGGGCTGGGCTGATGATGGCAGCCATTGCGCCACACGACATGCAGCCGCACTGGAGGCGGCACGTCATGCCGATACGGTTGTGGTTTTTGCCGGCACGCCCCCGGCCATCAGTGGTGAAAACGCGGACAGGCCCGACCTGGGCCTCTGCCCCGCCCATGATGCGTTCATTACCGCCCTGTCCACGTTCCATAAGCGTATTGTCGTGGTCCTGACCCATCCCGACGCGGTGCTGCTGCCATGGGTGGACAGGGTATCGGCCATCCTTTCCGCGGGCTATGCCGGCGAGGGATTCGGGCAGGCAGCAGCCAACCTTCTGTCCGGTAAGGCCGTTCCTTCAGGCAAGACATCCGTTACCTGGCCCGAACGGCTGGAAGACTGCCCGGCCTTTCTGGGCTATCCGGGTGAGCAGAGCAGACATATCTACCGTGAAGGCATATTTGCCGGTTACCGTTATTTTGACATCCGCGGGATTACGCCACTCTTCCCGTTCGGGCACGGGCTGTCCTACACGACCTTTGCCTATGCGGACCTGTCCATGCAGGAAACGGACAGCCGTTTCACCGCCTCTTTCACCCTGGCCAATACAGGGACGCGGGATGCTTACGAAACCTGCCAGCTGTACATAGGCCGCCCTTCCCCACCCCTTAACCGGACGGGGCTGCACCACCCGGTGCGCATGCTGCGTGGTTTCAGATCCATCTTCCTCCGGTCCGGGGAAAGCAAAGCCGTAACACTGTCCTTCACCCGGCGTGACCTGTCCTGTTTTGACCCGACGCACGGGATCTGGACCCTGCCCGGCGGGCCGGTTACCGTGGAAATCGGGGCATCATCGCGTGATATCAGGCTTTCCTTGACCATGGAGGTTTCAGGTGATGCGCCGCAGCCGCGTTACCTGGACCTGTATACGCCCCCCGGTCAGGCACTGGAGGCGGCAGGGCTGGCTGATACCCTGGCCTCGTGGCTTGTCGAAACCGTGCACCTGCCCCGCCCGGAAGTGATGACCCGGCTTGAAAACAGCAGGCAGTCCTTTCTGGGCATTTACGATACGCTGTGCTGGGTGTTTGAGCGGGAACTGGATGAAAATACCCTGATGAACATCCTGCAGGCCATCAATCACCGCACTGGCGCCAGAAAGCCCGCCTAACCGCTACGGAACCAGATTTTCATGATCATCGCCAACACCCTTCCGCCAGCGCGCGCCTGGAACACCTGGTCCGACCGGCCGGCGGCCATGACATTCCTGCCCCTGGGCGTTCATGTCACGCCGCTGCTCTATTCCACACGCCACAAGGAGGCGACCCTGCTGCCGCCGGGTGAAGGCATGCGCTTCGGGCACCATGGCATGGACGGGCGGCTTGTGGAATTCGAAACCCGCCACGGCGGGACGCATATTGCCTTTCGCTATGAAAAGCATGATCCCTTTATCCTGCAGGGAGAATGGCGCGCCACCTCCCTGGCCGAATGGGGGCTGCGCTACTGGCTGACCCTCTGCCTGTCCGCTGAGACTGGTGTAACGGTGTCCCATCATGATGGCGCCTGTATTGTCCGTATCGGCTACCGTTACGTAGCGCTTGTCTCCCAGATGGCGGCGGTACAGGTCACCGCGCATGACAGCCTGGAAGCCGTGCTGGATGACTTCAATGCCAACGGCTATTTCCATACCGCAAGCCGGGGCGACAATGCCCCCGTCATCGCACTGCGCTTCAATCTGGAAATGATGCGCTCCGGCCGCTTTGCCGCGGCGGTGGCCGACAGCCGGGACCTTGCCATCAGGAAGGCGCGGGCCGCGCTTGCGCCGCCCCCCGCCGCCATCACGCTGCCCGCCCAGACCGGCCGCCATGCCGGCGCACTGGATGCCGTCAGGGACATCATGGCGTGGAACACGATGTATGATGGCATCAACCATCGCCCCTATACATCGGTCAGCCGGATCTGGAATCTGGGAAAGTTTGCCGTATGGTACAATGACCAGACATATGCCGCCATGATGACCGGCCTGTTTGACGCACAGATCGCGCGCGAGAACATGGCCGTGGCACAGGCCAGCGCCACGCCACAGGGCAATTTTGCCTGTATTGTCACATCCAATGATGCCTGGGTGGACCGGACGCAGGCTCCGAACGGCTCTTTCATGGTGTGGATGATCTATCTGCGCCACCGGGAACTGTCTTTCCTGCACGAACATTACGAGACCCTGGCGCGCAACCACATGTGGTGGCGCCGCGAGCGCGATCCGGATGGCATGGGCCTTGTTTCATGTGGCACCTCGGATGTGGGGGAGGCGCTGTACAAGGGCACGCATTTCGGCGCACGCAACGAAACCGGAATGGATAACTCCCCCACCCATGACGAAGCCATATATGACCCGCTGACACGCACGCTTTCCACACTGGATGTCGGACTGAACTGCTGTCTGGCCCTGGATGCGGAAATGCTCTCCCGCATTGCCAAGGCCCTGGGCAGGACTGCCGAAAGCCGGTCCTTTGCCGCGCTGGCGGAGGATACGCGACAGAAAATCCGTACATACCTGTGGGATGCGGAACGCAGCATCTATGCAAACCGGCACAGGCAGGGCGGTTTTGTCCGCAGTGTCGGCCCGACCAGCTTCTATCCCCTGATCTGCGGGGCCGCCACACCGGAGCAGGCCGGGGCACTGGTCAGGGAGCTTTTCAACCCCGAACGCTTTGGCGGGACATACATGGTGCCCAATGTCAGCCGTGACGACCCGGCATTCGCCGATAATGTGTACTGGCGCGGGCGCATCTGGCCAAACGTGAACTATTTCCTGTGGCACGGGCTGCGCCGCTATGGCTTCATACGGGAAGCATCCCGTCTGGCCACGGCCAGCATGCTGCTGTTCAACCAGTCCTGGACCAGGCACCGTATTGCGGGAGAAAACTATTCCGCAGTAACGGGGGAAGCCGATGACCAGCCCGATACGGACCTGTTCCTCTCATGGGGGGCGATGCTTCCCATGCTTGGTGTTGCGGATGTCATGGACATCAACCCATGGGACGGGTGGGAAATCCACAATACGGGCAAACCGGTCAGTATCGGGCCGCTCCAGTCCCCTGTCGGCCCGGTCAGCCTGACAGTGGAAGATGGCATGGCCACCCTCAGCCATCAGGACATGCCCCTTCTGTCATGGAATGGTGTGGGCCGGATGACGGACCTTGAACTGACAGATGGGCAGATCAGCTTCCGGCTGCATGCGGACAATCCGGCACAGCGTGGCAGGCTGCATATCGGCGCGCATTTTCTGCCGCGTGTGTGCGGGGTGTACCTGAACGGCATGGACGGACCCGCCCTGCAGGACGCGACCGTTGACCTGTCAGGCGTTGAAAATGGCCAGCGTGTGGACATCCGCCTTGCACCCGGGACATGATATGACCAATCCCCACGCCCCTTCCTGGTTCACCGCCCCGGACAGCCGGTTCAGGACAGCGGCCTTCTGGTTCTGGCATTTTCTCCCGACCGAAGAACAGTGCCTCCAGACCATTCGTGACATGAAGGCGGCCGGACTGGGCTGCGTGCTGGTACAGGCCCGGCTTCCCCTTCCGCTTGAAACCTATCTTTCGGACGCCTATCTCGCCCGGTGCCGGTTTGTTGCGCGGCAGGTGCACAAGGCAGGCATGCGGCTTGAAATCTATGATGAATATGGCTGGATGTCGGGCCATGGCGGGGGCCGGACCATTGCCGGTGCCGACCACCTGCGCGAACGGCATCTGTTCTGGGTGTCTGGTACGATCCGCAAGGGGCAGGCAACGCTGGAACTGGCGGGCATCCATTCCACCTTCCTTTCCTTCCTGGGGGCAGCGGGCAGGAACTGGTGCTACGAAGGCGGGCAGCCCCTATGGGGTGACTGGTCCGTAATCGGCGGGGGAACATGGCATGCAGGGCGGCCTGCCTGCACCGTGCCCGCCACACAGGTCACGATTGGCGAAACCCGGCCCGATGGGTGCGTGCTACATGTCCATGCCCCCACCCTTGCCGATGGAACGGACATTACCATTCTGGTCGCCGGCCGCTGCAAGACGTCACGGCTGATCAACTACCTGCTGCCCCAGGCCGGCCAGCATTTCATAAAACAGGCATACGAACCGCTTCTTGACGCATTTCCCACGGCAGAGGCCTTCTTCTTTGACCATCCCTATGCCGGCTTTTACCAATGGGACGGACAGTCCGGCACCATTGGCAACAGTATCCTGTGGGATGAAAGCCTGCTGGACGCCAATTTCACGCTGACCGGTTTCCTGACCTGCCTTTATGGAGAAGACGCGGAAGCCGGGCGCCTGCGGGGCGCTTTCTTCAATCGGTACATCCGGAAAATGCACGAGGCATTTTTCGGGGTGCTGCGCAAATGGTGTGACACACACGCGATTGGCCTGACCGGCCATGAACTGCTGCCCCATGTCGGGGGCTGGGCCCTGCGTGGCGGCCTGAACGGGTTTGACCCCCGTGTCATGCCCGGTAATGACCCCTTCGGGATTGATGCCTACAAAACCCGGACCGTCATGGATGCGGCCGATTACAGGCCCCAGCTTTCCGCCATACTGGGTGATTCCGTGGCCCGGAGCCATGGCCGCAGCCGCTGTACAGTGGAACAGTATTCGACAGGAAGGGAAGTCGGCCGCCCCTCCCTGCAGGGGCAATGGGACCTTACCCTTGACCGGTTGCGCGCGCAGATGCTGCGCCACACGCTGCAGGGGGCACGGCGCGTACTCCTGCACGCCGTGTTCCAGCCCGAAATCCTTGCCTTGGCCAGTGACGCCTGCCCTGATCCCCGCTTTGATTTTCCGCCGGGTTTCAACCTGCAGCCCTGGTGGCGCATGGCGCCGGGCGTCATGGATGAAGTGGCACGGCTTTCCGCCTTCCTTGAAGAGGGGACGCCCGTCCGGTCCGTCGCGCTACTCTATCCGCTGGAATCCCTTCTGGAAGGAACGGACGGGACAACACCCGCCTGCGCGCTGCATTTTGGCGCCTGGGCCGAGGCACTGTTCGATAACGGAACAGGCTATACCATTATTGATGAAAACCAGATCCATACGGACAATATTGAAAACGGCCTTCTTAACGCAAGATCCGGAACGTTCAGCTGCATCATCATTCCGGCCATAACCACATTCCGCAATACGGAAACACTGCGGGCACTGGATGTGTTTGCCAGATCCGGTGGCCGGCTGTTCTTTTCACATGACAGGAAGCCCGACGCCATTCCGTCAGGCGGCATGGAAAAAACCCTGTGCGGCACAGGCCATGTATCGGGCATTGACGAGATCGGCCATCATGTCAAAAAACATTTCCAGAAAGATATTTTCCATATCGAAAACATGCCGCAACGTCTGGCATTGCAGGAAATGGATGAGGCAACACGCCGGATTGCCGCATTCAATGATTCAGGCCAGATGCAGCATGCGGTCCTGCACCCCGCCCCTTACCACCGGAAGATCACGCAATGGTTTTGTGAAAGCGGAAAGACCCGGACACTCGCCCATCTTCCCGCAGGCTGCGCACTGCGCATGATATTGCGGCCTCTGGCACTCATTACCCTGGAAACACGCCGTGTGCCGCCCGCGGCGGCATGGCTGGCGCCAGACAGCCACCCTGTCCCCGCGCCTGGCGCACGCCCGGTCATCCTTGGCAGTGGCTGGTCTTTCCAGGCTGGTGAGAAGGCCCAACCCCACCCTATCCATGTTGACCGGGGCTGGGAGGCACAGGGCTACCCCGCGTTCTCGGGTGAAGGCCTTTACACCCTGTGCACCACGCTGCCCGCACACAGGGACGACCAGACATGGTACCTTGTCCTTCCCGAAGTGGGGGGCGCGGCGGAATGCTTTGTGAATGGCCAGCCCTGCGGCGGAAGCATCGGACAGGAAGCCGCATTCCCGCTGACGGACCATGCCGGTGCAATATCCATCCATCTCAGCCTGTACAATACCCTGTTCAACAGCCTCTACGCCAACCGGCCGGATCGTGACCCGCGCGGGTCGACCCGATCGGGGATACTGGCACCGCCCCGGCTTGAACTGCGGGAAAAGACCACCTGCCTGCGGATCGTACCGCCTGCCGCCCTGTAATGTCCCGACCGTACCGGCCCCCTAACGAACCCACACGCGTGAAAACGCCATGTGGTACAGGCTGGTGGAGAAATAATGACCCAGCCGGGGCGAGACCAGATCCACATAGCTTATGCTGATCATGGGGGCGGCGGGGGCAAGACGGGTGATGCGACCGTCCACCTGCTGCCACAGTACCTGCGCCGCCTGCGCGTCGGGCGCCTGCCGGATGCGTGCCACCAGCGCCTGGACCACCGGGTCGCACAGGCCCGATATGTTGATCGAACTGTCGGAACCGGGATGGAAGTTCTCGCAACCGAACACGGTATCTAGGAAATTGGAGGGGGAGGCATAATCCGCATACCACCCCATCAGGCTGATCTGGACGTGGTTGGCCGTGTTCTGCGCATAGGACAGTTCCATGGCGGGTGAGAGCGGATGCAGTCGCGCATGGTAGCCAATGGCCTGCAGCATGTCGCGCAGATAGGTGCCCATGCTGGTGTCCATGGCCGTGGCCTCGACAATCAGGGTTACGTCCTGCCCCTCCGTCCCGCTTTCATGCACAAGCTGGCGCGCGCGGGCCAGATCGGGGTGGGCCCAGACAGGGGCCGGATGATCGGGATCGGCCCCCTGTGTCCACGCACAGGCGCCATCACCGGGCAGCAGGCCCGGCGGCACCATGCGGCACAGCGGGGCGGCGATGCCCGACCCGCCATACAGGATGGTCATGGCGCGGCGGTCCAGCGCGTAATTGACCGCCTGCCTGGCCTTGATGCTGCTGAAGGGCGGGATGTTCACATTCATTGGCAGGAACAGAAGGCCGTAAAGCGGATAGACGTGTACCTGCGCGGTGTACTGTCCGCCGATCTCACCCAGCCGGTCCAGTGGCTTGAGACCGGCCATCCAGTCATACTGCCCGCGCTCCACCGCAGTCAGCGCGTCTTCCTCCGACAGGCCGAAATCATAGTCGATGCCGTCCACATAGCCATCGGGCTGTGCCGTCTCGCTCCATTCATGAAAATAGGGATTGCGCTCCAGCCGCATGCCCCGGTCGGGACTGGATGAGACGATGCGGTACGGCCCGGTGCCGGGTGCGATATCATTGCCCAGATCATGGGCGGGAGTACTGGCGGGCAGGATGACCGCGTGGCCGAAAGCGATCTTGTACGGGAATTCGGAATCCGGTGCGTTCAGGCGGATGGTAATGCGCCGGGTGGCTGCATCCGTTTCCACCCCGCCCTGCAGCGTACAGGCCGCTGGCGCGCGCAGGCAGGCATCCGCGCCGATGATGCCGCCGTAAAATGACCCGGCCGTAGGCGAACCCACCATGAAGATCCGCCGCAGCGAAGCCGCCACATCCGCTACCGTAACCGGCGCGCCATTGGAAAAGCGGATACCCTCCCGCAGCGTGAAAACCCATGTCCGCCCCCCGTCCAGCCGCTCGGGCATGGCCTGCGCCAGATCGGGCACGACCTGACTGCCTGCCGGTCCCTCCAGCTTGGGATAGGTCAGCAGCCCGTCATAGACGACGCTTTCCAGCTGCATGTACTGGCTGGTGTAGTTGATCTGCGGGTCCAGCGTTCCGGCGGAACTGGCTGCGGTCAGCCGTAGCGTGCCGCCCCGGTGGGAGCTGGCCTGCGTATCCGCCCGCGCGGGCAGGCCAAGCAGCGCAAGCCCGCCCGCAAGGACCAGGCCCGCATGCCGCCACGCGGGCTTCATGCGCGGCCCCTTTTTCAGTGCCCGCCCTGCGCGTTCATGAGTTCGGTCATCCGCGCGGTGATCTCGGCCGCCGTGGCGGTGGCGGGCAGGCTGCCTTCATACCGTCCGGTGGGGGACATGATCACGATCTGGGTGGCGGGTTCCATGGTGTAGTCGCCATTCTCCCCCTCATGGCGGACATAGGGGGCGTGGTATTCCTTTGCCACCGCCTCGATCATCTTGGGCGATGCGGTCATGACCGTGACATGCGAGCCATAGCGCAGCGCATAGGTACGCAGCACGTCAGACGTATCGCGCATGGGGTCAAGGGTAATGAAAATGGGCACCGCCAGCCGCGCGCGGTCGTGGCCCAGTGCTTCCACCCCTTCCGCCATGGCCTTGACCGTGGCGCCACAGACCGTATCAGGGCAGTGGGTGGAACCGAAATAGACCAGCATCCACCGGCCCCGGAAATCGGTATCCAGCACCGACCCATCCGCCCCGTTGACCAGACGGAACGACCCGCCCACCGGGTTGCCATAGCTGGTCAGCGGCACGGGCGCGCTGTCCGACCAGCGGTAACCCACATAGCCAAAGATTGAAGAAACCACCACAATGGCCAGCCCGACCAGCAGGAAAAACCGGTCCCGTTCATTTCGCATCATCAGTGTGCATCCGCCCAGTTCGTTCCGGTCCCGGTTTCCACGACCAGCGGCACCGAAAGGGTGGCTGCGGATTCCATGACCTGCCTGACGAGGGCTGCCAGACGATCGGCATCATCCTTGCGCACCTCGAACACAAGTTCGTCATGGACCTGAAGGAGCATGCGTCCGTCAAGCCCCGCATCCGAAAGGGCTGCAGGAATTCGCACCATGGCGCGTTTTATGATGTCCGCCGCCCCGCCCTGCAGCGGGGCGTTGATGGCCTGACGCTCGGCATAGTTGCGGCGCACGGCGCTTTTGTCGGCAATGCCGGGCACCCAGCAGCGGCGGCCGAAGGGCGTGGTCACGTATCCCTTCGCCCGGGCTTCGGCCTTTACCCGTTCCATGTAATCGCGGATACCGGGATAGCGGGCGAAATAGGCATCGATATAGCCCCGCGCCTCCCCTGGCGGGATGCCAAGCTGACGGCCCAGGCCAAAGGCGCTGATACCGTAGATGATGCCGAAATTGATGGCCTTGGCGCGCCTGCGCGTCAGCGGGTCCATGCCTTCGAGCGGTATGCCGAACACTTCGGACGCCGTGCGGGCATGGATGTCCTGCCCCAGCGCAAAGGCTTCACGCAATGCGGGGATGTTCGCCACATCGGCCAGCAGCCGCAGCTCGATCTGGGAATAGTCGGCCGAGACGAGGAGATGCCCCGGTGCCGCGACAAAGGCCCGGCGGATGCGCCCGCCTTCTTCCGTGCGGATGGGGATGTTCTGCAGGTTCGGATCATTCGATGACAGCCGCCCCGTTGTCGTCACCGCCATCTGGAAGGAGGTATGTACCCGCCCCGTTGCCGGATTGATCTGGTTGAGCAGCGCGTCGGCATAGGTGCTTTTCAGCTTGGCGAGCTGCCGCCAGGCCAGGATGCGCGCAGGCAGGTCATGCCCCTGATCCGCCAGATCCTGCAACACCGATGAGTCCGTGCCCCACGCCCCCGCCTTGGTGCGCTTGCCACCGGGCAGGCCCATTTCATCAAACAGGATCTCACCCAGCTGCTTGGGGGAACCGACATTGAACTCACGCCCCGCCAGCTTGTGGATCTCGGCCTCGATCACACCCATGCGCTGCGCGAACTCGATGGACATGGCGCGCAGGTCATCCGCATCCACCGCAATGCCCGCACGCTCCATATCCGCCAGGATCGGGATCAGCGGGCGTTCCATTTCCTCATACAGCGCCAGCGCGCGACTGGTGCGCAGCCGGGGCCTGAGCACCTGCCACAGGCGCAGGGTCACATCGGCGTCTTCCGCGGCATACGGCGTGGCACGCGCGATATCGACCTGCGAGAACACTACCCGGTTGCGGCCCGTACCCGTGACTTCATCATACGGAATGGGGCTGTGGTCCAGGGTCAGGCGCGAGAGTTCATCCATCCCCTGCCCGTGCTGTCCCGCCGACTGGGCATAGGAAATCAGCATCGTGTCATCAATCGGCGCGGGCTGGACGCTGCCTGCCTGTGTCAGCACCAGCAGGTCGAATTTGGCATTCTGGAACACCTTGAGCACCGACGGGTCGGCAAACAGGGGTTCGAGAATTTCCAGCGCCGTCCCGACCGGCATCTGGGGCGTGCCAAGGCTGTCCATCAGGTCAACCTGATGGCCCAGCGGGATATAGCACGCCCGCCCGCATTGCGGGGCGAGCGAGATGCCGACCAGCGGGGCGGTCAGCGGGTCCAGCCCGTCGGTTTCCGTATCCACCGCGCAGACGCCGCTGGTGCGGGCCTGCTCCACCCACTGGCGCAGGATTTCAGGGTCGGTTACCGTCTCGTACGGGCCATACCCCTCGGACGGGACTGGCGGCAGTGCGCCTTCCGGCTCCGCCACGGCGGCGGGGTGCGCATGGGCGGATATGCGCGGGCGCGGCTTCGCCTTCAGCCCCATGCGCTGCAGCAGAGAGGAGAACCCCATCTCCGCCAGCCATGCGCCCAGCCGCTCCATGTCCACATCGCAGCAGACGAGGGCGGACAGGGGTTCAGGGCACGGTGCGTCCTCACGCAATGTCACCAGTTCCAGCGACAGGCGCGCCATGTCGGCATGGGCCAGCAGGTTGTCACGCCGCCTGGACGCCTTCATGCCCTCGGCCCCGGCCAGTATGCCATCCAGCGACCCGTATTCCGCCATCAGCGCCGATGCGGTCTTGGGTCCGATGCCGGGCACGCCGGGCACGTTGTCCACCGGGTCGCCAATCAGGGCCTGCACCTGCGCCACCCTGTCCGGGGTCACGCCAAACTTGGCCTCGACTTCCTTTTCCCCGATCGGCCGGTTCTTGATCGGGTCCATCATCATCACGCCGGGGCGGATGAGCTGCATGAGATCCTTGTCCGACGAATAGATGGTGCACTGCCCGCCCGCGTCAGTCACCTTGCGGGCATAGGCCGCGATCAGGTCATCGGCTTCCCATCCCGCTTCCTCCAGCGCGGGCACGCCAAAGGCTGCGGTCGCGTCGCGCACAAGGCTGAACTGCGGGCGCAGTTCCTCTGGCGGTTCGGGGCGGTGGGCCTTGTATTCACTATACAGGTCATTGCGGAACGTATGCCGCCCGGCATCGAATATGACCGCCAGATGGGTGCCCGCATGCTCGCGCAGCAGGCGCGAAAGCATGTTGGAAAAGCCATAGACCGCGTTGACGGGCGTGCCGTCGGGGCTGGTCATGGGGGGCAGGGCGTGAAAGGCGCGGAAAATGAAGCCCGAACCATCCACCAGGATCAGGTGAACCTGCTTGTCGCTGGACATGTCTCAGTATGCGATCAGTGCTCGCTGCCCGCCGGTGCATCGGGGTTCAGCACGAACAGCCGCGAGCAGTAGGGACAGAATGTCTGGTGGTGGCCAATGCGCAGGAAAACGCGCGGATGCCCCAGGGCACCCAGACCGCCATCGCAGGATAGGGTGCGCGAATCGACAACGATGGTTTCAATCGTACCCAGGCGCGGGTGTGGAACGGGATCGGGGGACAGGGCTTGCATGGTATACGGGCCTCGGGCTGTTATCCGGCTTGGATTTGCATTGATCCCGCCGGTAAGGGATCATGCGCTGGGTCATGATGATACGCAGGATTGCCGTGCTTTCAAACATTCGCCTGTCACGCCTGCTTTATCCAGCGCTTTTTCTCATGCTGGCGGCATGCGCCACGCGGGAATCCCCCGCCCCCGTCCCCCCGGCGCGGCACCCTGAACTGGCCCGTCTGGTCCCGGCTGACCGGGTGGTGGACCTTACGGGCGTGGGCCGTGTGCCGCTGCGGATCTGGAATGCGCACGGGCGTGAGCAGGCTGTCATCTTGGCCCTGCATGGCTTCAATGACAGCCGGGATGCGTGGGAACGCCCGGCCCCGGCGCTGAATGCGGCGGGGCTGACCCTGGTTGCCCCCGACCTGCCCGGTTTTGGCCAGACCGCGCAGCGCGGTGGCTGGGCAGGCACCGACAGCCTGCTGCGTACGGCCACCAGCCTTCTTGCCACCATCGGGCGTGAACATCCCGGCGTGCCGCTTTATGTAATGGGCGAAAGCATGGGTGGCGCGCTGGCTGCCCTTATGGCGGCCCGTCCTGACGGACCGCCGGTGGCGGGGTATATCCTGCTGGCCCCGGCTTTATGGGATCTGGACGGGGGCACGCGCATCACCACGCACCTGATGGCCGCCATGGCACCGGACTGGCGGCTGAGCGGGCGTGAACTGCCCGTGCATGTCACCGCCGCCGATGACAGGCTGGCGCTGGCACGCCTGTATTACGACCCGCTGACCCTGCGGGATACCCGCACTACGGCGCTTGCGGGGCTGACCGACCTCATGCATCAGGCGGCCTCGGCCTGCGCGCGGGTACGTGGCCGGGTACTCGTTGTGTATGGCGGCCATGACCAGATCATTCCCCCCGCCGCCATGGCACGGGCCTGGCGGCGGCTGCCCGCCACAACGCGGCATGACTACAGCCCGGGTGGCTACCATCTGCTCCTGCGCAGCCGGGAGGGGGAACGGATCACAGCGGATATCGTGGCATGGATCGAGCGGCCGGACAGCTTTCTGCCTTCGGGCGGGGATGCGACGGCGGCGGCCTGGATGGCGGACCAGAAAGGGCGCGGCGCCCCGCTGCCCATTGCACCGGGATGGATGGACTGGATCGCGCCGCAATGATTTTTCCTGATTTGAGGGGTGGCGTTCAGCCCGGTCCCGATGTATGCAGGCGGAAGTGGACTCGTAGCTCAGCTGGATAGAGCGTCGCCCTCCGAAGGCGAAGGTCGAAGGTTCGAATCCTTTCGAGTCCGCCATCAATCTCCACACAGCATCCTCAAATACCCCTTGGGGGACAGCAGTCCATGATCAGGCATGACTGCCGGTTTTCGGACATCCATGGGCTTGGGTGGCGTTCAGCGGCCGTGCCCAGGCGGGGCCGGCGCCACGGTCAGAAACCCAGCAGGACGCGCAGCCTGTTGGGTATCCCCATCAGGGGCATGGAATCCTTGGGATAGACCCGCCCGTGATAGGCGATGCACGTGTCCATCGGGTATCCGAAGACATGGACATTCTCCCCCCCTTCCGACACGGCCATGACGGGTTGCAGATGCAGGGTCTCCAGCACGCCGGGGCCGGATAACGGCATGAAATAGCCATTGGCGCCATGATAGAAGGAGACCGACTGTACGGTTTCCTCTTCCCCTTGATGGGGTTTCAGGAAGCGCAGGATGTTATGGACCGTCAGCTGCGTGCGAAACGTAGGCGGGTACTGGCCGCCACCCGCGGCCGCCTGCACAACCGCGATGACCTGGTTACGGTCATTGAGGAGTGCCGCCCCCGATACCCCCGGCATCAGGGCTGAGGGGTCGGAAAACCACCCCGTCAGGATGCCCCGGTACACCGGCACGATCTCCAACCCCCTGATCGAATCATACCAGTTCCTGACATCCACCATATCAAGCAGGACCGCACCATCCCCGTTCATGCCGGCGACGGCGGAATCCACCTCCTGCGCAAGGCGGCTTCCGGACAGGATGGTGGCCGGGGCCTGTCTGGCCTCCCCCAGGTATTTGCCATACCGGTCGATGACACGGATCCTGCCGTGTGTCTCCAGCGCATGCTGTACTACATGCCGCACCGTCAGGATGCGGTTATGTCCCCCGGCCGTGCGGCTGTTGCGGATGATGGTCCCCGTACCACTCCTGTCGCCCCTGCCATCGGGGCCTTCAACATAAAGGAACACGACGGCATCCAGCGCCGCGCGCTCGGCCCCCGGTACGCGCTGCCCGTCGAAACACGATTCATCCGCCACGATATCCGGGCCGCTTTGATGGGCCATGTCCCTGTGGGCAATGACAAAAGGCCCCAGACAGCGCCCCGTGGTCACGACCGCCACATACGTCCCCACCGCCATCAGGCACACCAGGAACGGTCGTTGCGACAGGTAGCGAAGGATCACGCCGGGGGTCAACGCATCCCCTGCATGACGGAATGGTACAAGGAGGAAGCAGGCTGGCTGGCTGGCAACATGTCGCCCACATATCACGTGAACGTGATATATTCCACAGTATAGTGGGCCTATCCCCTGGGACAGAATTACCAAACAGGACATTCTGGCGCCTTCTGGACGCCATTTACCAGAAAAACCCGGTCATCATGAAAAATTTTCTGGAAAATAAAACCTGTTCCCGGCCGCCTTACCATGCCATCTCTCTTTATAAAACAAGGTTCCTTCCGGAAATTTCCATGATTTTCTACCATTACGCCGCTTTCCCGCGCCGAATATCCGGCAGATACCACCTGCCGGCCCATGCCCGGCCTATCCCGTAAACAGGGCGCTCCCAGCCGCAATGCGCGCTGCACTGCCATTGCCCGCATCGTGGCCCCACCCGCCATGGGCCCGCCCCACAGCGACGCGCATCCCCTCAGCACGGTACCGCCCCCGGATCGCAGGCCGCGCCACGCAGCCGGTCGATCGAGGCATTACACGGGTAGAAACTGACCTGGGTCAGTCCGGTACTGGCGGAGACAGGAATCGGCCCCGAGAAGGTCCGTACTTCATGCCCGCTCGCGGTCATCCTCATCACCCTGTGGCGGAGATGCACCCCGGGCCTGAACACGCGGCGGACCGGTACCTTCCATATTGACTGAGCTGGCCCATCCCGCACTATCGTCACGAAAGCCATCAGCACTACGCCATGGCTGTGACTGACCAGACAGGACAGATGGAATCACCTGCCATGCCGCCTACCCGCCTGCATGCCCTGATCGGGGCAATGGCCTGCGTTCTCGCCCTTGGTGCCCTGCATCCTGCCACCGCCCAGCAGGCTGACCAGCAGGCCCCCCGGCACGGTCCCACGGCGGAACAGAAAGCCGAACTTGAACGCGCGGTGCATGAAGCGGTCCAGCAGGACATACGTGCCGTGGCGCAGTACAGACTCCCCAGGGATTTCTTTGCCCGCATGCTGCCCCTGACCCGGCAGATCAGGATGGCCAATATCATTCCCCCCACCCAGACCAGAAACATGACGCTGGCCACCACGATACGACGCACGGAAGCCATGCCGCAGCTCCAGCCACTGCTGCAGCAGTATGGCCTGTCGGCACGGGACTTTGTGATGGGCATCACCGCGTTCCAGATGACGGCCGAAAGACTGGACGACACCGGGGCACGGGGGAAGGACATTCCCGCCCTCAATCCCGACAATGTCAGGCTGATCCGCAAGCATCAGGGGCTGACGCAGGCCCTGCTGAACAATATGGATGGCGAGAGCGCACACCTTCAGTAACACCCGACTGAACGGGTACGCGGCGACCGGGCATGGCCGGCATCCTGTGCGCACCCTTGCCATGGCCCGCGCGTTTGCGGATATGTCCGGCGTTGCGGGCCAGATGCCCGATGGCCCGACGGCAGGAAACAGAAAGGGTGGCGGCAGGCGCGATGCAGACAAAAGCGGACGGCACGGGATCGGGCACACGGGTCGGACAGACCCTGCCGGGGGGAATGCGCGCACGGCTGCGTGATGTCGTGGCGGGCCTCTCGCTGGCTTCCATGAACATTCCGCAGGTGCTGGGTTATACCCGCATCGCCGCCATGCCCACCGTAACGGGACTGTATACCGTGCTGCTGCCGCTGCTGGCGTTTGCAGGGTTCGGGGCATCGCGGCATCTGGTGGTGGCGGCGGATTCCGCCACCGCCGCCATCTTTTCCAGCGCGCTGGAAAAGATGGCCACACCGGGCAGCGCCTACTACATGGCGCTGGTCAGCATGGTTGCCCTGCTCAGCGCCGCCTTCCTGCTGGTGGCACGCCTGTTCCGCCTCGGGTTCCTGGCGGATTTCCTCTCCCGCACGGTACTGGTCGGCTTTCTGGCGGGTGTGGGGGTACAGGTGGCGCTGGCCATGCTGCGTGACATGCTGGGGGTATCGGCCAGCGCGCATAATACCCTGGTGCAGCTGGCGCAGATCCTGGCCCATCTGCCACAGGCCAGCCTGCCCACCCTATTCCTTTCCGTAATCGTGGTGGGGGCGGTCATGGCGGGTGAACGGCTGGCACCGCGTGCACCGCTGCCGCTTGCGATGGTGGTGGGCGCCATCGTGGCCAGCGCCGCGCTGGGCCTGTCACGCCACGGGATTGCAACCATCGGCCCGATCGAAAGCGGCCTGCCGCACCTGCGCGTGCCCTATGTGGCGTGGAACGACATGCTGGCGCTGCTGCCGGTCGCCACATCGTGCGTGTTCGTCATCATCGCGCAGAGCGCGGCCACCTCCCGCGCCTTTGCCCTGCGCTTCCATGACCCCATCAATGACAATGCCGACATACTGGGCCTGTGTGCCGCCAATGCTGTGGCGGGGCTGAGTGGCACCTTTACCGTCAATGGCAGCCCGACCCAGACCGCCATGGCGGTGCGCGCGGGCGCGCGCAGCCAGCTGGCGCAGGTAACCTTTGCCGGGGTGACGATGCTGGTACTGCTGTTCCTGACCGGGCCCCTACAGTACCTGCCACGCTGCGTGCTGGCCTCCATCGTCTTTACCGTGGCGCTGGGCATGATCGACCTGCGGGCACTGCGCGCCATATGGCGTGAAAGCCCCGGTGAATACGGCCTGGCGCTGATAACCGCCGCCGCCGTGGTGGGCATCGGGGTGGAACAGGGCATTTTCCTGGCCATTGCGCTCTCCCTGTTCCGGCATGTGCGCCACAGTTACGAACCCCATACGATGATCCTGCGCCATGACCCGCTTTCGGGCCTGCTGGAACCCTTTGATGTGCAGGCCGGACAGGAAACGGCACCGGGGCTGCTGGTTTACCGTTTCTGCGCGGACCTGTTCTATGCCAACTCCGCACGTTTCGGGCGCGATGTACGGCTGCTGGTGGATCACGCCCCCACGCCGGTGGCCTGCCTGGTGATTGACGCCAGCGCCATTACCGATATCGATTTTTCCGCCGCCAGTGACCTGCGCGACCTGTTCACCACGCTGCGGCAGGACGGCACGCATGTCATTTTCGGGCGCGTCAGCCCCTATCTGCGCGCCGACATGGACCGCCACCGCATTACCCCCGTGGTGGGGACGCATAACATCCATGCCCAGCTTCACACCGCCATCGCGGCGGCGCATGCGGTCATGACGTCGGCCCCCGCCCATGTGGCCCCCGGCAGGCCCGCACCGTAAGCGGGCAGTTCTGGGGCGGCAGCGGTTGTCGCCCCCGTCCCAAGGCGATACGCTGCCCGCTTTCCAGGCAATCGGGATGCGGGAGCGGGCTATGCAATGGGGTTGGGTGGATGCAACCGCCATCATCGGTCTTCAGGTCATGTTCATCATACGGGTCCTGCTGCGGCCGCACCGGCAGCCTGCTTCCCGCGTGGCGTGGGTGGCCATTATCGGCTCGCTGCCCATCGTGGGCATGCTGGCCTACCTGCTGCTGGGCGAAACCCATCTCGACCGCCATATCATGGTGCGCATACGCCGTGCGATCCGGCAGCTGCCCATTCCCGGCAAGACCGGCGATGCCCTGATCGATGCCGAACGGGACTTTGGCCTGCACCCGCGCCTTGCCCCGCTGTTCCGGGTGGGGCAGTCCATCAGTGGCTATCCGCCCATGGGCAGCAACCGCGCCAGCCTGATGGCGGATTCCGATGCCGCCATTGACGCAATGGTGGCCGACATCGATACGGCACGGGCGCATGTGCATATCAGTTTCTATATCTGGCTGGCCGACAATAATGGCATGAAGGTCATCGCGGCGCTGAAACGCGCGGCGGCACGCGGTGTCACCTGCCGCGTCATGGCCGATGACCTGGGTTCACGCCGGCTGGTCCACAGCCATCACTGGGCCGACATGGCGGCCGCGGGCGTCCGGCTGGTACGCGCGCTGCCCATTGGCAACCCGCTGCAACGTCCCTTTCGCGGGCGGTTCGACATGCGCAATCACCGCAAGATCGTGGTGATTGACAGCCGCGTCACCTATTGTGGCAGCCAGAACTGTGCCGATGCCGCCTTCCGCGTCAAGGCCCGCTTCGCGCCGTGGGTTGACCTGGTCGCCCGCTTCGAAGGCCCGGTCGTACTGCAGAACCAGCATCTTTTCGCCACCGACTGGACCGCCCATACCGATGAGGACCTGACCACCCTGCTGACCAACGCCCCCATGCCAAAGGGCGCCGGATTCGTGGCCCAGGTCATCGGCACAAGTGCCGCCGTGCGCTATGCGGCCATGCCGGAGGTATTCGTATCCCTCATGAACGCGGCAGCGCGGGAACTGACCATCACCACCCCCTATTACGTGCCGGACGAACCCATACAGGCCGCCCTGTGCGCCGCCGCGCGGCGGGGCGTGAAAACGACACTGACCGTGCCCCTGCGCAATGATTCATGGATCGTGGCGGGAGCCAGCCGCAGCTACTACCGTGAACTGCTGGAGGCCGGGGTTACCCTGTACGAATACCCGCACGGCCTGCTGCATACCAAGGCGCTGACGGTGGACGGGCACATGACCATGATCGGCTCGGCCAATCTGGACAGGCGCAGTTTCGACCTGAATTTCGAAAACAACATCCTGCTTGTGGACGAAGCCTTCACCGCCACCATCCATACCCGCCAGCAGGACTATATCAAGGCCGCCCGCCCGGTCACGCTGGAGGATGTCCTGCGCTGGCCCGCCTACCGGGTATTGTGGAACAACGTGCTGGCGATGGTGGGGCCGGTATTATAGGGGCATCCCATCCCTTGAAAACGGTCCGGCCTGTACCGACCTTAAAGAAACAAAGCCCGGCCGGCAGAGCGGGCGGGCACCACAACCGTACAGGATGAAACCGGATCATGAGCGCAGCCGAGAACCTTCGCAAACTCAGTCCTGAAGACATTCAGGAAATTGCCAGGAGCGTGGAAAAATCCCTGCATAGCCACAAGGCGGACCTGCACAAGCAGATTGCTGAACATCTGGCTGGGCTGAAGGGTGAAGTCCGCCTGCATGAAAAGAAGATTCCGACCTACTGCAAGGTATTCGGGTTTGCCATCCTGGCTGCCTTCTCGATCGGAAGCTATATATTCGGGCGCAAGTCAGCCGAATAAGGCATCCCTGCCCCTCCGGTCCCGTTGCCCCGTCAGGCGACGGGAGCGAAGGGGCCGCCAGTCCACCACACAAACGCAGGCGGGAGACGGACCTGTGCCCTCCGGCCTGTGATGCACTGCCTACTTCGCCGCAGGCGTGGCAGGGGTTGTGGTGACGGCAGGGACGACAGGCGCCGTCGGGGTCAGGACGGGTTCCGTTGCCGGGCGCGGGGTGGCTTTAGGCGAATAGAAGCCGGAGACAGGGCCGAAGGGGCCTTTCCTGACATGTTTCATGGACGCCAGTGGCTGACGCACGCAGCCGCGCGTGACGATGGAACACACGCCATCCGTCCCGATGATTTCATCATCATCGCCGCTGTAATGAACATCCGTCACCCTGTCATTTTCAAAGCGGATATCGGTAATGCAGGTCTTGCCCGCGCCCCCCAGGGCGGTTTCCGTCAGGTTCACCAGCGACTGGAGCGGAAAGAGGGCGGAATCGTTGGTGGACGGGATATTGAGCGTGCGCGAATACTCGAATATCTGAACATTATCGCTTATTTTCTTGATCTTGTCAGGAATGCCGACACATGTCTGCACGTCCTGGCTGTCAATGCCGATCATGGTCATCTGGGCACGGTGGGCTGCACGCGAATCCGTATAACCACAGCCCGACAGCCCCATAAGCGGCGCCAGTACCGCCATCATCCATCCAGTCCCCCGACAGGGTTTCCATACCCTTGATGCAGAAATATGTTCGGAACTGAATCGATCAATGGCCATGTCTGTCCTGTTACTCCACGCTGGGGTCTGCCCCATTCCCACCGGAAGGATGGAGCGTGACCCATGCTACACGATCCGGCATGCCATCTGTCCGCTTTTTACAAACGGTAACCATGCGGCACCAATCCCATGACTGGCGTTTCCATGCCTTGCCGGAAACGCCTTGGTGGGAAAAACGTTGCATAAACATGGATATGCCGGTTACGCACCGGGCGTGGGAACAGCCGTGACGCCCTAGCGAAAGATCAGGAAGGCCACAAGCGCCCAGAATGGCGCACTGAGCGCAAGCCCGAACACGATGCCCCTGACCGGACTGCGCAGCGGGGGCGTGCCGGACCTTACGGGGCGGTCATCGTGCTGATGGACCGTATCTGACAGAACGATGCTCTCAAACGCCATGACCTGCGCTTTCAATGGATGGCATGAAAAATTCCTGGACCCGGAACACGGACCGGGGAGGCTGCCTTAAAAAAAACACGATATGCTGTCAACAGCCTTGCATGATGGGGGTACTGCTTCCTGCGCCTGGCAATCTAGCACAGGCCGCACCTGAAGACACATGGTATTGATATGGACCGTGTGAAATAAAATTCATGCCCCGTGGCCTTCCCCCCCGCGCGCGCCATCCCGTCATGGCGTTCCCGGACCATGTGGGATAGCGCCGTCCCGCCTGCCCCGGCCCGCGCGCCGCCACATGGGCTGGATCATGGCCCCGACGGTCCCGTTTCCTTTGCCGCCTGCATGGGGGGCCGGTATCCTGCCCCTGTTAACGCCTGAATGCAGTCAAACCGGCCCGGCAGGCCGGTCCTGCGTGCAGGCAAAACCGTTCATGAACCCATGGCTGCGGGAGCCTGCGCACGACCTGGCCTCATCCACGGATGCCGCACCCGCACCGTCCGGCCCGGCTGCATGAGTCCCGCCGTCCTACGGCTCCCGGCTTCGCCCCATCGCGGATATCAGGAACCATGACCCTGCGTAAACTTGGCTGCCGCCCGGCCCGTACCCGGACCGGCCAGCCACGTCTTTCATCAACCATGCGGGCCTTCATGGACCGCCGTGCCCCCACCCGACTGGTACGCAGCCAGATCGATCCCGCCCCGCGCATGCTGGGCAATGACATGGCAGGCGACTGTACGGCCGCCGGTATTGGCAACCATATCCGCGCCACAGCGGCGCTGGGTGGCTACCAGGTCGCGGTTACGGCTACCGATGCACTGGGGTTCTATGCCCGTTCGACAGGCTACGTGCCCGGCAACCCCGCCACCGATCATGGCGGGATCGAGGTAGATGTACTGACCACCGCCCTGCGCAGCGGCTACGCCCTGGCGGACCAGACCCTGTTTCCATTATGGGGCAGTGCGGAGGCGGACGACCTGAACGGCATCCGCAACATCACTGCCGGCCTGTCCGCCGCCTATCTTGGCGTACGGCTTGCCATGGCGGATATGTGGACGGACACCACCAATGCCCTTGCCCCCGTATGGGATACCCATACCCCCGCATGGCGGGGTGACCCCACACCCGGCAGCGCGGGGGGGCACTGCCTGCTGCTGTGGGACTATACCGGCACGGATGATACCGATCTGGTAACCCTGCTGACATGGGGCACCAGGCAGAAAGCAACATGGCGCTGGCTGCGCAGCCGCCTGATGGAAGCCCATGGGCTTGCATGGCGGCAGTTGCTACCCCCGGGGGCCCTGACCCCCGCAGGGCAGGACTGGGAAGCCCTGACCGCCGCCAACACCGCTTATCTGGCCGGACCGGACTGAACCGCCGCACGGCCCGCCCCCTTAAGTAACCATATGGTGCATTATTGCGCCCGGCGGCTTCATGCCGGCCGGACCGTGAATGCATCCTGACAGGCAGAGCATGAAATACGCAAGCTTCCCCCTGCTGGCATGCATCGCATGCCTGAGCGCCTGCACGCATGCCGGACGCGTACAGACCACAATCCCGGCCGCCATGGCGGCCATCCAGTCCACGCTGGCGCAAGCCGGCGCGGTATCCGTCTCCCATGCCGAGAACTGGACAGCGGGACAGGCCATGTCTTTTGCCCGCGCCGTACGCGCCGTCCAGTGCAGCCAGCAGCTGGCCGATCCTGTGGTCGGGACGATCAGCGGAACGGTTACGCTGCAACTGTCTGGCAATATGACCACGGGGGGACAGTTTACGCTTGATGCCCCTGCCGCCGTACCCACCTTCAGCCTGGGCGCAACCGCCAGCCATACCAGCAGCCAGCAGGTCAGCCTGCCGGTTTCCTATGCGTCCCTGTCCTCGCTGCCCGATGTCGAGATGGCGCGGCAGATGGGGTACGGAACCGCGCTGCTGGGCCAGAACGATGCCATCCGTCAGGACGAGGCCAGACGGCTGACCCGGACCCGCGAGGCCCTGCGACGGATCATCACCCGGCTGATCCGGTCGTGGCAGGCCGGTGACTGTGCGCACGCCGTGCCGGTCAGGCCATTCGTGGGGGGACGCGCCCGATAAGGGGCTGGCAGGAAAAATGCGGGCGGATTTCAATTGGATGGATCGGCCTATCATGCCACAGTAACGTCAGCATACGAACGATATGCAATGCGCGCATCCCCCTGCCACCCGATTAGCGGGGACTAATTCCTTTACATACATGTTTTTATTCGTAACGATAACGGAATAAATCAATAGCATTCCCTTCTCAGGGCCGGAATCCGGCAGTGGTACGCATGACCCCAGAACATGACAGCAGCACGGCACATTCCCTGAACCGTATGGCGCGCCTGTTCCTGGCACCCGTCCCCCTGCTGATGACCCTGGCGGGCAGTCTGGTGGCCAACCGTTATCAGCCGGTTGTACTGGGCCTGCCCTTCTTCATGTTCTGGATCGTATTTTCCGTCTGCCTGTGTTCGGTCGTGACCGGACTTGTCTTCCTGCTTGATCCCGCCAGTCACAGCCCCGCTGGGGACGATGCGCCGTGAACGCCGCGCTGTTCATCATCATCGCCACCATTGCCGGGGCACTGGTGCTGGGGCTGCTGGCACGCCGTGGCATCCGCATGGATATTGAACAGTGGAGCGTGGGAGGCCGCAGTTTTGGTCCCGTTTTCATGTTTGTACTGATGGCGGGAGAAGTCTTTACAACCTTTACTTTCCTGGGGGGTGGCGGTTACGCCTATGCGCATGGCGTCGCCGCCCTGTACATGGTGGCCTATACCGCCCTGGGCTTCATGCTGTCGTACTGGCTGCTGCCGCCCATATGGCGGATCGGGCGTGCGCACGGTCTGCTGACGCAGGCCGATTTCTTCCGCGTCCGCTACGACAGTACGCCGCTGGCACTGCTGGTGGCAGCCGTGGGGCTGGTCTCGATGGTTCCCTATCTTGTGCTGCAGTTCAAGGGACTGGGCATCATTGTGCAGGCCACGTCATACGGTTTGCTGTCCCCCGCGCTTTCGGTCTGGATCGGGGCCGGTGTGATGTGCGTCTATGTTGTTGTATCGGGCATGCATGGGTCCGCCTGGACGGCAACCGTCAAGGATATGATGGTGCTGGCGGTCGTGGCATTTCTGGGCCTGTACATGCCATGGCATTATTATGGTGGCATCGGCCCCATGTTCGCGCGGCTTGCACGCGAACGGCCGGAAATGCTGGTCCTGTCCCCTACGGGCTACAGCCCTGCATGGTTCTGTTCGACCATCCTTGTATCCGGGCTGGGTCTTTACATGTGGCCCCATACATTCGGCTCCGCCCTGTCCGCGCATGCGGCGCGCAGTTTCCGTGTCAATGCGGCGCTGATGCCGCTTTATACACTGGTGATGATCCTGGCCATGATGGTGGGATTTGCCGCCATCGATCAGGTACCGGGCCTGACGGGCGGCCAGATCGACATGGCGTTGCTGCGGCTGTCGATCCAGACCTTTCCATCATGGTTCGTGGGCCTGATTGGCGCTGCGGGGCTGCTTGCCGCCATCGTGCCCGGCTCCATGATGCTGATCGCCACGGCAACACTGGTGGCCAACAACATATTTGGCGTACTCTGCGCCCGCAATGACCCGGCACGCGTGGGATGGATCGCCCGTGCCATGGTGCCGGTCATAACGCTTGTTGCCGTCTGGTTCACGCTGGACGGGTCCATCAGCATCGTGAACCTGCTGATCATGGGATACAGTTTTGTCACCCAGCTTTTTCCAGCCCTGCTCGCCTCCCTGTCCCCCAGACGGATTGCCACGACGGCGGGGGCCGCAGGGGGCATATGCGCGGGGGTGGGGGTGGTCATGGCGACGGTCATCACCCATTCCAGCATGGCCACGCTGTTTCCTGCCCTGCCCGCATGGGCGCGCGACATCAATACCGGCTGCCTGGCGCTTGGGCTGAATGTGCTGATCATGCTGGCTGTCAGCCAGCTTTCCCTCCTGCGGCGGCCTGCCCTCCGGTCCTCCGGACAATAGGCGGACCGTCAGCCTATGCGCATGGGTGCGCGGCCATAGCCGTTCCCCGCAACCACCAGACGGGTCAGGCCATCCAGAAAGGCCTCGCGGTCCGCCCCGGTCAGGGCGGCAATAGTGCGGGCATGGGCCCTGCGGGCGGGTTCCGCCATTTCCGCAAGCAGGGTGACGCCATCCGGCGTCAAGTGAACCTGCTTGAGCCGCCGGTCATGCACCGTACGTTCACGACGCACCAGTCCCCGTTTTTCCAGCCGCGCCAGCACATTGGCCAGTGTTGCCCGGTCCACGCCCACTTCCTGCGTCAGTTCACTCTGATCCAGCCCCGGACGCATCTGCGCCACACTCATGATACTGTACTGGACGGGCGTTATATTGAATCCGCCACATTCCTCGGCAAAAAGGGCAACGTGAATCTGGTGAAGGCGCCGGATCAGGAATCCCGGACGTGCCTCAAGCCGTGCCACACCTGTCTGTTCGTGCCTGTCAGGCCGCACGGGCGTGGGCGGCTGGGGGGCCGCGGTCGGTTCCTGTGTCATGGGCGTGACGATACCAGTCCGCGCGGGGCAGGCCAAACACTCATTCCGCCGCCCGGTTTGCGTATATGCGGAGCGGACCAGACAGGAAGAATCCCTGTGCCCGGACGCGGGTCAGGCTTGCATGCGTCCACATCGTCAGTATGCTGATTGTTTATGGGATGGAGGCCTGCATGGATTCGACATTTGATACGCTTTTACGCGGTGGAACCCTTATTGACCCGATGACAGGCCGCCATGGCGTTGCGGATATCGGCGTGCGGGACGGACGGATCATGGCGATCGAACCCGTGATCGACAGAGCGGCCACGGCGCGCGAAACCCATGACATATCGGGCAAGATCGTGACGGCCGGCATGATCGACACGCATGGGCATGTCTATGAACATGTCACGGGGCGTTTCGGGCTCAATGCCGATATGGTGGGCGTACGCTCGGGTGTCACGACCCTGGTGGACCAGGGCGGCCCGAGTTGCATGACCATTGGCGGGTTCCGCCATTTCATTGCCGAACCGGCCGCCAGCCGTGTCCTGTGCTTCCTGTCCGCCTATCTGGTGGGTGGGCTGGAGGGGCATCTCTATCCGGAGCTTTACGGCCCCGGCCAGACGGATGTCGCCCATTCCGTGCGCGCCGCGCAGGAAAACCGGGATATTGTGCGCGGGATCAAGGCCCATTGTGAACTGGGTGGCGTTTCGCGCTGGGGGCTGGATGTCATCCGTATCGGCAAACGCATCGCGCGCGACGCGGGCATTCCGCTTTACATCCATCTGGGCCAGCTCTGGCCGACCATGGAGGACGCGCCCGACATCAATCCCGACGAGATCGTACGGGAACTGATGCCCCTGATGGAACCGGGGGATATCCTTGCGCATCCCTTCACCCGTCATCCCGGTGGCTTCATTTCCATGGAAACGGGTGAAGTCCATCCTGTTGTCTGGGCGGCACTGGAGCGGGGCGTTACGGTGGATGTCGGCCATGGATCACATTTTTCCTTCGAGATGGCCCGGACGGTCATGGCGGCAGGCATCCGTCCCTATACGCTGGGGGCCGACATGCACGGCTATAACGTAAAGGTTCCCGCGGCAACGGATCTGGAGGACAGGGGCAAAAACCCGTTTGCTGGGGTTTCCCCCTTCAACCTGACCCATGCCATGTCCAAACTGCTGTATCTTGGCATGCCGATGGATGAGGTCATCGCAACCGTCACCAGCAATCCGGCACGCATGCTGGGCATGGCGGATACACTGGGATCGCTTCAGGTCGGGCGGGAAGCGGACATTTCGGTGCTTGACCATGTCCAGGGCCGTTTTACCCTGTCTGACAACAGTGGCGCGCGTGTCATGGTAGATGAAATGCTGGCCCCTGCCTTCTGCCTGCGCGCAGGCCGGATGTACAGGGCGGACAGCCCGCTGGTCCCCCCCCTGGCATGACCGCTCCCCTTGCCAGATGGGGCGAACTGGACCGCGCGGCGCGCCATGCCGCCTATGACAATGCAGCCGCGGTTGCGGATAGCAGCGCCTATATGACCCGGCTGCGCGTGCGATCGGCCGAACTGCGCAGGCGGGGCCTGCCGGGGCAGTCTGACGTGGCCTATGCGCCCGGTGCGCGTACGCTGTGGCATCTTTATCCCGCAGGGCATGCCGATGCGCCATGCCTGATTTTTATCCATGGTGGCTACTGGCAGATGAACGCCCCCGAGGGCTTTGCCTGTCTGGTCGAAGGGGTGCGTGCCCATGGCTGGTCGGTGGTCATGGTAGGCCATACCCTGGCGCCCGAGGCATCGCTGACACGTATTGTGGCGGAAATAGACATGGCGCTGACATGGCTTGACGCACATGGGCCTGCCCATGGTTTCAGCGGCGCGCGCCTGCTGGCGGGCTGGTCGGCTGGTGGCACGCTGACCGGGCTTTGTCTCGCGCATCGGGCGGTCACGGCCGGGCTGGCCATATCGGGCGTGTACGAACTGGGGCCCCTGCGTGATACCAGGTTCAATACGGCATTGCAGTTGACGGATCAGGAAGTTGCCACACTCTCCCCCCTTCGCCTGCCGCCATGTGGAAAGCCCATGGCCATTGCCTATGGCAGCCGGGAATTACCCACGTTCTGCCATGACAGCATAACCCTGCATCACCTCCGCGCCCGCCAGCACTGCCCCGGCCCGCTGGTGCCCCTGGCCGGGGCCGACCATTTTACCGTGCTGGACAGTCTGGCACATGCGGATGGCGAACTGGTCCGGGTTGCGCGCATGATGCTGGATCAGGCATCGGCCTGAGAACATTGCCCTGACAGAAGATGAAAGTTTCGGGTGACGTTTCCCCCGGCCCACGTCAGGGAACGCCGTCTTCCTGAAAAAGAGGATATCAGGAAACTTTTATATTATTTATCATAAGGTTGACATTATCCCCGGCTCAGTATTGAGTAAACAGGAATTTTTTGACAAAATCTTCTTTTTTCTGTTTATATTATAAAAATTACTTACAAATAGAGAAATGGATGACTGAAAAATGTCTGATCTATTCTCACACATGCATCATCCAGAACCAGCACGGCTTACGGCATTCCAGGCCGAACTGACAGAGTACAGGCAATGCAACTGGCAGGACATATTTGCGGGCTTCTCCAGATTACGCGCGATTACTTTCTCCAGTTCCCTGGAATTCCTGCTTGGCCTGACAGGGCGGCTGGAGGACATGGAAATAGTTTTTGGGTCGGAACACATCCTGACCAAAACCCATCTTGCCCTGGTTCAGGCCAGCCAGGTTTTTGAAGAATATGGCTTCAGGGACTGTCTGGCCGACCAGAAATCCCTTGTCGAGGGATTGCGGCGGATACTGGGGCAACGTCATCATCTTTTCCTGCCACGCCTGCAGGATGGCACCTTACGTTTCCGGCTGCTGACCGGCCGGCCAAGCCATGAAAAGCTCTATCTGCTGTCCGGCCCCGATGGCCACCGGGTGGTTACAGGGTCCGCCAATCTCAGCCAGGCTGCTTTCCATGGCCGCCAGCACGAAATCATCATCACCTTTGACGATCCGGCGGCATGGCGCGTGTTCGAAGACTATTACCAGCGCGATTACAGGCAGAGCGTGCCGGTTGAAGACGAAATCCTGATCGGGGTCTCCCCGACTTCGAAAACGGGGCAGATGGATATCCGGGCGGACCCGCTCCCCTATGAGGACGTGCCCATTGTCCGCGCCATCCGCGCCGGGCTTGCGCATGTCGAACAGGGTGGCATCCCCGTACCGGACGGCTTTTCCGCCACCGCCCTGCGTACGGCCCGGCGCCTGCGGCAGGAACTTGAAGCCGTTCCCCTGCCCATGAACCGCAAGGGCATAGCCCTTGTCACACCCGGAACGGTCTCGACCTTCCTCCATGCCCGCAACAGCCTGCCCGCGCCGGATCGGGTGGCGGATGGCATTCCGCGCGCGACCCTGTCGGTCCGGACGGGCGAAATCCATCTGAATGACCGCTTGTGGCTGTCGGAAAAGGAGATGGTCCCCTCGGCACAGGTCGCACGGGATGCCCGCCTGCTGGTAAACTATATTGGCAGTTTCGCGGCGTTTTATGGCAACAGCCGCAGTGCCATGACATCCTACTGGGCCTTTCTGGTCTGGCTTTACATGGCGCCCTTTTCCGCCTTCCTGCGGCAGGGGGCGGTCATCAACCATATCGACCCGTGGCTCTATCCCCCCTATGCCGTGCTGTACGGCCGCTCCAGCGGGGGCAAGACCCTGTTCACGCGGATCATCGCCCAGTCCATGTTCGGGATTGTCAAAAGCATCCGTTCATCGGACTTCACCGCGCAGCGCGCACTGGCCCTGCGCCATGAACTGGGGGCCATTCCCCTGCTGATCGACGATGTTACACCCGACCGGATGGGCAAATACGTGCCGGACATGGTCCGTACCGACCATGACATGGCCGATATCTATGCCCCGATCGTCCTGACCACCAACAAGGATGTCACCAGCATTCCCGCCGACCTGACCAAGCGGATGGTGACCTGCCATATCGATGCCTCCCTGCCCGACAGCCGCGCGCTCCAGACGGAAAGCCCCCGGCGCCTGCAAAAGGAAATCGGCACCGCCCTGTATCGCCAGTACCTGACCCTCATGCTGCCCCATGCGCGCGCGATGCGGGGCGAGATGGATCACGGGGGTGGCAAGACCATTCCGGATGTATTTGTCCTTTCCTCACGCATCCTGCTTGCCCTGCTGGACCAGCATGTCTCTGCCCGTCCCGACTGGGCCTGCCCGCTTTCGTACCGGACCTATCAGGCAATGCGGGCCATCCAGTTCCAGCGCATCCTGATCGAGATGATCGGAAGCCACCCGGAAAACATTACCCTGTCGCGGGACAGGCGCTTCATGCGCGCGCGCTTTGCAGGTGACATCCGCCAGGCCGTGGCATTCGAAAAATCAGTGCCGGAATTCGTCTTCAAGGGCCGTATCGCCGATACAGTCAAACTGGACCTGATGGCCATGGAGAACGAACTGGGCTTTGCCCCCATCCGTCAGACCTCCGTGCTGGGACGCATCATGAAGGCATGGAAAAAACCCGGAAGCCCGAAAGGGGGCCATTTCGTAAAAAATGACAACGGTCCCTGAGCGTCCGTTCCTTCAGGACAGGTATTCAAACAGGCTCCGCCCCATGCCCGGCTGCAACAATGAAGCGCAGCGGGCGGCCCAGCGCTTGATCCCTGCTCACCTTTTTCCGTTCGCAGCCTGCTGACGGGCGCGAACGATCATGGAATCGAACATCAGATACTCGTTGTCCGGATCGGCCATCAGAATCTCGAAAATCCTGTCCCATATCCCGGCATGACACCATTTGCTGAAGCGACGATGCACCGTCTGCCATTTGCCATACCGCTCCGGCAGGTTCTCCCAATGCGCGCCAGAGCGTAGAATCCAGAGGCAGCCGTTCACGAACAGGCGATTATCCGTTCCACTGCGGCCCGCATCTCCAACTTTGCCCGGGAGCAGAGGCGCAATCCGTTGTCATTGTGCTTTACTCAACTCGTACCGCTTGATTCCCATTCCATACTCCATGCCCTGACACGATACTCAGTGAAACGTCCATTCCACAAAAAGAAAATCCTGAATATCGATCGGTCCTGATGGGTGGGATGCCAAGCGGATTACCGTTCTTTCTGGACAGCCGTAACGTCGATGATCCTGGACTTCGCCGGTCGCTCGGGAGTAGGCATTGATCGATTGATCGATTGATCGTACCAGACTGTCCTGCCTCGACGAGCCCAGAATGATACCCCGAAACAGGCGACAGGGTTCCCCGCCCTTACATCACGCATTTATGAAATCGGACAAAACTGCGCTGGATTACCTTTTCGTCTGTTTCCCATGTATTCCTGCGCGTATGTCTGGAACGCAAAAAAGCCGCCTCTGAGGGCGGCATTTTTGTATTATATTGATTGTATTAGGCTTGGTTGCGGGGGCACGCAGTCCCCGATACCGACAATCTCTGATGCTTTCTATCTAGATGAATAGATAATTCACAAAACGTCCGACCGTATTTAGATGGTTAAACCGAACCTTAGGTTCGAATTGAGTAAAAATATGATGTACATTAGGATTTTGATACAAATTTATCACAAATAAAAGGCACGTCTCCGCGCTCTAATATAGTTATTTTTTATTAATATATCCACTCCACGCTCTTCGCATCAGCGCGTTACTGTCAAATCAACGGTGTTCAGCGCCGTTATTTAGGATCAATTTGACGTACGAACATGCTGCTTGCCCTCAAGCTGAAATGCAAGTTAGTCATCCGCCTTGCAGTTCGTGGGCTACTATGGAGGAAGTCCTGGACATTTTCTGGGGGACGGAGCAAACTATTCAGATGGCACCAACCTGCATAGACTTATTTGCCGGCTGCGGCGGAATGTCGCTCGGCCTCCACATGGCTGGATTTCGTGGAATCATGGGGATTGAGGCACATCCGCATGCCTTCGAATCCTACTGCCACAACCTCATCGACAATCCATCGATCGGAATGGATTGGCCTGCTTGGCTTCCCCTTGGCCCCAACAATGTCGTAGATTTGGCGGCCAATTACACTTCCCAGCTTGCCGCAATGGCGGGTAGCGTCGATCTGCTCGCTGGCGGCCCGCCGTGTCAAGGTTTTTCCACGAATGGCCGCCGTGACCCGGACGATCCCCGAAGCCGCATGGTCGAAGCCTACTTAGACATTGTTGCGCTAGTCCGGCCTCGGCTCGTCCTGCTCGAAAATGTTCGCGGATTCCAATCAATGCCCCATGCCGGAGGCGGTACCTACGCCACCGCGACCCGCGAACGGCTTTCATCCCTAGGCTATGACAGTTGGGCTGACGTGCTCATAGCGTCAAGTTGGGGCGTTCCTCAGCGGCGGCCGCGTTACATCTGTATTGCCGCATTACGGGGCAGCTTTCCTGGCATTAACCCGTTGGAGCGCTTGAAGACCGGCCGACGCGAGTTCCTTGCAAGACGAGGCCTTGGCCCCGGCGAAACCTCGGTTGCAGACGCCTTATCGGACTTGATCGTTGACCCAAATGTCTCGCGCGATACGAAATGGGAGGCACCAGGTTACCCTGGGATCATGCGCGTTGATCCAGAATCTCCGACTGCCTATCAGCAGCTAATGCGTCGACACAGCATGCATCAACCTAGCGATCGCCGTCTGGCACGACATAACCAGCAGGTTACAAACCGCATGAAGCGCATCCTCGAAAGCTGCGAGAGAGGACGGTGTATTTCTCAAGCAGACCGCCTCCGTCTCGGCATAGGCAAGCGATCAACCACGCCGCTCTCCGCTAGGTTACCGGCCCCAACGGTCACGACACTCCCAGACGATTTGATCCATTATCGTGACCCTCGCACTATGAGCGTGCGGGAGCTTGCTCGTATCCAGTCTTTTCCCGACTGGTTCTCCTTCAAGGGTCCATACACTACAGGCGGAGCACGGCGAAAGGATGGCTGCCCGCGATACACTCAGGTTGGAAATGCGGTCCCACCATTACTTGCCGAAGCGATCGGCGAAATCTTATTCGACTTGCTCGCCCATCAAGATTTCCCGAACACGCCGCACGTTCCCAAGCTGGCTCGCGAATTCCTTGCGGTACTTTGAGAAATCAGCCACCGTAACGGGGCTCCCGGTATCGCGGACAATCCGCCAGCCCATCTCAGTTTGCTCTTCTAAGAGCCTGAATCAGAAAGCGGTTTGATTGATTTTTCGCAGAACTCTGCGGACCGTCGCCGTGACCGTCAGGGCATCCCCGGCGGCGGCCGTCGATCCCTGCACCGTTGTCGTGGTGGTCCTGTTCAGGAAGCCGTCTCGTCGAAAAACAGAAAGGACAGATCCTCTTCTTGACCGCCCGCCTCACTATGCCTGGAATAGCAGCTGTCTGGGTCAATTCCTGATGAAAAACCCAGGTCAGTTTTCAGTGAAAATCAACAATGTGCCTATGCCCTGCTCGACGAGCTGCCACACCCGCCGACCTATGTCGTCTATGACCGCGGATATGCCTCGCACAAATTCCGTGAATATCTCTGGAACCGGGGATCTCGTCCTGTCATTCCGCCAGGGAAGAATGATCCAGAAGTCGTCTGTCCCAGATGGGCTTACAGACACCGGCACCTGGTCGAAAACCTGTGGGCAAGGCTCAAGGAATGGCGGGCTGTCGCGACCCGATATGAGAAGACCGCCGCATCCTTCCTCTCCGTCATCCTCATCGCTGCTACAGCAGACTATATCAAGATCTAACAAGTCCTAGCGATTAAAAAAGAAAAATCGAGACTTCCTCTATATTTTTATAATAATATCGTATTAGTTATAGCGTTTATAGGTATCTATAACGCGATAATTTTATTGT
Organism: Komagataeibacter rhaeticus; assembly: GCF_011611525.1. Taxonomy (NCBI): domain Bacteria; kingdom Pseudomonadati; phylum Pseudomonadota; class Alphaproteobacteria; order Acetobacterales; family Acetobacteraceae; genus Komagataeibacter; species Komagataeibacter rhaeticus. The sequence continues at coordinate 3,085,144 of NZ_CP050139.1, forward strand.
AACGGAAAGGTATTCCAGTGGGAACTTGTTATACAGTGCGATAAATCAGGAATTATGGTATATCAAAATAAAACAACAAAAAGCTACCATTGAAGTGGATATTGTCTATATTATCATTTATTATATGATTATATCTTTCTACGATAATATCGTGAGGTATATTTTCTTTGTTTACGTATTTGTACTCTATGTCTTTTGATATTTCTTCCTTATAGTTTTCTTCGTTAATACTTCTCCTCGTCATATTTTGCCATTGAATTTTAGATGCCATAACTCCAACTTCAGATCCAAAATAGTCAGGCTCTGTTATAACGAAGTAAATCCTTAGAGTTTTATAATTTCTTAAAAAGGTCAAACATTCTTGTTTTATGTTTTCCATTTTTGTTATTAATTCATCAATTATCATCTCCTTAAATCTATTATTTTTCCTATTTTCTTTTATGTCAGAAATTGAAATGGGTATTTTTTCGGAAAAATAACCCATGCTTTCTATATTTTCCTTTATTAAATACGCATCAACCGTATTTATGTCCCACGCATGAAGACCATTTTTTATGCTTTGAAGAGACATAATTTCATTCCCTATATCCGTCTATTACTTGGCAGATCGCCCAACTTCTTCCCTGCAAGATCAACTTTCATAATTGCTCTCCCGCGGGCATCGAATACCTCTAAATGGTCATTGTGAAGATTATCAAGGTAAAACTGCTCCCCTTTTCGGATTTTTTCTCCTTCTTGAAGTATGATGTCTTTCTCCACTTTATATACTCTCTGACCTTGAATAATTCTCGACGTACGCCTTGAAGCCGACTTAAATACAAGACCTGTTATACTGTCGAAAATTCATGTATATTATTAACCTTACGACTGGGAATATCTGCCCCAACGGAACGCGGGACGTGAACAGTATCTGATTGACGGTTAAAAAGTTCCTTTGTGTGGGCAGATTGTCTGTCAGAAGAAATGACCCCATTTTCATCTAACGTAGAAGCCGAAACTTTCCCACCCGTTATTTTTGTGTAATCGACCGGTCCCGCCGCCCCTAAAGTGTAGATATCACTGCTGCCGTCCTTGGTGAACTCCAGTTCGCCGTGATCCGTGAACGTACCAGTTGAACGATATGTTCCTGCATCAGGGATGCTAACGCCCAGATCCCCGATACCCGTCCCCGAAACTACGGCATCCGGCGAATAATGGGCAACTCCCCGCCCGAACCGATCAGTCATTGCGGCGTCGGCACCGGGATGCCCGTTGTACATATCGGGAGCAACCGTCAGCCCCCCCGAGGAACCAAGCCTCAGGACGTTTTCCCGGAACACCTGCGTTGTGGCGTCACGTGGATATGTAACGTCAGGCTCGACAGGCTGTGGTACGTCCGCACCGACGTTGTTTCCCGTGCTATCCCCGTTTTTAATCCCGCGGCCGATCGTCAGGCTATGGGTCATGAAAGCGACAGGTTCGCTATCTCCTTCAGCCCTATCCGTCCGCGCGCCTGACGACGCCGCATCTCCTGTGCCAGCCACGCTGTCCTGCGTCGGCTGTGCGTCGCGCGCATCAGTTCCGACCGTGGCCCTGTCGTCAGCTCCCTCGCTGGCCATGTCATAACCCTGCTTGGCCGTCCATGCGGCCGCCTGGGTTACCGTCTCGGCCTCATTGGCGAGCGCCAGGACATTGCTTTCCTTGCTGGCGTCAAAATCGTTGGCGATGGCCTGGTTGGCGGTGGACGGATCACGCGAGAGACTGCCGGACGTAGCGCCTGCCTTCACCGTAATGTTCGAACCGATCGCCGACTGGCTTTCCGTCTCATGGGAACCGGCTACCGCCGCCGCCGAAGCCATGGGAATGCCGTTATCCGCAAACCCGGCACTATCGGTATCTCCCCCGCCCTGCATCGTGCTGTAGGAGAAACTGGCCGACGCCCCGGCGTAATCGGAGACATTCTTCTCCCCACTGGCCGTAAGGCTGCCTGTCGTAAGACTGTTGAGCGCCGATGCCGCCGTGCTCTCGATCACCCCGGCATCAAGGCTGGTATTGCCCGCAACGGCGATGTTCACACCACCATTGCCAGCATAGATCCCCGATAGCCCGCTGGCTTCCGTCGAGGCGTAGGTGTCACCGAGTGTAAATGCTGTTTCAAAATTCCCCACATGTGCTGTCGGAAAATTCCCCAGCACGGATATGGTGATCAGCCATTGAGGTGATCGATAGCTCCATGCTTTGGGGGCCTACCGCGGCGCTTTGGCGCTGCCGGTGGCATCAGATTGGCGTGGGCCCGTGTATGCTCGGGGATCAGATCGGCATGCTGGCGCAGGCGATAGCTGGCACCTTCGATGTGGACGACGTAAAATAAACAGAGCCAGTCCAGGCTTCTTAACCATAAAACAGGATAAACCCGCATACAGCTTCAAAACACTCAACGCATATTCCTAAAAAGATACGCCAAGCTACCCTAGACCAGTCTCACCCAGTCCAGGCCGCCAATCATCACCCCCTAAAGAGCAACAACCGCGCCGCCAGCATATCCCTTCCAGATACTCTCTCTATTCTCTTGTCAAAGACCCGCCGGAGCAGCAGCGCCGTCCGGTGAAGGGGCTTTTACGGATATTGGCCCACCCTGTCAACGCTCCCCCTAAAACACAGGAAAACAACGGAAATCCGCCATAAAACCCACTTAACATTCACAATGCGAACCAAAAAAACGAAGAAAAAAAGATATTTATGTGAAAAAAGGAGGGGCAGGCCCCTCCTTTTCCCAACTTTGATGCGGCGTGCCGCGATCAGTCGGCTTCCACCTCGGTTCCATTGATGGTCAGGTGATCATCCTTCGCATCAACAGTGACCGTTTCACCATCATGGATGGTGCCTTCCAGCAACAGGCCCGCCAGCGGGTTCTGCAGGGCACGCTGGATCACGCGCTTGAGCGGACGGGCGCCATACACCGGATCGTAGCCTTCATTCGCCAGCCATTCCTCACCCCCCTTGTCCAGGCGAAGCTGGATATTGCGGTCAGCCAGCAGCTTGCGCAGGCGCCCGATCTGGATTTCCACGATCTTGCCCATATCCGCCTTCTGCAGGCGCGAGAACAGGATGATCTCATCCAGACGGTTCAGGAACTCGGGCCGGAAGTGGTTGCGCACCACCTGCATGACTTCGGGGCGTACCGTCTCGACCGATTCCCCATCGGGCAGGTGGGCCAGCACGTCGGAGCCGAGATTGCTGGTCAGCACGATCAGGGTGTTGCGGAAATCAACCGTACGACCCTGCCCATCGGTCAGGCGGCCATCATCAAGCACCTGCAGCAGGATGTTGAAGACGTCCTCATGCGCCTTTTCCACCTCATCGAACAGGATGACCTGATAGGGTCTGCGCCGCACCGCTTCGGTCAGCACGCCGCCTTCCTCATACCCCACATAGCCGGGAGGCGCGCCCACCAGGCGGGAGACCGCATGCTTCTCCATGAACTCACTCATGTCGATGCGCAGCAGGGCCTTCTCGTCATCAAACAGGAAGCGGGCCAGCGCTTTACACAGCTCGGTCTTGCCCACGCCCGTGGGGCCAAGGAACAGGAACGACCCGATGGGACGGTTGGGGTCCTGCAAGCCTGCACGGGCACGACGCACGGCGTTGGACACGGCCTTCAGGGCCGGTTCCTGCCCCACCACGCTCTTGCGCAGTTCATCTTCCATGCGCAGCAGCTTGGCGCGCTCGCCCTCCAGCATCCGGTCCACCGGCACGCCGGTCCAGCGCGACACCACGGCGGCGATGCCCTGATCGGTCACGGTATCGCTGACCATGCCATCGCCCTTGCTGATCTGGTCCGCCTCTTCCTGTGCCTTGGCAATCTGGGCCTGAAGCTGCGGCAGGCGGCTGTACATCAGTTCCGATGCACGGGCCAGATCGCCCTTGCGCTGGGCAATCTCGATATCCGAGCGGATCTGGTCCATCTCCTCCTGCAGCTTCTGCACGGCGTTGACGCGGTCTTTTTCCGCATGCCATGCCGCCGTCAGCGCATCGGACTTTTCCTGCAGTTCCGACAGTTCGGCTTCCAGCTTGACCAGACGCTCCCTGCTGGCCGCGTCATCTTCCTTGCGGATGGCCTCGCGCTCGATCTTGAGCTGGATCAGGCGGCGGTCCAGTTCATCCAGTTCCTCGGGCTTGCTGTCGATCTGCATGCGCAGGCGGCTTGCGGCCTCGTCCACCAGATCGATGGCCTTGTCGGGCAGGAAGCGGTCGGTGATGTAACGGTTGGACAGGGTTGCCGCCGCGACCAGCGCGCCATCGGAAATACGGATACCGTGATGGAGTTCGTATTTCTCCTTGATGCCACGCAGGATGGAGATGGTGTCGGCCACTGTCGGCTCACCCACATAGACCGGCTGGAACCGGCGGGCGAGGGCGGCGTCCTTTTCAATATACTTGCGGTATTCATCCAGCGTGGTGGCACCGATGCAGTGCAGCACGCCACGGGCCAGTTCGGGCTTGATCAGGTTGGAGGCATCCATCGCACCATCGCTGCGCCCCGCACCGACCAGCGTGTGCATCTCGTCAATGAACAGGATCACCTGACCTTCGGCGGCCTCGATTTCCTTCAGGACCGCTTTCAGCCGTTCCTCGAATTCGCCCCGGAATTTGGCGCCCGCCACCAGCGCGCCCATGTCGAGCGAGAGCAGCTTCTTGTTCTTCAGCGCCTCGGGCACGTCACCATTGACGATACGCTGCGCCAGCCCTTCCACAATGGCGGTCTTGCCCACGCCGGGCTCACCAATCAGGACAGGGTTGTTCTTGCTGCGGCGCGCAAGCACCTGAATGGCGCGGCGGATTTCCTCGTCACGGCCAATCACCGGGTCCAGCTTGCCCTGCAGGGCGACTTCGGTCACGTCACGCGCGTATTTCTTCAGTGCGTCAAAATTGGCTTCGGCGTTTTCGCTTGTCACGGTACGTCCCTTGCGGATGGCGGCAATGGCTTTTTCAAGCGCCTGCGGTGTGGCGCCGCCGGCGCGCAGGGCCTGACCCGCCGGCGTTTCGGACGCGGCAATGGCGGCCAGCAGGCGGTCCTGCGCCACATATTCATCACCTGCCTTCTGGGCGGCCTGCTCGGCATTATCCAGCAGACGGACCAGCTCGCCCGTAGCAGTGGGCTGGCCCGCGCCGCTGCCCTGCACCTTGGGCAGCTTGGCAAGGGCTGCGTCATTGGCGGCGGTAATACCGGGCACCTGCCCGCCAGCCGCGCGGATAAGGGAGGACGCGGCACCCTGATCATCATCAAGCAGGGCCTTGAGCAGGTGCTCCGGCGTCAGCTGCTGGTTGTAATCGCGCATGGCAATGGTCTGGGCTGCCTGCAGAAAACCGCGTGACCGTTCTGTAAACTTCTCGATATTCATATGTTTCCTCGTCCCTCTTGATCAGGCGACAAAAAAGGTTCCGCCCTGCGCCGTCCCTCAACAGGCAACGGCATGGCGCTGGATTCCAGATGGGATCAACTGGATGTTATTACAAGATATCGGAAGTGATTTCCCTCCCCAGCCACCTGTCGCGCGCATAAGGTCATGGGCGATGTGGAACGGGGGATAGCTGATCATCGGCGGGCGGTCCGCAGCCTTGATCCAGATCAATATTGCCGTGCCTTCTTGGCGCAACGGCCATTCGCCCAGCGGTATACGATACCCGCCGGGGGAAAGCAGCCCGACGGGAAACGGCTGTCAGACAAACCCTTGATAGAAATGATGGAAGTTTTTGGGTGCCGCCTTTTTTCAAAAAGGCGGCGTTCTCTGAAGCTTTTTGAAAAAAGCTTCACCAAAAACTTCCTTGCGCTGTTTTTATTTATTCTTCTTTGCCAGCGTCGGCCCCAACAGCAGCAGGTCGGCGGCCGAAAGACGGTCTGACGCCGTGCTGGCCTGATGCCAGAAGGGATAGAGGATCGGCGGCGCGCTGGCGTCATCAAGGCGGCTGATTTCTTCCGCCGTCAGGCTCAGGTCAATGGCCTTGAGGTTATCGACCAGCTGCGCCTCGGTCCGGGCACCGATCACGACGGATGTAATGGCAGGCCGCTGCGCCACCCATGCCAGCGCCACCTGGGCTGCGGAGATGTTGCGGCTTTCGGCGATGCTGACCAGCACCTCCACCACGTCATACAGTTTCTCGATATCGTAAACCGGGGGTTCGCCCCATTTCTCGATCTGGCGCGTGCCTTCGGGCTGCGGCCTGCCGCGCCGGTACTTGCCCGACAGCAAACCGCCCGCAAGCGGGCTCCAGACCTGCACGCCAATGCCCTGGTCCACGGCAACGGGCAGGAGTTCATATTCCGCCTCACGCCCCTGCAGGGAATAGTAGATCTGCTGCGAGACGGGCGCGATCAGGCGGTTGCGCTCCGCCGTGCCCAGCGCCTTCATGATATGCCATGCCGAGAAGTTGGAAACCCCGGCATAACGGATCTTGCCCGCGCGGGTCAGGGTGTCCAGCGCCTCCAGCGTTTCATCCAGAGGGGTCTGCCCATCCCATTCATGCAGGTAATACAGGTCGATATGATCACGGCCCAGACGCTTCAGGCTGGCTTCGCACGCACTGACCAGATGGAACCGCGACAGCCCCGCGTCATTGGCACCCGGTCCCATGTTGAAGCGCGCCTTGGTCGTGACCATCACGTCGTCACTGCGGCCCTTGAGGGCAGCCCCCAGAATCTCCTCTGACACGCCGGTGGAATAGATATCCGCCGTATCGAACATGTTGATCCCGGCATCAATGCACAGGTCGATCTGGCGGCAGGCCCCGGCAAGGTCGGTATTGCCGGTCTTGGCAAAGTTGCCCTTGCCACCAAAGGTCATGGTGCCCAGGGTAAAGGCCGAAATCCGCAGACCGGAACGGCCAAGCTGGCGATACTGCATGTTTTTTTGATCCTTCTGCCTGATGGGCGAAAAAAACCCGCATCCGCGCCCATGGGGCACGCATGCGGCCATATGATAATGAACCGGCGCGGCGCGGGTTACGCATGGCCCGTCACGAACACGGGCATCATGGCGTTTTACGACACCTGCGGGGCGCGCAGGCTACCCGCGCCTGCTCTAGCCGGTATAGGTCACGTTCAGTTCACCCACACCGGCGCAGGTGGCGTACAGCACATCACCGCGCCTGACCGGCCCCACACCCGACGGGGTGCCGGTCATGATCAGGTCCCCCGCACCGAGGGAGACGAACCGGCTGAGAGCGGAAATGATTTCCGCCACCGACCAGATCATATCCCGCAGGTCGCCTTTCTGCCGGGACTCGCCATTCACGCTTAGCGTGATTGCGCCGTTTTCGGGGTGGCCCGTGACCGATACCGGCACGATGGGGGAAATGGGGCAGGACTGGTCAAATCCCTTGGCCAGATCCCACGGGTGGCCCGCCTTCTTGGCTGCGGCCTGCAGGTCACGTCGCGTCATGTCCAGGCCGACCGCGTAGCCATAGACATGCGTCAGCGCCTTTTCCACCGCAATGTCATGGCCATCGCGCCCGATCGCGGCCACCAGTTCCACTTCGTGATGCAGGTCGGACGTGCTGACTGGAAACGCCAGCAGCCCGCCGCCGGGCACTACCGCATCCCCCGGCTTGGAAAAGAAGAAGGGTTCGGAGCGTTCGGGGTTGCTGCCCATCTCGCGCGCATGGGCGGCATAGTTCTGCCCCACACACCATATCCGCCGGACGGGAAAGACACCCTTACTCCCCTCCACTGGCACAACGGGCAGGCTGCAGGGGGGAATCACGTAATCCGTCACGGTACGGTGCTCCTTCAGGTTTTTCCGGTCGCGCATGGTGGCACCCGTTACCCGGTCGTGTCACGGCAAATACGGGGCCGCCGTCACAGGCGGACATAAAAAAAACGCCAGCCGGAACATCTCCGGCTGGCGTTGTAATTTAAGGGGGACGCAAGACCGCCACCCGAAAGGACGTTTCTGATGGCGCTTTTTTTAAAAAGGCGACACCCGAAAACTTTTATCCTTTTTTATCAACGACTGATTTTTAGTTACGCGACTTATCGACCAGCTTGTTCTTGCCAATCCACGACATCATGCCGCGCAGCTTCTCGCCCACTTTCTCGATCTGGTGCTCGTTGTTGCGGGCACGGGTGGCCTTGAAGCCGATATTGCCGGACTGGTTTTCCAGAATGAAGTTGCGCACGAAGGTGCCGTCCTGGATGTCGGTCAGGATCTTCTTCATCTCGGCCTTGGTTTCCGGCGTGATCACGCGCGGGCCGGACACGTATTCACCATACTCCGCCGTGTTGGAGATGGAGTAGTTCATGTTGGCGATGCCGCCTTCGTAGATCAGGTCCACGATCAGCTTCATTTCGTGCAGGCACTCGAAATACGCCATCTCCGGCGCGTAGCCCGCTTCGACCAGCGTCTCGAAACCCGCACGGATCAGTTCGACCAGACCACCGCACAGCACGGCCTGCTCGCCAAACAGGTCGGTCTCGACTTCTTCCTTGAAGGTCGTCTCGATGATGCCCGCACGCCCGCCGCCATTGGCGGATGCATAGGACAGCGCGATTTCCAGCGCATTGCCCGAAGCGTTCTGGGCCACGGCCACCAGCGACGGCACGCCGCCACCCTTCTGATATTCGGAACGCACGGTGTGGCCCGGGCCCTTGGGCGCGATCAGGAACACATCCAGGTCGGGACGGGCTTCGATGATGCGGAAATGGATCGCCAGGCCATGGGCGAAAGCAAGGGCCGCACCCTGCTTGAGGTTCTTTTCCAGCGATTCCTTGTACAGCGCGCCCTGGCCTTCATCGGGGGTCAGCACCATCACCACATCCGCCCATTTGGCGGCGTCGGCCGGGGTCATGACCTTGAAGCCGGCGGCCTCGGCCTTGGCCACGGCGGTGGATTCGGGGCGCAGGCCGACCACGATGTCGGTCACACCCGAGTCCTTGAGGTTGTTGGCATGGGCATGGCCCTGGCTGCCGTAACCGATGATGGCCACCTTCTTGCTCTTGATCAGGTTCACATCGGCATCGCGATCATAATAGACGCGCATAATCTTGCTCCTTGGGAAAAAACGGTAAAAACATGTGAAACGGTAAAACCCGGCGTTCCCTTACAGGATCGCGGCACCCCGGGCGATAGCGGCGACACCCGTGCGCGAGACCTCGGCCAGGCCAAGGGGACGCATGAGGTCGATAAAGGCATCAAGCTTGTCGGTCGCACCCGTCAGCTCAAAGACAAAGGACGTGGCCGAGGCATCGACCGGATGGGCACGGAAAGCCTGGGCAATGCGCAGCGCGTCGGCCCGGCGTTCCCCGCTGGCAATCACTTTTACCAGCGCCATCTCGCGCGCCACATGCGGGTCCTGCCCCGTCATGACCGATACGCGGTACACCGGCACCAGACGCGCCACCTGCGCGCGGATCTGCTCCAGCACATGCGGGGTGGCGGTGGTGACGATATTGATGCGCGACTGGCGGCGGGTCTCATCAACCGGGGCCACGGTCAGGCTCTCGATATTGTACCCACGACCGGAAAACAGGCCGATGACACGCGCCAGCGCACCACTTTCATTTTCGACCTGAATGGCAATGACCGCAGAGACCGGGCTCTCCTGCTGCGTGGTCATGATTGTGTTTCCTGACTGCTGAAGGCGCCACCGCGCGCACTGTCGCGGCACGGTGGCAGGAAAGGACAAGGGCATGCCGGCGGCATGCGCCGGGGCGGGATCAGACCAGCATGCGGCCTTCCGCGCTGATCTCGTCATCCTGCCCCGGACCCAGGATCATCTGGTTATGCGCCGCACCCGACGGGATCATGGGGTAGCAGTTCTCATCCTGCGCAACGCAGATGTCAGCCACCACCGGACCGGGATGGGCCAGCATTTCGGCAATCACGCCATCCAGTTCGCCCATGCAGGTCGCGCGCAGGCCACGGCCGTGGAAGCTTTCCGCCAGTTTGACGAAATCGGGCAGGGCCGCGCTGTAGCTTTCGGAATAGCGCGATTCATGCAGCAGTTCCTGCCACTGGCGCACCATGCCCATATACTGGTTGTTCAGGATGAACACCTTAACCGGCAGGCGGTACTGCGCGATGGTGGACAGTTCCTGGATGTTCATGAGCGTGGAGGCTTCGCCCGCAATGTCGATCACCAGCGCATCGGGGTGGGCAACCTGCGCGCCAACGGCGGCGGGCAGGCCATAGCCCATGGTGCCCAGGCCACCCGAGGTCAGCCAGCGGTTGGGCTTGTCGAAGCCGAAATGCTGGGCGGCCCACATCTGGTGCTGGCCCACCTCGGTCGAGACATAGGTGTCACGCCCGGTGGCGGTGGCCAGTTCATGCAGGCGCCGGATGGCGTATTGCGGGCGGATGATGGCATCCGGCGCCATGTCCTGCACGAAGCCAAGGCTGTCACGCGCACGCCATTCGTTGATCTGGTGCCACCACTGCGCCATGTCGATCGGCTGGCGGGTGTTGGCGGGGGTGCAGTCCCACTCCTCCAGCATCATCTCGATCACGCGACGCGCGTCCCCCACGATTCCCACATCAACCGGCACGATCTTGTTGATCTGGCTGGGGTCGATATCGGCATGGATCTTGAACGACGTGGGAGAAAACGCATCCAGCCGCCCGGTCACCCGGTCATCAAAGCGCGAACCGAGCGCGATCAGCACGTCACAGCCATGGGTGGCCATGTTGGCCTCGTACGTGCCGTGCATGCCCAGCATGCCCAGGAAACGGCGGTCACCCGCAGGCATCGACCCCAGCCCCATGAGGGTGGAAGTGCAGGGGAAGCCGGTCTTTTCCACCAGGCGGCGCAGGGCGGCGGATGCCTCCGGCCCGGCATTGATGATGCCGCCGCCGGTATAGAACAGCGGCCTGCGCGCGCCCTTCATGGCGGCCACGGCGCGCGAGATCGCATCGCGCCCCGGTTCGGTCTGCGGCTGGTAGGACGGGTGCGGCGCGCGGGCCGGCGCGACATAGGGCGCGGGACCGACCATCAGGTTCTTGGGCAGGTCGACCAGCACCGGACCGGGGCGGCCACTGCGCGCGATATGAAAGGCTTCGTGCACGCTGGGCGCGATCTCGTCCGCACGGCGCACAAGGTAGTTGTACTTCGTGGCGGGCCGGGTGATGCCGGTGGTGTCGGCTTCCTGAAAGGCATCGGTGCCGATCAGCGGCACGCCCACCTGCCCGGAGAAGCAGACCACGGGAATCGAGTCGAGCATGGCATCCAGCAGCCCGGTCACCGTGTTGGTGGCGCCGGGGCCGCTTGTCACCAGCACCACGCCCACCCTGCCGGTGGAACGGGCATAGGCTTCCGCCGCATGCACGGCCGCCTGCTCATGGCGGACCAGAACGTGGCGAATCGCATTCTGGCGGAACAGCGCATCATAAATGGGCAGTACCGCGCCACCGGGATAGCCGAATATGACCTCGACCCCCTGCTCGCCCAATACGCGCAGAAGGACCTCGGCACCGCTCTGAACAACGGGCGTGTCCGTGCCGGTGGCATGAGGTTTCAGGTCGGTCTGGTGCGATGCTGCGTTCATGTTCCTGCTCCTTCGCCGTGGCGGCCGCAACAGCCGGCCTGCCATTACAGGCGAAATCCCGCGCCGGGTTTACGGAAAGCCTTGGCCCGCGTCAATGCAGTTAATAACAAAAGAAATGATTTTATTGTCACATCTTTCCATTTGTTGCGCATCCGGGCAATTTTCAAAGCGTTTTTCATATACATATGTGGCGGCAGGTGCCGCCAGCGCATGATGGGCGAACCATGTGGCCTGGCGCTTCGTGTACTGCCCGGTCAGCGTGATCGCCCGCGCCGTGGCATCCGCCAGCGTCATGCCGCCCCGCAGCACGGCCGCCAGTTCGGGCACGCCATGGGCGCGCATGGCGGGCAGGTCCGGCGGCAGGCCCTGTTCCAGCAGATGGGCGACTTCCGCCATCGCGCCCTGTTCCACCATGGCGTGGAAGCGCCGCGCTATGGCGGCCCGCAGCATGTCACGCGGCGGGTGCAGCCTGACGGCAATGAAGCGGGCGGCAAGGGGTGGCAGCACCGCCTCGCGCCGCCACCACGCCAGTCCGTGGCCGGTGGCCAGACGGACCTCCAGCGCGCGGGCAATGCGCTGGCCATCGGCGGGGCGCAGGGTGGAAGCCGTCTCGGCATCCAGTTCATGGAGTTCCGCATGCGCCCCCTCCGGCCCAAGCCGGGCCACCATGGCGCGGGCCTGTGCGCGAATGGCATCGGGCGGCTGGGGAATATCGGCCAGCCCATCGGTCAGGGCGCGGAAATACATGCCCGTCCCACCGCAGAACACCGGCACGCGCCCCGCATCCCACGCCGCCTGCGCGCATGCCATGGCCTGTTCGCGCCACCAGGCCACGCTGCCGGTCCGTGCCGCGGGCAGCACGCCATACAGCGCATGCGGCACACAGGCTTCATCGCACGGGCCGGGGCGGGCGGTCAGGATGCGCAGTTCGCGGTAGACCTGCATCGAATCCGCATTGATGATGGTACCCCCCACCCGCCGGGCCAGCGCCAGCGCAAGCGCGGACTTGCCCGAACAGGTCGGACCCGCCACGATCAGCGCCACGCGCCCCTGCCCCACGGACGGGGGCGTCTGTGCACCAACCCAGTTGTAACCGGACCCCATGCCTGATTCCCCTTCCCTGACCCATACCCTTGTACTGGTGGCGACACGTGACGCCACATCCCTTACCCCGGTCGATATCGAGGTCGCGCGCGACCTGGTGCGGGGTGCTGCCCCCGTCACCCTTTCGGAAGGGGAAGCCGTCGAGATCGCCTGCCCGGCACCCGAAACATGGGACAGCCCCGGTATCGGGTCCGTACGCGCGGCCCTTGCCGAACGGGCGCTGGATGTGCTGGTAACCCCCGCCCACAACCGCCGCAAGCGCCTGCTGGTGGCGGACATGGACAGCACCATCGTCAACTGCGAAACGCTGGATGATATCGCGGCCCATGCCGGGATTGGCGAGAAGATTGCCGAGATCACGCGCCGGTCCATGAACGGGGAGATCGAATTCGAATCCGCCCTGCATGAACGCGTGGCCCTGCTGGCCGGCCGGCCTGTCAGCCTGCTGGAGCGGGCATGGCAGGACGTGAAGCTGAACACCGGCGCGCTGGAACTGGTGCGCACCATGCGGGCCAATGGCGCACGTACCGCACTTGTCTCGGGCGGGTTCACGTTCTTTACCCGCAAGGTTGCGGCCCGGTGCGGCTTTGATGAAAACCACGCCAACACCCTGCTCACCCGGGGTGATACGCTGACGGGCGGGGTGGGCGAACCCATTTTAGGCCCGGACGCCAAGCTGGCCCACCTGAAGCGGCTGGTGAAGGAAGAAATGCTGGATATGGATGACGCCATGGCCACGGGCGATGGCGCAAACGACCTGGCCATGCTGCGCGTGGCGGGCGCGGGCATCGCCTTCCATGCCAAGCCCGCTGTCCGGCGCGAGATAGGCAATCAGGTCAATCATACCACCCTGCGCACCCTGCTGTTCGCCCAGGGCTACCGGGCGGACGAATTCGTTACAGGGTAGGCGCGCCCCCCGTGGCGGCCGTGCCCGCGGGCTGGGCACGGCTGTCCTGGGCCTCGATGAACACGCGGGTCACTTCGGGATAGGCCTGCTTGATCTGGCGCTCCAGCGCGCTGACCACGATCTCCACCTGTCCCGCCGTCAGGTCGTTGCGGAAATCGAGGCTGATTACCACCAGCACGTCACGCGGGCCGAAATGCATGGAACGGATTTCATTGATCCGCTCCACCCCCTGTGCCGCCAGCGCCATGCGGCGCAGCGCGGCCAGCACCTCCGGCGCAACGCCTTCCCCCGTCAGCAGGGACTGGGATTCGCGCGCAAGGAACGTTGCCGTCACCGCCAGGATACAGGCAATCACGATGGAGGCCACGCCATCAAGCACCGGCATGTCCAGCACCTCGGACAGGATATTGCCCACCAGCGCCACGGCCAGGCCGCCCAGCGCCGCCGTATCCTCGAACAGGACGGTAAAGACGGTGGGGTCCTTGCTCATCTGCACGGCTTCCACCCAGCCGCGCCTGCCCTTGCCCTCCTTGCGGAAGGCCCGCAGGGCCAGCAGCCAGACCGATCCCTCGAACACGATGCTGGCCACAAGCACGGCATAATTGACCAGTACGTGCGCGACGGGCTGCGGATGGATGATGTGGATGATCCCTTCATAAAGCGAGACCCCCGCCCCCAGACCGAAAATGAGCAGGGCAACCACGAAGGTCCAGAAATACAGCTCCAGCCCATGGCCAAACGGATGCGAGGCGGTGGCCGGACGTATGGCACGCCGCATGCCGACCAGCAGCAGCCCCTGGTTGCCGGTATCGATCAGGGAATGGATGGCCTCGCTCAGCATCGAGGCGCTGCCGGTCAGGAAGGCCGCGCCGAACTTGGTGGCGGCCACAAGCAGGTTGCCGGCCAGGGCCGCGAAGATGACGGTGCGGGAAGATGAGGAATGTGCCATTGGTTTTTCAGTACGAGATCTGCCCCCATCCTATCGCCCGCCCACCCGTTTTAACAGGCCGCGCGCACGGGTCGTGCCGGTTGCGGGCGTGGGGGCGGCTGTCCTATGGTCGGCGGGAATCATCCATGGAGTACCTGCCCTGATGCGCACCACTGTCATCCAGATGGCGCCCGGCGCATCCGCGCCCGAAAACATGCAGCATGCCCGCGCGCTGATTACGGCCGCGGTCAGGGCGGACAGGCCCGACCTTGTCATCCTGCCCGAGATGTGGAGCTGCCTGGGCGGGACACGGGACATGAAATTCGCCGCCGCCGAAACCCTGCCCGGCCCCGATGGCATGGGGGAGGCCGGGCCGCTGTACAGCTTCCTGTCCGGCATGGCGCGCACGCATGGCATCATCCTTCATGGCGGCTCAATCGGTGAACGGCATGGTGACAGGCTGTTCAACACATCGCTGGTGTTTGATGCCCATGGCCATGAGCGCGCGCGCTACCGCAAGATTCACCTGTTCGATGTCACGACCCCCGGTGGCGAGGGCTATCGGGAGAGTGATACCTACGAACCCGGCTCCGACATCGTGACCGTCCCGCTTTCCGCCAGCATGACGGCGGGGCTGGCCATCTGCTACGACATCCGCTTTCCCGCCCTGTTCCACGCCCTGCGCGCACGCGGGGCCAACATGCTTCTGGTCCCCGCCGCCTTTACGGTCGAGACCGGCCTTGCCCACTGGGAGACCCTGCTGCGCGCGCGCGCGATCGAGACCCAGTGCTGGATGGTCGCCTGCGGCACCACCGGCACCCATATGGATGAAAACGGCCAGAAGCGGCGCACCTATGGCCATTCCATGATCATCGACCCATGGGGCACCATCGTGGCCCAGGTCTCGGACGGGCCGGGCTGGAGCACGGCGCGCCTTGAACGCGACGTGGTGGAAACCATACGCGGGCGCATGCCGGTCATGGCGCATCATCGCCTGTCCATCCACACACCATGACCGAGATGTCGTACCCCGGCTGGGCCGATGGGTACATTCCCGACAGGCTGCATTTCTGCGCCGCGCCGAACGAGAGCGCCCAGCTCTGGCTGGCCCGGCTGGTGACGCAGTATGGGCAGTACCCCGCATCGGATGCCGATGCCATGGTCTGCCTGGGCGGGGACGGCTTCATGCTGGAAATGCTCCATACCACGCTGGAGCGCACGCTGCCGGTCTATGGCATCAACTGTGGCACGGTCGGCTTCCTGATGAACCCCGCCGTGCCCGACAACCTGCCCGAACGCCTGGCGGCGGCCCAGGTGGCGATCCTGCACCCGCTGCGCATGGAGGCCACGACACGCGATGGCGGCTGCATCCATGCGCTGGCGCTCAATGACGTGTTCCTGTTCCGCCAGACAAGGCAGGCCGCGAAAATCCGAATCAATGTGGATGGGCGCGTGCGCCTGCCCGAACTGATATGCGACGGGGTGCTGATCTCCACCCCCGCGGGCTCCACCGCGTACAACCTGTCCGCCCACGGCCCGATCGTGCCGCTTTCGGCCAACCTGCTGCCGCTGACCCCCATCAGCGCCTTCCGCCCGCGCCGGTGGCGGGGGGCACTGCTGCCCTCCACGGCACAGGTGCGCTTTGACATACTGGAAACCGACAAGCGCCCCGTCGCCGCCGTGGCCGACTTTACCGAGGTGCGTGATGTGGTTTCCGTGAAAATAACCGAAGCGCGCGAACTCCACACCACCGTGCTGTTCGACCCCGGGCAGAGCCTGTCCGAACGGATCATTGCCGAACAGTTCACCGCCTGAACGCAAACGATCAAGAGTTTTTGGTGAAGCTTT
The DNA here is from genome assembly GCF_011611525.1 of Komagataeibacter rhaeticus. Lineage (NCBI taxonomy): Bacteria > Pseudomonadati > Pseudomonadota > Alphaproteobacteria > Acetobacterales > Acetobacteraceae > Komagataeibacter > Komagataeibacter rhaeticus. Next base: position 3,101,446 of record NZ_CP050139.1, read on the forward strand.
TTTCAAAAAGCTTCGAAAGACACCGCCTTTTTGAAAAAAGGCGGCACCCAAGAACTTCTATTCCCTTTTATTTTCAGGCCGGGACCAATCGGTGCAGGCTGGCGCCATGGGTGTGCAGCCATTTCTCGGCCTGGCGGCGGTGGGGGGTCAGTTCATCAACCAGCAGCCAGAAATCCGGCCCGTGGTTCATGTGGCGCAGATGGGCAAGTTCATGGGCAATGATGTAGTGCTGGACTTCACGCGGGGCCATGACCAGCCGCCAGCACAGCATGATGGTGCCATCGGATGAACAGCTTCCCCACCGGCTTTTCGTATCGCGCAGCCTGACCTGCGTGGGTCGCAGGCCCGCCTGCCCGGCCTGTATGCCCAGCCGGGCGGGCAGGAGTAGCTGCGCCTGCGCGCGCAGGTAGGCGCCCACACGGCGGGCGATGAAGTCCTGTTCGCCGCTGACATGCAGCCTGCCATCCTCCAGCCACACGCCCCGACGGGCTTCGGGCGCGTGGTGGATCTCCAGTGCCGCGCCGTCCAGCAGCACCCTGCCGCCGTGGCGCAGTTCGGCCACGGGCGGCAGGCGCGACAGGCCCGCCACGACCCAGGCGGAATGCGCGCGCAGCAGCGCCAGTCCATCCGCCCTGCGTGCGCCACGCGGCAGGGTGATGATGACATGGCCACTGCGCGGATCGATGCGCATGGAAATCCGCCGTGCCTGCCGCGAGGGGCGCCAGCACACCGTAACCGTGCCCGATGCGATGGGTACGGTTTCCAGCGTGCTGTCACCCGTATCTGTCGCCATCAGCGCCGCCGGGGGCGCGTGCGGCAGAACGCCCCCCTGGGCGCTTCACCCGGCCAGTCGATCACATGGTCCTCCAGCATGCCGGCATGGCGTTCGCTGATCACCCGGCCACTGACGGATATGCCCGCCTCATGCACCGTCTCGGGCGTGCCGGACACCAGCGGGTGCCACCAGGGCAGCGGCTCCCCATCACGCAGCAGCACATAGCCGCAGGTGGGGGGAAGCCAGTCGATATCGGCCAGCCTGTCCGCCGTCAGCGTGATGCAGTCCTGCACCCGGCTCTGGCGGTGGGCGTAATCGCTGCACTGGCAGGTTTCGGTATCCAGCAGGCGACAGGCGACATCGGTGAACAGCACGTCATCGGTCTCGTCCTCGCGCAGTTTGTGCAGGCAGCACCGGCCGCAGCCGTCACACACCGATTCCCATTGCGCGCGGGTCATCTGGTCAAGCGGTGTCGTTTCCCAGAAGGGTCGGGTCTTGTCTGTCATGATCGTGGTCCTGACGTGTACACCAAGTAAAGAGAGTCTATGGCCATGAAGCCGCCGCCATGGCGCACAGCGTGACCATGATGGCGCAGCCGGCGGCCACACCCGCAAGCGGCCAGCCCAGAAGCGGCAGCCACAAAAGGCGCAGCCGCGCCTGCGCATCCGCGCCCAGCCCGCAGGCCGTGCGCGACAGGGTGGGGGGAATGCGCCGCAATGCGCACAGCAGCGGCCACATGGCGGCTGGTGCCAGAAGCACGCCCTGTATCATGCATCCCGCAACCGTGGCCCCCTTTGCAAGACCTGGCCACCATACCGCCAGCACCAGACCCGGCAGCATGCAGGCCAGCAGCAGCCCGCGCAGGAGCACGCACTGCGCCGGCCATGTGCCGCGCAGCATGGCATGCGCCCACAGCACCAGCAGGCTGGCCAGTACCAGCCCCAGCAGGACGCAGGCGCCATCCACCCCCAGCAGGCCCGCGGGATGCCCCGTCAGGACCGGCATCATCAGCCAGCCCCCCGCAGCCAGATGTCGAAACGGCGCGACAGGGTGGTGTAATGCCCCTGCCAGAACTGCACATCCACGGGCAGGACCCTGGCGGGATGTCCCGCATCCGGGCCGGGTGGCGCCCCATAGCGGGCCATGAAGGCCGCCTGCCTGTCGGGCTGCACGATAAAATGCAGCAGATCACGCGACTGGCCCAGCCGGGCCGCCGGCTGCCCGGCCACCACACCCCATGACAGGCCATAGGACAGGGCCATGTCCGCGCTCACGCCAATCGCCTGCCCGCCATGCGCGGGCAGCATCATGACCGCGTCACGGGGGGCGCTGCTCATCAGCACCTGCCCGCGCGCCAGGATGCTGGCGGCCTGCGCGGGGGTGGACCACCATGTTATGTAGGGCCGCAGCTGGCTCAGCTTGCGGAATGCGCGCTCCACCCCCGCATCGGTGGCAAGCTGGGCATAGACATCTTCCGGGGGCACGCCATCGGCCATCAGCGCGATTTCCAGCGTGGTGCGCGGATCACGGCGCAGGCCGCGCTTGCCGGGAAAGCGCACGACATCCCAGAAATCGCCCCAGCGTGGCGCCATCTGCCGCCATGCCTGGTCCCACGCCACGACCACCTGCGTGGTCAGGCCCGGCACGCCACAGCCATCGGGGTTGGCGGTACTGCCCGCCAGGTGCACGACCAGCCCCGCCATGCAGGCAGCACGGATGGCGCTGTCTTCCGCAAGGACCAGCGACCATGTGCCCCCCGTTCCCGCATGCAGGCCGTGATGGTCCAGTTCGGGCAGGCCGCCATTCCATGTCCGGTGCATGACCGCCACCCCCGACTGACGGGAAAAGGGCTGGAAAAAGGCGTCATCCTGCACCTGTTCCAGATGCGACTCCACACTGGCCACGACAAGGGCGGCCCGGTGCTGCCGTGTCCGTGTCGCACCCTGCGCGCCGGGGCGGGGCGCCACGGACAGCATGACCATGGCGGCAAGCAGGCAGGACAGGACGGAACGGACAGGGCTGCGGGGCGCGGGCTGGGACACGGGGAAGAAACAGTCTTTCTGGCAGGGGCGGAAGAATGGCCGGACGCTACCCCATTTCGCCCCGGAACGGAAAGGCAATTGCCTGCCCCGGCTGCCATGCCAGCAGCGCCACCTGCCCCGGCATCACGCGCTGCAGGGCGGGCGTGGGCGGCCTGCGCGCCAGCAGTTCCTCGCCATTCGCCAGGCGGAAACGCAGCAGCACATGGTCGCCCATCTGCCGCAGGTCGGTCAGCGTCGCCTCCAGCAGGGGCGGCGCATCCGGATCATCGGCCACGATCCCGGCACGGGTGGGAAACAGGACCGCAATCCGGTCGGGGCGGATGCACAGCGTGGCCAGCCGGTCGGCCACCACACCGGGCGCGGCCATGGCCTCGACCGGCAGGCCACCGGGCAGATGGGCGCGGGCCACGTCCTCCTCCACCCGCGCCACGCGCACCGTCAGGCTGTTGGCATGGCCAAAGCCGGTGGCCACCCGGTCACAGGCCGGGCGTTCGAACAGGTCCAGCGCCGTGCCCTGCTGCATGATTTCCATGCCGGCCATATAGGCAACCGTATCACCCAGCAGCAGCGCATCCTCACGCGCGCGGGTCAGCAGCACGACGCACAGCCCGCGTGCGCGCACCAGCCGCGCCACAAGGCGGCGCATGGCCGCGCGGGACACGGGGGGAAGCGGGGTGAAGGGGTCCTCCAGCACCAGCACGGGCGGCTCGAACACCAGGGCGCGCCCGATCATGACACGCAGCGCCTGTTCGGGTTCAAGGCGTGCGGGACGCGCGTGTTCCAGCCCGTCCAGCCCCAGCAGCGCGAGAATGGCGCGTACCCGTGCCGCCACCGCCTGCGACTCCATCCCCCGCGCCCGCAGCCCGAATGCCAGATTGGCCGCGACCGTCATGTGCGCAAAAAGCGGGTCCCGCCACCCCACCACGGCGCAGGGGCGGCGGCCGGCGGGCAGGCCGGTCACATCCCGCCCATCCACCATGACCTGCCCCGCCACGGCCGCCACATGGCCCGCCAGCACGTCCGCCAGCATGGAAAGACAGGCCGCGCCATCATTCACGACAGCCAGACAGGTGCCCGCCCCGGCACGCAGGGACACCACCGGCGCGCCGGGCACGATCCCGAGCGCGTTGACAACCAGCCGAGAGGAGAAAGGAGACATGCGATAACAGAAACCTGACTGGGGGGATAACGCGTTATAAGCAATGGTTACCTCCTTACCAGAGGATTATCCGCACCTTACCCCGTAAAGGATACGATCATGAGCAAGACCGATTCCATCAAGCACGTCACCCATGAAGACCTGCAGGCCCTGAAAACCCATATCGAGAACCTGCTCCACACGCATGGCAAGCAGGCCCTGCATGACGTGGCCAGCAAGGCCGAGAAGCTGGCGGGCCAGGCCCGTGAAAGCCTGGAGGAACAGGCCCCGAAGAAAGGCGGCTCACGCGGTCGTTCGCTGGTGGCTATCGCCATTTTCTCGGCAATCGGGTATTTTCTTGGCCGTGCAACGAAATAAGGCGATATAGCCTGCTGCAACCAGAGGATATGCGAGCATCATGAAAATAGGCGAACTCGGTAAAACCATCATCGAAGGGGAACTGACCCTACGCAAACTGATGGCGATCCGTCTTGGGCGTCAGGCCGCGTTCCTGGTTGTGGCAGCAGTATTCGCCTTTTTTGCCGCCATTTCCGGCCATGGGCTGCTCTGGGCGCTGTGTTACCAGACATTCGGCTTCAGCGCCCTTGGCTCGGCGGCGGCGGTGTTCGGCCTTGACGTGCTGATCGTGCTGATGGGGCTGGTCATGGGGCGGCGTTCCTACATGACACCGGAAGAAATCAAGGTACGATTCGCACGCGAACATGCCATGAATGAACTGCGGCAGAACCTGGCCCTGTCGGCCGTTGCCGCCACGATGGCAGGCCCGCTGACCCGCCATACCGGCCGGGCGATCTGGAACCTGTTCCGCGGCCGGGGCAAATAAGGCCCGCGGCCCTTCCGAAGCCACCTGTCTGGTGATGATCCACGTCATTGCCAGATAGTATCCATGCTGAAATTGCATTGGCTCACATTGTCGTTTTCTGGAAACGTGCAGCTTGTGAATATACTAAGCACGCAAATGGTTTGCATGCTTAATACCTGTATATCCCCGCTGGCGGAACAGAATGCCCGATCTGGAGCGCAACGAGAAGGAACTGTCATTTGGTCGTCGCCTCGCCCGGCTTGGAGCCGCATGGCGCAGGCAGGTCGACCATGACCTGCGCGACTATGGGCTGACCGAAGCCACATGGCGGCCTGTCCTGTATCTGGGCCTGCTGCCGCCGCCCGTGCGCCAGACCGATCTTGTACGTGCCCTTGAAATCGAAGCCCCATCCGTAGCCCGCCTGCTTGATGTACTTGAACGCCGCGACTTGGTGTTCCGTTCCCCCGACCGTGAAGACAAACGCTCCAAGCTGGTCAGCCTGACGGAAAAAGGCGAATGGACCGCACGCCAGGTCCGTCACGCGGTGGAAGCCGTGTCCAGCCGCCTGCTGCATGGCATCTCCACGCCTGAACTGCTGGCCTGCTATTCCGTATTCGAACGGATCGAGGCCAATCTGTGCGGCAGGCCAGCCCCCCACGCCCGCGGTCCGGGCCAGCCATGAACAACAGACCCGTATCCTTCCCCTTCTGGCAGGCGGGCGCCCCAGTCACCGGGTGCCAGCATTTTGCCGGCACGGGTGTGGCATCTTTGCAGTTCGGGTCCTTTGCCGGTTTCTTCATGGCACATGGTCCGCTACAGATAGCGCCGGACAGGTGCGGCGCCCGCACCGGCCTGCCCGCGCCTGCTTCCCCTTCAACGGGACCGTTCGGAATGAGAACCGCCTGATGCTGAGCGAATTCAACCTATTCGGTGTCTTCATGGCACCGATTGTCGTCTATGCCGTGGCCGCCCTGCCTGTCACCATGCTGCTGCGTTCGCTGCTGTGGTGGTGCGGTGTAATGAAATGGTTCTGGCATCTCGCCCTGTTCGAGGTTGCGCTATACACTTGCGTCCTCTGCCTGATGATCCTGTACATCTGACTGTCCCAAAAAGGTTCGAGAATCCCCATGCCCCTCCTGCGCACCCTGATCCGTGTGGTCCTGACCCTGGCGGTCGTGACGATGGCCATCGTCATGGGCGTCACCTTATGGGACACCTACATGATTGCCCCGTGGACACGTGACGGACGTGTCCGTGTCTATGTGGTTGACGTGGCGCCGGAAGTCTCGGGCACGGTGGTGCAGCTGCCCGTGGTCGACAACCAGTTCGTGCACCGGGGCGACCCGCTGTTCGTGCTTGACCCGGTGCGCTTCCGCCTGGCGATCCGTGAGGCGCAGGCCCGGCTGGATGGCGCGCTGGAGGACCTGAAGCTCAAGCAGAACGATGCACGCCGCCGTATGGGGCTGGGTGGCATCGTGTCGGCCGAAGAGCAGGAGGTCTTCAACTCGAACGTGGCAACCCAGATCGCATCGGTCGATGCGGCGCGCGCGGCACTCGACCTTGCCAAGCTGAACCTGCAGCGCTCCATCCTGTATTCCCCCGTCAATGGCAACATCACCAACCTCAACCTGCGGGTGGGTGACTACGTGACCGAGGGCCATGCCCGGCTTGCGGTGATCGACGCCGATTCGTACTGGGTGAACGGCTACTTCGAGGAAACGAAGATGTGGGGCGTGCATGTGGGGGATGAGGCACGCGTCAAGCTGATGGGTTACAAGGACATCCTGCCCGGCCATGTGGTCAGCATCGCGCGCGGCATCAATGACCAGAATGGCAAGCCCGACGGCCTGGGGCTGCAGGATGTCAGCCCGATCTTCACATGGGTGCGGCTGGCGCAGCGTATCCCGGTGCGCATCCATCTCGACCATGTGCCGGACAGCGTGACGCTGGCGGCCGGCATGACCGCAACCATAAGCGTGGGCCCCCAGTCCCGTACCCAACGCGGCCGTCTGACGACATGGCTGCAAGACCACCTGTAAGGCGCGGGCACGATCATGAACATCAACTCAGTTACCCGCCGGACCGGCCTGCTGCTGACATCGGCCATCTTCCTGGCCGGTTGCACGGTGGGGCCGCGTTACCAGCCCGACCGGATGAAGCCACCAGCCAAGTTTACCGAGGATGACCACGCCGCCACCCCCGAGGAAATCGAGGAAACCAACAAGGAACTGAAACAGTGGTGGCACCTGTTCAGGGACCCCGAGCTTGACAAGCTGATCGACAAGGCGATTGCGGGCAACTACAACCTGCAGGTGGCGGGCCAGCGGATCATGGCGGAACGCGCCATTCGTGATGTGCAGGCATCGCAGTGGTATCCGCAGGTGGATGCACAGGCTGCCGCCGGTGACGTGCGGTATTCGATCAATATCGACAACTGGCCGCTGCGCCCCGGCAATCCGGTCAACCATCCCGAAGCATCCTATCTTGGCTACGGATTCAGCGCGAGCTGGCAGATTGACGTGTTCGGCCGCATCCGCCGCAGCGTGGAAGCCCAGAACCGCGCGGTGGAGGAATCGATCGAGGACCGCCGCGCCGTAATGGTGATGATGCTGTCCGAACTGGCCAGCGACTACATGATGCTGCGCGACCAGCAGCTGCGGCTGACCATTGCCAACAACAACATCCATGTGGCGCAGGATGCCTATGACCTGACCAACCGGCTGTACCTGGAAGGTGTGGGCAACACCATGCAGATCGCGCAGGCCAAGGCGGAGCTGGATTCACAGACCGCCGCGCGCGAACCGCTGAAAACCCATATTTCCCAGATCACCCACGCCATTGACGTGCTGATGGGGCAGATGCCCGGCACGTCGGAACTGGAACTGAAGGTGGCCAAGCCGCTGCCGCCGGTGCCGGAATTCCCGTCCACCCTGCCGTCCATGGTCATTGCCAACCGGCCTGACATCCGCAAGGCCGAACGGACCTATGCCGAAGCCACGGCGCGGATTGGCGTGGCGGTGGCGCAGCTTTACCCGAACTTTACCATCCCGCTGAATTTCAACCCCAATGCATCGGCCCTGTATCAGGTGTTCCAGATGGGGGGCATGAGCTGGCAGTTCCTGATGATGGCGTCCCTGCCGCTCATGCATGGTGGCAAATACACCTCGCAGATCCGCATGGCGCAGGCGGCGGCCGAAGCCAGCCGCCTTGCGTACCGCCAGTCCGTTCTCAACGGCTTCAAGGAAGTCGAGGATGCGATGGCCGCATGGCATGATGACGAGGAACACACCGAACTGCTGGCCAAGGCGGCGGAAGACAGTGCCCTGGCCAGCGAGCGCGCGCGCAAGCTGTACGCGGCGGGTCTTGTCGGCTTCCTTGAAGTGCTGACCACCGAGCGCACGACCCTGAACGCCCAGAATGCCGAAGCGATGGCCCGGCTGGAGCGGCTGCAGGATGCGATCAACCTCTATACGGCACTGGGTGCGGGCTGGCAGGGTATTGCCCTGACCAATACGACGCTGCCGGTATCGCTTGAAAAACAGAACATGCTGGCGCGCGCGTTCCAGCAGTAACTTGCCCCTTCCGACCGGGTGGCTGGCACGTCCTGCTGGCAACCCGGCTCGGGGGATAAGTCCTGCCGGCAGCAGCCCCATTGCCGGCCTTCCCCATGGGGCATGATGCCCCCCGGGGCACCGTTTAATAAAATCATGTCGGATGATTGTCCTGTGCGCAGCGTATGCTAAACAGGGCGCCATAGGCGAGCTTGGCGGAATGGTAGACGCACGAGACTTAAAATCTTGCGCCCGTTACAGGGCGTGCGGGTTCGAGTCCCGCAGCTCGCATTTTTCCGGTCAGTTCCTGTAATCCGGCTGTTCGCGGTCCAGCTTGCGGCGCAGGGCCTGCCATATCAGGCGCCCTTGGTCCGGGTCATCGTCAAACTGCTTTTTGGCCCGCAGGATCTGCGTTTCGGACGGGACATGCAGTGTCACGCCCGTAGCCTGTGCCGCAATCTGGATGCGACAGGCCTGTTCCAGATAATACATGCGGTAGAAGGCGTGGGCCACAGTGCTTCCTACGGTCAGCAGTCCATGGTTCTGCAGGATCAGCGCATTGTACGGGCCAAGGTCGCGCACCAGGCGTTCGCGCTCGCTCAGATTGTCATCGGCGGCAATACCCTCATACGGATGGAAGCCGACACTGCCGTAGAATTCCATGTTGATCTGGTTCAGTGGCAGGATGTTCGTATCCTGCGCCGCCACCACCATGCCCGGCACGGTATGGGTGTGCATGACGCACGCGGCGTCGGACCTGCTGCGGTGGATGGCGGAATGGATCACGAACCCGGCCGGGTTGATGGGCCAGGCGGTTTCCTGCCGGGGCAGGCCATCGGCATCGACCCTGACCAGTGAACTGGCGGTGATTTCCTCAAACAGCAGGCCATAGGGATTGACCAGATAGACATGATCAGGTCCCGGCAGGCGCACGGACAGGTGCGTATAGACCAGATCGGTCATGCCGAAATGCGCCATGAGGCGATAAGCCGCCGCCAGATCCACGCGCAACGCCTGCTCGGATACGGCCATTGATGTAGGCATGGTATCAGAAAACCCCAGTAATGGATTGATAAATCATAAAAAACCTTCAGACCCCGCCTTTTTTAACAGGGTAGTGCTTTCCGACGCTGTCTGAAACAGACAGCAATCGTAAAGACCTTTCTGGTAAAGCCTTTTTCAGAAAGCTTCAGGAAACGTCGTCTTTTTAAAAAAACGACGTCCAAAATTTTTACTGCTTATTCTCAATAATCTTTTTTCAAACAGTCCATTAGGGGACACTTCCCCCACCTTGCCGCCGTGACCCAGCAGGTCAGCCCGGCAGCAGGGATTTGCGCCGCAGGGGCATGGTCATGCAGTGGATGCTGCCGCCCCCCTGCGAGAACTGGTCAAGTTCGGGTTCAAGCACATGCAGCCCTTCGGCACGCAGCATCTGGTTGATGCGCGTGCAGTGCCGGGGGCTGACCACGCGCTCACACCCCAGGGAGAGGACATTGCAGCCCATGTCGCGCATCGCTTCCCTGTAGCTGACCGGCAGGACGCGGATACCCTGCGCGCGCAGCCAGTCCAGATCCGCTTCATCCAGCACGTCCACCACCGCAATCGCCAGATCGGCCGCCACCATGGTGAAGATCACGTCAAGATGCAGGAAATGTTCGGGAAAGCGGATCATCCGGCAGGTCCAGCCTGCCTCCTCGAACCAGCTTATGAACTCGGCCGCCCCCCCCTCGTCCGTGCGGCCACCGCTTACGCCCACCGCCAGCAGGCCGGGACGGATGATGTGGATGTCCCCCCCCTCGATATGGCCGCGGGTACAGGTCTTCCATATCTCGTCCCCGGCGTAGAAGGCCCGCACCGGCCCGGTCTCGGCCCTGCGCTCGGGGCGGGCAAGGTTGGTGACAACGGTGCCGAACGGCGTGGTCTGGGAACTGTCGCGGGTATAGACCTCATACGGCATGCCCGGCTGCGGGGTCAGGAAATGGCAGCTGACCCGTTCGGCCCGCAGCAGGGCCACCAGCCCGTCAAACTGCGCCTTCAGCGCCGTACGGTCGAGTATGGCGCCACCGGCCATGCTCTGGATGGCAATGTCATTACTGGGAATCCACGCATAATGATCGGGCGGGCAGAGCAGGACATCCGCCAGTTCCCCGGTCTCGCTGTCCATGAACCAGCGGTTTGTCACCATTTCCTCCTCATCCTTGCCAGACATCCAGACAGATCACGCCAACAGCCCGGACGATAACGGCGGCAACGCATGCTAAAATATCAATAATTCATAGTTTACTTTGTATTTCCATTAATCTTGACGGATCCCGCCCCGCGCCGGTGCATGCGGGATGGCATCCATGCGCCAGATGGACACAAATGCATCTTTCTGGTTCTGGCCTGACATTCTATGTTTAGATTACACATGTGGCGGCCGGCTTCCTTCCCACCGTGGTCGTTACGGCAAGTGGATGATCCTGACAATGAACGGTCCCTTTCCGATAATGAGAAGATTCATGCCGCCGCGCCCGTCCCCGCACGGGAATGGCCCCGCCTTCCCGCATGGCTGGCTGGCCCTTTCCCTGCCCGGCAACGGGTGGGGCAGCCGGGCATGACACGACAGCGCGCCACCAGCCGGAAACCAACCGGCTTCCATGGCCAGATTGCCGAAGTGGACCTGCGCCTGCTGCGCGTCTTCCGCAGTGTTGCGGAACATGGTGGCTTTGCCGCCGCCGAAGTGGCGCTGGGCAAGAGCAAATCCTCCATCAGCATCGACATCTCGGCGCTCGAGAACCGGCTGGGCCTGCGGCTGTGCATGCGCGGGCGCAGTGGCTTCGCGCTGACGACGGAAGGCCGGATGGTGATGGAGGCGACCAATGCGCTGTTTTCCGACATCACACGCTTCCAGCAGCGCATAAACGAGGCCAGTGGCACGCTGTCCGGGCGGTTCTGCCTGTACGTGCCCGACAATATCCAGATTCATGGCGAGACGGTGCTGGTGCGGGCCATCGGGACCTTTACCACCAGCCATCCCGCCGTTTTCATGGATATCCGCTCCGCCTCGTCACGGGAGGTGGAGTTCGCGGTGCTCAATGGCCAGGCTTCCGCCGGGATCACCCTCAGCCCCCGCCATCTGCCCGGCATGCAGGCGACCCCCCTGTTCCGGGAGGAACTGCACCTGTTCTGTGGCACGCGCCATCCCCTGTTCAGCATGCCCGAAGACGAGATCACACCCGAACTGCTGTCCCACCAGCGCATGATCGAGGTGGCGGGTGCTGCCACCTCCCCCATGTGGGAGGGGCTGCGCCCGCGCCTGAACTTTGCCGCGGCGGCGGAAAACGTGGATTCGCGCGCACTGCTGATCCTGTCGGGCAACTATATCGGCTTCCTGCCCGGCCCCTTTGCCCAGCCGCTGCTGCGCGAGGGCATGCTGCGCCGGATTGAACTGGGTGGGCTGCAACTGATGACCGGCTTTCACTTCCTGGCCCGCCCCTCTGCCGAGACCGGGCTGCTGGTGGATACCTTCCGCGCCATTCTGGAGGATGCCTGCTGATACCGCCCCCCCCACACGCCCTGCCTCCGGCGGGACGGCAGCGCATGGCCACGTCCATGGCACGGCCCGCGCGCCGTGGCCCCCGGCGGATGCCCGTACTGTCCGCCACCCTGTGCGGGGTGCTGGCCCTGGCGGGGCATGCACGGGCACAGGCCCCCGCCCTGCCGGGCTTCATCCATGATGGCACGCTGACGGTCTGCACCAATCCCACCCTGCCCCCCATGACATTTGTAAACGGCATGGACGTCAATGCGGTGGCCGGGATTGACATGGACATCGTCCATACCCTGGCGGCGTACTGGCATGTGCCCCTGGTCATTACCACCATGGAGTTTACCGGCCTGTTCCCCAGTCTTGCGGCACAGCGATGCTCCATGGTGGCCAGCGGTCTCATCAGGCTGCCCGCACGGGAGCAGAATTTCGATGCCGTGGCCTATCAGGATACCGCGCTGGTCATTGTGGCGCGCGCGGGCACGAAGCCGCTGGCCAGCATGGCCGACCTGTCGGGCAGGACGGTGGCGGTGCAGGCGGGCACCAGCTACAGCGCAAGGCTGGCACGGGAGAACGAAGCCCTGGCCGCCCGCGGGCGCCCCCCCATCATCATCCAGCAGTACCCGACGGAAGACCAGGTGGTACAGCAGGTACTGATCGGCCGCGTCTTTGCCTTCGCCAGCCAGGATGTGGAGCTGTACTACCGTCAGGAACAGCTGCACGGCAGGGTCGGGGTCATCCTGGTGCCCCCCTATCCCGAATATGGACATTTCGCGCTTTACATCCGCAAGGACGCCCATGACCGTGCCCTGCTGGAACAGGCCGTGGCCACGCTGGAACAGGATGGGCGGATCGCGGCCATCCAGAAGAAATGGGCCATTGCCCCCGATCCGGCCCGCGCGCTGTCCCAGCCCGCCCCCCTGTTCCGCTGGGGTGTCTTTTTTGCCGCCCTGACTTCCGCCGCCTTCGCGCGCGGGGCGTTCATCACCCTGACCGTGGCCGTGCTGTCGCATCTGACCGCCATCATGATCTCGATCCCGATGGCGCTGGCGCTCAATGGCCGCAATGCCATGCTTGGCCTTGTGCTGAAAGGGTATGTATCGGTCTTCCGTGGCGCGCCCACGCTGCTGCAGCTGCTGTTCATATGGAACGCGCTGCCGCAGTTCCTGCCCATCTTCCGCGAAGGGTGGTTCACGCCCTTCCTGGCCACATGGATTTCGCTGTCGATCAATGAATCCGCCTATCAGGTTGAAATCAACCGCGCGGCGCTGGCGGCGGTGGACAGGGGGCAGGAACTGGCGGGCGACGCACTGGGGCTGTCACGGCGGCAGGTCTACCGGCATGTCATCTTTCCGCAGGCGCTGCGCATCGCCCTGCCGCCCACCATGAACGCCTTCATAAGCCTGCTGAAAACCACGTCGCTCGCCTCGGTCATCTCGTTGCCCGAACTGCTGGCCGTAACCCAGATGGAGGTGGCCCGCACATTCGAATTCACGGAATATTACGCGGCAGCGCTGGTGTATTACCTGGGCATGGTTTTTTTCCTGCTGTTTGTACAGAAACGCATCGAGCGCCGTTTTGCATGGGCCGACCGGCACAGGGCGCGTGCCAATGAATTCTGATCTTCCAGCCACACCCGACCCGGATGCCATGATCTCGGTGCGTCACCTGTACAAGCTGTACAAGGATTTCGTGGCACTTGACCGGATCAGCTTCGATGTGCGGCGTGGGGAACGGATTGTCGTGCTCGGGCCATCAGGTTCGGGCAAGTCCACCCTGATCCGCTGCTTCAACCGTATCGAACCCCATGACGGCGGCATCCTGAGCATCGATGGCCGGATCATTGATGAACAGACCGACCTGACCCAGCTGCGCGCCACCGTGGGGCTTGTGTTCCAGAACTACAACCTGTTCCCGCATCTGAGCGTGCTGGACAACTGCACGCTCGCCCCCCGCCTGGTCAGGAAAACGCCCCGCGCGCAGGCGCGCGACATGGCCATGCGCTTCCTGACCCAGGTCAATATTGCGGAACAGGCGCACAAATACCCCATCCAGCTTTCGGGCGGGCAGCAGCAGCGCGTGGCCATCGCGCGCGCGCTGTGCATGCAGCCCCGGATCATGCTGTTTGACGAACCCACGGCCGCCCTTGATCCCGAAGCCATTTCCGGTGTGGTAAAGATCGTGAACGACCTGTCGGCACAGGGCATTACCACCCTGTGCGTGACCCATGAGATGGGTTTTGCCCGTCATATTGCCGACTGGATCCTTTTCATGGACCGGGGGCGCATACTGGAAATAAGCCGCCCCGCCCAGTTCTTCACCCATCCCGCAACCCGGCGTGCGCGTGATTTCCTGGACCAGATGATTTCCTGCTGAAGGCAGGCCCCTGCGCCATGCAGCCGGTGTATGCCGTTTGCCTGCCCCCCGTGCTGTCAGACACGGCCAGATACGATATAAGAATACCTCCATACGCCCCTGCCCGAGGTACGCCGCCTGCATGATGTTTCCAATACGCCTGATCCGGCTGCACGCCATGGTCCTGATCACCGTGTTCATCACCAGCAGCATCACACGGGCCGGGGCGGCCACCCAGTCCGATGCCGTGCTCATGCTCCAGCATGACATGGACCATGAACTGGGCGCCCAGCAGATCCGCCTCAGGCCCCGCCAGACCCAGCGCGCCATGGCCCTAGCCACCAGCCTGCTTGACCAGACCGGAACCTGGCCACAGGAGACGGAGGTGATTCTGGTCGTGGACCGCGCGCCCATGGTCCAGTGCCTGTGGTTCGTGCTGGCCCGGCCCGGGGAGCGCACGCTCATGCCCCTGGGCATGGTGGCGGTCAGCCCCGGCCGGCCGGGGCGCAAGGAGCATTTCCGCACGCCGGTGGGCGTATTCATCAGTACCGGGCAGATTTACGGCTACCGCGCGCAGGGTACCAAGAACGAGCATGGCATCCGCGGCAATGGCGAGAAAGGCATGCGGGTCTGGGATTTCGGATGGCAGACGACCGAAGACTGGCGCCGCAAGGGGGCGGTTGCCGTCGTGCGGCTGGAGATGCATGCAACCGACCCCACCTTTCTCGAAGCGCGGCTGGGACAGGCGGATTCGGAAGGCTGCATCCGCATTCCCGCCCGCGTGAACAGCTTCATTGACCGCCACGGCCTGCTTGACCGCCAGCTGGACCTGATGGCACAGCAGAATGATCCGCAGAAATCCCGTTCCATCCGCGCACTGCTGGGCGCCAGCCATACCCCGACCCCCCTGGAAGGGGACCGGGTGGTGGTGGTGGATTCATCCGATACCCATGCCCCGCTGTCCGACCCGGCGCTGGCCCAGAAAATACAGGACAGCTTTGCCCAGTTCCTTGCCGCCTCGCAGAACCCGCCAGCCCCAGCAGGCGGCGCGCCCCCGGCACAGGTTGCAGGCCAGCCCCTGTCGCCGCTGCCCGTAACCGCGCCCCCTGCCACGGCGCAACCCCAGCCCACAGTACCCGTGCCGGCACCGGCCCCGACGCCGGCATCGGCTGCTACCGTACCGGCGCCTTCCCCCGCGCCCTCCACGCCTGCACCCGTGCCTGCTCCTGCTCCTGCTCCTGCTCCTGCTCCTGCTCCTGCTCCTGCTCCTGCTCCTGCTCCTGCTCCTGCTCCTGCTCCTGCTCCTGCTCCTGCTCCTGCTGACTGGGGCGATTGATGCGACGGGGCAAATAAAAAAGGCTTTTACGGCATCGTTTTCAGGTCATGCCTACAGGTTTGCAGGCATCACACATCTGACAGTAGATAAAAAACGGCAAAAGCTTCTGGGTGCCGCTTTTTTTCAAAAAAACGGTGTTCTTCGAAGCTTTTTGAAAAAAGCTTCACCAAAAACTTTCTTATGATGACCTGATGTTGTTGGGTCTGCTTTTCAGGCCGATGCCGGATCTCTTCCGGCCTGACGCCATGAAGGCAAGTGTGGTTTTACCATAAAAAAGGGGGCATGACTGCCCCCTTTCCTGACCCGTCAGCGTAACCGGAGCCGGTTATGACCAGCGCCAGTTACGGATCTCGGGCAGGTCCTGGCCATACTGCGCCACGTATTCCCTGTGTTCGACCAGCTTGTTGCTGATCGCCTCATTGGCATAGGCCGCCTTTGCCGCAAGGCCCGGCACGCGACGGATCACGTTCTGCACCAGGTGGAAGCGGTCCAGGCTGTTGCGCACCGTCATGTCGAAGGGCGTGGTGGTGGACCCTTCCTCACGGTAGCCATGCACATGGAAGTTGCGGCAGTTGGTCCGCTTGTAGATCAGCTTGTGGATCAGCGCCGGATAGCCATGGAACGCAAAGATCACCGGTTTGTCGGTGGTGAACAGGCTGTCGAACACGAAGTCATCCAGCCCGTCGGGGTGCTGGGTCTTCGATTCAAGCGTCAGCAGGTCCACCACGTTGATCACGCGGATCTTCAGGTCCGGCAGGTGTTTGTTCAGCAGTTGCACCGCCGCCAGCGTTTCCATGGTCGGCACGTCACCCGCGCAGGCCATGACCACATCCGGCTCACCACCCCTGTCATTGCTGGCCCATTCCCAGATGCCGATGCCCTTGGCGCAGTGCGCCATGGCGGCTTCCATGTCCAGCCACTGCGGCTCGGGCTGCTTGCCCGCCACGATCACGTTCACCCGGTCACGGCTTTCAAGGCATTTATGGGCCGTGCACAGCAAGGTATTGGCATCAGGCGGCAGGTACACCCGCACCGTCTTGGCCTTCTTGTTCAGCACATGGTCAATGAAGCCGGGGTCCTGATGGCTGAAGCCGTTATGGTCCTGCCGCCAGACATGCGATGTCAGCAGGTAGTTCAGCGACGCGATCGGCGCGCGCCACGGCACCTCATCCGCCTGCTTGATCCATTTGGCATGCTGGTTGACCATCGAATCCACAATGTGGATGAAGGCTTCATAGCAGGACAGGAAACCGTGGCGGCCCGTCAGCAGGTAGCCTTCCAGCCAGCCCTGGCAGGTATGTTCGCTCAGGATTTCCATCACATGGCCATCAACCGCCAGATGGTCATCATAATCAAAGGTTTCGGCGTTCCAGGCCCGGTTGGTGACATCCAGCACGGCATTCAGGCGGTTGGAATTGTTCTCGTCGGGTGCCAGCACACGGAAGTTGCGCGCGGGCAGGTTGAGCTTCATCACATCGCGCAGCCACGATCCCAGCACGCGCGTGGCCTCACCCAGTTCATGCCCCGGCGAGGACACGCTCACCGCGTATTCGCGCACATCCGGCAGGCGCAGGTCACGGCGCAGCAGGCCGCCATTGGCGTGCGGGTTGGCACTCATCCGGCTGTTGCCCCTGGGCGCAAGCGCCGCGATTTCGGGCAGCAGGGTACCGTTTTCGTCAAACAGTTCTTCCGGCCTGTAGCTGTGCATCCATTCATCGAGCAGCTTGAGGTGCTCGGGCTTGGTCATGTCGGTAATGGGCACCTGATGGGCGCGCCAGTAGCCTTCCGTGCGCAGGCCATCCACCGTCTTGGGGCAGGTCCAGCCCTTGGGCGTGCGCATGATGATCATGGGCCAGGCCGGGCGTGTGGTCTCGTTCTTCTCACGCGCGGCTTTCTGGATTTCGGCAATGCGGGCAAAGGCCGTATCCATCGCCACGGCCATCTTCTGGTGCATGATGTCCGGGTCATGGCCTTCCACCACGATCGGGTCATACCCATACCCCCTGAACAGGCTCAGCAGTTCCTCGGGCGCGATGCGGGCCAGAACGGTGGGATTGGCGATCTTGTAGCCATTGAGGTGCAGGATCGGCAGGACCGCGCCATCGGTTCTGGGGTCAAGGAACTTGTTGCTGTGCCATGACGTGGCCATGGGGCCGGTCTCGGCCTCGCCATCACCCACCACGCAGGCAACAACCAGATCAGGGTTGTCGAACGCCGCGCCATAGGCGTGGGAGAGCGAATAGCCCAGTTCCCCGCCTTCATTGATCGAACCCGGCGTGGTCGGCGCCGCATGGCTGGGAATGCCGCCGGGGAAGGAGAACTGCTTGACCAGCTTCGCCAGCCCGTCCGCATCCTGCGACACTTCGGGGAAATATTCGCTGTACGTGCCTTCCAGATAGGTGCTGGCGACAATACCCGGCGCCCCGTGGCCCGGCCCCGCCACGAACAGGACACTGCGACCCTGTTCACGGATGATGCGGTTGAGGTGCAGGTACAGGAAGTTCAGCCCCGGCGTGGTGCCCCAGTGGCCCAGCAGGCGCGGCTTGGTGTGTTCCAGCTTGAGCGGCTCACGCAGCAGCGGATTGGCCAGCAGGTAGATCTGGGCAATCGACAGGTAGTTTGCTGCATGCCACCATTTGTTGAATAGCGCGACATCCGCTGCGGACAGCGGTGTTGCGGATGCAGTTTCACTCATTTGCGTTCCTTCCGAGATAGTCCGTCCCTGCCCGGCCTGCACTCAGCCCAGACACATCAGCACATGCCGACGGATTGTCGTTTCCTCGTCGGTGGGGATGACCCGCACCTCCACGGCGCTGTGTGGCGTACTGATGATTTCCCGATGCGCGGCATTGGCCTGCGCGTCGATGCGAATGCCCGCCCATTCCAGCCGTGCGCACACGGCGGCGCGGATGGTGGCATCATGTTCGCCAATACCGGCGGTGAACACCAGCCCGTCCAGCCCCTGCAGCGCCGCCATCATGCCGCCCGCCTGCTGGGCAAAACGGTAGACAAACAGGTCCAGCGCCTGTGTCACCGCGGGGCTTGTGCCCGCGTGGGCGTGCAGGTCGCGCATGTCCGCCGACAGGCCCGAGACGCCCAGCAGGCCGGAGCGGTGATAGAGGATGTTCTCGATCTCCGCGACACCCAGCCCTTCCTCACGCAGCATGTACAGGATCACGCCGGGGTCCAGATGCCCGCAGCGCGTGCCCATGACCAGCCCGTCCAGCACCGAGAAGCCCATGGTGGTATCCACGCTGCGCCCGGCCTGCAGGGCGCACAGGCTGCCGCCGCTGCCAATATGGGCGACAATGGCGCGCCCCTGCGCCAGATGCGGCGCGCGCGCGCGCAGGCAGGTGGCGATATATTCATACGACAGGCCATGGAAGCCGTAGCGCCGCACCCCGCGCGCCGCGTAATCGCCCGGCAGCGCCTGCGCCTGCGCTACGGCGGGCAGCGTATGGTGGAAGCCGGTATCGAAGCACGCGACCTGCGGCAGGTCGGGATACTGGGCCAGCAGGGCCCGCACGGGGGCAAGGCTGCCCGGCTGGTGCAGGGGGGCAAAGGGGGTCAGGGCGGCAAGGCGGGCCAGCACACCGGGCGTGATGCGCACGGGAGCGATGAAATCCGGCCCCCCATGCACCACCCTGTGCCCCACGGCCATGAGGTCGACATCCCCAAGCTGCTTTCCCACCCACGCCATAAGGGTGGCCATGGGGCCATGCTGGGCCTGTTCGGCTGGCGTGCCGGGCGGGACGGGGGCCCATGTCTCATCCACCAGTACGCCGCCCGTGGCATCATGGGCGACAAAATGCGGGTGGGAACCAATGCCCTCCAGTTCCCCCGACGCGATACGGCGGGAAGGGGAAGAAGCCGTATCCCCTTTTTCAATGGCGAACAGGGCGAACTTCAGACTGGACGAACCTGCGTTGAGTGCCAGCACTGCACGGGTCATGCCTGTGTCCCCCTGTCCGTTTTCCGAAACCGGCAGCATGTCACGCTGATCTGACATGCCTGACATTGATGCGAATCAATTGCCTGCATCATGGCCGCCGTCAAGGAAGCGCCATAACCGGCCCATCAGCGCATCCTGTAATCAGACACGGCCGCGCAAGCCAACGCCAGAAGTATAAAAAAGTTTTTTAAATCATATCATTAGATAAAAACATGTCTCCGCGTCCCGCCCGCTCTCCCGGTGCGGGCACCGGCCTGAACGGGCATGCATACCACATGCGCGTATCATATGTTTCCGCCTGCACGCGGGCAGGCGACTCAGCCAAAGCGGCGCGCCAGCACCGCGCGCGCGGCACCGCGCGCCTCCCCCGCATCACGCCCGACACGGATAAGGGCGGGAATCTGGAGCGGGTTGCACAGGATGCTGCGCGCCAGCGCCCCCACAGCCAGGCTGCCATCGGGGCGCAGGGCAACCACGGCGGCCGGTGGCAGGGTCCGGTCCGCCGGATCACAGACCACACGCATCACCGCAAAGGGCACCCTGCGCGCGGCAGCCATTTCCGCCACCACGCCGCTTTCCATATCCAGCGCCACGCAACCCGTCTGCCGGAACAGTTCCGCCTTGCGCGTGGCCTCCGTCACGATCACATCGCTATGCAGCAGGTCGCCCCCCAGCACATCCGCGCGGCCAGCCCCAAGCCAGTCCAGCAGCGCGGGCGATGTGGCAAGCCGCTCGCCATTGACCACGACATGGGCGGGCATGACCACGGCACCGGGCGCAAGCGCAGGGTCCAGCCCCGCCGCCAGCCCGAAGGAAAGCAGCGCATCCACGCCCCCTTCCAGCAGGTCCAGCACCGCCTGCCGCGCACCGGACAGGGTGGCCCCGCTCAGGCCGAAACGCGCCTGCGGCAGGAAGGGACGGATAAGGGCGGCTTCCGCCTCCATTCCCACCACAATACCCAGGCGTGAAAAGGGAGAGACGGATACAGGATCAGGCATGACGGCCCCTTTCGCGGCTTTCATGAACCGTAGCGGGCATGACCACGCGCGCCACACGGCATGTTGCGCTACCCGGCCCACGCCAGAAACGGAAGGCGCTGACGGCGGTCAGGACAACGCGGGAAGTATATTGCGGCGTCACCGCCCGCGCCGCTTCATTGCGGCCGGCCGGCGGTACCGCGGCGGCCATGCACCGCACGGGCCGCCGCCGCACCGGAACGGATCGCGCCCTCGATCGTGGCAGGCAGCCCCGTTGCCGTCCAGTCCCCCGCCAGCAGCAGGTTGGCGGCCATGGTACGCGTACCCGGCCGCAGGCGGTCCTGTGCGGGGGTTGCGGCAAAGGTGGCGCGTTTTTCACGCACGATGCGCAAGGGCGGCACGGCCACCGGCAGGGGGGCGGTCGCGGCCGGGTCGATCGCGGCGCGCACCTCGTTCCAGATCAGCGCCGCCAGCCCGTCCAGGTCCCGCGTGGCGTAACGGTTGGCGGCGCTGACCGTGACCGAGAGAATCCGCTCTTTCACGAATACCCATTCACTGATCCCCCCCACCACACCGATGAAGCGGGCCTGCGCCAGCCCGCCGGTCAGCACCGGGGCGTGCGGCAGCAGGAAATGCACGTTCAGGATCGACTCGAACGCGTCCGGCGCGCTGAAACCGGGCAGGTCGGCCGCCAGCAGGCTGGCCGCAACGGGTGGGGGCACCGCCATGATCACGGTATCCTGACCACCAAGGGCGATCCGTTCCTCCCCCAGCCGCAGGGCCGTGACCTGGCCCGCTTCCATGTCCACCGCGCTGACACGGCTGCCGGTGCGCACATCGGCCTTCAGCACCGACAGGTGAGCCAGGGCGGGATCGACAAAACTTTCGGACAGGCCCACGGCGGGGAAGCGCGGCAGGCAGTTGCGCCCCCCCTTCGCAAGGCTTTCCCTTACCACCGCCCCCAGCAGGGCGGCGCTGCCGGTATCGGGCATGGTGTTGAGCACGGATATGGCAAAGGGTTCGAGCAGGCGGCGCGCCAGACTGCCCGGCTGCAGGCAGTCGGAGACCACCATGTCCGGTGTCGCCTCCATCAGGGCCAGCAGGCCACGCAGTTCGGCCAGCCGCATGCCCGGCACCCGCCTGCGCTTCGAGAGCACCCATAGCGGCACCCGCCCGCGCGAGAGGTCAAGCGTCCAGCGCATCCGGTCCGCCAGATCCACGAACGGGAAAACCGGCCGCTTCGGCCCCACCAGCGTATCCTGCGCCCCGATCAGGCCAAGGTAGCGGTACACCGCCGGATTACCCGACAGCAGAAGATGGTTGCCATTATCGATCCGGCAGCCCAGCTGGCGGTCAAGGTAGGAACGGGCGCGGCCACCACAGGCCGGTCCCGCCTCGTACACCGTGACCCGCTCGCTACCACCCGCCAGTTCAACCGCCGCCGACAGGCCCGCCAGCCCGCCGCCTACAATATGGACATGCCCCGTCATGCCGCCTCAGCCCGCCAGCGCGCGCAGCGCGATCAGCAGCTTGCGCGGGCGTGAGAGCGAGACCCGACGCTCCGGCGTGCCCCAGCCCTGGCGTTCCTGCGCCGCGAGGATGGCGGCATAGGTCGCCCCCATCAGGCGCGCGGGCCGCATGGCCGTGTGGTCACACCGGGCCATGGCCGCCGCCGCCGCGCGGAAATGGTCGTGCGCCCGGCCGGCCAGGATGCGCCCCACCTGCCCAAGACGGGGCGCGCGCATCACGGCTTCGGGTTCGGGGGGGATGCCAAAGCGTTCCAGCAGGTCACGCGGCAGGTACAGGCGGCCCAGCCGGGCGTCCTCGGCCACGTCACGCAGGATGTTGGTGATCTGCAGCGCCCGGCCCAGATGATAGGCCACCTGATCGGCGCTGGGCGATGCATCGCCAAACACCCGCACCGACAGCCGCCCCACGGCGGAGGCCACGCGGTCACAATACAGGTCGAACGTTGCCTCATCGGGGGCGACAACGGGACCGCTTGCATCCATTTCCATGCCGTCGATCACATCATTGAAGTCCTGCTGGCGCAGGTCGAAACGGCGGATGGTGGCCATCAGCACGCGGTCGATGCCATCATGGGCCTCGCCCGCGTACAGCCGGGCAATGCGCGCGCGCCACGCTTCCAGCCTGCGGGACCTGTCGGCCGGGTCCCCCAGTTCGTCATCGGCCACGTCATCCACCAGGCGGCAGAAGGCATAGACCGCGTACATGCCATACCGCCGGTCGGGCGGCAGGATACGCATCCCCTTGCCAAAGGACGTACCCGACCGGACCACGATCTGCTCGACCTCGGCCAGATCGGCGGAATCGCAGCCCAGTACCGGGGCCTCATCATGGCGCGCGCGCAAAAAACCCATTCCCGCGTATTCCGTTCACTTCAACAGTTACAGTTCAGCCCGTTTCTTAGCGGCAATCGCACGCCAGGACAAAATCCCGCCCGCTCAGACCAGCGTGCGCATGGCCCCCGCAACCGCCCCCACCACATCCGCGCGGGAAAGCCTGACGCGGCCGGCCACCGGGTCCTCCTCGCGCAGGCGCGCCGCCAGCCGCCTGGAAAGGCCCACGATCACCGCCGCCTCCATGCGCATGCGCCGGTCACGGATCATGCGCGGCAGCAGGGCCGCGTGGCGGTTGAGTTCATCCACCCGGTCCAGCAGGGCCGCGAACACCCGGCGCAGCCCGGGCACGGCATAAAGGCGGCGCAGGTCATCCACGGTAACGCCCTCGCGCTCCAGCCACGGGCGCGGCAGGTAGCAGCGGTCCAGGTTACGCAGGTCATCGGCGCAGTCCTGCAGGTGGTTGAGTACCTGCAGCGCCGTGCACAGCGCGTCCGACGCGCCAAACGTCTTCGGGTCCTCACCATGCAGTTCCAGCAGGAACCGCCCCACGGGGTTGGCGGAATAGCGGCAGTATTCCTCCAGTTCCTCCCATGAATCATAACGGTTCTTCACCGCATCCTGCCGGAAGGCCACGATCAGGTCGGTGGCCGTGCTGACGGGCACACCGGTCCGGGCCAGCATGCGGCCCACGCGCACCGCCGTCTGCGCATCGCGCCGGTCGGGGGCGCCACGCGTGCCCAGCACCACGTCCTCCATGGCATCAAGGCGGGCGATCTTCTGCTGCGCATCCAGCCGGTCGGTATCGACGATATCATCGATCACACGGGCAAAATCATAATAGGCATGGACATAGGGGCGCAGCCTGCGGCTGATCAGCAGGGAGCCTACCGGAAAGTTCTCGTCCCCCGCATCCTTGCCCGACGAGACATCCTCGCTCCCCCACACGGCCTGCTCATCTGTGTTCACCCTACGTCATCTCCCATGGTGCGGTTCATTGCGGTCGCGGTGCCTTCACCACGCATATGTGTCGAGATCGCGCCGTCGGGTTCGGTATAGGCACGGCTTTTCCAGACCACGCCCCGCCCCCGATGGTGGTCCACTGCCGAACCGATCGTGGCCAGCGTATAGAACCCCGCGATGACCGGCAGCAAGAGCGCCCACGCCGATGACTGCCCGAAGCGGCGCAGCGTGGGGGTGTAGGATGCCATGGACAGTACCCACGCCACCGCCCCCAGCACGCAGGGCAGGCCATGGGCCAGCAGGGCAAGCTGCATGGGCACGATCCACACCAGCACCATGCCGATTATGGTGCCCGCCAGCAGCAGGGGGGAATAGCCCAGCTGCACATAGGCCGTGCGCGCGACCATGCGCCAGATATCGGCCGGGTGCGGATAGGGGCGGATGGAACGGGCCAGACAGCTGTGGCCCAGGTAGATGCGGCCCCCGCTGTGCTTGACATGGGCGGCCAGCGTGCAGTCATCGATCAGCGCGCCGCGCAGGCTCTCGATCCCGCCGATGCGCGCCAGGGCGCTCCAGCGCACAAGCACCGTGCCGCCGGCCGCCCCCGCCACCCGGCTGCGCGGGTTGTTCACGCTGGCGAAGGGGTAGAGCAGGGCAAAAAAGAACACGAAGGCCGGGACCAGCATGCGCTCGGCCTGGCTTGCGCAGTTCAGCTCCACCATCTCCGATACCTGGTCAAGATGGTCCGCCTGCGCCTTGGCCACCAGGGTGGAGACATGACGCGGGTCGTGGGTGATATCGGCATCGGTCAGCAGCACGAAACCGCCCGAATCCGGTGCCAGTTCGCGCGCGCGCGCAACGCCCTGGGCCACCGCCCACAGCTTGCCACTCCAGCCCGGGGGCCGTGCCCTGCCGGCCACCACCGTCAGCCGCCCGCGCGGGTCCGGCACCGAGCGGGCCAGCCTGCCGGTGCCATCCGTGCTGTTGTCGTCCACCAGTATGACATGCAGCGCGCCGGGATAGTCCTGTGCCAGCAGGGAGCGGATACACTGCACGACCGAAGCCGCCTCGTCCCGCGCGGGCACCACCACGCACACTTCGGGGCAGTTCCCCGCCGCAAGCCGGCTGCCGCGCACCGGGGCCAGCACCGGCCCGGCCTGCCAGAAACGGCCATGGCAGAAAATCAGTCCAAACCAGACGACACAGACCAGAGCGGAAAGCGCAAGCACGAGCATGACCGAGGCCTCAGTCCAGCATGCCGTGCTGACGGAACCAGTCTATGGCGTCCTTCACCGCTTCCCGCGCGGGGCGGGGAGCGTAACCCAGTTCACGGATGGCCTTGTCTGACGAGAAGAACATCTTCTTGTGCGACATGGCCAGCATCTCCCGCGTGACGCGGGGCGCGATGCCGAACGCGCGCGACAGCCATTCACTGGCCACCGCCACGGGCCAGATCACGGCCTGCGGCAGGCTTATGCGCGGGGGGGCGACACCGGCCAGTTCGGCGGTCATGGCAAACAGGTCGCGCAGCAGGTAGTTCTGGCCGCCCAGGATGTATTTCTCACCAATACGCCCGCGCTCCAGCGCCAGGGCGTGGCCCTCGGCCACGTCATCCACATGCACGATGTTGACACCCGTATCGACGTAAGCGGGCATGCGGCCGGCCGCGCAGTCCAGGATCATCTGCCCTGTGGGGGTGGGCTTGATGTCACGCGGGCCGACGGGGGTGGAGGGATTCACGATCACGGCGGGCAGGGCGCGTTCATGCACCAGGCGCAGCACTTCCTGCTCGGCACGGTACTTGGAGCGCTTGTAGATACCGATCACGCCATGTTCATGCACCGGCGTTTCCTCATCGGAGACCGTGCCGTCACCAATCAGGCCCAGCGCCGCAACGGAGGAACAGTAGACAATCCGCTCCACCCCCGCCTTCTGCGCCGCCAGCATCAGCGCGCGGGTCCCTTCCACATTGGCCACCATCATCGGCACCGGGTCGGGCACCCACAGCCGGTAGTCCGCCGCGACATGGAACACGTAGCGGCAGCCCTTTACCGCCGTATCGAAACTGCCGGGCGTTGACAGGTCCCCCTCCACCAGTTCGGCAGGAAGATCGCGCAGGTTGGTCAGGTCGCTTCCCTTGCGCACCATGAGCCGGAGCGTATGCCCGCGCTCGAGCAGGTTACGGGCAACGGCGGAGCCGACAAAACCGGTCGCACCGGTTACAAGGGTTGGGGCAGTCATGGTCTGAACGATCACTCCGTCAGGGACAGAATTCACGATTGCGATACGGACTCGCAACCGGCGGGCGTTCCATTTATCCCGACACCTCCCGGTGGCGCCAGACCTTCCTGTAGTGTAAGTGAGGCACGACTGGCCACCGTGGCGTGAATTTCACCCGGTGTTCCCCCGCCAACAGACCAAGACGGAATCTTTTTGAGAAAGCTCACCATCCTGCTGGCCATCCTTGGCCTGGCCCTGCTTACCGGCTGCACCGCGTGGTTCGGGGCGGGTTCGGTCATGAAGGCCATCGTCTCCATCGGGTTCGTCGGGTTCATGGCGACTGTCGTGGCGCAGCTTGCAGTCGATGCAATACTGGGTCTTGCGTGGCACGCGGCTTGCCGGGACATTCCGCTGGTGCAGCTGACGGTCTCGCGCATGATCCGCGATGCCGCCGCGTCATGCCTGCCGTTCTCGCAGCTGGGTGGCATGGTGCTGGGCATCCGCGCCACATGCTCGAGCGACCTGTTCGCGGGCAGGAAGGGCCGGCATGTGGACGGAGGCGAGGCCGCCTGCGCCAACCTGGTGGACATCACCACCGAGGTGATGGGCCAGATCCTGTTCATCCTGACCGCCGTGCTGTGCCTGGTCGCCCACCAGCAGTCCAGTCCGTTCGCCCGGCCCGTCATTATCGGTCTGGTACTGCTCAGCCTGGGAATCGGGGGGTTCATCTACACCCAGCGCCATGGCGGTGACCTGCTCAAGCGCGTGGGCCGCAAGCTGGGCCACAACATGGCCACGCAGTGGCAGGATGCCATGCTCAGCAGCGCCGACAGCATACAGGAACGCTTCGACGCCATATGGTCGCATCCCGGCCGCATCATTCAGGGAGCGGTCCTGCATTATGTGGGCTGGCTGGGCAGTGCGGCCACCATCTGGGTGGCCTACTACTTCCTAGGCGCGCATCTGAGCTTCAGCGGTGCCGTTGCGATCGAGGGGGTGGCCTGCGGCATCATGTCCGTCTCCTTCCTGGTACCGGCGGGCCTGGGCGTGCAGGAAGCAGCCTATATCGCCCTTGGCTCGGCCTTCGGCATCGCGCCCTCGGTCTCGCTGGGGCTGTCACTGCTGCGGCGCGGGCGGGAACTGGTCATCGGCATTCCCATGCTGCTGCTGTGGCAGGGGATGGAAATGCGCGCCCTGCGCCGCAAGGAAGGCGTTCCGCCGCCCGCCGGGGGCACGACGGCATCCGCCGCCGCCCCCGTCACGGTGCACGAACCCCACGACCCCACACGCAAGTAATACCCCCACAAACCCCAAAGCCGGACAGACCCCCGCGCCATGACGGACCAGCCCAGCCCCCTGTTTGAAACACTGGCGATTATCGGCCCCGGCCTGATCGGCTCCTCCATCCTGCGGCGCGCAATGGAAGACCGGCGCATCGCGCGCAGGCTGGTGGCATGCGACATCAGTCCCGCAGTGCGCGCCCGCGTGGCCGAACTGTGCATTGCCGATGCCGTCGAGGCCGATCCCGCCACGGCGGCGCGTGGGGCGGACTGCGTGATCATATGCGTGCCGGTGGGGGCCATAGCCATGGTGGCGGCGCAGGTCATGCCCGTCATGAAAAAGGGCGCGATCCTGAGCGAGGTGGGATCGGTCAAGATCACGGTCATGGAGGCCATGCAGCCGCTGCTGGCGCAGTATCCCGATATTGCCTTCGTGCCGGCGCACCCCATGGCGGGCACGGAATTCTCCGGCCCCGATGCCGGTTTCGCCACCCTGTTCGAGGACAGGTGGTGCCTGCTTACCCCCCCCGCCGGCACGCCGGACACCGCGATCGCGCGCATCACCACGCTGTGGGAGATGATGGGGGCCCGCGTGCGTGACATGACCGTGGAACACCACGACCGGGTCTGTGCGATTGTCAGCCACCTGCCGCACCTGCTGGCCTTCACCATATGCGGCACGGCCGATGACCTGGCGGATGAAACCCGGTCGGAAGTGCTGGACTTCGCGGCGTCGGGCTTCCGGGACTTCACGCGCATCGCGGCGTCGGACCCCACCATGTGGCGTGACATCTTCCTCAACAACCGCGCGGCCCTGCTGGACATGCTTGACCGCTTCATTGCAGATGCGCAGGCCATGGGCGATGCCATCCGCACCGGTAATGAAGACGTGATCGTCAGCCGCATCCAGCGCGGCCGCGCCATCCGGCGCAGCCTGATCGAGAACCGTCAGGCATGAAAACAGAAAAGTTTCTGGTAAAGCTTTTTCCCAAAAAGCTTTGAAGAATGCCGCTTTTTTGAAAAAAGGCGGCACCCAGAAACTTTTATTCCTTACTGTCTGATTACTTTAGGTGATGGTTGCAATCCGTAGCGTGTTGGTACTGCCCGCCACCCCAAAGGGCAGGCCCGCCACAATCACCACCGCATCGCCCACACCGCCGTAACCATCCGCCTTGATGATGGACAGCGCCTGATCCACGACACTTTCAATGGTGTGCACCGGCGTTTCCTGCCCCACCGAGACCGCCTGCACCCCCCACGCCACCGCCAGCCTGCGGGCCACGTCATCGCTGGGCGCAAGGCCGATGATGGTGCAGGCCGGCCGCTCACGCGCAATGCGCAGCGCGGTGCGGCCCGACAGCGTAAAGGCGGCGACAGCGGCCACATCCACCGTGGCCACGATCTGGCGCGCGGCGGCGGCAATGGCACCGGCCACGTTGTGGTCCGCCTCGGGGCTGGAGGCATCAAGCTGGCGGCGCCAGACCTCATCTTCCTCCACCCGGCGCACGATGCGGTCCATGATCGCCACCGCCTCACGCGGGTAGGCGCCCACCGCTGTCTCGGCCGAGAGCATGACCGCATCCGCGCCGTCGAACACCGCCGTCGCCACGTCCGATGCCTCGGCACGGGTGGGAGTGGGGGCGTGGACCATGCTTTCCAGCATCTGGGTTGCCACCACCACCGGGCGGCCCAGCCTGCGGGCCACGCGGATGATGCGCTTCTGCGCCAGCGGCACCAGTTCGGGCGGCAGTTCCACGCCCAGGTCGCCACGCGCCACCATGACCGCATCCGACAGGGCGACAATCTCTTCCAGATTGTCCATCGCCTGCGGTTTTTCCAGCTTGGTCATGATCCATGCCCGCCCGTCGGCCAGCCGGCGGGCCTCACGCACGTCCTCGGGGCGCTGGACGAAGGACAGGCCGACATATTCGATGCCCAGGTCCAGCGCGAAGGCCATGTCCGCGCGGTCCTTGTCCGTCAGGGCGGGAATGGGCAGCACCACGTCGGGCACGTTCACGCCCTTGTGGTCCGACAGCACGCCACCCAGCGTCACCTCCGTCAGCAGGAAATCGGGGCCGCGTTCGCACACCTTCAGCGCCAGCCGGCCATCATCCAGCAGCAGGGTGCTGCCTTCCTCCGCTGCCGCAAGGATTTCACGATGCGGCAGGCAGACCCGTGTCTCGTTTCCCGGTGCGGGATCAAGGTCCAGACGGAAACGCGCGCCCGGTGTCAGCTGCACGCGCCCGTTGGCAAACGTGCCCACCCGCAGCTTGGGGCCCTGCACATCGGCCAGAATGCCCAGCGGGCGGCCCAGCTCGGCCTCCACATCGCGGATCACGCCATGACGGGCGGCATGATCCCCATGCGTGCCATGGGAGAAATTGAGCCGGAACACATCCACCCCCGCCACCGCCAGCGCGCGGATGGTCGCATGATCGGACGTGGCCGGGCCAAGCGTCGAGACGATCTTGGTCCGGCGCATGGCACGATAGGGTGTATCCGGCATGTCTTTCTCCCGTCTGTTCCTGTCCTGGTGCCTCAGGAAGGTGCGATCACCTCCTGCGGCAGTAATCCCCACATGGCGCTGCGTTCCAGCCAGCCGCTGTACTGCTTGACCGAAACCTTGCACCATGGCGTACCCGCCGCACACTGGCGGATCGTCCCCACCACGCCCGGCCGCAGCACGGCCACGGGTGCGGATGTGGTGGCGGCATCCGCACGCAGCATGACCGCCCCCTTGACGCCCGCGGCCTCCGCCACATCGGCCACATGCCCGACAATCCGGGTATCGGCCCGGCCGATCACGTCGGTTTCCTTGGCACTTGGCTGGTCGGCCTGCTGGGCGTCACCCTGCGGCGGAAGTCCCGGTATGACAAACGTGCGGGTTCCCACCAGGGTTGCCTGATGGACCCAGCCCTTCTGCCCGTCCGAATCCTCCACCAGCCGCCAGACATCGAATTCACGCTCGATTTTTACCGGCAGGCCACGGCGGTGGTACACCCAGTCAATCGGGTAGCGCTGGCCCGGCCCGGTGCGCAGGTTGACCTCATCGGCGCGGAAGGCGGCAAAACGCGGCAGCGGCAGCCCGGTCACGCTTCCCTTGGTATTATCAACCGGGACGGGCGGCGGGGCCTCCACTGCGGGCGGGCGGGCGGATGCGGGCTGTGTGGCGGCTGTCGCGGTCACGCCCGCACCGGCCGCTACGCCCGCTGCTGCCGCCGCCGCATGGTGGTGATGCGCCGCAGCGGCGGGCTTCGCCTTCTCCTTGCCTGCATGCACATGGGCATGGCCCAGGCTGCTTCTGGCCGTGGTGGCACCATGCGTGGCCTTGTCGTGCTCAGCCGCATGGCGGGCGTGATGATGCGTCGCCGGCGACGCCGCATGGGCCATGCCGCCGCCCGCCAGCAGTGCCATCGCACCGGCAGCCAGAAACAACGACCCGCGCCGGGCGGGAATGCGGGACGGCACACCGGCCGGTCGCGCAAGGGGTTCATGCCGCATGCACTGCGCCATCGTGTTCTTCAATCCTTACAGGGTTATGATCTGCCGCCCCCGGGCAGCTTCGAGAAAGGTGGGAATGCCCGCCACCCGCACGCCATCCAGCAGCAGGTCGGGCGCAAGGTCGCACAGCCGGAGGGCCGCATCACAGACCATGAGGGTCGCGTCCAGTTCCATGACCGCCCCGCGCAGCGTATCCATGCCCGCGACACCGCGCGCGCGCACCAGTGCATCATCGCCCGCATCATGCAGCCCGCTCCAGTCACGCGCCAGCGCATGCACGCCCCGCCCGGCGGCAAACACGATGACCGGCCGCCCGATGGCCAGGGCCCCCGCCGCCACGACAAAGGCGTAATGCGCCCGCGCATAGGCCCCGTCATACAGCAGGATGGCCAGCGCGCCATCGGCAGGGTCCGTGGTCATGACGCGACCCCCGCGGGCAGCCTGCAGCCGGCCTGTGCCGGTGCCTGATGGGCTGACAGGTCGTGGATGGCGGGATGCGCGCCACACAGCGCGCAGTCGGGATCGGATGGCAGGGCAATGGTGTGAAAGCGCATGGCCAGCGCGTCCCATACCAGCAGGCGGCCCGCAAGGCTTTCGCCAATGCCCAGGATTTCCTTCAGCGCCTCGGTCGCCTGCAGGGTGCCCATCACGCCGGTCACCGCACCGAATACCCCGGCTTCGGCGCAGGATGGCACGGTGCCCGCGGGCGGGGCCTCGGGATACAGGCAGCGATAGCACGGGCCGCCGGGACGGAAGGTGGAAAGCTGCCCCTCGAAGCGCAGCACGGCGGCGGAGACAAGGGTGCGCCGTTCCAGCGCGCAGGCATCGGCCACAAGATAGCGGGTGGCGAAATTGTCGGAGCCATCGCACACCAGGTCGTATCCGCGTACCAGCGCGCGGACGTTTTCCGCCCCAAGCCGGGTGTTATGACAATCAACCCGCGTACCGGGGTTGAGCGCGCGCAGGGCGGTGGCCGCCGACTCGACCTTGGGCTGGCCGATCCGGTCGGTTGCATGCGCGATCTGGCGCTGCAGGTTGGACAGGTCCACCACGTCGTCATCCACCAGCCCGATCCGGCCCACCCCCGCCGCAGCCAGGTAAAGGGCGACGGGCGAGCCAAGCCCCCCCGCGCCAACAACAAGGATACTGGCGTCTTTCAGGGCCTGCTGCCCCGTGCCGCCCACTTCGGGCAGCAGGATGTGGCGCGCGTAGCGCTGGATCTCTTCTTCGGAAAAATTCACCCTGTCCTCCTGCCCGGACCCGGTTGCCCATACGGGGCGGATACACTGTGCCACCGCGGGGGTGCAGCGGGAAGCAACAGGCCCGTTATCACGATTACGTGATAATTTCCCACCTCAATCATGAAACCAATGCATGCCGGATATGTTTCCAGTATAGTCTGTCACAAGCATGAAGCCTGTTGGGGGGAGTATAAATCAATGTCTTATCTTTCCCGCATGGAAATTCCCGCCGGCCTTTCGGCACTGCGCCGCCAGCAGGCGCGCTGGGTCTGCGCGGGCACGCTGGCCGCCGCCAGCACGCTTTACGTGGCCTCCCCCTTCTTCACGCTCTGGTCCATCACCTCCGCCATCCGCAGCCATGACATGGGCAGCCTGAACACCTGCCTGAAATGGGAATCGGTACGCAGCGGACTGAAGAACCAGGTGGTGGACAGCCTGATCGGGCCGCCCCACGCCGATGACGAACTGCCGGAATTCGGCGCGTCCTTTGCGTCATCCGCCGTCTCCAACGCCATTGATGAGGAAGTGCGCCCCGATCGGCTTGGCGTACTGGTGGACCACCTGATGCCACCCGCCGCACAGAGCGGCACGCATCAGGGCCTGTATGGCATGCTGCGCGGCGTGCACATGCACTTCACCCATCCGGGTGTGTTCGAGGCGAGCATGCTCGTGCCCGGGCATGAAAATGAAACCCCGCTGCGGCTGCAGATGCGTATCCACGCCTTCCAGTGGAAAATCCATCATATCGACCTGCCCGCACCCCGCCCCCATCCCCTGATCGAGGCATCGGCCGGTCCCCTGCCGCAGCCGGTCACCCAGCCCTAGGGGCCGGGAAGGGCGGGCCTACCCGCCCCCCGCGACTGCGCGGCCGGTCATTTCGGGGCAGGCAGGTCTTCTTCAAGAACGGTCATGTGGACGGCGTAGGACACTTCGCCCTCATCCTCGTCACGATGGATGGTACCCACCACCTCACCATTGACGGCCAGCTCGACAGACAGCCCGGCCCGCGGGGGCGCATTGACCGTAAGCCCCGGCGAACCCAGCAGGCGACGCAGGCAGATCTGAAGGCGCGAAATTTCGGAAGAGGACATGGCACTCATGAAACGTCTGTTCTCCACAATGGCAGGACCCGCCAGAAATATGATCAGGGCCGGATATGGCCCCCTGGTCAACGCGCGTGGCCGGTCCGGTCAGGATCGCGCGGCTGCCCCGTCCGTTACCGGGCATCGCCGCAGGCTATAGGGACATGTCGGCACACCTGCAACCGCGTGCCCATCATTTTCCCCACCCGCGCCGTGGCAATGCCACGATTCCCCCCTCTGGTTGATCATACCGCAACACCAGCACGAAAGGAGAATTAAAGACCATGCGCCTCCAATCCTTTCCCCGGCTGATGCTGCTTGTCGCCCTGCTTGCACCCCCCGTCGGGCTGACAGCACTTGCAGCCAGCCTGCCCCCCGCCGGCGCCCCCACCGAAGCCAGCCTGGGGCTGAGCGCGCGCAACCTTGCCCGCCAGATCCATGAAGATGGCGCCGAGGCCACGGCCCGCGCGCTGGATGCCCACAGGTCCTGGCCCCAGCTGCGCCGGGCGGTGGCGGCGGGGTGGGACGGGTGGATCGCACTGGTGCCCGACCTGATCACCCATGTGGATGACCCGACCGCCAGCCGCCTGCGCACGGCCCTGCGTCAGGCCCTGCCACGCAACCCGCATGCCGTGCTGTCGGTCATTGATCCCGGTAACGGGCCGCTGCTGGGCGCGGGTGCCCTGTGCACGCCCCATGGCATGTCCGCGCGCTGGCGCACGGACAGCATCCGCGCCATCAGCGCGGTGCACGACATCCATCTGGCCCACCAGTCGGCCGACTGCCTGGCCGCCCTTGCCCCCGCCAGCGGAACTACTGGAAAGGCAGATAGCGGAACGTGACGTAAATGGTGTTGCCGCCCGTGGTGGGGGTTGCGCCATCGCCGCCCTTATAGGCGAATTTGCGCAGGTATGTGTACTGCACGCCGGTCATGACCGCGCCATATCCGCCCTGCAGCACATGCCACCAGCCACCCACGGTCAGGTCGGCTACGGTATGGGTCTGGGCATCGCAGCTGCCACCACTGATCTGTTCCACATCACAGCTGCTTAATGCCAGGTCGTTCACTCCGTAGCCGTATTCATAGCCATCCGTGCCGGTATAGGTCCGCCGCCCGGCACTTTCCACGCCCCCGTACAGATAGACCAGCAGGTTGGATGTGGGATGGCCGATCAGGCCCATGCTGCCAATGATCTCGGGAATGGGCGCGGGCGTGCCATTGGCCTTGAACGTGGCATCGGGCAACATCGCGGGCCCATAACGGCCGATACCCTGCCCCGCCAGCACATTGCCGGTAAACTGCAGGTAGCGTGGGATGACATGCACCGTCACGTCCCCCCCCACGCCGCCGGCAAAGGACACGCGCTCACGGATGGGGCTGCCTGCCGCGGATGCCTGCGACATGGCCTTGAACCAGCGCGCAAGGCCATAGATCTCGTAATGGGCGGGCCGGGTATCCAGCGCGCCCTTGAGCACGATGTCGGGCGCGACATCCATGCTGTATTTGGCATTGGGATTGAGCATGCCGGACCCTGCATTGTTGTAAAGCAGGGTCGTGCCGGACGAGGCCAGGGTGTCATCATCCGTACCGGTCAGCATGGCGTGGTCGCCCGCGCTGCCCGATGCGGCATAGGCCACCTGCGGTGCCTCCAGCGACAGGCCCAGCCACCACTTGCGCCCGAAATCCTTGATGAAGCGGATCTGCGGCACGCGGGTGAACACGATGCCGGGGATCTGGTTGTTATCGACCACCGGCGGCAGCTGTTCATGACGTGACAGCAGGCCCTGCGTATAGCCCGTCGTCAGGCTCCAGGCCTGCCCCGCGAGGATATGGAAGCCCCACTTGGTGTTGCTGTAGGTCATGTACGCCTGCCGGATGCGGGGCGTGTAGCTGTTGGTCTGGTAGCTGTTGGCGGTACCGGCGGCGCCGCCGAAATCGGTCTCGATATAACCCGACAGGGTCTCGTCCTTGGTGGGCGAGCCCTGCAGCAGCACGCTCAGGCGTGTCAGCTGCGCCGAGGGCCGGTACTCCCCGGTATGGGCATTGGGGCTGTTGGCATAGGGAAAGCTGCCCCAGCTGGTGGCGGGGCCGCTGGTCAGGTTCTTGCTGCGGTAGATGTTGGAAAAATCGATGAATCCCCCCAGCCTGACCGACACGCCGCCAATGCGGAATACGGGCGGCAGGCTGTCCACCCCGGTCTGGGTGATGGCCAGCGGGCTGGAGGAATCAAGGTCGAGCTTGGCCTGCGCCGGGATGATTGCCTCGGTCATGGTGTTCTCGGCCGCGGCGGCGGCCTGCGCATCATCCGACAGGGCCGGGCCGCCGATGGTCAGCCGTGAGAGATCGGGCATGACGCTGAGCTGGCCCGACGGGTTGCTGGCCGATGCACTGCCCCCCGTCCGCCCGCCCGAGCGCAGGGTGCGGCCCGCCACCACGTTCTGGCTGCCGCGCGCCATGCCGTGATGGGCTTCCAGCTGTTCGACCTTGGCTTCCAGCCGCCGCATTTCGGCATGGATGGCCCGGATTTCGGCCATGTCGTCCGCCCGGGCGGGCGATGCCGCCACCAGGCCACCCAGCATGGCCACCATCCCGCCCAGCATCATGCCTGCCCGGCCCGCCCTGTCCAGGCAGGTACCGGCATGGTGGCCGGGATGGCCCTTTTTCCAACAGCAATCCATCAGTCTGGCGTGTCCGCCCCTGCACATCCGGTTAACAAACAAGAATCCGTCCCGGCCTGCCGCCCGCATGCAACGCCAACCGGCGTGGACAGGACCGATTGCGCCTTGCGTGTATATGGCGGCCAGAACATAGGAACAGATTCCGGACCGATATAGAAAAAACGTTCAACTGCTATGCATTAGTCAGTCTCATGCACGGCATATATTCGCATGATTCCGTTTATTGCACACCATTTCTTCCTTTAACTCAAGGCCTCTACATGCGCCAGCAAGGGAGAGCACGCCATGACCGCAACCCGGCCACCGGGGGGATCAGCCATCACGGACCGGCCCCTTGCGGGTGCCCCCCATCCCGACCATCCACTACACTGGAAACTGTATGGCTGCGAGATGGTGGCCACCATGGTGCTCATGCTGTGCGGTATCGTGTCGGTCACGCTGCTGACCACGCCCCAGACCCCCGTCGGGCGCATGCTGGCCCCCCATCCCGTAATCCAGACCATGCTGTGCGGGCTGTTTTTCGGGCTGGCGGGGACGGTTGCGGCCTATACGCCGTTCGGGCGCGTCAGCGGGGCGCATGTCAGTCCCTCCGTCTCGCTGGCATTCAGCCTGGCCCGGCGGCTGGGATGGGTGGACCTGTGCGGATATGTGGCCGCCCAGATGCTGGGGGCCTGTCTTGCCGCCGTGCTGCTGGCGGGTGTGGGGCATGTGCTGCCGGTATGGGGAAAGATGGCGCAGGACGCGACCTTTGCCGCCACGGTGCCCTTTTCCGGTGTTGCGGTCGTCTGGCCGCTGGTGACGGAAATGGTGCTGACCTGCCTGCTGGTGATCATGCTGTGCGCGCTGGCCGCCCATCCGGTGCTGAAATGGTTCACGCCATGGGCGGGCGGCGTATTCTTCTGCCTGTGCAACCCGGTCTCGGCGTGGCTGTCGGGCAACAGTTCCAATCTGGCCCGCAGTTTTGGCCCCGCCGTCGTGACGGGGCAGTGGGACTCCTTCTGGATCTATGCGCTGGGACCGTTCACGGGGGCGGCGATGGCCATCTGGCTGCTGCGTTCGCGCCTGCTGGGCCGGATCGAGGTGGAGGAAGCGCGGCTGGTCAATTTCGGCCACCATGGCCGCATTCCCTCCCTTCTCCATCCCGGTCGCCGCATGGAAGGCGGGCCTGCGAAGTACGATTGAAGACTGTGGTTCAAAATACCCTACTTGCAATCGATGAAAATTATTCCCAATATCGCCTTACTGAAAGGCAGATCGGGTTCATGCCCGGTTTGCAGGCGTTCTCGGGGCGGGGTGCAATTCCCCACCGGCGGTATCTGCTTCCTGTAACGGGGGGCACAAGTCCGCGAGCGCCCGGCCACTTCTATGCTGGTCGGGGTCAAGCAGATCCGGTGTGATTCCGGAACCGACGGTTACAGTCCGGATGAGAGAGAACGGAAACTATGGCCAGCCTTCCCCATGGGGAGGCGGGAAGATGGTTTTACGCGCCCTGAGTCCGTCCAGATGGATGGAGAAGTGTGTTTTGGACGCGTTGCCGCAGGCCTGCAATGCCATAACTGGCCCCGACCTCCCCCCCGCCATCGCGCACGGGTTCCGCGCGGCGGTTGATGAGGCCGCCCGCCATGTGGGCGCCACCGCCCCCAATCCCCCCGTGGGCTGCGCCCTGCTGGATCGGGATGGTACCATCCTTGCCGTGGGTGGCCACCATCGCGCGGGCACGCCCCATGCCGAGATCCAGGCCATAAACCAGTGCCGCGCGCGCGGCCTGCTGGATCGTGCCCATACCGCCGTCGTAACGCTGGAGCCGTGCAACCATACCGGCCGCACCGGCCCGTGCTCGCACGCGCTGGCAGCCACCCCTGTGCGGGATGTGTGGATCGGGCTGCGTGACCCCAACCCCCATGTTGCAGGCGGCGGGGCGGATTACCTGCGCAGCCAGGGCCGGAGCGTGCATGTGCTCCAGCCCACCGGCCCGCAGGCCGCCCTGCGCGCCCTGTGCCGCAGCCTGCTGGCCCCCTTTGCCCATTTTGCCCGGACCGGCCAGCCATGGATCACGGTCAAACAGGCGGTGGATGCCACAGGCTCCATGCTGCCGCCGCCGGGACGCACCACATTTACCGCCGCCACCTCGCTTGACCTGGCGCACCGCCTGCGCCGCGCAACCGATGCGGTGATTACCACCGGCCGCACCATACGCGCGGACCGGCCGGGGCTGGACGTGCGCCGCGTGCCCGACCATGCCGGCCGCGCGCCGCGCGTACTCGCCATCTGCACCCGCACGGGGGAAGTGGATGACGCCTACCTGACGGCTGCGCGCAACCGGGGCTTTGACGTCCGCCTGTGCACCGACATCGCGGCCCTGCCGGACCTGCTGGGCCGGGCGGGCGTGACCTGGGCCATGGTGGAAGCCGGCCCAGCCCTGCTGGCCGAACTGCGCGCACATGGCCTGTGGCACGACTGGCTGACCATTACCGCGGGCGCGGACGGCACGGACCACTACGGCATCCGCGTGCGCGAGGGGGATGTGACACCGCTCCACCTGCTGCCCGAACTTTCCGCCGTGAAGGAGTAAGCATGTTTTCCGGCATCATCGAACACCAGGGACACGTCAGCGCCGCGCGGCGGCTTGACCGTGACCTGGACATCACCGTGGCCACCGGCATACCCGACCTGAGCCTGGGCGAGAGCATTGCCGTCAATGGCGTATGCCTGACGGTCACGTCGTTTGACGCGGCGGGCACCGCCACGTTCTTCATCAGTTCGGAAACGCTGGACCGCACGGCGCTGGGCCGGATCGAGGCCGGGCACCGGGTAAACCTTGAACGCGCGGTCACGCCCGCCACCCGCCTGTCAGGCCATATCGTGCAGGGGCATGTCGATGGCACCGGCCGGCTGCTGGCGGTGGAACAGGTGGGCGAGGCCCGTCACATCACCTTCAGCATTCCCGCCCGCCTGCGCCGCTACCTGGTGGAAAAGGGATCGATCACGATCGATGGCATCAGCCTGACGCTGAACGCGGTGGGGGAGCCGGGTGCCGACGGGTGTCCACCCGATGCGTTCCGCATCGCCCTCATGATCATTCCCCATACATGGGAACACACAACACTTGGCACCCTGAAGGCAGGGGATGCGGTGAACATCGAAGTCGATGTCATCGCCAAATATGTGGAGAGCGTATGTCAGTATCGTTGATGCCCCCGGCACTGGCGCAGGCCATAGAAACCATCCGCCGGGGCGGGATGATCATCCTTGTGGATGACGAGGACCGCGAGAACGAGGGTGACCTGGTCATGGCCGCCGAACTCATGACGCCGGACGCCATGAACTTCATGGTCACCCATGCCCGTGGGCTGGTGTGCATGCCCATGTCGCCCGGGCGGATCACGCAACTCAACCTGCCCATGATGACACAGGTGAACACCTGCCCGCGCGGCACGGCGTTTACCGTCTCCATCGAGGCGCGTGAGGGGGTGACCACCGGCATCTCGGCCGCCGACCGCGCCAGGACCGTGCTGGCGGCCGCCGCCCCCGATGCGGGGCCAGAAGACCTGGTCTCCCCCGGCCATATCTTCCCGCTGCGCGCGGTGCCGGGTGGCACGGTGGCACGCCCCGGCCACACCGAAGCCTCGGTCGACCTGGCCCGCATGGCGGGGCTGATCCCGGCCGCCGTGATCTGCGAGATCATGAACGCGGACGGCACCATGGCGCGCATGGACGACCTGCGCCCCTATGCCAGGCGCCACGGGCTTCAGATCCTTTCCATCGCCGAACTGGCGCGCTGGCTGAAGGACAACCCGATCACGGACGGCACGGATGCCCCGCCGGCGGTGGAGATGGTCGCGCGCACCCGCCTGCCCAGCCGCTTTGGCGGCACGGACATGATGATCCACGCCTTCCGCGCCCCGGACGGGACGGAACATGTGGCCATGGTCAAGGGCCAGCCGGGCACCCCCGGCACCGTACCGCTGGTGCGCCTGCATTCCGAATGCGTGACGGGCGATGCGCTGGGTTCGCTGCGCTGCGACTGCGGCGCGCAGCTGCAGGGCGCGCTGGAGCAGATCGGCCGGGCCAAGGCGGGCGTGCTGGTGTATGTGCGCGGGCATGAGGGGCGCGGCATCGGGCTGGCCAACAAGATCCGCGCCTATGCGCTGCAGGATGAAGGGCTGGATACGGTGGACGCCAACCACCGGCTGGGCTTCGAGACCGATGCACGTGACTGGCAGGCGGCCGCCGCCATCCTGCGCGCGCTGGGGGTGAACCGGCTCGACCTGCTGACCAACAACCCCGACAAGGTGCGCGCCCTGCACGAGCACGGCTTTGACGTGCGCGAGCGCATTGCGCTTGCGGTGGCACCCAACCCCTTCAACCGGGCCTATCTCGAAGCCAAGCGCACCCGGATGGGCCATGCCCTGTGCCAGCCGGAAACGGCGGATACGCACTGACTTCACACGGAACAATCACGACAATCACGGAAAATACGCCAGACATGAGCACCAACATCCCCTCTACCCCCGCCCGGCTTGACTTCGCCCACCCACCGCGCATCGCGATCGTGGTCAGCCGTTTCAACGAGAACGTGACCCACGGCCTGCGCGATGGCGCGGTGGCCTGGCTGGGCGAGCACGACATCGCCCTGCGCGCCGAAGACATCCTGTACGCCCCCGGCGCGTATGAACTGCCCCTGCTGGCCCAGACCCTGGCCCGCACCGGGCGGTATGATGGCGTGGTCTGCCTTGGCTGCGTGATCAAGGGCGATACCGCGCATTTCGAGTTCATCAGCCTGGGCGCCACGATCGGGCTGCAGCAGGCGGCCCTCAGTACCGAAGTGCCGATCGCCTTTGGCGTGCTGACCACCTATACCGATGAACAGGCGGTGGT
Organism: Komagataeibacter rhaeticus; assembly: GCF_011611525.1. Classification (NCBI taxonomy): domain Bacteria; kingdom Pseudomonadati; phylum Pseudomonadota; class Alphaproteobacteria; order Acetobacterales; family Acetobacteraceae; genus Komagataeibacter; species Komagataeibacter rhaeticus. The sequence goes on from NZ_CP050139.1 coordinate 3,142,128, forward strand.
CCGCTCGCGTGATGACGTGCACAACAAGGGCCGCGAAGCCGTTGCCGCCTGTGTTGAAAGTATCGCATTGCTTCATAAAATCAGAGGCTGTTAAGATACCGCAGGCCCATGCGAAACGGCTGAAAACAGTCCTCTCATGGTCCTGTAGGGACAAAAGCGGGGATGGCGAATGCGGCAGCTCACCTTCATCGCCGGGGCATTCGGTATCGGCCTTGCGATCTGGATGCTGGCGCGTTTCGGCCTGCATGACATCCTGGGCCTGGTGGCCGCGGGCGGGTGGAGCATCCCGGCCATCATCGCATTCCATGCGACACAGGTCTGTGCCTCCGCCCAGGCCTGGCGGCTTCTGGCACAGACCGGACGTGCCCCCCTGCCCTTTGCCGATTTTGTCGCCCTGCGCTGCGCGCGCGAAGGGATCAACAACCTGCTGCCCGTAGCCCAGGTGGGGGGGGAGGTGATCACCACCCGCCTGCTGGCCCGCCGCGAAGGGCTGGGCATAAGGCGGGCCGCCGCCTCCACCATCTGTGACCTGACCATTGAACTGCTCAGCCAGGTCACGTTCACGCTGCTGGGGCTGGGGCTGCTGTTCTGTCTGGTCAACCGTTCCCCCGTTACCGACGGACTTATGGAAAGCGCGGGTGCGGCGCTGCTGCTGGGGGCGGTGTTTTTTGGCAGCCAGTACCTGGGCGCGGTCTCGGTGGTGGAAAGGCTGCTGGTGCGCATCGCCGCGCATCTGGGATGGGACGGGGTGGATGACATCCGTGGGCTGCATGACGAGATCCTGGGCCTGTACCGCACGCGCGAGAATTCACTGCGCGCGGGGAGCATGCAGCTGCTGGGCTGGTCGCTGGGCACGATCGAGGTGTTCCTTGTCCTGCGCGCCATGGGGCACCCGCTTTCCCTTGCTGACAGCTTTGTGATCGAAAGCGTGGGGCAGGCCGCCAAATCGGCGGGGTTTGCCGTGCCCGGCGCGCTTGGCGTGTCGGAAGGGGGCTATATCATCATCGGCGGCCTGTTCGGCCTGTCGCCGCAGGCTGGCATCGCGCTCTCGCTGATCAAGCGCCTGCGCGAGATTGCATGGGGCCTGCCCTCGCTGGTGGCATGGCAGGTGATGGAAATGCGCTGGGTACGCCCGAACCCCGCCGCCACCAAGGAAATACACATGACCGGCCAGCCGTGACGTGATTACGCAGGGCCTGTTACGGCACGCAATAAAGAACCACCTTGCATCGGGACCACATCATGGGCCAAACCGGGCCTCTTCACCGGCTGCCGCGCCCCATGCGGCACGACGTGGGTTTCTGAAGGGCTGAATACTCGTCATGCTATCGGTACCGCTTGGGCGTCTTGTCGCTTTCTGTTCCCGTCATGCCATTGCGGTCGTGGCGGGTTTTGCCCTCCTGATCGCGGGTGCCACCTATGCCAGCTATGCGCTGCTGGGGGTCACGACCGATACGGACCAGATGTTCTCGGCCTCACTGGACTGGAAAAAGCGCTCTGACGAGATGGGCCGCCTGTTTCCGCAAAAGCAGGACCAGCTTGTTGCCGTGATCGACGCGGCCCTGCCCGAGGAAGCCCAGCAGACAGCACTTGGGCTTGCGGCAAGGCTGCGTGATGACCACACCCATTTCAATTACGTCACCACGCCACAGACCGACCCCTATCTGGTGCGCAACGGCCTGATGTTCCTGGACCCCAAGGCGCTGGAGCGCGTGCTCAACACCACCATCACCGCCCAGCCCTTCCTGAGCGAACTGGCCGCCGACCCCTCCGGGCGCGGCCTGTTTGATGCGCTGGACCTGATCGCGCTGGGCATAAACCAGGGCCAGGCCGATCTTGGCCCCTTCCGTAGCGCGCTGGGCGGCTTTGCCACCACCTTGGAACATGCCGTGTCCGGCACGCCCGAACCGCTTTCGTGGGAGCGGCTGCTGGCGGGAGACCTGGCCGACCTGGGGGGCAAGTTCCAGTTTGTCGTGACCCAGCCCAAGCTGGATTATGATTCCTTCCAGCCCGGGGGCGCCGCCGCCGATGCGATCCGCGCTGCTGCCGCCGAACTGCCCTTCGTCAAGAGCGGGCGGGCGCATGTCCATATCACGGGCGATACCCAGATTGCGGATGAGGAATTCGCCACCGTGGCCGAAGGCATGGTGGCGGGCCTGCTCGGCTCACTGGTGCTGGTCTCGCTGTGGCTGGTGCTGGCGGTGCATACGTGGCGGGTGATCGTGCCCATCATCATAACACTGGTGTCGGGGCTGCTGCTGACCACGGGCTTCGCGGCCCTTGTGGTGGGCAAGCTGAACCTGATCTCGGTGGCGTTCGCCATCCTGTTCGTGGGCATCGCGGTGGATTTCGCCATCCAGTTCTCCGTCCGCTTCCGCGCGCAGTCCCTGCCCGATGGCTCGGCACCCGGCATTGTCCAGGCGCTTGAGCAGACCGGGAACGAGACCGGCCACCAGATCCTTGTCGCCGCCATGGCCACATCGGCGGGCTTCCTGGCCTTCACCCCCACAGCCTTCGTGGGCGTGGCCCAGCTTGGGCTGATCGCGGGCTTTGGCATGGTCTTCGCCTTCGTGTGCACGCTGACGCTGCTGCCCGCCCTGCTGCGGCTGTTCCGTCCCACGGCGGGGCATGGCACCATCGGCTTTGGCTGGGCACGCCCGGTGGATACGGCCATCCGCCACCACCGCAAGCCCATACTGGCCGTGTTCGTGGCGATTGCCCTGGTGGGTGTGGCGCTGGTGCCGCGCCTGACCTTCGATGCCGACCCATTGCATACCAAGAACCCGAAATCCGAAGGCATGGTCACGCTGGGCATGCTGATGTCCGAGCCACAGTATTCGCCCTATACGGTGGATATCCTGATGCCCACCCTGGATCAGGCCGCCGCCATGTCGGACAGGATTTCCGCCCTGCCGCTGGTGCATGACGCGCTGTGGCTCGGCTCGCTCGTGCCGGCCGACCAGAAGACCAAGCTGCCGCTGATACAGGATGCCGCCAGCATCATGCTGCCCACCCTGATCGTGGCCAACCCCAAGCCCGCCCCCGATGCCGCGGAACTGAAGGCCGCCGCCGCCAAGACCGCGGCCGAACTGGGTGGCGTGCTGGACAAGCTGGCCGCCGATGACCCGCTGCGGCGCATCCAGTCGGCCCTGGCCCACCTGTCACAGACCGATGACCAGCGCATCCTGGCCACCAACGAGGCGCTGGTGCGCTTCCTGCCCATGCAGCTCGACATGCTGCGCGGCATGCTGCAGGCCAGGCCGGTCGGCATTGCCGATGTGCCGCCGCAGCTGGCGCGTGACTACCTTCTGCCCGATGGCCGCGCACTGGTGGAAATCCACCCCACGCGCGAGATGAAGGGCAACCGCGCGCTGCACACCTATGTCAGCGAGATCCAGAAGATCGCCCCGATGGCGGCAGGCTCCGCCATCGACATCGTGCAGAGTGCGGCAACCATGGTGCATGCCTTTGTCACGGCGGCGGCGGCGGCCATCGTCATGATCGCCATCATCCTGGCGGTTGCCCTGCGCAGGCTGCTCGATACGGCGCTGGTGCTGGCCCCCCTGCTGCTCTCGGCCCTGATGACGGTCATCCTGATCATCGTGGTGCCCGAACAGCTCAACTTCGCCAACATCATCGCACTCCCCCTGCTGCTGGGGGTGGGGGTGTCGTTCAACATCTACTTCGTCATGAACTGGCGGGCGGGCATCCGGTCGCCACTGTCCAGCCCCACGGCGCGCGCGGTACTGTTCTCGGCGCTGACCACGGGCACGGCGTTCGGCTCGCTGGCGGCATCGCACCATCCCGGCACGGCCAGCATGGGGCGGCTGCTGCTGCTCTCACTGGCCTGCACGCTGGTGGCGACGCTGATCTTTGTGCCCGCCCTGCTGCCCAAGCGCGCGATCGACAAGGAATAGCTGCTGGCAGGGAAGACAAAAAAAGGCCGCATCCCGATGGGGGCGGCCTTTTTTCATGGAAAAGTTTTTGGGCGCCGCCTTTTTTCAAAAAGACGGCATTCTTTCAAAGCTTTTTGAAAAAAGCTTCACCAAAAACTTTTATCCCTTTATTCGCTCCCGGTGCCGGACTTGAACCAGACCTCGACCGGGCCCGTGACCTTCATGGTCATCGGGTTGCCAAAGCGGTCCGTGGCACGCCCTACCGCCAGACGCACCCAGCCTTCGCTGATGCAGTATTCCTCGACATTGGTTTTCTCGACGCCCTTGAAGCGCACGCCAATGCCACGCTCAAGCAGGGCCTCGTTATAGAAGGGGCTGGCGGGATTGACGGACAGGCGGTCCGGCGGGGTATCGGTCATGGCTGGTCTTTTTTCCGTATGCTGAACGTGAAACGCTGTCTGACATAGCGGCAATGCCGTTAGTCTCCAACACCCTGACCTGCATCTTCCTCCACCACACGGATCACCGCCTGCCCCCGGGTGATGTCGGTGATGCGGGTGCGGACCTCCGCTTCCCGCGCCACGGGCAGGGCGATATGCATGCCAACACCTGCCGCGCCAAAATCCTCGCCCACAATCTGGCAGTCCATGCCCTCCAGCCGCGCGCGTAACAGGGCATGGTCGGAAAAACCGCAGGTGAAGGTCAGGGATACCCTCTCCACAATCGGCACACGCGCGGCCGTGCGCAGGCATTCCGCCGCCGTGCCGCCATAGGCGCGCACAAGACCGCCCGCGCCCAGCTTGGTGCCACCAAACCAGCGCGTGACCACCACCACGGTGCGGTCAAAGCCCTGTCCCTCGATCACCTGCAGGATGGGACGCCCCGCCGTGCCACCGGGCTCACCCGCATCATCGCTGCGATAGGTCTGGCCAATCAGATAGGCCCAGCAGTTATGCGTGGCATCGGGGTCACTGACGGTGGCGATGAATTCCATGGCCTCCGCCGGTGTTGCCACGGGCGCGGCCTGTGCCAGGAAAATGCTTTTCCTGACTTCCCGCTCCAGCATGGCGGGTTCACGCAGCATGAAGCGTTCGGGCGCGCTCACCCGGCCGCCTCCTCCATTGCCCCCGTAAACAGGCTGACCAGATCACCCAGATGGCCGATTTCCTGTATGCCCAGCCCATCCGGGGCGGTGGGCCTGCGGTTGCCGCGCGCGATCCGGCGCGGCAGGAAGGCGTGTTCGAATCCCAGCTTGTGCGCTTCCTTCAGCCGTGTATCGGGCTGCGAGACCTGACGGATCTCGCCCGACAGGCCCACCTCGCCAAAATAGACCGAACCGGCACTGGTGGGCTGGCCGGTGGCAGCGGAGACAAGGGCGGCGGCCACCGCCATGTCGGCCGCGGGCTCCCCAACGCGCAGGCCACCTGCGATATTGAGGTGGACATCCATGGCGTTGAGCTTAATGCCGCAACGCGCTTCCAGCACGGCCAGCAGCATGTTCAGCCGCCCCGTATCCCAGCCCACCACCGCACGCCGCGCGCCGCCATCCCCCGCCTTGGGCGAAAGCAGGGCCTGCACTTCCAGCAGCACGGGGCGCGTGCCCTCCATGCCCGCGAACACGGCGGAGCCGGCAATGTGCCCCCGCCGTTCGGCCAGGAACAGGGCGGAGGGATTGGGTACTTCCTCCAGCCCCTGATCGGTCATGGCGAACACACCGATCTCGTCAGTTGCGCCAAAGCGGTTCTTGGCCGCGCGCAGGATACGGAACTGATGACCACGATCGCCTTCGAAATACATGACCGCATCGACCATGTGCTCCAGCACGCGGGGGCCAGCCAGCGCCCCTTCCTTGGTCACATGACCCACCAGGATCAGGCTGAAGCCACGCTGCTTGGCCAGGCGGATCAGTTCAAACGCGCAGGCGCGCACCTGGCTTACGGTACCGGGCGCGCTTTCCACCGTTTCCATCCACATGGTCTGGATCGAGTCGATCACCACCAGCGCCAGATCCTTTTCCGCCTCCAGCGTTGCCACGATATCGGCCACGTTGATGGCGGCGGCCAGTTCCAGCGTGGGCGCTTCCAGCCCCAGCCTGCGTGCGCGCAGGCGGATCTGGTCCACGGCTTCCTCGCCCGAAATATACATCACCTTGCGCCCCGCGCGTGCCAGCGCGCAGGCACCCTGCAGCAGCAGCGTGGACTTGCCGATACCAGGGTCACCGCCCACCAGCACGACCGAAGCCGGGACAAGCCCGCCACCCAGCACGCGATCCAGTTCGCCAATCCGGGTTTCGATCCGTGGCGGTGGCGGCGTATCGCCCGCAAGGCCAACAAGGTTGATGCGGGCGCCACTGCGCCTGCGGGCATTGGTGCCGCCGCCGGCGGTCGGTTCGACCGTTTCCTCCACAATGCTGTTCCACGCGCCACAGGCATCGCACCGGCCCGACCACTTGGGAAAGACCGCCCCGCAGGACTGGCAGACAAAACGGTTAGCGGGCCGACGCGCCATGATGGCTCCCTGGACAAGAACAGATCGTGTATATCATATATGGAGCGACTGGCCGCAAAAGTCAGGGAAGCCCTTAGCCAAACAGGAAAAAGTTTTTGGTGAAGCTTTTTCCAAAAAGCTTCGAAAGACGCCGCCTTTTTGGAAAAAGGGGGCACCCAAAAATTTTTATCTTTATTTATCAGTTAATTACGAACATCTACCTTGATTGGCCCCTCGCGGCGGCCATGGGTAAACTGGTCCACCACCGGGTTGCCACTGTCAAACAGGGTAGAGGGCAGCCCCTGCCAGATCAGCCTGCCTTCGTACAGCATGCCCACCTGGTCCCCTATGCGCTGGGCGGAGGCCATGTCATGCGTGATGGCGATGGCGGTGGAACCCAGCTTTCGTACGCAGTCGGCAATCAGCCCGTCAATCACGGCGCCCATGATGGGATCAAGACCGGTCGTGGGTTCATCGAAGAACAGGATCTCGGGGCGGGCGGCGATGGCGCGCGCCAGTCCCACGCGCTTCTGCATGCCGCCCGACAGTTCGGCGGGCGAGAGCGCGCCCACGGCGGGGTCCATGCCCACCTGCTCCAGCAGTTCGGCCGCGCGCGCCTGCGCCTGCGTGCGGGTCAGCCGCGGGCCATGACCCATGCGGGCGGCCGCCGTCAGGCCGAAGGTCACGTTTTCCCACACGCTCAGGCTGTCAAACAGCGCGCCGTTCTGGAACAGCATGCCGATCCTGGCCATGTACGGCTCACGCTCGCGGGCGGACAGGGTGGTGACATCCACGCCGTCAATCTCGATGGAGCCGGCATCGGGCGTGATCAGCCCCAGTATGCAGCGCAGCAGCACCGACTTGCCGGTGCCCGAACCGCCAATGACCACGAATGACGTGCCACCCATCACATCAAGGTCCACCCCGTCCAGCACCACCTTGGGGCCGAACGCCTTTTTCAGGCCGCGAATGCGGATCTTGGGGGTTGCGTCACTCATTGGGAAAAGAACACATCCGTCAGAAGGTAATCGAAGGTCAGCAGCAGGATCGACGCCGCGACCACCGCCGCCGTGGTGGCCGCCCCCACCCCTTCGGCCCCGCCCCGGCTGTTATAGCCGTGATAGCAGCCCATGAGCGCGATCAGGAACCCGAAGATCGCGGCCTTCACCAGCCCCACCGTCACATCCATCACCTTGAGCGAGGCGATGGTGGCGGCAATGTAGGCGGAAGGCGAGAAGTCCAGCTTCATCACGCATACGGTAAAGCCGCCCAGCACACCCAGTATGTCCGCCACCAGCACCAGGAAGGGCAGCGCCAGCGTACCTGCCACCAGCCGGGGCGTGACCAGGTATTTCATGGGATTGGTGGACAGGGTGCTCAGCGCGTCGATCTGGTCGGTCACGCGCATGGTCCCGATCTCGGCCGACATGGCGGCCCCCACGCGGCCCGCCACCATCAGCCCCGCCAGCACCGGCCCCAGTTCGCGCGTGACCGCCAGGATGACAATCCCGGCGATGGCGTTCTGGGCATGGTACTGGGCAAAGCCGGTATAGGACTGCAGCGCGATCACGCCACCGGAAAACAGCGCGGTCAGCGCCACCACGGGCAGGGAAAAGAAACCGATCTCCACCAGCGTGCCCCACAGGATACGCCAGTAAAAGGGGGGACGGACCACATGCGACAGGGCGCGCGCGGCAAAAAGCGCCACCTTTCCCGCCATGCGGACAATGTCCAGAACCGCCCGGCCCAGTCCGGCAACAAAATCAAGAACGCCGTTCACAAGGCCTCCAGCGCTTGAGGGGCACGCCACAGCGGGCGCCATATCCTGCGGACATGCTCCCTGCCCTAGCGCGCGGCGTGCCCCACGTCAAAGCGAAAGCACCTGAGGCACGCCACCATCCGTCACGATGCCCCCTGGCCAGCCGCGCGCCGTTCACAGGCCTGCCGCCACATGTTGCATGCCATCATGCACACGACACCCGCCATGATCACCATGGCCAGCGGCGCCGGGCTGTGAAAGGCCACATGACCCATGATGAAGCCGCTGGCCGCGGCAAGGGAGAACTGGATCGTCCCCATCAGGGCCGAGGCACTGCCCGCCTGGTGGCCGTGATGGGTCAGGGCCATGACCGTGGCATTCGGCCCGATAAAGCCAAGGCAGCCGGTAATGCACATGACCAGCACGCACACCAGCAGCGGATGCCCCACCCCCGCCACCCCTGCCAGCGACAGTACGAGGCACGCCACCGCCGCCACCGTGACGCACCCGATCCCGCCATCGACCAGGCGGGAAAGGTCGATCCGGTGGACCAGGCGTGCGTTGATCTGGGCCGAGACGATGAACATCGCGGCGTTCATGCCGAAGAAGGCCCCGAACTGCCCCGGCGTGAAACCCAGCAGATGCTCGAACACCATGGGAGCGGAGGTGATGTAGGCAAACATGACGAAGGAGGAAAAGCTGTTGAGCAGCGCGCTGGACATGAACACCGGCTCACGCACCAGCCCGCCATAGCGGCCGATCATGCCAGCCAGGGAAAAGGGGATGCGCCGGTCCATCGGCATGGTATCGCGCAGGGTGGCCAGCACCGTCACCAGCCCCACCATGCCGTAGCCGACCGCGATCCAGAATATCCACCGCCAGTGCCCGACCGACAGTACAAGACTGCCCAGCGAGGGTGCAAGGATGGGCATGACGCCAAAGACCAGCATAAGCTGTGACATGATGCGCGCGCCCGGCGCGCCGGTGGCCACATCGCGCACGATGGCGCGCGGCACGACCGCGCTGGCCGCCCCGCCCAGCGCCGAGACGAACCGGCACACACAGAACAGGTCGAACCCGTCCGCCAGCGCGCACCCCATGGACCCCGCAATGAACAGGACCAGCCCGCCCACCAGCGGAATCCTGCGCCCCAGCCGGTCGGAAATGGGGCCAAGGCTGAACTGCCCCACCGCCAGCCCCGCAAACCATGCCGCAAGCGTAACCTGACTGGCCCCCGCATACCCGCCCGCCAGGTCACTGTCCATAAAGGGGAAGGCAGGCAGATACATATCCGTGGACAGGGGACCGATGGCCGTAAGCAGGCCCAGCAGGGCGATCATCCAGTACGGCATGGCGGTGGCGGGCGTGGTACGGGCGGGCATGGGAATCCGGCGGGAAAGGACAGGAGGCGGGCACGGCCACGGGCCGCGCGTGATGCATATCCGCCTATTGCGGCGGCCTTGTCCACAACCATGTCACATGCAACCCATGCGCCATGTGCGCCCCCCGCCGCAGCCGGCGTGGCTCAGACCCCGAAACCGGCCACCAGCGCCGCAAGCCCCACCTGCCGATGGCGTTCAAGGCGGGCTGCGACCAGCACGGCGCGGGCTTCCGCAATCGCCGTATCCAGATCGGAATTGATGATGACGTGATCGAATTCGTTCCAGTGCGAGATCTCGTCACGCGCGGCCTGCATGCGGCGTGCGATCTCATCGGCTTCGTCCGATGCGCGGCCGGTCAGGCGGCGCTCCAGTTCCTCGATGGAAGGCGGCAGCACGAACAGGCTGATCACGTCATCGGGCAGGGCCGCGCGGATCTGGCGGTGGCCCTGCCAGTCAATGTCGAACACCATGTCGCGCCCTTCCGCCAGGGCCTGCTCCACCGGGGCGCGCGGGGTGCCGTAGCCCCGGCCGAACACGGTCGCCCATTCCAGCATCTCGCCCGCCTGGGCCATGCGCTCGAATTCTTCCATGCTGCGGAAATGGTAATGGATGCCGTCGCTTTCCCCCGGTCGGGGCTGGCGGGTGGTGACCGATACGGAATGCAGCAGCTGTGGCTCGGATGCCCGCAGCGCATTGGCGATGGTGGACTTGCCTGCGCCCGAGGGTGCAGAGATAACCAGACAGACCCCCCGGCGCCGGACCGGCGGGGCGGATGCTGTTCGGGGGGGGAGGGATGTCTGGCTCATGCGGCTCTCCTTGGTCGTGGCATCCCGACAAATGCAGGCCGGGGCGCGCAAACGGGGTAGCGCAGTTCTAACAGGGTGTATGTAATCTGCGAATATGAAACAGGATTCGATACTCATTACAGGTGCCTCGTCCGGGATCGGGCGCGGGCTGGCCCTTGCCCTTGCCCGGCCGGGCCGCACGCTCCATCTGGGTGGGCGCAACGGGAACAACCTGCGCGATGTCGCGGCGCGGTGCATCGCCCGGGGGGCGGACGCCCACATCCGCGTACAGGACGTGTGCGAACGCAGGGGAATGGAAGACTGGATCACCACGGCCGGGCCGCTTGACCTTGTATTCGCCTGCGCGGGCATCACCGCCTCCACGCGCGGGGGGGAGGAAGCCCCCTATGAACCCGATGACCAGATCCGCCGCATGTTCGCCACCAACATGGATGGCGTGCTGAACACGGTGCTGCCTGCCCTGCATGTCATGCGCCACCAGCCACGCGGGGCGGACGGGATGCGCGGGCGGATCTGCGCCATGGCATCGGTGGCGGGGCTGGTCTCGTTCCCCGGCACGCCGTCTTACTGCGCATCCAAGGCGGCGGTGGACCGCTTCATCGTGGCGACGGGTGGCAACATGGCGCGCGCGGGCATTGCCCTGTCCAGCGTGACCTGCGGCTTCGTGGCGACCCCCATGACCACGCAGAACCGCTTCCCCATGCCCGGCCTGACCCAGACGGGCGATGCCGTGCGCGCCATCCTGGACGGGGTTGCGCGCGGGCGGCGGCGCATCTCCTTTCCATGGTGGCTGGCGGCGGGGTCACGCTTCATGGACCTGCTGCCGGTCAGGATTGCGGAATCCTATTATTTCCGCCAGCCCGCCGGCCAGGCGGGCACCATGGCCGAAACGGGACTGGACGCGGCCACCGGGCCGGTGCCCGCGGCATGAAGCGGAACCCCGTGAAAGACCGGACCGGAAACCGGGCGTGAATCTCTGTCGTGTCTTCATCCTGCGCCCGGTGGCCACCACCCTGCTGGCGGCGGCCATGCTGCTGGCGGGACTGCTGGCCTACCGCACGCTGCCGGTGGGTGACCTGCCCGATATCGCGGTGCCGGTCATCTATGTCATGGCCACCCAGCCCGGTGCGTCACCCCAGCAGATGGCCAGTTCCGTCACCACGCCCCTGGAGCGCAGGCTGGGCCAGGTGGCGGGACTGAGCGAGATCGAGTCCGATTCCAGCCAGGACAATGCCTTCATCCTGCTGACCTTTGATGAATCGACCAATATCGATTCCGCCGCCAATGATGTGGAGGCCGCCCTGCGCGCCGCCCGCGCGGACATGCCCGCGACACTGGAATCACAGCCGGAATACTGGAAGGCCAACCCTTCCGACAACCCGGTCATGATCCTGGCACTGACATCGGACACGCAGCCGGTATCCGAACTGTATGACATTGCCAAGACACGCCTGCAGCCGCTGCTGGCGCAGGTACAGGGCGTGGGATGGGTGGAGATTGCCGGTAGTTCCGCCCCCGCCGTGCGGGTGGAAATCAACCCGTGGCCCCTGTTCAAATACGGGCTGGGGTTCGAGGATATCCGCTCCGCCCTGGCATCGGCCAATGCCAACACGCCCAAGGGCATCATAGAGAACGACACAACCCGCTACACGCTTGCCACCAATGACCAGGCCCGCACCGCCGCCCAGTACCGTGACCTGGTGATCGGCTACCGCAGCGGCCACCCCGTGCGGCTGAGTGATGTGGCGAGCGTGCGCAACGGGGTGGAGAACGAACGGCTGGCGGGCTTCCTGAACGGGCACACGGCGGTCATGGCGATCATCCGCCCGCGCGCGGGGGCCAACGTCATCCATGTGATTGACGAGATCAAGGGCCGCCTGCCCGCCCTGCGCGCGGCCCTGCCCGGCGGCGTGGTGCTGACACCGGCCATGGACCGCTCGATCACCATCCGCGCCTCCCTGGCCGATACGCAGTGGACGCTGCTGGCCTCCGTCGTGCTGGTGGTGGCGGTGGTGCTGGTGTTCCTGCGCACGCCGCGCTCGACCCTGATCCCGGCCATTACCGTGCCCGTCTCGCTGGCGGGCACGCTGGCGCTCATGGCGCTGTTCCATTTCTCGCTCGACATCCTCTCGCTCATGGCACTGACCATCGCCACGGGCTTCGTGGTGGATGACGCCATCGTGGTGCTGGAAAACATCGCCCGTCACATGGAAGCGGGCATGAACCGTTTTGACGCCGCCCTGCAGGGTTCGCGTGAGATCGGGTTTACCGTGATGTCCATCACCATCTCGCTGGTGGCGGTATTCCTGCCGCTGCTGCTGCTGGGCGGCACGCCGGGGAAGGTGTTCTTCGAGTTTTCCATGACGCTGGCCATCACCGTCACCGTCTCACTGCTGCTCGCACTCAGCCTGACACCGATGATGTGCAGCCTGTTCCTGGAGGTGGGGGAACCCGCGCCCCCACCGCCCACAGCACCCTGGTGGCGGCGGTGGCCACGCGCCGTGGGTGACTGGCTGGAGGCGGGCTACCGGCACCTGCTGCGGTTTTACGAGCGCACGCTGGACGTGGCGCTGCGCCACCATGTGCTGACGGCGCTCAGCCTGCCGCTCAGCCTGGCACTGATGGTGGGGGTGATCGTGCTCATGCCCAAGGGCATCCTGCCCAAGGAGGACGTGGCCATGGTGATGAGCTTCTTCCGCGCCGACCAGACCACCTCCTTCCCCGCCATGAAGGAAAAGATCCGCGCCATAAGCGATGCGATGATGGCCGACCCCGACACGCAGGAAGTCGTCGCCTTCTCCGGTGATACCAATATCGAGGGGCAGGCCTTCGCCCAGATGATCGACCGGACCCGGCGAAGCGACGGCCCGGACGAGATGATCGCGCGCATCCACAGCCGGCTGGAACATATTCCGGGGCTGGATGTCTCGATGTTCTCGGCAGGTGACATAAGCGGCGGTGGCGGCCGGCAGAAGGAAGGCGCCTACCGCTACCTGCTGACCAGCGACAGCGCGGAGGACATCTACACCTGGGCCCCGCGTCTGGTGGCGGCGCTGCGTGACGCCCCCGGCCTGCGCGACGTGACGACGGATGTCATGAACAATGGCGCCGCCATCCATGCCGACGTCATCCGCGACCTTGCCGCGCGTTACCTGATCACCCCGCAGCTGGTCAGCAACACGCTGTATGACGCCTTTGGCCAGCGCATCGCCTCGAACATTTCCACATCCCTTGCCACCTACCATGTGGTGATGGAAGTGGCCGAACCGTACCGTACGTCCCCCGATATCCTGCGCTCCTTCCGCATTTCCACTTCTGGCGGGACGGCGGGTGGCGGCACGGTGTCCAACACGGTGCGGGTGCAGGCCGATACCACCGCAAGCCGCAGCACGCAGCTCAGCCAGCAGTCCTTCCGCAACCAGATCGAGAACCGGCTGGCGGGCGGTGCGGGGGCGTCCAGCGGGTCGGCCGTGTCCTCATCGGCGGAGACGATGATCCCGCTCTCGGATGTGACAAGGCTGGTGCCGCGCCCCACATCCATTACCGTGTCGCACAAGGGGGGCTTCGTCTCGGCGGCCATTTCCTTCAACCTGGCCCCCGGCACGGCGCTGAGCGATGCATCGGCCACGGTGGAGGAGACCATGATCCGCCTGCATGTGCCGCCCTCCATCCACGGTGGCTTTACCGGGCAGGCGGCCCAGTTCCAGTCCGCCATCATCAACGAGGTGCTGATCTTCATCGCGGCCCTCGTCACCATCTATGTGACGCTGGGCATCCTGTATGAGAGCTACATCCATCCGCTGACCATCATGTCCACCCTGCCCTCCGCCGGGGTGGGGGCGGTGCTGGGGCTGTGGGTGACGGGGCAGGAGTTCTCGCTCATCACCATGATCGGGATGATCCTGCTGGTGGGAATCGTGAAGAAGAACGCCATCCTGATCGTGGATTTCGCGCTGCATGCCGAACGTGACCGGGGGCTGGACCCGCGGGTGGCCATCCGTGATGCGTGCATCCAGCGCTTCCGCCCCATCCTCATGACCACGCTGGCGGCGGCCCTCGGGGCGGTTCCCCTCATCACCAATGGCGGCTATGGCGTGGAGATGCGCCGCCCGCTGGGCATTACGGTCGTGGGCGGGCTGGCAATGAGCCAGCTGCTGACGCTCTACACCACGCCGGTCATCTATCTTTACATGGAACAGCTGCGCGCATGGACGGTACGGCGTGCCGGAAGGCTGTTTGGAAAGCGGGCCTGAAAAAAATCTTTCACCCAATAAAAAAAGGGGGTTGCAGGGGCTGGAACCGTCGGCTAAAAGCCCCCTCACGACGCACCCGTAGCTCAACTGGATAGAGCACCAGACTACGAATCTGGGGGTTAGAGGTTCGAGTCCTTTCGGGTGCGCCACTTTCCTTGAAAATCCGGTTTTGTTTTTTAATGGCTTCCAAGGAGCCATTACGCAAAACGTGGAAAGTTTCTGGTGAAGCTTTTTCCAGAAAGCTTCAGGAAATGTCGCCTTTTTGAAAAAAGGCGACCCCCAGTAAACTTTTATCCTTTTCCAGCGCCTTCCCTGCACACGGCATGAGAAAAAAGATCAGGTGCCTGCGGCCTGCGGGGCTGCTACACGGTAGCTGATATTTCTTTACGTCTGCATGCAGGAACCAGGAATGAGCGGGTCCAGCCTTCCCGAAAACATGCCCCCGCACGGGCAGCCGGAACCGCCAGGCGGCCTCCTTTCATGGATTGACCGCAGGCTGCCGGTCTTTACCGCGTTGCGGAAGGAATATGTCGATTTCCCCATGCCGCGTAACCTCAACGCGCTATGGAATTTCGGGGCGATCCTGACTGTTGTGCTGGTCATCATGCTGGCAAGCGGCATCTTCCTGGCCATGAACTACACGCCCACCGCCAGTGAGGCCTTCCTATCGGTCGAGATGATCGAGCGCCAGCTTCCCGCCGGCTGGATGCTGCGCGCGCTGCATGTAACGGGGGCAAGCCTGTTCATGGCGGCCCTTTATGTCCACCTGTTCCGCGGGCTGTATTATGGTTCCTACAAACAGCCGCGCGAGATTTTGTGGCTGACCGGGCTTGTGCTGCTGGTCATGGTCATGGTCACCGCCTTTGCGGGCTATGTGCTGCCATGGGGGCAGATGTCCTACTGGGGGGCGGATGTCGCGGGCAAGGCGGTGGGGGCGGTACCGGTCATCGGGCCTGCGCTTGAACACATCATGGAAGGCAGCGACCAGCTGGGGGATATCTTCATCCACCGCTTTTTCGTACTGCATTTCGTCATGGCGTTCGCCATCGTGGGCATCGTGGCGCTGCATGTGGCGGCCCTGCATGTCAGCGGGCCGAACAACCCCACCGGCCGCCCCGTGCCCGCGCGTGAGACGGTGCCCTTCCACCCCTATTACACTACCAAGGACGTGACGGGCCTTGTCCTGTTCGCGCTGGTGTTCGTGGCCCTGGCCTTCCTGTGGCCCGACCTGCTGGCCGAGCCGGAAAACTATCGCCCGGCCAACCCCATGCACACGCCTGCCGATATCGAGCCGGAATGGTATTTCCTGCCCTTCTACGGGCTGCTGCAGTCCGTGCCTTCCAAATTCGGGGGGCTGGTGGCGGCGGGAGCATCGATCGGGGTGCTGTTCATGGTGCCATGGCTGGACCCCTCGCCCGTGCGCTCGGCGCGTTCGCGTCCGCTGTGCCGGGCAGGCATGGCGGGGGTCGTGGTCTCGTTCGTGCTGATGGGTCTGGTCGGCCGCCACCATGCGGAGGGCGGATGGATGATCGTTGGCCGGGTCGCCGCCCTGTGCTATTTCGGCTACTTCCTTGTGCTGCTGCCACTCTGTGCGCGGCGTGAGATGCGCCGGGGCGGCTGACCCGCCATCCTTCAGCAGGCAATTGCTGGCAAACAGATAATCAATAACAGTTTTTGGGTGCCTCCTTTTTTCAAAAAGGCGGCGTTCTTCGAAGCTTTTTGAAAAAAGCTTCACCAAAAACTTCCTTATGATTTGCGTGCCGTCCTGAACGCTCCTTACCTGACGGGAGTGGGGCCGGCCCATACTCTTTTATCCGACCGGGGTGCCCATGATGTCGCGCGCGGGCCGTATGCGATGGACTCGTTCGCCCCCTGAAGGAGCGGGTGCCGGGTCAGTCCTGCGGCGTAATGGCGGTCAGCAGGTCGCGCTTGTGCGGCAGGAAGATGGTCACGCGCAGGCCATGCCACGCCACGATGCTGTCCCCCAGGAACATGCCCAGCGCGATGACGGTGCAGACCAGCGCATTGCCGAACATGAGCACCAGCCACCACGCCACGGCGGAATCACGCACGCTGCCAAGAAACAGCGCAAAGGCCGAACCACAGGCCGAAGCGCCCCCCACGCCACCAAACAGGATTGCAGCATCCAGCAGCAGGGTGCGGTAATGCAGCAGCGCCAGCCGCCTGAGCAGCGCACGGGCGTCCTTTCCGGTCTTGTCCTCCGTGCTTTCCAGCTTGTCCCGCACGCTCTCGATCCGGTCACTGACCCGCGCAAGCCGCGTGTTGAACATGTTCAGCAGCGTACCAATGCCCGACAGCATGAAAACCGGCGTGAGCGCGGTCTGGATCAGATGGGCGACACCATCGACTGATTCATCGGGAATAAGTCCGGGAAAGGCTGACACAGCAGGCATATCCTTGGCTGGCGGAAGGGGGATGCGTTTTTTTGGGCTTATCCGGACTTCCGTCAAGGGGCAGACTCAGGGCTCCAGCCAAGGAGCCCGCAATGTCCCATAATTACGCAACCCCCCAGACACCGGAGAAACGCCTGGCCCGCATCCTTGCGCGCCTGCCCGCCGACTGGCCGCTCACGATCGAACGCCAGCCTGACACCGGCTGGCGCGCGCGCCTGACCCTGCCCGTGCAGGGCATGCAGGAATGGACCGCGCCACACCCCACCCTGCTAGCGGCACTGGAGGATGCATGGCGCCATGCCCGTGACATCACGACAGCGGCCACGAGCACCGGAGATACAGTCAAGAAATAAGTTAAGGAAATATAAACACAGCTTTGTGATAATCTGTTTTACACTGTCACCTGCATGCACCATGGCAGCGGCCGCGTTTTATTGTCCAGATCACGCAAATCCATGCGCACACGATTGTTTGATACCACCCGCCGCCTGTCACCCGCAGCACGCGCGAAGCGGGAAAAGCAGGTCTGCGTACTGCGATATCGTACGCCCCCACACAGGAAACGTACATGTGTTCCCAAGTGACCATATTTTGAACATTGTATAAAAAAAAAGGGATAATTGCTAACGAATCCCGTGTGTTCGACCCGGCATTCCTGACCCGCAGGCACACACCGGGGGGAGATATCCCTCCGTCATGGCTGCCATTGCGCACTCCCCTGCCCCCCCTGCCACGACCATGGGGGGCCATTGACCCGCCGGGGTTTATACAACAGGAATGCCAACAGGGAGTTCAATACTATGTCGGCAGTAAGATTGGCGCGTATCGGCGCGGTGGTTGTCATGGCAACCGGCAGTGCATCCATGGCCTGCCCCGATGGGGCGCGGGCTGACGATTACAGTGAACTCCTTGACATCCTGAAGGCCAAGGGCAGCCTGACGCAGGGCGAGTACAGGGGGCTGCTGGCCCACCACATGCAGCATGTACGCGAAGCGGCATCCGCCAGCAGGCCGCAATACATGCCCGTACAGCGCCATATGGCCACCCCCACATCCGCCCATGCCCAGATGCGCACCGCCATGGGCAACACCGTGCAGCCCCCCGGCCAGATCGAGATTGGCGGCGGCGGCATGGACCCCGATTACGTGCTGGCGCAGGCCCAGCAGGCGGCGGCCAGCGCGCAGGCCAGCGCCGCATCGGCTGAATCCACATGGCTTGCCGCCCAGCATTCCATGGCCCTTGGCGGGGGTGATTCGTTCGTGCGCATGGCAAAATATGAACCCGGCAAGGGCCTGACCTTCAAGGCCGGCCCGATCAACATCAACCTCTCGGGCTTCATCAACGGATTCTATACCTATAACAGCCCGGCAGGCGGCATGCCGGTCGCCGGTGGCGTCTCGACCGGGTCCAGCGGGTTCGACTCGTCCGCCCTGCGCAACGGCCTGCTGCCCGCGGGCCTGATCCTCAAGCTCTCGACCACGCAGAACGGCATCGACCTTGCCGCCGTCATGGGCATGTATCCCGGCATCGACAATGCCAAGAACGGTGCCTTCAACGCCAATACCGGCGGCAGCCCGGTGGGCCTTGGCACCGCCGGCATCGATTTTCGTCAGGTTTACGTGACGGCGGGTAACAAGAAATGGGGCACGTTCAAGATCGGCCGCGACCTTGGCATCTTTGGCGGCGATGCCATCCTGGATGACGCAACGCTGCTCAGTGTCGGCTCCACCGGCAGCAATTCGGCGCCGGGCAATACCTCGCTGGGCCGCATCGGCGTCGGTTATGTCTATGCTGACTGGATTCCGCAGATTTCCTACCAGTCCCCCACGATCAAGGGCTTCCAGGGCACGATCGGCATCCTGCAGCCACTGGATGAATTCGATTTCTCCGGTGATGACGCCAATGGCAATGCCTATTCGGCCAGTTCCACCCAGCACAGTTCACCCATGATCCAGGGCAAGGTGACCTATGACTTCAAGATCGGCGGGCTGAGCGCGCGCATCTGGGCCAGCTTCCTGACCCAGCACCAGCAGAACCTGACGGTCAGCCGGACCACAACGGTCAGCACGGCCCTGCTTGAGGCAAGTGGCGGAATTTACAACATGGCCACCACCACAACGGCGGATGTAGCGGTCAATCCGGGGCAGACGCGTGGCGTTACCGCGGAAGCGGGTGAAATCGGCACCAAGCTGACCTATGGCCCGGCGCAGTTCGTGGGCTACTACTACCGTGGCAGTGGCCTGGGCACGACCGGCCTGTTCTTTGATGGCGTGGCCAGCAACGGCCACAAGCGCGCATCGGAAGGCTACTATGTCCAGATGATGTACAACTTCACCAAGAAGTTCAAACTGGTGGGAAGCTACGGTGTGAGCAACCTCTACCTTGCACCGGGTGAAAGCGACCCCGATCTGGTCCGCCGCAATGAATCGGAAGTGGGGGCCGCGTATTACAAGATGACCGACTGGCTGAACCTTGTGGCGGAATACGCCCATACCAGTTCGGCAGCACACGGCCCGTACAAGGAAAGCGACAACAGTGCCTCAGGCGGCATGATCCTGCTTTTCTAACCGCATCGGGGCCGGGACATGCCCCGATCCGTCCGTGTTCATGGCTTCTTCTCTTTTTCCTGTCAGGTTTCTGCCATACTTGACTCCTGAACACCGAAAAGAGAGGAAAACCGGATGTCCAACCCGTCCCGCTGGCCCCTGCGTGTCGGCCTTGTAGGGTACGGCTTTGCCGGACGTATCTTTCATGCCCCCCTTGTCCATGCCACGCCGGGGCTGGAACTGGCGGCCATCTGTTCCAGCCGGCGCGCCGACGTACTGGCGGACTGGCCCCATCTGGACGTGGTTGCCACACCCGAAGCCCTGTTCGCCCGGCCTGGACTGGACATGGTGGTCATAGCTACCCCCAACCGGACCCATGCCCCGCTTGCCATTGCCGCATTGCGGGCCGGGCTGCATGTGGTTGTGGACAAACCCTTTACCCTGAACGTGGCACAGGCCCGCGCGGCGGCCACGGTGGCAAAGGCGCATGACAGGGTACTGTCCGTTTTCCAGAACCGGCGGTGGGACAGTGATTTCCTGGGAATCCGCCAGCATGTCCGGGCCGGGACAATCGGTCGGGTAACCGAACTGGAAGCACGGATGGACCGCTTCCGCCCGCAGGTACGCGCGCGCTGGCGGGAAATGGATGCACCGGGCAGCGGGCTGTGGTTCGACCTTGGCCCCCACATGGCTGATCAGGCACTGCAGCTGTTTGGCCTGCCTGATACCGTGCAGGCCAGTCTGGCGCGGCAGCGCGACCATGCCAGCGGTACGGACTGGGCGCAGGTCATGCTGACATATGGATCCTTACGGGTCAGCCTGCACTGCAGCCTGCTGGCCGCATGGGCCGGCCCGCGCTTTGTCGTGCATGGCACCCATGGCTCCCTGCTCAAGCACCATGCCGACCAGCAGGAAAACCAGTTGCGCGCGGGCCTGCAGCCCGGCGCGCCGGGCTGGGGCCTGGACCAGGACGACATCATGCTGTTTGACGGCAGCGATACGACCCGCCACCTGCCCGTGCCACCGGGTGATTACCGCATCTATTACGCACTGCTGCGCGATGCGATCCTGGGCCGTGGCCCCAACCCGGTACCACCAATACAGGCCATCGCCCTGATGGCCGTTCTGGAAACCGCCATGGCCGCCAGCACGGCCGGCAGGGCCCTTGCCCTGCCCCTGACCGGAGCGGAATGCCAGCAATGGACACAGGTATGGGAAAAATAGGCCCGGAAAGCTTCTGGATGCCACCTTTTGCCAAAAGGGTGGCATGGCATGGGGCGCTCTGAAAAAAGCGCCCTGATGGTTTACGGCATGGTCGGACTGACCACGGCATACAGTCCGATTGCCAGGTGCCTGCCGGTGGAATAATTCAGCCCCCGCTCCTGCCCCAGTTCATGCACATCCAGTCCGTCATGCAGGGCACGGGCACCAAAGGCCGCCAGATCCTGCGCGCCCACCAGCGCCATGCCGCATTTCTGGTTCTGCTGCAGGAAGTCAGCCGCCGCCGCCGCATTGATCAGCCGTGTATCCTGCCCCAGCAGGAACACGAGACTGGGTTCCGAATCCGAGGTGGATGCCACGATGGTCCGCGCACAGGGGCGATGCGCCGCCACAAGGGTCGCAAGCCGTGGGCTGAGCCATATTGTATGGAGTTGCGGAATAACCGTGATGAACAGGCCCACATGGATGATGACCGCCGCCGCCACCGCCGCCATGACCGCGCGCAGCATCTCGCGGTGCAGGATCATGTATCCCGACATGGCCAGAAGCGGCAGGGCCCCGGCGGGGATCAGCATCGCGGCCCATGGCACGATGCCTTCCATCCGCCACAGCAGCACCGGCCCCGCAAGGGACAGCACGGAGCCAACCGTAAACCATACCAGCCCGTATGCCGCCAGCAGCCCCCGTGCCCACGCGGCCCGTGGCCATTCCCAACTGGTGGGAAAAGAGACGACGGCAGCCGCCGTAAGGATGGCAATGGCTGGATAGGTCGGCAGCACATAATGCGGCAGCTTGGTTGCAATCGCCTCGAACACCAGCCAGTGCGGGACAATCCAGCACAGCAGGTAGCGCACATGCGGCTGGAAACGCCGCGCCCAGATGAAGGGCAGGCTCATCGCCGCGAAAATCGAACCCGGCCAGAACGCAATGGCAAAGACGCCCAGGTGATAGCCCGGCGGCAGGCCATGCGTTTCCTGCCCACTGGCCACCTTGCCCAGAAAATTATGTCCCACCGCACGGGTAAAGAAATCACCATGGCTGACCACGCCAATGGCAACGCACCAGGGCAGCACGATGGCCAGCATGACCAGCCACCCCCATGCCGGGCGCAGGCGCCGCCACCAGTCGATACGGCGCTCCACCAGCGCCAGCGCCAGCGGCGTGCCAAAGCCGGGCACAAGCACCACAGGCCCCTTGAGCATGAGGCCACAGCCAAGGGCCACCCAGTACAGCATGGCAGCGGCAAGTGGTGTGGCCAGGTCGCGCTCCCGGTCCAGATAGGCACGCAGCAGCCCGCATTGCGCCAGCAGAACGGACAGCAGGAGGGTTGTGTCAATGGTGGCCATCCGCCCTTCCGCCGTCATCAGCACGGATACGGCCAGCAGGGCTGCGGCCAGCAGGCCACAGGTCGGGCCGAACAGGGCGGCGCCAATCCATGCCGTCAGCACGGCGGACGCAGTAACAGCAAGCAGGGAGGGAATACGGTAGGGCCAGGTGGCATGCCGGTCCTGCATGCCGGTCAGGCGGACGGCCGCCGCTTCCAGCCAGTATATCCCCGCAGGCTGGAGATAGCGGGGCTGATCCAGAAACCGGACATCGACATAGTTGCCACTGTGCAGCATCTGGGCCGTGGCTTCCATATAGCGCGGTTCATCACGGTCCAGCGGTGGCAGCGAAGCCCGACCCGGCAGGAACAGGACAAACACGCACAGCGCCACAAACAGGTAGTGGCGCAGTGTCAGGCGCGTCATGGCACGATCCCTTCAGCGTTCGGTAACGCGTTTCGGTATCCTGGCGCGGTTGTTGAGCCACATCACACCCAGT
This sequence comes from Komagataeibacter rhaeticus, assembly GCF_011611525.1. Taxonomy (NCBI): domain Bacteria; kingdom Pseudomonadati; phylum Pseudomonadota; class Alphaproteobacteria; order Acetobacterales; family Acetobacteraceae; genus Komagataeibacter; species Komagataeibacter rhaeticus. The sequence continues at coordinate 3,164,716 of NZ_CP050139.1, forward strand.
ATGTCACGGATGCCGACGATGGCCCGGTTGAAATTGGTGTATTTGGAAGAACCATGCAGCCTGTTGCGATGATGAACCGGCACGCAGACAAGCGGCACACCCCGCCGCCCCATCAGGGCGGGCAGGAAGCGGTGCAGGCCCTCAAACTGCGGCAGGCCCAGGAAATCCTGCCGCCGGAACGCCTTGAGCGATGCCCCCGTATCCGGGCAGCCATCATCAAGCAGGCGGTTGCGCAGCCGGTTGGCAAAGCGTGAGGCAAGCCTGCGGGACAGGGTATCCTGCCGCTTTGTCCGCACGCCTACGACCAGCGGGGCACGCCCCGCAGCCGTACGGCACAGTTCCAGCATGGAAATGAAATCAGCAGGATCATCCTGCCCGTCGCCATCCAGCACGATGACCCATTCGCCCCGGGCTGCTTCAACACCGGTGCGCAGGCCCGCGGATTTACCACAGACCTCGCCATGCGAAAGGATGCGCAATTCAGGCAGGATGCCATCACGCCTTACGGCTTCCAGTTCCGCTACCGTGGCATCGGTACTGCCGTCATCTACAAAAATGACTTCCGCACCGGGTAGCTGGCCCAGTACAGCCGCAATTTCCTGACAGAGGGGGCGGATATTCTCCCCTTCATTCAGTACGGCTGCGATAATGGACACGACGGGACGGTTATCCGTCCCGCTTCCTGTCCCCTGCGTTGCGTCGTTCAGCAACGGCAATCAGGCGGCGCGCTGTGAAAGGGCAGCCGAAAGGTCACCGATCGACCTGTCAACGATCTTGCCATCGTCATCGGCCTGCAGCTTTGCCGCCAGTGTTTCACGGGTGGCCTGAATGGCAATATCCACCGCCGTCTCGCGCACCTCACGCAGCGCCGAACGCTCTGCCGAGGCAATGCGGTCCTTTGCCATCTGTTCACGCCGGGCGGCGGCGTCCTCGGCATCCTTGCGGGCCTGGGCCGCGATATTGGCGGCTTCGCGCAGCGAATGCTCGACCAGTTCCCTGGCTTCCGCCAGAGCCGCTTCGCGGTCGCGTGTCGCGTCCTCGAGCATCTGCTCCGCTTCACGACGCAGACGGGCGGCTTCGTCTAGTTCGGCACGGATTCGCTCTGCCCGCCCGTCCAGCGCGCTCACCAGGGGTTTCCACAGTGAACGCCCGAACAGGACAAAAAACAGGACAAAGGCAACAGCCGACCAGAAACGGGGATCATGAAACATGATTATGACCTGTCTGTCTTGGGCAACCGGTCAGAGACCACGGGCCGCCGCAGCAGAACCGACCTTTGCCGTCACGAAATCGGCCGGGGCGGCAATGCCGGATAACTGATGGATCAGCGTTTCCGCCGTAGTTGTGGAAATCTCACGCACGGACGCCAGGGCCTGACCCCGTGCCTGTTCGATGCGCGTTTCTGCATCGTGGATTTCCGCAGCCAGGCGGGCATTCATTTCCTCGGTCTGCCGGGCAGCGGCAAGACGCGCCTCCTCGACAACCTTGTCCACATTGGCCTGTGCCTCGGCCAGTGCCTTGCGGCGGGCCTCATGCAGTTCGGCCACGGCTTCGTCGGCACGGGTCTTGGCCTTGTGGGCGATGCCCAGATCCGTCTCGATCGTCTGGCGACGCAGCGAGAGAACCTTCTCCACCTTCGGCAGCGCCGAACGGCTCAGCAGAAGATAGAGTACCAGAAAGATGCCAGCGCCCCATACCACCTGACCGATGACATAGGGATTGCCAAAATCAAGCTGTGGCATGCCCTCGGCGCGCGCGCCAGGGGCAACCATGGCCATCAGCGGCAGAGCCAGCGCGGACGCGGCCGCGATAGACCCCGCCCTTCGGATGTTGTCATACATCACGGCGCGCGCCATGTTCGCCTCCTGTATATCAGACGAACAGGATCAGGAACGCGATCAGCAGCGCATACAGGGCAACGGCTTCCGTCAGGGCGAAGCCCAGCATGCCCAGGCCGAACACATGCGGGCGGGCAGACGGGTTGCGCGCAATGCTGCTGACCAGCGTGGAGAAGATGTTACCCAGGCCAATGCCAACGCCAGCGAGGGCGATAACGGCGATACCGGCACCAATTTCACGGGCTGCTGCGATATCCATGTCTTGTTTTCCTTGTTTCAGACGTTCTGGATTGAAATAGATGGAAGCGGAATTGCGACCCGGTTAGTGGGCCACCGCTTCCCTCAGATAGATGCAGGTAAGGATGGCAAACACATAGGCCTGCAATGCACCCACCAGCAATTCGAGTGCCATCAGCGCGATATTGATGACCACGGGACCAACGGCGATGATGTCACCGAAGAAGCCCAGACCGGCCAGCATGATCGTGAAGGCGGCAAACATGTCAAACATCACGTGACCGGCGACCATGTTGGCAAACAGACGGATCGACAGGCTTACGGGACGCGAAAGAAAGGAAAGGATCTCGATCGGGATCAGCAGCGGCGCCAGGGCCTTGGGCGCACCGGCGGGCATGAAGTGGGCAAAGAACTTTGCCCCCTGCACCTTGAGCGACACGATGATCGAGAGGCAGAACACCATCAGCGCCAGCGCCAGGGTCACGGCGATATGGCTGGTGAAGGCGAAGGAGAAAGGCAGCAGGCCAAGATAGTTGCCGGCCAGGATGAAGAAGAACAGCGTGAACACGAAGGGAAAGAAGGCCCGGCCTTCGACACCGATCGTATCGACCGCCATGTTGTAGATGAAATCGTAGCACATTTCCGCTGCCGACTGCAGCCGGCCCGGCACCACCGCCGCGGGACGCATGCCCGCGTACAGGAACGCCAGGACCACAACGGCGGCGACAATCATCATCATGGGGGACTGGCTGAACCGCAGGGATTCGCCTAGTGCACCCAGAACTGGATGGAGCTCGAACTGACCGAGCGCGTCGATGGATGATCCGGCCGCCAACTTCGTTCTTCCCTATATCCGTCCAGAGCCGTCATCCGGCCCCTCTGCCTTAGTGTTTATGGCATCGGGCCTGACAAGACGCCAGACATTAAGCACACCTGCCACGCCCCCAAGAAGCGAAAACACGATAAGGAACCAAGGCCTTGCATGCAGCCAGTGGTCCAGCCCCCAGCCGATCGCAACCCCGACCACAAGCGCCGAGACAAGTTCCGTCCCCGATCTGACCACCAGGCCCAGATCGGACAGTGTTCCACCCGTTTCCTGTCTGGCGGCCATGCGCGGTTCAAGCCGCTCGCGCGCCGCTTCCAGTCGTCGGTTGAAGGACTCGCCGGAAGGGTCGTTATCCTTATCCAAATTCTCGCACATCCCAAGGGTGCAGGCGGTAGCTACCGATGCTGCAATAACCTGTCAAGCAAGCGGTGGCAAACAAAGACGCCACCACCGCATCTTTTTTGTGCGTCACGCGTTCTGGATGCCCCTATTCGGCCGAGGCCGCGCCGGGAATGACATCATAGCCCGCGCTGCCGGGAAAGGCGCCCGGCGGCGGTGCGTCGGCGGGTTCCACATGGATGGCCTGGTTCACGTCCGGCCCGATCTCACGCGCGTTGATGGCCGTGCCCCGCTCGCCCGATACACCCGTGCCGATGGCATGCAGCGTCGCCCCCGGTTTGAGCCAGCCGGCCAGGCGGGCGGCATTCGTCTCGCCCACGTACACGATGGAATGGTCGCGCATGATCACGCCCTGCACCTTGCCCTGCATGTCATAGAGCGGGGCAAGGATGATGCCGTCCACCGGCACGTCCGGCCCGATGCTGGGAGAATCATAGGGTATTGCTGCCCCTTCCACGCGCACATCGGCAATCCGCCGCCCGCGCGGGCCGGTCACGGCATAGGCGCGCACGATGGGGCGGGCCGCCCCCTTCAGGCCGCTTATGCTCACCTGTTCACCGGGGCGGACGATGGCGGGCAGGCTGTCGCCCAGTTCACGCGGGCAGAAGACCTGCGTGCCATCGGCCAGCAGCAGGCCCGAGACCTGCCCTGTCGAGGTCAGGATGAACTGCGCAAGCTGCCCCGTGGTGACGGGCAGCGGGGCCATGTCGAACACGGGGGCAACCTGTGCCGGGGCCGCTGCCGCCGCCGGGGTTGCACTCTTTGTGGCTGCATGGGCGCCGCCCGCCACCAGGCTGCCAGCCACAAGCACGCCCGCGAGCAGGCGGCAGGAGGAACGTCGATGAATGTCCATGCAGGTACCCGTCTTTCGTCTGTCTTGGTCCGGCTGTCCCGCCGGGGATGTCATCTCATGCCATCCCCGGCGTACAGGCAAGTGGCCAGTGCTGGGATCAGTGCCGGAAATGGCGCATACCTGTGAAGACCATGGCGATGCCTGCCTTATCAGCGGCGGCGATCACCTCGTCATCACGGATCGAGCCACCGGGCTGGATCACGGCGGTGGCCCCTGCGGCAATGGCGGCCTCCAGCCCGTCGGCAAAGGGGAAGAACGCGTCCGACGCCACGACACTGCCCTGTGTCAGCGGGTGGTCAACGCCCGCGGCCTTCGCGGCATCGGCACTTTTGGTGGCGGCGATGCGCGCGGAATCCACGCGGCTCATCTGCCCCGCGCCAATCCCGACCGTGCTCTGGTCCCTGGCATAGACAATGGCGTTGGACTTGACGTGCTTGGCCACGCGGAAGGCGAAGATCAGGTCCGCCATCTCGGCCGGAGTCGGCGCGCGTTTCGTCACCACCTTCAGCGCATCGGGCGCAATCCGCCCGTTATCGCGCGTCTGGGCCAGGAAGCCGCCGGCAACCGAACGTACCACGACCCCGCCCTGTGCCGGGTCGGGCAGGGCACCGGTCAGCAGCAGGCGCAGGTTCTTCTTGCGTGCCAGGATCTGGCGCGCTTCCTCCGTTGCATCGGGGGCCACGATCACTTCGGTGAACAGGGTGGCGATGCGGGCTGCCGCTGCCGCCTCCAGCGTGCGGTTGAGTGCGACAATGCCCCCAAAGGCGGAAACCGGGTCACAGCGCAGCGCCCGGTCCCACGCTTCCGCCTGTGTCGCGGCGGTGGCCACACCACAGGGGTTGGCGTGTTTTACGATCACCACGGCGGGTTCATCGAATTCGGCCACGGCCTCGAACGCCGCATCCGTGTCGTTGATGTTGTTGTAGGACAGTGCCTTGCCCTGAATCTGCCGGGCGGTAGCCACACCGGGGCGGGTCGTGCCATCGGTATAGAAGGCGGCCTTCTGGTGCGGGTTTTCACCATAGCGCAGGCTTTCGCGCTTTTCGCCCGCCACGATCATGCGCGGGGGCAGGTCCTCGCCTTCCTGGCCTGCGAACCATTTTGCAATGGCGGCATCATAGGCGGCGGTGCGGGCATAGGCGGCACCGGCCAGCTTCGTGCGCTGGGCCAGCGTGGTGCCACCCTTTTCCAGCGCGGTGATGATGTCCGCATACTGGGCCGGGTCGGTCACGATCGCCACATGGGCATGGTTCTTGGCGGCGGCCCGGATCAGCGCGGGGCCACCGATATCGATATTCTCGATGCAGTCCTCCGCCCCCGCGCCGGATGCCACCGTGGCCTCGAACGGATAGAGGTTGACGGCCACCAGGTCGATCGGTGCGATTGCGTGTTCTTCCATCTGGCGCACATGCGCGGGCAGGTCACGCCGCCCCAGGATTCCGCCATGCACCTGCGGCACCAGCGTCTTGACGCGGCCATCCAGGATTTCGGGAAAGCCGGTATGGTCCGACACGTCGCGCACCGGGATGCCCGCCTCGCGCAGGGTGCGGGCGGAACCGCCCGTGGAAAGGATTTCCGCACCATGGGCGACAAGGGCCCGGGCAAGGTCAAGCAGGCCGTTCTTGTCGGATACGGAAATCAGGGCACGCCGGACGGGCACGGTGGTGGGGGGGGTCATCAGCGGTGACCTTTCACGCAAGCTGGAAATGGGCCAATCCGGGTTGGATTAGTCCAACCCCGTCACGATGGGCAATAAGTGAAATGCCATAACTGGCCTGTCCGGGGCGGAAATCAGCGCCAGGCACAGGCCCGGAGCGCCGCCAGCAGGTCGGGCCGGCGCCCGAGCGCATGCCCGTCAAGCGCCACCACTTCACGCACGCCAAGGCTGTTCAGGACAAAAAGGGCCTGCGCTTCATGCAGCCCGGCGGCTTCGATGCGCCCGACCCTGACCATGCCCGCATCCACCAGCACGCCCCGCACCGTACCGGGCAGCGCGCCATCGCTGACCGGGGGGGTGACAAGCTGCCCCCCCATGCAGGCAACCAGCGTGCTGGCACTGGTTTCGGCCACATGGCCTGCATGATTGAGCAGCAGCGCATCATCCGCACCCTGTGCCGCCGCCTCCATGCGCGCAAGGATGGAGGGCAGGTAGTTCAGGCTCTTGATGCGCGAAAGCACACCTGCCGCATCCCGCCGGTGGGTGGAGGTGACCAGCCTGACCGGGGTGGAAGGCGGCATGCCGGCGGTGGCTGTGATAAGGCAGGTCGGCACGACAGGGGCGGGCGGCAACAGGCCGCGCGGGCCGGTACCACGCGTCAGGGTCAGCCGCAGGGAGCCGGATACCAGCGCACAGGCGCCCAGCAGGGCATCTACCCCGGCGCTCAGGACGGCCATGTCGGGCGGGGGCATGTGCAGCACGGCCGCCCCCCGGGCCAGCCGGTCCATGTGGCGGGCAAAGTGGCAGACCCGCCCCCCCGCCACGCGCATGGTCTCGAACACGCCATCGCCCAGCAGGAAACCCCGGTCGGCCGGGTCTATGCGTGCCTGAGACGCAGCCAGCACCCGGCCATCAAGCCATACGGGCAGGGGGGAAGGGGTCATGGCCGCTCGCTGTCCACATCACCGAAAACCGCCCGCAGGGCCGCGATCTTCAGCTTCATTTCACGATATTCCCGCATGGGGTCGGAATCATGGGTAATGCCGCCCCCCGCCGCCGCCGTGATCCGGTGCGCCGTCATGACCAGCGTGCGGATGATGACGGAACTGTCCATGGCGCCATCATGGCCAATACGGACCACCGTGCCGCAATAGGCGCCGCGCGGAGATGCTTCCAGTTCATCGATGATCTGCATGGCGCGGTGTTTGGGCGCGCCCGTGACCGATCCCGGCGGCAGGGTGGCGGCCAGCAGGTCGAATGCATCGCGGTCAGGGCGCAGCCGCCCCGTCACTTCCGAGACCAGATGATGGACATGCGTGAAGCGTTCCACCCCGAACAGTTCGCTCACCCCCATGCTGCCCAGCGCCGCGACGCGTCCGATATCATTGCGCATGAGATCGACGATCATCAGGTTTTCCGCCCGCTCCTTGGCATCATGGCGCAGGGCCTGCGCCAGATGGTCGTCCTCGGCCACGCTCCGGCCACGCGGGACCGTGCCCTTTATGGGTCGGGTCTGCACCCCGCCGTCCACGGCAAGGGAGAGAAAACGCTCAGGAGAGGCACTGAGCAGCGCAAAACCACCCGCCCCCGCCAGAAAGGCCCCAAACGGCGCGGGCGAATGCGCCCGCAATACCCGGTAGACATCCACCGCCGCCAGGCCCGCCGGCCGCCGGGCATCCATGCGCCCGGTCACGTTGACCTGAAAGACCTCGCCCGCCGCAATCCGCTCCACCGCCCGTGCCACGCCGGCCCGATAGGCCGGGCCGGTCTGGTCCGGCGCAAAGCGCAGGCGGGGCAATGCCGGCAGGCGGCCTGCGGGTGCAATGGCTTTCCATTGCGCCGTCAGCGCCGCCATCCGTGCCGTATCCAGCACGGTGGTGGCGGCAAGCCACGCCTGTCCGGTCACGCGGTCCAGCACGAAGGCGTGGTCATACAGGCCAAACGCCGCTTCCGGCTCATCCGGGTCGGCCGCATGGCGCGTGGCAATCCCTTCCACCCGCAGGCCCGCGCCATACCCGATAAACCCGACAGCGCCCCCGGCAAACGGCACCCCGGCCGGACAGTTCCGTCGCGGCAGATGCTGGCGCAGCAGTTCGGGCAGGGACCGCGCCACCGGCAGGCCATCGCGCCAGCACGCCCCCCCACGCTGCACGATCACATGCACCGGATCGCGACAGACAATGACCCAGCGCGCACGGGGGCCGATTTCCCCCCCGCTGTCCAGGCACGCCAGCCCGGGCAGGTGGCCCCACGCGGCCAGGATGTCATCCCCCTCGCGCCAGGGCAGGGGTACAAGCATGCCGGTATCAGCCATCCCCGTCCTGGCGCAGGCTGTCGGCACAGGCGGTGAGCATGGCGCTGACTTCCTGCCCGTCGGCGGCTTCCAGCGCACGATGCGCCATGCGGCGGCAGTCATCCATGCCCACCGCCCGGATCGCCTGCTTGACCCGTGGCACGGCGGAAGCATGCATGGAAAACGACCGTACCCCCAGCCCCACCAGCAGCGGCACGCACCGTGGGTCGGACGCCATTTCCCCACACAGGGAAACCGGCCGGCGCTGGCGCAGCCCCGCATCCGCCGCCATGCGCACAAGCCGCAGCACGGCGGGATGCAGCGGATCGTACAGACCCGCCACATCGCGTGCCGCGCGGTCGGCGGCCAAGGCGTACATGGTCAGGTCATTGGTACCGATGGCCAGGAATTCCGCATCCTGCGCCAGCACATCCGCCATAAGGGCCGCGGCCGGGGTCTCGATCATGATGCCCAGCGGGGGCAGCGGATCGGGGATGTCCACGCCCCTGCGCCGCAGCCTGCGCCCGATGCGGGCATAGACCTCACGCGCGGCACGCATTTCCCCCATCGAGGACACCATGGGCAGCAGTACGCGCACCGGACCGGCCATGGCTGCGCGCAGGATGGCGGCGAACTGGGTTTCAAGCAGGCCACGATGCTGGAGCAGGAGCCTTATGCCGCGTATGCCCAGCGCCGGGTTGACCTCTCCCCCGTCGCCAATACCCATGCGGGCAAGCACATCGCTGTTCTTCTCGCTGCCCCAGTCCACCACGCGAATCGTGACCGGGTCCCCCGCCATCGCCTCGATCAGGGGGCGGTAGACCGCTTCCTGCTGGTCCTCATCGGGCACGCCTGCGGCATTCATGAACAGGAATTCGCTGCGCAGCAGCCCGATGCCCGCGGCACCGGACTGGGCGATCATGGGCAGTTCGGCCGGTATTTCCAGATTGGCCTGCAGTGTCACCACCTCCCCGCTGGAAAGACGGGCAGGCAGGCGGCGCAGGCGGCCAAGCATCTGCCGCTCCCGCGCATAGGCGGCAACCGCCACCCGTGCCGCCGCCGCCGTGCGGGTGGCAGGGCGGATGGTGACGCGGCCGGTCATGCCATCCACCACCAGCCGGGTGCGCCGCCCCATCTGCGCCAGCACCCCATGGGCGGCCAGTACCGCCGGGATGCCAAGCGCACGCAGCAGGATGGCGGTATGGCCGGTGCTGCCGCCTTCTTCCGTCACCACGGCGGCAATACGTGAGGGATCGATCAGGGCGGCATCGGCCGGACGGAGCTGTTCGGCCACCAAAATGGCCCCGTTGGGCAGGGCGGAAAAGGAACGGTAGGGTGTACCGCTGAGGTTGCGGATCAGCCTGCGCCCGATTTCACGGAATTCGCCCGCGCGCCTACGGGCCGCCACCGCGTCCTCCCCCTCGGGCGCGGGGCGGCCGGGGGGGGTGAGCATGAAGGCGGCCAGTGCCTCTGTTTCCTGCAGGACGGCGGCTTCCGCCAGCATGCCCTGGGCAAGCCGGTTCTCGATGCCACGGCGCAGGCGCGAAGGACCCAGCATGCGCCGGTAGACATCCAGCAGCGAGCCGATTTCCACCTGCCCGTCCTCGGGCAGCAGGGCCAGACGTTCATGCAGCCTGCGCAGCTGGGCGGTGGAGCGGGTTATCGCCTCATGCAGGCGGGTCCGCTCCTGTTCGGGGTTGCAGTCACGCCGTGCGGTATCGACCGGCGGCGGCGGCGGATCATGCGCGACACAGCCATGGCCAATGGCCACACCGGGGGAGACGGGCTGCCCCGTCAGCCGGACCTCCCCATTCCGGGCGGAAGCCGCGGGACGGCGTTCAGTCGTCTTCATCAAACCCGGCCCCGACCAGGGCAACAAGGGCCGCCAGCGCGGGGGCTCCCTGCGGGCCACGGGCCGTAATGCCGATTGTCTCGCCCCGGGCCGCCCCCAGCATCATGAGACCCATGATCGAATGTCCCGATACCGTCATGCCGGCATGGGTCACATCGATATCCGCCGTGAATCTTTCCGCCACCGTCACGAACCTGGCGGCCGCCCGCGCATGCAGCCCGCGCCGGTTTACGATTTTCACATCCGCCTGCAGGTCCGGCCCCCGCGCCACGGGGTCAGCCACCGTGGCCTGCCACGCTGTCAACGGCCGCCACCGCGCATTCGCCCGCCCCCGTCAGGCACGCCGGCGGCAGGTGGGAGGCAACCGAGATATAGCGCCGTCCCGCCTCTTCCGCCCCGCTCAGGCATTCCCGCATGCCCGCGTGGCCGCGCATCTGCGCAAGCTTGACCAGCATGGGCATGTTCACGCCCGCCAGTACCTCCACCCGGTCGTTTTCCAGCACGGAGACGGCAATGTTGGAGGGCGTGCTGCCGAACATGTCGGTCAGCAGGATGACACCCTGCCCGCTATCAACCGAGTCGATGGCCTGCCGCAACGCAAGCCCGCATGTGCCGGGCAGCGTGGTTGCGGTCACGTTGAACACCGCTGCCTGTGCCTGCGGGCCGACAACATGTTCAAGCTCCCCCTTCAGGGTCTCGCCCAGAACCCCATGCATGACGAATACAAGACCGATCATTTCCCGGGTGTCTGCTCCGTTGTCTGGGCCTGGCCGCGCGGGCGGCTGGCCCAGCGCCAGCTGCTGCGACCCTGCCGGGCCAGTTCACGATGCATGATCACGACCGGCCAGGCATCATGATGGGGACGGCCCGCCTGTTGCGCAAGCCTGAGCGCCATGGCCTCCACCAGCGTGACCGAACGGTGCCGCCCGCCCGAACAGCCTATGGCGATGGTGGCATATTTCTTTCCCTCGCGCACGAAACGCGGCAGGACCAGTTCCAGCAGGCCCACCATCCGGTCAAGGAATTCCTGGTAATCGGGGTCACGCGCCACGTATTCGGCCACGGGCGCGTCCAGCCCGGTCATGGCGGACAGGGTCGGGTCGTAATAGGGGTTGGTCAGGAAACGGGCATCGAACACCATGTCCGCCTCACGCGGGACACCGGCGGGAAAAGCAAAGGACATCAGCGCCACCGTCAGCCCGTCCAGGCCGCCTGCCGACCATTCCCCGAACCGGGCCTCGACCAGCTGGCGCAGTTCGGGCGGCGGCAGGTCGGAGGTGTCGATCACCACATCGGCGGCCTCACGCAACGGGGATGTCAGCTTGATTTCCGCCTCGATCCCTTCCTTCACGGTGCCATGCACCGCCTGCGGGTGGCGCCTGCGGGTGGCGGTATAGCGGCGCAGGAGCACGCTTTCCTCTGCCGTGGCATAGATCAGTTCCGCATTCAGCGCCGGGTTGACGCGCAGCCGCGCAAGGGCCGCCAGCACGGCGGAGGCATCGAACCCGCGCGTGCGCGAATCCACACCGATCGCCACCGGCCGCTCGGCACGGGCGACAATCTCGTCCAGCATGCCAAGGGGCGGATTGTCGATCACCTCGTGCCCCAGATCCTCCAGGATACGGAGAATCGAGGATTTGCCTGCCCCGGACAGGCCGGTCACAAGCAGGATGCGACGGGGGAGCGGTGTGTCTTCATCCATGGTGTCAGTCACGCAAAACCCTGTTTCCTGTCAGACCTGTGCCAGGTGACACATCGCTGTATCATGGCGGTGCCGAAACATGTTCCTGATTCCATTGTCCACCGAATGGCCGATAATAAAAAGGGCGTGTGCCATCACATCTGCCCTTCATCCAGCAACTGCCTGTATCCGACCACGCAATCCAGTATCAGCCCGACCCGGGCTACGGCGGAAGCCCGTGCGGGGTCAAGGAAGAATTCCGGCAGGCCCGTTACCGTGTCACGTCCCGGTGGCGGGGGCAGGCGCACGGTACGCTCATGCATGGAAACCAGCCGGACGACGGCCCTGACACCCACCCGCGCCCGCCATGCCATGCGCACGATGCCGATGCCCCGTACTTCCAGCAGGCCCGCAAGGGGCGGCGGCGCGCTGGCCCATCCCGCATGCAGGCAGACGCGGTCATCCGCCACCAGTGCGTAGCCCGCATCCACCAGCCGGAGCAGCAGGTCCGACTTGCCCGAACCCGACGGGCCGACAAGCAGGACCCCGTCTTCCCCCCGTGCGGCGCAGGAAGCATGGATCTGGATCGGTGCGCTCATGCCACGATCCTGTCCGGAACCGGCCAAGGGGCGGGAGAAGAAAAATTTTTTATGGACAAAACATGACCATTTTGTGATTCTGGCGATAATGGAAGAAAACACACCGTTCCACCCCCCGGCAGAGGTCCATATCCGGCACCTGACCGGCGTGGACAGACAGACCGGCACCTTCCCGCCCGATCTGTTCGCCCAGATCCGCCAGGCACTGGCAGCCGGCATGGACCGGCTGGCCAGTCAGGGCATGACTGCGGAAAACGTAACCCGAATCGTGTTCACGCTAAGCCGCACGGATGGCTTCAACGCCTGTTTCCCGCTACTTAACGACCTGTTTGCCCGCACCTGCCCGGCCACGACACTCAGGCTGGTCAGCCCCTTCGCACAGGCCGGGCAACTGGTGGAAATCGATCTGGTCACGCTACCGGGAACAGATGGTGACTGGAAGTCAGATTTCCCGCAACCGGCTGATGAAAAATAACAAAATATGGCGTGGCGGTCTTCGCCAGACCTTTGCGTGAAAAAGCTTCACCAAAAACGCCCCGCCGGTTCAAGGCGTTGAGGGTGGAAAACGCTTATTCGTAATTTCATGAAAGCAGGATGGTGGTGGAGCTGAGGGGAATCGAACCCCTGACCTCCTCATTGCGAACGAGGCGCTCTCCCATCTGAGCTACAGCCCCACAATCCTCGCGCGATAAATACCCGGGCTGGAAAGCAAGTCAAGACGCATTCTGGTGCCCGCATCCTTTTTCTGGCCACCCTGCCCGGGCCGTAATGGTTGTATAGGGACCGGACGGGCACTAGATTCAGCTTTTCGTGCTTCATGAAAGTTGGCCCGTTGCTCTCCATCATCTTCAATCTGCTGTTCGAACTGATCCAGCTCTATACCTGGGTCGTGCTGCTGGCGTGCATCTTCAGCTTCCTGCTGGGATTCGGCATTCTGGACCCGCGCAACCGGATCGTGTGGAACATTTCCAACTTCCTGTACCGCATGACCGAACCGGTGCTGCAGCCAATCCGTAACATGCTGCCCAACATCGCCAATATCGACCTGAGTCCACTCGTGCTGCTGCTGCTGATCCAGTACGTGCTGATGCCGGTGCTGGGCAAGATTTACGGGATGCTTATGGTCGGGATTGCATAAATGCCATGGCTGCGGGCTATCGCCGCCAGCAGCGCGAAGGGTATGATCGGCCGAGGACCGTGGGGTTCCCGCGGGCCGGATTTCAGGAGTTTTGCTTAAATGAAAAAATCAAACCGTTTTCTGGCGCTTGTCGCGGCCCTGCCGCTTGCGGCGGCACTGTCGGGCGCACCGGCCCATGCACAGGGCTTTGGTGGGCTGGGCGGCGGCTCCTCTTCCGGTGCGCTGGGCAATGCAGCGGGCCTGCTTTCGGGCAGCGGGGTCAAGATGCCCTCCATCTCGTCCCTGCCGTCTTCGAATGTCACGGGCCTGCTGAGCTACTGCGTGCAGAACAACTACCTGGAAGGCAACAGCCCGGCCACGCTGCTGTCTTCGCTCAAGCAGAAGTCCGGCCTTGATACGTCAGGCACCCAGTACACCAATGGCCAGAACGGCATTCTGGATACCGGCAACGGCAACACCTTCTCGCTGTCCTCGCTTGAGGGCAACCTGAAGCAGAAGGCCACCAAGAAGGTATGCAATGCCGTGCTGAAGCAGGGCAAATCCCTGCTCTGAAGCCGGACCGCAGGCGCCGCCCGTTCATTCAGAACGGGCGGACGACCACCATGATCACGATGATCATCATGAGAACGGTCGGCACTTCATTCGCCATGCGATAGAACCGTTCGGGCCGGGTGTTGCGGTCATGGGCAAAGTCGCGCCGCCACCGCCCGCATGCCCCGTTGAAACCCGCCATGGCCAGGACACAGGCCAGCTTGGTCAGCCACCAGCCGGAATGCCAGTCAACCAGGCCCGGTATGGATGACAGCAGGCCACCGAACACAAACGTGCTGATCATGGCCGGCGTGGTGATGAAGCGCAGCAGCTTGTATTCCATCACCTTGAAGCGCTCCGCTTCCGCCGATCCCGCCGCCACCTGGCAGTGATAGACAAACAGGCGCGGCAGATAGAACAGGCCCGCCATCCACGCAATGAACGACATGATGTGAAATGCCTTGAGCCACAGCATGTAAGGCGCAAGCATTTCAGGCATGTGCCGTATCTCCCCTGCCCTGCCCTGTCAGGATGCGGCGCAGCAGCGGCACGAATTCATCCAGATGCGTGATGCGCAGCAGGCCCGGCCATGATGGTGCCGGCAGTTCGGCAGGGCGCAGCAGCACGCAGCCCATCCCCGCCGCCTGGGCGGCGCGCGCGCCGGTATCGGTATCTTCCAGCACGATGCAGTTGCCCGGCGCCACGCCCTGCGCCCGTGCACCGGCCAGATAGACCGCGGGGTCAGGCTTGGGCTGGCCCATGTCACGCGCGGAATGGATGCAGGATGCGGCAATCAGTTCATCCAGCCCGGTGCGGCCGAATTTGGCTTCCATTTCCGCAACCGATGAATTGGAACCGATGCGGTAGGGCAGGCCCAATGCCGCCACGCCACGCAGCATGGCGGGCGCGCCATCAATGGTTTCCGCCTCGTTGCGCATGAGGGTGACGAGGTTGCGCTGCATCCGGGCCGGCCAGTCCTCGGGCAGGGCAATGTCCTCCGCCTGTTCGATCTCGTGTTTGAGCGCGGTCAGCGCGTGCCCGGCAAAGCGATGGACGGCATCGTCGTCACTGATCTCGCGGCCATACTGGCGCAGGTCACGGGCGATCATGCGGCATGAAGGCCCCTCGCTGTCGATCAGGACACCGTCACAGTCAAAAATGACCAGTTCAAGCGCGCCATCGGGGCGCAGGGCGGCAGGCAGCATGTTCAGACCTCCCTGATGGTACGGATCAGGTCACCCACATGTTCGGGCGGGGTGGACGGGATCACACCGTGGCCAAGATTGAACACATGCGGCCGCCCCTTCATGGCATCGCGAATGGCGCGGGCTTCGATGCGCATGCCCTCGCCCCCGGCCAGCACGCGGATCGGGTCGAGATTACCCTGCAGCACCAGCGTGTCGGGCACCTTTTCCGCCACGGCCATCATGTCGGCCCCGGTATCCAGCGCCATGGCATTCACGCCTGTCTTATGACCGTATTCGATGGCCATGAGCCCCCCCAGACGGGGAAAGCCGATGACCGGCACGCCGGGATGGCGGGCATTGATGATTTCGGTAATCCGCCGCGCGGGTTCGATCACATGCTGGCGGAACTGTGAAGGCGGCAGCAGCCCGGACCAGCTGTCAAACAGCATCACGGCCTCGGCCCCGGCCTCGATCTGGGCACAGAGCATGTCGGCGGTGGATGTGGTGAGCAGGTCGATCAGCCGATCAAAGAAGGCGGGATCGGTATAGGCCAGCCTGCGCGTCTCCTCGAACTCACGCGAGCCGTGGCCTTCCACCATGTAGCACGCCACCGTGAAGGGCGCGCCCGCAAAGCCGATCAGCGTGACCTGTCCCGGTCGGGCCGGGCCGATCGCCTCGGGTCCGTCCACCGTCTTGCGCAGCCGTGCCAGGGTTTCCATGACCGGCTGGACCGCTTTGGCCACCCGCGTGGGGTCAAGCCGTTCCAGATCCGCCATCGAACGGACCGGCCCCAGCACCGGCCCGCGTCCATGCACGAATTCCAGCGACTGCCCCATGGCCCAGGGCAGGATGAGGATATCGGAGAACAGGATGGCCCCATCCATGCCAAACCGGCGGATGGGCTGGAGCGTGATGTCCACCGCCATGTCGGGTGTCATGCAGCGGGTTATGAAATCGGCCTTTTCACGCAGGGCCCGGAATTCCGGCAGGAACCGGCCCGCCTGCCGCATCAGCCATACCGGAGGGGGCCAGGTCGCCTCTCCCAACAGGGTGGCGAGCAGGGGTTTGCGTGTTTCAGTCATTGATCCGTCGTTCTGTTTCGTTGTGGCCGGACTATCTCGTACTTTGCCGGCCACGGATAGCGGGCAGGGACAACGCGCGCGCGCCTTTCAAAACAATAAAAGAAAAGAGAAAGAAATTTTTTGGGGTGTTTTAAGTGCTGTGAGTCATGGGGTACCCACGTTTCCGAAAATGTACCCCACTTTTCCCACAGGGTGTACAGTTTCCGACTCCAAGGATTCCCGTGGGCGTGGGGAGTTATCCAGATTGTACCGACATAAGCCTGTGTACAACCCACCGCGGATGGACCTGTACCCGTTGTCCCCGGTACTCGGTACGGCACAGAATTGTTTGGAGTACTATCCCCATGTACCCCAGTACTCCTGCCGCCGGAATTTTATCTTTCACTTCCCCAGTACGGAGCGCGCGATGCCCGACGACTCGAATCTAGTACTAAAGCCGGTACCGTTACAGGCGGAGTCGCCGCCGATAGTACTCGCCAGCCGCTCCAGCGCCCGGCGCATGCTGCTGGAATCGGCATGGATACGGGCGGATTACCGGGCGGCGGATGTGGATGAACACGCCATCCGCGCCACCTGCCGGGCACAGGGGCATGATGCCGGCCACACCGCACTTGAACTGGCGGTTGCGAAGGCGCGCCATATTGCGGCGCCACCCGGCGCATATGTCATCGGGGCGGACCAGATCCTGACCTGCAATGATACCTGGTTCGACAAGCCTGAAACCCTGAAGGAAGCCCGAAGCCATCTCCGCCAGTTGCGCGGTCGTCCCCATACGCTGCACACGGCAGTGGTGCTGATGCGCGATGGCGCCACGTTATGGCGTCATGTCGCCTGTCCGGTGCTGCATATGCGGGCGTTCAGCGATTCCTTTCTGGACCGTTATCTCCAGGTCGAGGGGGATGCCATCCTGTCCTGCGTGGGGTGCTACCGGCTGGAAGGGGCGGGCATCCACCTGTTTTCCCGTATTGATGGCGAACAGGCCGCCATTATGGGACTGCCGCTGCTGGCGCTGCTTGAGGCCCTGCGCGCGCAGGGAATTCTCCTGCAATAAATTTGGGGAAAGGGGGGTTGCATTGCCTGTGGCTTATGGTTATACCCCGCGAACCGGACCACGGCAGGCCACACAATGGCCCCGCCGATGGAACAAGTGGGGCCATAGCTCAGTTGGGAGAGCGCCTGAATGGCATTCAGGAGGTCAGGGGTTCGACTCCCCTTGGCTCCACCAGATTCCTTTATCTGGTACCCCCATAAATTGGAAATTGTAGCAGTTTCTGGATGTTGCTTTTTATTTTGAAAGCGATGTTGTCCGAAGCTTTTTGAAAAAAGCTTCACCAAAAAATTTCTTATGATTCCAGACAGTTGCTAGCAACCGCACGCCGCATTTTCAGGAATGTGGCGCTTTTTGTGCTGCCTTAATCGGTTCGTAACGCCTGCCGCGTTAAAACTGCATTCCAGAGTAATGAAACGAAAACCGGTCATGTCCGTTAAGGCCGGTCCGGTGCAAGGCAGGTCTGAATGCAGAGCCATCCATCGTGTAAACGCCAGTTTGCCGGTAATGGTCCGGTTCCATGGGGCCAGCATGGCTGAGCATGGGCCGCTTTCCTCCGTTGCGTCACCGCCGGATGATGTTGGCCTGAAGCCGCATGCCCTTCCCATTGAGGGCCTGCTGCTGCTTGTGCCCACCATCAGGACGGGACGGGGCAGCACCTGCCGCGCGGCCTGCACGGTCCTTTCGCATGCCGGAATTGCCATGACCGAGTATTTCATGCGCAGCAGCCGGACCGAGCGGTATGACCGCCATGTCGTGCGCGGGCTGTATTGCCAGGTGCCACCCCATGCACAGGGCAGGCTCCTGCAGTGCGGGCGTGGGGCCGTGTGGATGGTGGGTGTGGATGTGCGGACCGGCTCACGCAGCTTCGGGCAATGGGCGGGCGTTACCCTGAGCGCTGAAAATGCCCGCCAGCTCTGGATTCCGCCCGGTTTCCTGCATGGCCTGTGCTGCCTGGACGGGAATACCGAGGTCACATGCCGCCAGACCCGGCCGGATGCGCGCGCCAGTACGCGCACCATACGCTGGAATGACGAGACATTGGGCATTGAATGGCCGGTCAGGGACCAGCAGGCCGTCCTGTCCCCGGCTGACGGGCATGCCCCTTCCTTTTCCAATGTCATTGACTGGTTTCCTTACCCATGACGACGCGCCTGTCCTCTCATGCCACCCCGGCGGGGTGGCGTATTCTGGTAACCGGCGGCTCAGGCCAGCTTGCCCAAACCCTGAAGCATTGCGGAGGGGATGCGGTAATGGTGGTGGGGCGGCCCCTGTTCGATTTTGAGCAGCCCGATACTGTGGTGCGCGTCATGCAGGACATGCGGCCTGATCTTGTCATCAATACCGCCGCGTGGACCGCCATTGACGCGGCGGAAGAGGAACCGGACCGCGCCCGCCTGACCAATACGGAAGGTCCTGCTTTGCTGGCGTGGCTGTGCGCGGGGCAGGCGGTACCATTGCTGCATGTCTCGACCGATCATGTGTTCAGCGGCACCAGGGGCCGCCCCTACAGGGAGACAGACCCCACCGACCCGCAGAGCGTGTATGGACGGAGCCGGGCGGAGGGAGAAAAAGCGGTACTGGCCGCCTGCGCACGGGCCATGGTGGTGCGGACGTCATGGGTTTATGGCCCGTATGGCCGCAATTTTGTCCGCACCATGCTGGAGGCGGCCTGCAGGGAAACACAACTTCAGGTTGTTGCCGACCAGTCGGGCCATCCGACCGCCGCCCCGGACCTTGCCGATGCCCTGCTGCAGGTGGCGGCCCGGATACGGCAGTCGGGCTGGCAACCTGCCTATCGGGGGGTGTTCCATGTCGCGGGTGGCGGCAGTGCGACGTGGCATGAACTGGCCAGTGCGGCAGTGGCGCATGCGGGCCGGCATGGCCACCCCGCGCCGCCCGTCATGCCGGTCATGACAGCCGACCGGCCAACAGCCGCCGCCCGTCGGGTTGATGCGCGCCTTGACTGCGGGCGGTTCAGGCAGGTCTTTGGTCTTGAACTGCCCCACTGGCGTGACAGTCTGGGGGCCGTGGTGGAGACCATGCTGCGGCAGCCTGTTCAGGTGGAGTGATCAAGTTCATCCAGTTCGATCAGGCCGGCCTCACCTGTCTGTGGTGGCGGGATGACGGGCATGGCGTGCGCCGTGGCCAGATCCCCCGGATGCAGCCTGCGTACCACGGCAAAGGCGGTCATGACCGCACAGGAACCGAACAGCACGCTGCCCAGCACCTGGCCAACCTGCACGCCACCGGGGCCGAATTTCATGCCGAACCAGACAAAGGGCACGGTTCCCAGCGTGGCCCGCCCCCAGTTGAACAGGGTGGAATAAAGCGGAAAGCCCAGATTGTTGAAGGCCGCATTGGCGACGAACAGCATGCCGATGAAGACGTAGCCCGCTATCGTCCAGTTACAGAACAGGTGGATCAGCATGGCCGCCGTCCCCTGTGCCG
This sequence comes from Komagataeibacter rhaeticus, assembly GCF_011611525.1. Lineage (NCBI taxonomy): Bacteria > Pseudomonadati > Pseudomonadota > Alphaproteobacteria > Acetobacterales > Acetobacteraceae > Komagataeibacter > Komagataeibacter rhaeticus. The sequence goes on from NZ_CP050139.1 coordinate 3,184,388, forward strand.
AGAAAACCCGCACCACCAGGTCCTGGGCCAGGAACAGGACAGCCCATGTCAGGGCGACACATCCCGCCACCAGCCACAGCGAGGCCACCAGTGTCGCGCGTACCCGCTCCAGCCTGCCCGCGCCGAGATTCTGGGACATGATGGGCCCCACCGACCCCGTCAGCGCAAACACCACGGCAAAGGCTACCGGCACGATCCGTTCGATGGTGGCCTGTCCCGCAATGGCCGCAAGCCCGAATCCGGCCATGGCATGGGTTACGATGATGCTGCTGACCGGCGTTGCCAGATTGGTCAGGATGGCAGGCATGGCCACTTCGCCCACCAGTTTCGTATCGGTCAGCACATGCGTGCGCACGGGCCACGCCAGCAGCCCGTGCCGCCGGGCGCAGCGGAAGCCCATGAGGGCCACGAACCCGCGCGAAAACAGGGTGCTGATGGCCGCGCCTTCAAGTCCCAGCCCCAGTACCACGATCAGCAGCGGGTCCAGAATGGCGGAGATCAGCGCCCCCAGCAGCGTGACATTCATGGAAATACGCGCAGCCCCTATGGCACGCAGCAGGCCCGAGCAGCCCATGCCCGCCGCGATCAGCGGCAGGCCGGGCGAGATGATTTCCAGAAACGTGGTGGCCTGCCGTGCCGCCTCCCCGCTGGCGCCAAGCAGTGCGAGGATCGGTGCGGCCAGCCATGCCGTGATCAGGCCAAGCAGCAGGCAGATCGCCATCATGACAACACCGAACGAGGAGGCCACGCGCCGCGCCTGCTCGATCCGGCCCGCGCCGATCAGCCGGCCGCTGATGGCCCCGATGCCGATCGACAGTCCGATGGAGACGGCAATCTGCACGTAGCTGACCACGCCCGAAAAGCCCACGGCCGCCGTCAGCGCCGGATTGCCCAGCCATGCGATGTAGAACAGGTTGAGCAGGTCGACCACGAACACGGCCATAAGGCCAATGGCCCCGGTTCCCGCCATGACCACGACATGACGCACGATGCTGCCCGTGCAGAATTTGGCCTGTGGTCGTGGTGCGGGTTCTGCCCCCATTAGGGTATCCTGTCTGCTGGGCGTTATGGGGTCTGGCTTATGCGGCGCAGCCCCCTGCCGCCCATGATGCGGGGCAATGAAATCCGGCACAAGGCCCCCATTCGCACCGTTTTTTGTGTCATGACATAAAAATGGCGCGCTGTTCTTTATATATTAACCCCGCATTGTGCGGTGCAAAATAACCAGATGAATTGTGCAGTGCAAAAAAAGTAAAATCGTATTTTTATTTATGTTTATTGTTGACCTTTTAAAATAAGCATGTCATACAGAATCACATGAGGCCAGCAGGCTTCCATAAATACCAAAAATATCCGGCAAGAATACCGGGATGGGTGCAGGGCGCGGATGCGTCGGCATTCCACTGGCAGGGTCCTCCTTTATTGGGGGGCCCTGTTTTTTTGCGTATGGCATAAGTAATGGGGTGCCATCCGTCTTTTACGCATCTGGTTCGTTCAGGCTTTCACTACGCTGTGGCGTGCTGGCTGCCTGCTGGCACCATTATCGTTTAGGGAGCAATACCAATGTCCAGACTGACAGCGGCCGAACGCAATGCCCTGCCGGATTCCGCCTTTGCCCTGCCCGGCCGGCGTTACCCCATACCTGACGTGACCCATGCGCGTGATGCCCTGGCCCGGGCCAGCGAGATGCTGCATCGCGGTGACCTGACGCAGGAGGAATATGACACGGTCGTGGCCCGCGCCCATGCCGTGCTGGAAAACGAATAGCCCCTGTATGAAAAAAGGGGCGCGGACCTGTGCCCGCGCCCCCTTTTGAGGCTGTCTGAAAAGCCTGTAGTCATGCAAAAGTTTTTGGTGAAGCTTTTTTCAAAAAGCTCCAGGGAATGCTGCCTTTCTGAAAAAAGGCAGCATCCAGAAACTTTTGTTGTTTTTTATCAACGCATGGCTGGCGCAGGCTTCAGCCCGCCTTGTCCAGTTCCGCCTCAAGCTGTGGCAGGATGGTAAACAGGTCGCCCACGATCCCGTAATCCGCCACCTGGAAGATCGGCGCTTCGGGGTCCTTGTTGACGGCCACGATCACCTTGCTGTCCTTCATGCCCGCAAGGTGCTGGATCGCCCCGGATATGCCCATGGCGATATACAGTTCGGGCGCCACGATCTTGCCGGTCTGGCCAACCTGGTATTCGTTGGAGACGAACCCCTTGTCCACCGCCGCGCGGGATGCGCCAATGGCGGCACCCAGCCTGTCGGCCAGCGGTTCGAGAAGCTTGAAGTTCTCCTCGTTCTGCATGCCGTTGCCGCCCGAGACCACGACGCGGGCGGATTCCAGTTCCGGCCGCTCGGACTTGGAAAGCTCGGTGCTGACAAAAGTCGAACCACCGGGGCCTGCGGGCAGGGCCACGTCCTCGATCACCGCATTGCCGCCCTCGGCCGCCACCGGCTCGAAGGAGGAGGCACGCACCGTGATCACCTTCTTCGCATCCGCCGACTTCACGGTCGCCAGCGCGCTGCCCGCATAGATCGGGCGGACAAAGGTGTCGGCATCGTTGATGGCAACGATATCGGGGATCGGCTGCACATCCAGCAGGGCCGCCGCACGGGGCAGCACGTTCTTGGCCGTGGCCGAGGACGTGGCGAGGATATGGGTGTAACCATCGGCAAGCTGCGCCAGCAGGGCGGCAACCGGCTCGGCCAGTTCGCTGCTGCCGGTGGTGTCGGTGACCTGCAGCACCTTTTTCACGCCGGGAATGGCGGCGGCCGACTTTGCGGCTGCTGCCGCGTCGGGGCCGGTCACCAGCACATCGACATCACCCAGCCTGCTGGCCGCCGCAATGGCCGAGCGCGAAGCCTGCCGGATCACGCCGCCTTCATGGTCAAGGAAAACGAGTACGGTCATGATCAGATCCATGAATCATAATCCACTGAAATCACTCAACTCATTTTCGGTCAGACACTCAGGTTCGTGCGGACCCAGGCCCGTGATCCTATGATGAAGCGATAGGAAGACAGGTCCGACCTGCGTGAAAGGGGAAGTGATCTGTTTACAACCTCAATCACGTTGTTCCAGTTGAAAAAGCCGTTTCTGACCGCGGTCTCGTCCGCGCGGACCACAAGGGAGCAGCCATTGTCCGTTGCCATCTTCATATGTATCGCCTGTCTCAAAAATACTCGCACCAGCAAGGAAGTTTCGGGTTTTCTGACCGCTGGCTATTGGGCCAAAATATGAAATATTTGTGGCGTGGCCTTTCTGCCCGATGTGAAACCGCATGATGGTGGAGGTGATGAGGACGTAACGGAATTTATTGTTGCATAAGACCCGTCATTTGAAAACAAAAAAAATGCTGGCTATGCGTTCGCGCAATCGTCTATAAAACAAGGCTGATGTGCCAATATAAACGAATAATATGATGCTGATCGGGTACGCGCGCGAAAATGCGGAAGAAGCGACGCTTCTCAATCAGGTAGAAGCGCTCCGAAAGGCGGGTTGTAAAAAAATATATGAGGAAAAAGTTCCTACAATGAGCCGGGACTGGCCCATTCTGGGGAACGTCCTGACGGAACTTTCTTCTGATGATACTTTGGTGGTCTATTCTCTGGACCGTCTCGCCTGGTCAACGCCCCACCTGCTGGAAGTGGCTGATCGACTGCGTGAAAAAGGAGCAGGGCTGCGTTCCCTTTGTGAACCCTGGGCCGATACCACCGTTCCCTATGGGAAAATGATTCTTGGTGTTTTTGCCGGCATTGCTGAATTTGAACGCGCATTAAGCCGCAACCTCACGGAAACGGGCAGGAAACGGGCCAAGGAACGGGGTGTCCATCTTGGTCGGCCAGCCAAGCTCAGCGCAGAGCAGGTTGCGACGATCCGGAAGCTTGTCCGGGACGAGAACCTCTCCATTTCAGAAGTTGCAGCCCGTTTTGGCGTGCATAAAGCCACCATCTATCGGGCGGTTACCAATAATAAGTAAGAACTGATTGCGATGTGAGTTGGACCGGGTGTTTTCATAAAGGCTTGCAAGCTGGAATACACGATAAGCCCACATGGTAATTGCCACAAAAATGCTGTGGCGGAGAGTTTTTTCTGATCGCTCAAGCGCTGGCGCGTCTAACGTCGAACCTACAAGGCACAAAGCTACGTCAGGAGCAGGATGCTGTCGTCCGTGCAATTTGAACAACATCAGATTTTGAATGCCCCAGACGTCTGGAAAACTTGGGACTATTCAGTATGGTTTTTTTAATATTGATTTGCCGCGCTTTTCTGGAACCAGAGGCGACAGGATCGGACATCTACCATCTATATGGCTTTTGCTAGGGATGGCTTTTCCTATGCGCGAGGTAACCATTTCTCAGTTGATAATGGTATTTAAAACCTGTTATGTACGATAATATTACAATGTATGTTTTTGCTGAACCAGTATGACACGAAAGCGCTTTTTCAAAGCGCGGGAAGTTAACTTTATTTGATGGCGGTTCCGCTACAAATTCGAAAAGCGGGAGAAACTGCTGATGCCTGGGCATGATCCTGGTGCCTCGCTGGCCGACGCGCGGGCCGAGCGGGGGGAAGCCCGGCGTATTCTTCGTGAAGGTCATGCGTCTTGCCGACTGCCTGACTGATGAGGCAGAAATCGGATAGCGAACATCGGCCTTAACGGATCGGACTGGGTCCTGTCTGATCCAGGCACTCGGATTGTCATGACGGTAAACGCCATGACGGGCGCGGGCGAGCCTCCCTCCCCTTTTTTCAGCCCGTCACGAACTCCCGCGCAGCCCTCTGACTCCATGCCGCGACTGCACTGTATATGCGACATGAAAACTGATCATTTCCATTCAGAATGGACATAAGACACGGATCAGTTTACGGACCGATGCGGATGCCGGATACGTCTACCGTATCGGGCACCTGCTGAGCCGCAGGCAGGGTTGTCTGGTGGGACGAACTTTGTGCGTGCGTGGGGAAATCAGGCGGCATGCAGTCTTTTGGCAGGCTGTTCCTGGCGGTCTGTTCTTCCGTGAAGGGGCTACCCTGCTCCATGCCGGGTCCCATACCCGTCGGCATCGGGCCGGGCATACCGTCTGCGCCTGTCATGCCGCCCATGGGGAATCCACCCATCATGCCGCGCCCGCTGCCGACGCCAAAGCCGGTGGTTATGCTGCCATGAACGCTGCCGTTGCGCGACGATGGGGCGCGCCAGCATTTATCGGTATGGTCCGGCGGTTGGTGACAGCCTGATATCGCCGCTACGAGGACAGGCAGGAAGAACGTGATGGCACGTCCTGTATTATGGTTGGACATGGACAGCAGTGGCATCTCACCTGTTAAGGCCCCAACCTTAATCCGCTAACACGCTGTGTTCCCGTCACGAAATGTAAACCCGCAGCCTGCCAGTCTTCGACGCTTCCCCTGTCTTGCTCATCAGGTGCGAAGGGATCGAGCGGGGCATCTGTCGGCGGATCAGGCGTTTGTATTCGGCCCTGTGGCTGCGGCAATGGCGGCGGAGAGATTGATGCCGGCCTTGCGTCCGGCTTCCAGTATCTCTGAATCCGGCAGGGTGCCGACCTGGGCCATCGCCCATAACTGCGCGGCCCGTGTGCCGGAACGGCAATATCCAAGCACAGGTCCGGGCATACGTTTGAGCGCCGTGCGCATGCAGGCCACGGCATTGGCATCCGGCAGGTGCCCCGCCTGCACGGGGATGGCTGTAAAATCAAGTCCCAGGCAAAAAGCAGCCTGTTCAATCTCCTTGCCGGGCACCTGATCCCCCTGTTCACCATCAGGGCGGGCACAAAGGATACTTTTAAACCCGTCAGCAGCGGCCTTGTTGATATCGGACACAGTCAACTGCGGAGCAACATAGAACATGGGCGTAAGGGCGCGGGCTAAATCGTTCACAGGGCAGATCCTTCTTTTTGTATGAAGCAATGGATACGCAGGTGTTCATGCCGTTTTTAATACGTAGTGCATGTCGTTTATTTTCATTCCGCCTTTCGGATGCCAGGCGCGTGGCCTGCAGGCAGGACCCATGGTCCGGGCAGAGGGTCAAGATGAACCTGTCTGGACCCGCGTGGTCATGGCCGCCATGGCGCTATCGGCTATCACCTCCTGATTTCGTTAATTTATTACATAAATATATTATGTATGTAAAAATTAACTCCTGCATCACCCCTCGTCAAGGATGCTGTCGCGTGTCGATATCGGCGACATATCTTGCATGTCGGCACCCCTATTGCGTCGAACATGCGCGCATGTGATGGGCTGTGCGGTTCGGTGGGTGTGTTCTTCCATTCTGCTTGTTTCGCGCATATCCGCGCAACTAACTAATTGTTTTTATAAATTAATTTACGTCCCATGCTGTGTATCAGGCGCTGATCGGCCTGTCGTTCAGGGGTGTTCGCGGGGTGATGTCGCCGGGTCGTGTCCCCTGCCTGCCGCAGGGATTCCTGTCCTGCTCAGGATCTTTTTTAAAGAAGACCGATTTTCTCCTTCTTGACATCAAACAGTTACATACTTAAATTAAACATATATTCATAAAGTATGTAATTGTCTGCCAGGACACGGGCAGACGGATGGTGTGGAAGTGGTTATGGACTCTCCCGGCAACAGAACGCTCATGGGGTTTACACGGCGCATCGGCCTTTGGCTTGGCGCGGCTGTCGTGCTGGGTGGGGCGGCGGCGGTCATGCTGGTCCTGCAGCTGGCTGTTCTGGCACGTATCGTGTCGGACCTTGCGTTCCATGGTCATGTCGTTTCCGACGCGCTTGCCGGGCTGGCTATGCTGCTCGCCCTGCTGGTTGTGCGCGTACTGCTGCAATGGGCCGCCGATATGGTGGCAGGCGAAGGCAGCCTGCGGCTGAGCACAGCCATACGCAGCGAACTGCTGCGCCATCTGTTTCATGTCGGCCCGGTTGGTCTGGCCGGGCAGGCGACAGGCCATATGGTCACGGTACTGGGGGACGGCATTTCCGCGCTGGAACCCTATTTTACGCAGTATGTGCCCCGGGCCGCCATGATGGTGGTCCTGCCGCTGCTGGTACTGGGGATGGTCCTGCATCTGGATGGGTGGAGCTTTGTCATCCTTGCCTGCACGGGGCCGCTTATTCCCGTCTTCATGGCGCTGGTGGGCTATCGCGCGCAGGCGGTCATGGACCGGCAGTGGAGGCAGCTCCTGCTTCTGGGATCGGCCTTTCTCGATACACTGCAGGGACTGACCACGCTGCGGCTGTTCGGTCGCGCGCGTGATGCGGTGACCGCCGTGGCGGGCATGGCCGATGAATACCGCGCCACCACCATGTCGGTCATGAAGGTGGCATTCCTGACATCCGCCGTGCTGGAATTCTTTGCCAGCCTGTCCATTGCGCTGGTGGCGGTCGTGTTCGGCGCGCGCCTGCTGGACGGGACGGCGGATTTCCAGTCGGCTTTTCTGGTCCTGCTGCTTGCGCCGGAATATTTCATGCCGCTCCGCGCGTTCTCGGCCAGTTATCATGCCCGCCAGAATGCGACGGCAGCCATGGCGGGCATCAGTCAGCTTTTTGCCCTGCCCGCAGCGACCATCCGGCCTGACGTACGGGGCAGCGCCGCCAACGTCCCGCTGATCTCCATAAGCTGTGAAGATGTTACGGCCGGGTATCTGGCCGATGCACCAGTACTGTTGCATGCCGGGTGCACGTTCACACGCAACGCCCTGACGGTGGTAACGGGTGAAAGTGGCGTGGGTAAAACCACCCTGATCCGGCTGCTGCTGGGGCTGTTGCCCCCCATGCAGGGGCGTGTCACGGCAATGGATGAAAGTGGCGTGCTGCACGCCTGCTGGCAGGACAGGATTGGCTGGGTGCCCCAGCAGCCACGGCTGGTCCATGGTACCATTGCCGAAAACCTGCGCCTGGCCGATCCGATGGCGGATCTGGAGGCCCTGCGTGCCGTCGCGGCCCAGGCCGATGCCCTGTCCTTTATCGAGGCCCTTCCGCAGGGGTTCGATACCGTGGTGGGTGAGCGTGGTGCCGGTCTTTCAGGTGGGCAGGTGCAGCGTCTGGCATTGGCCCGCGTGCTGCTGCGCAATCCGCAGGTACTGATTCTGGATGAACCCACCGCCAATCTCGATCCGCAGGGTGAGCAGCGCGTGGCCGCAGCCATAGCGCATGCGGCGGTGGGGCGGATCGGCATTGTGGTGGCCCACCGGCCTGGCATGATCGCACGGGCGGCGCGGGTTGTGCGCCTGCGGGACGGTCAGGTCTTTTCCGGCCCGCACACCGTGGAGCACGCGGCATGAGCATGCTGGCACGCATCATCGGCCACATGCGGCCCTTGCGGCGACAGATGGCACTGGGGCTTGCGCTGTCGGTTACGGCGTCGCTGGCCAGTTTCGGGCTGCTGTTCCTGTCGGGCTGGCTGCTGGCGGCGGCAGCCGTGGCCGGACTGGGCGGGATTGCCGCGCGGAACGCCTTCAACCTGTTCCTGCCCGCGGTTGGGGTACGCTTCTTCGCCACCATGCGTATTCTGGCCCGTTATCTGGAACGGCTGGTCACGCATGATGCGACACTGCGCCTGATCGGGCGGATGCGGGCGTGGAGCATCAGCCGCCTTGCCCCACAGGCACCTGCCCTGCTGGCGCGGCAGCGCAGTGGCGACATGCTGTTCCGCTTTGTATCTGATACCGACCGGATGGGGCAGTTCTATCTGGAAGTGCTGGTACCCGTTGCTAGCGCCGCCATCTGCTGCGTGGTGTTTGTTGCCGTCATGGGCGCGTTTTCTCTTTCGGCGGCCTTGGTCCTGGCTGTCGGGCTGGTCGTATGTGGTGGCGTGCTGCCGGGCGTGGCCGGTGCGCTGTCCGTACATGCCATGCGGCGTATCAGCCGCCAGCAGGATACCATGCACGCGGACCTGACCGAAGTGCTGCAGGGCATGGGTGAGTTCATGTTCCTTGGCGCCGGGCAGGCCGTGCAGGCCCGGATTGCCGCCCGCGCGGCTGATATCCGTACCGAACGCCGGCGCGTGGCCCTGATTGAAGGGGGCGCGCGGAGTGTGATGACCGTCGTCACCATGACGAGCGCGCTGGGCGTTCTGGCCATGGCGGATATGGCCTGCCGCGCGGGTGCGCTGTCGGCAGCCTGCCTGCCCATGCTGGCGCTTGGCGGGCTGGCAGCGTTCGATGTGCTTGCTCCGCTGCCCGCGGCATGGCCCTTGCTGGGCCAGGTACATATGGCGGCAGGCCGGGTGTTTGCCCTGTGCGATACCCCGCCCAGCGTGGCGCCCCCTGCCCTGACCCGATGCCCGGACGATCCGTCCTGCCTGTCGCTGTCGGATATCGGCCTGCGTTATCCGGGGGCGGAACGGTGGGCGCTGCGGCACGCGGACCTGTCGGTGGTACGGGGGGAGCGCGTGGCGCTGGTCGGGCCGTCCGGTGCGGGCAAGAGCACCCTGGTGAACCTGCTGTTCCGTTTTTACGACTATCAGGAAGGCACGGCCCGTTTTGGCGGCGTGGACCTGAAGGATGTCGATGCGGACATCATGGCCCGGCATGTCGGTGTCGTGGCGCAGGACTTCCACCTGTTTCAGGGCAGCATCCGCCGTAACCTGACCATCGCCTGCCCCACCGCCACGGAGGATGCGATGTGGCAGGCCCTGCGGGTCGCGCGGCTGCATGCGTTCGTGCAGGCGGAACCCGCCGGGCTGGATACGCTGATCGGTGAAGGGGGCGTGCGCCTGTCCGGCGGGCAGGCGCGACGTCTGGCCGTAGCGCAGGTTGTCCTGCGCAATCCGGCATGGATCATCCTTGATGAGCCGACCGAAGGGCTGGATGCCGGGACCGAGCACGACCTGATGACCGCACTGCTATCGGCCCTGTCGCCACGGACAACCCTTGTCTGCATTACCCATAATCCTGCCGTGGCGGCACGGATGGACCGGGTGGTGCGTGTTGAAGGGGGCCGGTTCCATGAGGCCGGGAGGGCGCCATGACCCGACGATGACCTGAACCCCGGAAAACCCCTCACGCCCATACCGAAATCAGGAGACCTGACGGTGGAATTCATTAACCCCGATGTCGTCGACCTGTCGCGCTTCCAGTTCGCGCTGACGGCATTGTACCATTTCATGTTCGTGCCGCTGACACTCGGCCTGACATTCATGCTGGCGGCGATGGAGACGGTATATGTCGTCACCGGCCGGCAAATCTATAAGGACATGACCCAGTTCTGGGGCAAGCTGTTCGGCATCAACTTCGCCATCGGTGTTGCCACCGGCATTACCATGGAGTTCGAGTTCGGCACCAACTGGTCCATGTATTCCCATTTCTTCGGGGACATGTTCGGCACGCCTCTGGCTATTGAAGGGCTGATGGCCTTTTTCATGGAATCCACATTCGTGGGTCTCATGTTCTTTGGCTGGGACCGGCTGAGCAAACAGGCGCATCTGGCCGTGACCTATCTGGTGGCCCTTGGTTCCAACCTGTCGGCGCTGTGGATCCTGATCGCCAATGCCGGGATGAACATGCCCGAAGGCGCGCATTTTGATCCTGAAACCATGCGCATGCAGTTTGAAAGCTTTGTCGATCTGGTTTTCAACCCCGATGCGCAGGCGAAATTCGTGCATACCTCGGTTGCGGGCTATGTGTCGGCTGCCATGTTTGTCATGGGCATCAGCGCCTTTTACCTGCTGCGGGGCCAGCACCGGCAGTTTGCCGCGCGCTCGTTCCGCATGGCCGCCCTGTTCGGCATTATTTCCACCGTGGCCGTCATCACGCTGGGCGACGTGCTGGGGCGTCTGGATTATGAAAAGCAGCCGACCAAGATCGCCGCGATCGAGGGGCTGTGGCATACCAGCAACCCGCCGTTCGAGCCATGGATCGTCGCTGCCCTGCCAGATGACGCCAGGCAGGAAAATCACTACGAAATTGGCGTGCCGCTGGTCCTGACCCCGCTGATCACCCACACGTTCGACCAGCCCATTACCGGCATGCATGAACTGGAGGACGAGGCAGGCCCCCGCATCCGCTCCGGTATCGATGCCGTCGCGGCACTCCGCCGCTATGGCGTGACCCACAGCAGCACGGACCTTGCACAGTTCACCGCGCATGAACAGGACATGGGCTACGGTCTGCTGGCAATCCGCCATGCCCCCGGGCAGGACGTTACGGCGATCCCCGCGGATCAGATTGACGATGTGGTCAAGGCGACGCAGCCCGATATCCTGCCCAACGTGTTCGTCACGTTCTGGTCTTTCCGGCTGATGGTGTTCCTGTCGCTATGGTTCTTCGCGCTGTTTGCCATTTCGGCCTATCTCAGCCTGAAGCGCAGGCTTGAGCGCAGCCGCCTGCTGCTGAAGCTGTGCATGTGGTCGATCCCGCTGCCGATTTTGGCAACCGAGTTCGGCTGGATCACGGCCGAGGCAGGCCGCCAGCCCTGGACCGTGTTTGGCTGGCTGCCGACCTTCCTTTCGGCCTCCAGTCACGGTGTGTCCTACATGGTGTTTTCGCTGGTCGGGTTCGTGTTGCTTTATAGCGTGTTCATCGCGGCTGAACTGTACCTCATGTTCAAGTTCGCCCGCCTGGGGCCCGATCATGACAGCATGGAACCGCACACGCCTGCCGCGCCCAGGGTATCTGCCTTTGACATGCGTCCCATGGCGTCCTGACAGGAAACGGAGAAATGGAACTTTACGCGATACTGAAAATCATCTGGGCTGCGGTACTGGGCGTGCTGTTTATCGGCCTGGGTACCATGGTCGGCATGGATATGGGGGTGGGCACGCTGCTGCGCCTTGTCGGGCGTAATGATGGAGAACGGCGCACCGCGCTGAACATCATCGGACCTCATTGGGATGGCAATCAGGTCTGGTTCATCCTGGGGGGCGGCGCGATCTTTGCGGCCTTTCCCACGCTGTATGGCACGTCGTTTTCCGTCTTTTACGTGGTCATGATCACGCTGCTGTTCAGCATGATCCTGCGGCCGGTGGCGTTTGAATACCGCTCCAAGGCGGATGGCAGGCTGTGGCGGGCAGGCTGGGACTGGGTCTTCCTGGTGTCGGGCTTCGTGCCGATGTTCATCTACGGTGCGGCATTCGGCAATGTGCTGGAAGGGGTGGGATACCACTTTGGCTGGACGGGACAGTATTATCAGGATGAATCCTTCCTGTCCTACCTGCTCAACCCATTTGCCATCCTGTGCGGATTGATGTCCGTGGGGCTGAGTGTCTATCAGGGTGGGGCAATGCTCATGCTGCGGGCGGATGACCCCATCTGGTCGCGCGCCCGGCGGTATGCCATGGGCGGCGGCCTTGTTGCAGGCACCCTGTTCGTAATTGGCGGTATATGGGTGCGGTTCCTGCCCGGTTTTGTCATGACCGCGCCCGTCAACCCCGCCATGCCCGCCAACCCGCTGCATGGGCAGTCGGTGGCGATGGTCGCGGGGGGCTGGATGCATAATTTCCACGCCCATCCCGCCCTGTGGATGCTGCCGCTTGTGGGGCTGGGCTGCATGCTGGCGGGTGTGGCCATGCTGGCGGCTGGCCGCACGGTTGCGGGCTGGTGGCTGGGACTGGGGGCGTGGGCTGGCACCATCACCACGGTTGGCTGCGCCATGTTCCCCTTCCTGATGCCGTCTTCCACCACGCCGGACCAGAGCCTGACGGTATGGAACAGTACCGCCAGTGAATATGGGCTTGGCTGCATGCTGGTGGTGGCGGGAATCTTCGTGCCGATCATCCTGTCCTATACATCGTGGTGTTATTACGTCATGCGCGGGAAGGTCCATACCGCCGATGTCGTGAACGATACCCATAGCTACTGATTGCGAGGTCGTGATGACAAAGCTTCTGCGCCTGGCCGGTCTGGCCGTCGTTCTGGTCGTATCCCTGCTGTTTGCCGTATTCGTGGGGGATCAGGGGCCGTGGTATTTCGCGTGGGTGATCGGCACGGTCATGATCATCCTGATTTCCGGGGCTGGCGCGATCATGCTTGATGCCCAGTCCAGTCTTTCAGCCGATGGGGATATCTGATCATGATGGGGGATCTTGAACGCATCATCTTCTTCATTCCGATGGTTTACATGGGACTTTACCTGATTGCCTACCGCTGCGGGCGGCGCTGGTTCCCATGACAGGAATGGCGGTGGGTCTTTCTTCATCTCACGCCCGCCGCCATGTCACGGCATCACCCTGCCGATGATACGAAGCGCGCCACCCGGGCATCCACGGGTGGCGCGCTTTATGCTTTCCTGTTCATTCCCGCGGGCTGGGCACCATTATTCAAGATTATTCTGAACCGCGCCATGTATTCCCATGGTTCCGGGTGATTGCTGGCCCTGTACGGGTCGTCGATTGTCTCTGCCAGACCACGCGCGCCGTACGTGCAGCGCCTGAATAACACTTTCTGTTCAATCAGTTGGACGTGATGATACGCCTGATCCGATGCTGTCTATACGTTAGGGCAAAGACAATACGGAGAAATGACCATGCCCCACAATCCCGTCGCCCCGGAATTTCGCGCAGCCCTGAACGTCCTGCCTTCTTTTGATGGTCTTTCAGATGAGACCCTGGATGAGACACGCAAGGCATTCATTTCCGCAATCCGCAGTGTCAGGGTTGTGGAATATCCCGACGTCATGGTTGAGGAAGACCATGTGCCCGGGCCAGAAGGCGCGCCCGATGTTCCGGTCGTGACCTACAGGCCTGTGGCCAGTCCCCCGGATGCTCCCGCGCTGGTCTACATCCATAGCGGCGGTATCGTAAGCGGCACACCGGAAGTCGATGACGCACGCTGCCGGCAGATGGCCAGTGAACTGGGGCTGGTCATTTTCTCGGTTGACTATCGTCTGGCGCCGGAAGCCCCCTACCCTGCGGCAATCGAGGATTGCTATGCTGTCCTGAAATGGGCACATGAACATGCGGCCAGCCTGGGAATTGACCGGAACCGCCTGATTATTGGCGGTGACAGTGCGGGCGGGGGGCTGACTGCCTGCCTGGCCCTGCTGGCCCGCGACCGGGCAGAAATCAAGGTCCTTTTCCAACTGCTGATTTATCCCATGCTGGATGACCGGACGGGGACAACGGTCATGCCATCGCCGGCCCTGGGGGAATACATCTGGACACGTTCCGCCAATCATTACGCATGGAACGCCTATCTTGGTAAAACGCCCGGAAGCCCGGGCATATCCGAATATGCGGCGGCCTTTCGTGCAACAGACCTGACGGGTCTGCCGCCCGCCTATATTGGCGTAGGTTCCCTGGACCTGTTTTTAGATGAGGATCTGGAATATGCCCGGCGCCTGATGGCTGCGGGTGTGCCGACGGAGGTCTGTGTCATTCCCGGTGCGTATCACGTCTTTGACGTGTTCATTCCCGATGCCCCTATGAGCAAACAGTTCAGGGACTCTTATTTCACTGCCCTGAAACGAGCCATTTCCCAAGGATTTTTTTGAAAATTTAAGCTGACGTTTTTCTACGCTGCCTGGCGTATGCTTCAGGTACTGCATGCGGATACCGGATGTTAAAAGCGTTATAAGACTGATAATGTTGAATTATTTTATCAGTCTGGCGGGAAAGGGCTGCCCATGGGTGTAAGCAGTTCTCTTGTTTGATGACTGTTTCTGTTCCTCGCGGATGGAGTGCCACCGACGGATCACACTCGGAAGTTCCCTGTCGATCACTCCTCAACCCCCCGGCAGAGGGGGATGGGGCGTGTGGAGGCATGGCTCTCCGATCCCAATGAAAATTCCTGTCCTGCCCGGGGCCGTTCTTGGTGAACAGCAATACCGATGGGATTACAAGGTCCCGGGCACGGCTTTCTTCAGAACAAGTCTTACCCGGAACCTCCCTTGAATGAACAGTCAGACAGACGCACGAATATATTTTGCAGGCAGGCTGGACGCGCCCCGTATTGCCGTGACCTCGAATTCCACTTTCAGTTCACGCCGGGCCAGTGGTGTACAGACCATGGTGCCGGCGAGATCAATGTTCCTGAATGTCTCGCCAAGTACGGCGGCAACCGCAGGCATGTCAGTTGACGTGGGAACATGGGTAATGATCCGTACCGTATCGGCCAGCGACGACCCCACGGCCTGCAGGGCACCATTGATATTCTGCAATGCCTTGCGCGCCTGCTGCGCGACATCTGGTGAAATCTCGCGTGTCGTATAATCGATACCAGCAGTATTCGAGACGAATATCTGGTCTCCAATCATGAAAATTCGTGAATAGCTGTTACGATCTTCGTATAGGCTACCAGATTTCAGCTTGATGATTTCGGTCATTGTCACTTTCCATCCATAAATTATGGTAAATGGAACTTACGACCGTATCGAAAAATTATTAATAAATATCAGGTATATAAATATCCTATTCATTCTCTTTTATATAAGATTTCATTTTATCTATTATCTGCAAAGCCTCATCTTCCGTCAGGTCGGATGTCTGCTTGGATACTGTAATCGCGGCACTGCAACTGCCATCGCGTTCGATGACTGGCATGGAAATGCCTGATATCCCATCCAGAACCGGATTACGACGGTAATCGTAACCCAGTTCACGCACGGTCGTCAGATAGGCGCGCAGTTTTTCCACATCCAGACCCAGTTCAGCGTAACGCGACTCATTGGCGAGCAGGATGGCAGTCTGGTTCCCTTCATCCTGTCCCGCCAGTATGACCGTACTGCCCAGTCCGTAGCCCAGTGGCAGGCGACCGCCCATGCCCCCGTTCCCCAGGATGGATAGGGTATTGTCAGTGATGTACATATCCGTAATGAGCGCATCCACACCGGAACGCTCAAGCAGAAAGGCGGAGGCCCTGAATTCCTGCCCAAGGGCTGCCAGATATGGTTTCCATTGCTGGATGTGTTCCGTAGGCGTGGAACGCTGCCGCCCCAGTGCCAGCGCCGCAGGCCCCAGGCGGTAGCGACCGCGCGCACTGGTCTGCGCCGCCAGGCCGTGCAGCCGCAATGCCAGTAATGTGCGATGCACGGCGGGTTTTTCTGCTCCTACCAGTTCCGCCAGATCCTTGAGGGCCAGCCCTTTCCTGCCGCATCGGCCCAGTGCAAGCAGGACAAGCGCCGCGCGTTCGGAATTCTGTGAATACTGTATGCTTCCCTCGTTATTCATATCATGCGTCAGACGGGACGGAGAACGAACGGCCTTCAGTTCTCTTATGGCTGTCACGATATTCTATTCCATTTCTATCGGTAATTCAGGATGGGTGCCAATGCAGCAGACAGCCCCAATAATGCCAGCCACCACAGGCAGACACAACGCCATCGGCCAGCTTCCTGTTTCTTTTTCGATATAAACCATCACGATCGGAGCAACACCACTGGCGGCATTGCCCCAGAAGGTGGTCCACCCCGCCACGATGCCGGTATAATTCGTGGTCAGGTCCTGCACCGATGTCCAGATCGAGATCTGGCTCAGGCCGGTAAAGCCAAGCGAGAGGCAGAAGACCAGGATCATGGCCGTATCGTCATGCACCATGCTTCCCGCCCCGACCAGCAGTCCTGACAGCAGGGTCCCTGCAATTCCGGCCGGTGTGCGCGCCCACCATGCCGAAGCGGTGCGCTTTTGCACATGGTCGGCAATCATGCCGCTTACAAAAACGGACACATACAGGAACAGCCAGGGCAGGCCATACAGCCACCCCATGGACCCGTAGCTGATATGCCGCCCGTTCATCAGATAAAACGGCATGATGACCAGAAAAAACGACTGCACCGTCAGCAGGCACATATAGTGCAGACCGATGGACCAGAACTGCCATGACCGCAGGAAACGCTGCACCTGCCTGCGTGTTACGCGCGGGCGCTGCTTGATGATCCCGTCCGGCCGTTCGCCGACGGGCGGATGGTCGCGCACGAAAAACACCCATAAAAGCCCCCATCCGATCCCGGCAATACCGTAGATGAAGAAGCTGACTTTCCATGACCACATGGTCGTGATGCTGGTGGTCAGCGGACCGCCGATGACCGACCCCAGATAAAGGAAGGCCAGCAGGATGGAATTGGCGCGTGCGCGTTCCCCACGGCGGAACCAGTTATCGATCGTGACGATACTGGAGGACCAGTCAGGCGACTGTCCCGCCCCCATTGCCAGGCGGATGGCCAGGAACCCCATGAAGGACCCGGCAAAGGGTGTCATGATGGTGGCCACCGACCAGGCGAGGCACGCCAGGAACAGCGTCCGTCGCGGCCCGAAATGATTGACGAGCGCCCCGGCTGGTATCTGCAGAAGGGCATAGGTCCACAAGACGCAGGCCACGATCGTGGACATCTGGATAAGGGAAAAACCGAACTGTTCCTGGATGCGTGGTGCTGACAGGGTCATGGCCTGGCGGTCAAGCGACATGAGCAGGTTGATCGGCGCGATCAGGCCAAACATGATCAGCCATCGGGTTATGGTCGTATGGCGCTGCCCAGTGACCGATAACAACATTCAGCTTTCCCCCTGTCACAAAACTGGTCGTCCCGACATGCCCCAAGGAAGGAAGCACATCTGTATCTGCCATATGATCGACCGGCGGTTCCCGCCCCTGCTTCCCATACCCTGACATGATATTGCATATTCGCAACATCATGGCGCGCAGGTCATGCGGAAGGCACGCTCATGTCGGGAATAATCGTACCTTCGGTCCAATCAAACGCAAAGTCATATTTCAAAAATAAGAACGGGTAGTGGCTATCAGGACTTTCATCACCATCAGACCCTACCCTGTTTTGAGAGATGATTACTGTATATCAGCTATGGATTGAATCATCCGGCTTTCTTGAAGATAATTTCATATTAGAAACGAGACAGAACAAGAGCGGCCATGTCCTTTTGCACGTAATTCCGTCAGGGCATGACGTGCCGCCTCTGGGAATCCACGTAATTCGTCCCTGAATATCATTTCTTTTCAGAAATATGTTCAGACCTTATCGACCTCTATAGTGCAAGGTTTGTCATGGACTCAAGAACAAGGGGAAAAAAGGTGCGGGCTTCCGTGAAGCGTGACACGGCATCAGTCATGCTGATGCTGCTGCTGACCACCTCCTACACATTGTTGCCTCTGGCGGCCCATGCGCAGGTACGTGCGGTCCGCAAGACACCAGCACAGTCTACCCCCCGGGCAACGTCCCACGCCACGGCCGCGCATGCGGCTGCACCGGCGACCGCTGTACAGAGCGATCCGGAGGCCATAACCGTCAGCCAGACACGCCGGATCGCGGGGGGGCTGATGAAGCGTCAGCACGCACCGGAGGCAACAAGTTCCATTACGGCCGCGGCCATTGCCCAGAAACTGACCATCGCTAGTCCCATCCAGCTCGCGGCCACCCTGCCGGGGGCCAATGTAGGCA
This sequence comes from Komagataeibacter rhaeticus, assembly GCF_011611525.1. NCBI lineage: Bacteria > Pseudomonadati > Pseudomonadota > Alphaproteobacteria > Acetobacterales > Acetobacteraceae > Komagataeibacter > Komagataeibacter rhaeticus. Next base: position 3,202,691 of record NZ_CP050139.1, read on the forward strand.
TGTCGGATGCCTATGGACTGAGTATCCGTAACGACATTTCGGTCCGGGGCTATGACGAGACGGAAATGGGCTGGGTGGTCGAAGGCGTGCCTGGCATCGATCAGGCCTATCTGCTCCCTTATTCGGAAACATGGGCCGATAACGAAAACCTTTCCGATGTCACGCTCATTGCCAGCACGTCGCGGATCAATGATCCGGTCCAGTCGGCATCGGGCGGTGAGATGATCGAGACGGTACGCGACCCGTCGAACAAGATGGGGGGCGACCTATCCTACTCCCACGGGTCCTATCGCGGGGACCGGGTCTTCGCGCGTTATGACAGCGGTTACATCGGCAACACCGGTATCAAGATGTTCGCGTCCTATTCCTACACGGCAGCGGACGTATTCGCGGGCAGCGGGCGCAGCCGCAAGAACCATGTCGATTTCAAGCTGCAGAAGGACTGGGGTGACATTGGTAGGACCTCCCTGTTCGTATCCTATACGGACTGGACCAATGCCCGCAGCAGCCCTTACACGCTGGCGGCATGGGAGAAGGCGAACGCGCAGGGCAACAATTTCTCGGTCGGGAACTATGCCTCGTCCTATGTTGCGGGAGAGACCTCGGATTACTGGAAAAACTACGTCTACAGACGTTCAAACGTCCTGATTTCCCTGCAGAACCAGTTCAGGTTGACCCATAACCTGCGGCTGAACATCACCCCCTATTTCCACTGGACGGAATCAGACAGTCCTGGCCAGACCAGCTTCTCGCCCGACAGCCTGTACAATGGCTCCGAGAAAGTCTCGATCGACACCAGTGGCATGTATGTCTATACCAACAGCAAGGGTGTGCAGACGGTTTCCGCCCTGGCCAATGCGGCACAGACCCAATTCGCAACCGGCGTCAATGCCTATGTGCAGTATGATCCCACCCCCCATAACCACCTGATTGCCGGCTACTGGTACGATCACTGGAACATGACCGCCCTGAACGGGCTTTCAGCACTGGACCAGAATGGCAACGCGGCCAGCTATACCGGTGGCGACCTGATACGTGATACGGCAGGCGATATCGTGACAGGCACACGTTACCAGATGTCGTCCGATATCAACGAATTCTATCTGTCCGATACGCAGGGATTCCTGCACGACCGGCTGAAGATCAGCGCCGGCTTCAAGGAAATGATGTATTACCTGTCGGGCACGAATGAACTGCCCGGATCACAGTACCACTATTCGCAGGCAATCGCCCAGCCCATGCCGCGTGTCTCCATCTCCTATGATGTCAGAAAGGACATGCAGGTCTACATAAACGGAACCACCAACGCACGGCCGCCCGTGCCCCTGTCCACCTATCCCAACCTGTACAGCATTTCCAGCGGCAACGTGACCCAGCAGGGCACCAACCAGGGCAAGATGGAATACGCCATCAATGAGGAAATCGGCTTCCGCTACCATGGGCTGTTCAATGCCGATGTCGCGCTGTTCAATTCCAACCTGACCAACCACCAGGTCACCACCATGGCTTACGTCAATGGCGCGTCGGTCAACAGTGCCATTTCGGTGGGTGGCGAGACCATGCGCGGGGTCACGGTCGAACTGTCGACACGACCTTTTTACGGCATTTCACCCTACGTCAATGCCCAGTATCTGCATGCGACAATGGACAACAATTTCAGCTATGGCGGAGTCATCCTGCCGACAGCGGGGAAGGTCGCGGTCAAAAGCCCGAAATTCATGGCGAATATTGGCGTGATGTACGCCCGCGGGCCATTCTTTGCCAATCTGATGTTCAAATGGGTTGATTCACAGTATTCGACATTCATGGATGACCAGAGCATGCCGGCCTACAAGACGGTTGACCTGTCACTAGGTTACCGCCTGCCCAAATGGTCGGCATTTTCACGCCCGGTCATCAAGCTGAACTTCATGAACCTGACCAACACTCCCTATCTGAGTTCGGTCGGAACCGTTACGGCCAATGCCGTGACCACCAGGGGGGTGGCAGGGCAGACCCCCTCCTACTTCCTGGCCCCGCCATTGAGCGTGGTCATGACCGCTTCGTGTGAATTCTGATTTTCTTCATACCATGAAAGACAGCTGCCGGTCGGTGACCGGCAGTCTGCGCGTGCATGACAGGGCATTCCCTGTCATACCGCCACAGGCGCGAAGAAATACCCTAGAACATGTCTTCATCCCGGCAGGTCACGCACAGTTCCGACACGCTGGCGTGGTTGGGCATGTCAAGGACCATGGACGCCATGGTGGCGATTTCATCCGGCTGGGTCATCTCCGATGGGTCCAATCCGTTCACGCCTGCCGTCATGTCCGTGGCAACGAAGCTGGGACAGATGACGGTCGATCGGATTCCATCGGCCCATCCAAGGCGGCGTATGCCATTTGACAGCCCCACGGCCGCGAATTTGCTAATGGCATAAGTGCCTGAGCGTGGTGATTTCACACGCTTGCCCGACAGGGAAGACAAGATGATCACCCGGCCCTGCCCGGTCGCCTGCAATGCGGGCCAGGCCGCCCGTACCAGTCGGGCGGGCGAACGGACATTGACCTGCAGCATCCGCTCCAGCCCCGCATCATCCACCTCCAGCAGCGATCCGGGGATCATGATCCCCGCATTGGCCACAACCGCATCGATCCGGCCATGGCGGGCCAGGGTCCGTGCTACCCAGTGCTGTTCCGATTCACAGTCGGTCGCATCAAAATGACAGGCCATATGGGGTGACGGCAGGGTAAATGCGTCAGGATCACGCAGCCCCGCGCTGATGCGCCAGCCCTGCTGCGCCAGACGCTGCGCGATGGCCGCCCCGATACCCCGGCCGGCGCCCGAAATCATGACAACCCGCCCGGTATCGGTCAAACGCGTGGACTGGATCATGAGAATGCATCTCCGTTTTCATGGAACATGGCCGCCATGGACCCGGATACACCACCGGTCCGTAGCCACCAGCCCCGCACAGGAAAAAACGCCCGACCTGAGGGGCCGGGCGCGATTGGATATCAGGAAGGCAGGCGGAATGGCCCTAGCTGGCCGCGGCAGGGGGCGCGCCATAGCCGCCGGCGCCGGGTGTCACCACCTCCACCGTGTCACCTGGTGTGAGATGGGCGGTGCTGCCATGAATGGGCGCGCTGCATTCGACATAGGCCCTGCCGCCCGGCAGGCCGCCATCAAGCCCCCACGGGGCTGTCGTAATGCGTGACATGCTGATGGCGACCTGACAGTCCTCACCCGCGCGATAGATGCGCCGCAGCCCCATGCCACCACGATAGCGGCCCGCCCCGCCTGAGCCGTCGACCAGTTCGTAACGCAACAGCGTGAGCGGGTATTCGATCTCCAGCGCTTCGATCGGAAGGTTCGATGTATTGGTCAGGTGCACCTGCACGCCATCCAGCCCATCCTTGTTATGGCGCGCGCCTGAACCGCCACCAATGGTTTCAAGATAGATCCAGTAATCGCCCGTTGTCTTGCGCGTGCCACTGAAGGTGGCGGATACGACCGCGCCATTCGATGCGGCGGTGATGCTTTCGGGGCAGACGGGAGCCAATGCCGCGTTGATCACGTCTACCACGCGCTGGCAGGTGGAAATGCGCCCCATCACGGCGGCCGGTTCCCGGCAGCATAGCACCGTTCCGCTCTCCGCCCTGACATGCAGCGGACGTGCCAGCCCCGCATTGGGCGGAATGGTGGGATCCACGATCGACTTGACCGCATAATAGACCGTGGCCAGCAGGGCGGAGCGCGTCATGTTGAAACTGGCCCGTACCTGGGGTGGACTGTCGAACTGCAGGGTCATTTCATCCCCCGTGATATCGATCGTGCAGCCGATGGCGATTGGGGTGGGATAGCCCAGTGTTTCAAACAGGTCATCGGCCGTGTACCGCCCGTCGGGGATTGCGGCGATACCCGCGCGCATCTTGCGTTCGGCATAGTCCTGCAGTTCCTGTCCCGCCCTGATGACGATATCGGTGCCGTATTTCGTGCATAGCGCCTGCAGGCGGCTGACCCCCAGGCGGTTTGCCGCCATCTGGGCGCGCAGGTCGGAAATACGCTCGGCCGGGACCTGGCAGTTCAGCAGGATCAGGTCCTGCACGTCATGTTGCAGCACGCCGCCCTTGTACAGCCTGACCGGGGGAATGCGGATCCCTTCCTGGAAGATGTGGGCGTCGCCACGGTCGGCGAAGTCGGAATGATGGGCGGTATTGATCGCCCAGGCCACGATCCGCTCCTTGACGAAAATCGGCTCTGCCAGAACGATATCAGGCAGGTGTGTTCCCCCCCCGGCATAGGCGTCATTGCCGATGAAGACATCACCCGGCCTGATATCGTCCGCCTTGTAGCGTGCCATGACAAGCGGGACGAATTCGATAAAGGAGCCCAGATGCATCGGGATGTGCTCGGCCTGGCACAGTGTGTGGCCGGACTGGTCGAACAGGGCGGTCGAGCAGTCACGGCGTTCCTTGATGTTTGTGGAATAGCTGGTGCGGACAAGCGCCTCCCCCATTTCATCAACGATCGATGACAGGGCACTGCCGATGATCTCGACAGTTACGGGGTCAAGCTGAATACGATCTGTATCGGTCATGGTCTGTAACTTCCTGTTTTATGGCCTGCGGTCGGTGTTGAACCGGCCAAACCGGAACGGTGTGGGATCGACAACGGGTGTCCTTCCCGAAACAAGGTCCGCAATCAGCCTGCCGCCGCCCGGACCAATGCCGAAACCATGGCCGGAAAAACCGGTGGCCAGGTAGAATCCCGGCAGGCTGTCAACCGGCCCGATGACCGGCACCGCATCCGGTGTGACATCAATCATGCCGCCCCAGCGCTCGACTTCGCGCATGGTGCGGAAGGCGGGGAAATCACGCTTCAGGATCGTGATCGCCTCGTCGAGCAGGTAGTGCGAGGGTTCGGGGTCAAGTGTACGGATGATCTCGAAGGGGGAGATCTCGTCCATCGACCAGGCGCGTGGCATGCGCATTTCCTCAAGAAAGCGGCGGCCGAGATGCAGCCGCAATTCGCGCCAGCCCGTGCGGTAGGCACCGATGAAGCGCGTAAACTGGCGAAAGGAATCGGGCACGATATCGGCCACACTGGCGTTGCGCCGGCTGATGTTGTAGCCGCCCTGTATATTGCGCCGGAAGGCAAAGTCGCTGCCGCCTACCGTCTCTTCCGGTCCGCCTTCAACGTTGTCCACCCTTGCAACGCTGCCCAGAACCTGAAGCGAGGGGAGGTCGATACCCGTATTGCCCGCGAACAGCCGCGACCATGCGCCACCCGCCAGGATCACGCTTTCACAGGCGATCGTGCCGCGTTCGGTTACTACTCCGCACACGCGGCCGCCGCGTGTCTCGACCCCCCTTACGGCGCAGCGGGTAAGGACTGTCGCCCCCTGTTCGCGCGCGGCCGCGGCAATGGCCGGGGCGGCCATGGTGGGTTCGGCCCGGCCATCGGTCGGGCAGAACAGGCCGCCGCGGAACAGACGCTGGGAGCCGCTTTTTTCAGCCGTCCGTGCCGGATCAAGCACTTCCGTACGAATCTGGTACCGGTCGGCGATATCCTTCCATTTCAGGAAATCGTTCATTTCGCGTTCATTATCGCAGGCATAAAGAATGCCGCACTGCCTGAAACCGGTGTCCCTGCCCGTCATCTCGTTCATCTGGCCCCACAGGTTCAGACTGGCCTGACCAAGTGGCAGTTCACGTTCATCACGGCCCATGACCCGTGTCCAGCCCCAGTTGCGGCTGGACTGTTCGCCCGCGATATGCCCTTTTTCGCACAACGTGACCGGAATGCCCGAGCGCGCCAGGAAAAGGGCGGCCGTGACACCGATGATGCCGCCACCGATAATGACGACATTGGTCCTTGCGGGGAATTCCGTGCTTGGCTGAACGGGTTCGACCTTCGGTGCCATTGAATCCTCGTCCTTCACGATATTAGGGATGAAATCCGTAAACATTCATGGCACGTTCCCAATATTGCGTCTCGATATAACTGATATGACATGAAACCGTCTTACCCCCCCACGCTGCCGCCCCGTAATACTTGTTCATCCATTGGACAGTTGAGAGAAGGAACAGCACATGTCTTGGCGGATTGGCGTGGATTCCGGGGGAACCTTCTGTGATATCTGTCTTTACAATACAGAAACGAAACAGTTCGGAATATGGAAAGTCTCATCCACCCCCGATGATCCGTCACGCGGCATAGCCGGGGGCGTGACCGAGGGGCTGGGCACGGTCAGTGCCAGCGCGGGCGATGTCAGGTTCCTCGGGCATGGCACGACGGTCGGTACGAATGCCCTGATCCAGCATAGGGGTGTGCCGACCGGCATGATCACCACCGACGGTTTCCGTGACCTGCTGGAAATCGGGCGGCAGAAGCGCCCGAGCCTGTATGATACACAGGCCGACAAGCCAGAAACCCTGGTGGCGCGGCACCTGCGTTTTGAAGTGCCCGAGCGGGTCCGCCATGACGGGACGGTGGAAACGGCACTTGATGAGGAAAGCGTGCGCGCGGCGGCCCGTGCCCTGAAGGATGCGGGCGTACAGGCGGTTGCCATCGGATTCCTGTATTCCTTTGTGCGTCCCGGGCATGAGCAGCGCGCACTTGAAATCGTGCAGGAGGAATTTCCTGAGGCTTTCACCTCCATCTCCAGCGCCGTAGCCCCTGAATTCCGGGAATATGAGCGTTTTTCCACCACGGTGGTGAATGCCTATCTCGGCCCGGTGATGGAAACCTACATCACCCGTCTGGCCAGGCGCCTGATGGATCTGGGGCTGGGTGTCGCGCCCCGGATCACGCAGTCCAATGGCGGGGTGATCAGCTTTGACCTGGCGCGCGCGCTGCCCGTGCGCACCGTGCTGTCGGGTCCCTCTACGGGTGTTGTCGCAGCCCAGGAAATCGGGCGCATGATCGGCATCCCCAATCTCATCACCTTCGACATGGGGGGGACGAGCACCGACGTCGCCCTCCTCAAGGACGGAGCATGCCGCATGACGGGCGAAGCCATGGTCCATGGCTATCCCATCAAGGCCCCGATGCTTGACATCCATACCGTGGGCGCGGGGGGCGGGTCGCTGGCCTATCGTGATAATGGTGGCCTGCTGAAGGTCGGCCCGCAGAGCTGCGGCGCCTTTCCCGGCCCGGTCTGTTACGACAAGGGCAATGACATCCCCTCCACCACCGATGCCAATGTGGTGCTCCATATCCTGAACCCCGAATTCCTGCTTGGCGGCCGCATGCCCATCCGCCACGACAAGGCCTATGCCCAGATCAGCCGCCTGGCTGGCGAACTGGACATGGATGTCATGGCGACGGCGCAGGGAATCATTTCGGTGGTTACAGCCAACATGGCGCGCGCGGTACGGGTCATCAGCGTGCAGAGAGGCCATGACCTGCGCGACTACGCCCTTATGGCCCTGGGCGGCGCCGGGCCGCTGCATGCGGTGCGGCTTGCGCTGGAACTGGACATGAAGCGTGTCGTCATTCCGCTGACGCCCGGTGTGATGTGCGCGCTGGGGCTGCTGCTGACCGACCTGCGGGCCGATTTCTCGACCACGCAGATCATGATGGCGGATGAGGGCAATGTTGACCGGGTCCAGGCCATTCATGATGAACTGGCGGCACGGGCGCAAGGCTGGTTTACCGAGGAAAACGTGGCACCGGAAAACTGTGGCCAGCGCTTTACGGTGGACATGCGCTATGTCGGGCAGAATTACGAACTGCCGGTCATGCTGTGCGCGCCCGAGGGCAGGATTACGGCACAGACCGTAACGGATATGATCGCGGAATTCATGGAAGCCCACCGGACCCAGTATGGCTTTGCCTCCGAAAGTGACCCGATCCAGTTCGTCACTTTCCGTGTCGAGGCGACCGGCCGGGTGGAAAAGGCCGAGTTCATCAGTCACCCCGATGAAGGGCCGGATCCCTCCTCCGCGCGTACCGGCGCCCGCGAAGTCTGGTTTCCCGAAACGGGCGGATTTGTGGAATGCCCGATCTATGACCGTGCCCACCTGCGCAGTGGCAACCGCATTCCCGGCCCTGCCATCATTGAACAGATGGATGCCACGACCGTTATCCTTCCGGGCATGGAGGCCCATGTCGAACCCTACCTGAACATCATCATCGATACCGGTATCGGCTGATGGAGCACCTCCCCCGCCTGCTGCGCCAGGAAACGGTGCGGTGATGCGGCATCCCGGCACGGCGGCCGATACCATCGTGATCGGTGGCGGCATGGTGGGGGCCAGTATTGCGCTGGGGCTTGTGCTGCGTGGCCACAGGGTTACGGTACTGGACGAAGGGGACCGGGCCCTGCGCGCGGCACGGGCGAATTTTGCCCTGTTATGGGTGCAGAGCAAGGGGGCGGGCGCGCCCGCCTATTTTAACTGGAGCCGTATGGCCGCTGCCGCATGGCCAGATTTTGCCCGGCAACTGGAGGCCATGACCGGCATCGTGCTGCACCTGAGCCAGCGCGGCGGCCTGACCCTGGCCCTGTCCGGTGCCGAAATGGATCACCTTGCGACCCGTAGCGCGCGCATCGCTTGCGATCAGGGCAGCGACTTTCCCCATGAAATGCTCGACCACAGCCAGACCCGTGCGCTGCTGCCCGCAATCGGGCCGGATGTCGTGGGCGCGCTGTTTTCGCCACTCGACGGGCATCTCAATGCACTGGCCCTGTTTCACGCCCTGCACAGGGCCTTCGGTCGCTCGGGCGGGCATTATGTGCCGGCAAGTCCCGTTCGCACCATAACCCCTACCAAAACAGGGACTTTCATACTGGATACACCCCATGGGTACAGGGAATGTGAGCGCGTCGTGCTGGCCGCGGGTCTGGATAACACGCGGCTTGCCCCCATGGTGGGGCTGCATGCGCCCATCACTCCGCAACGTGGGCAGATCATGGTCACGCAAAGGCTGCCGCCATTTCTGGACTATCCCACGAATGCCCTGCGCCAGACGGATAATGGCAGTGTCCTGATCGGGAACAGCCAGGATACGGTCATGACACGGCAGCCGGTCGACCTGGAAATCGATGCCGTGATGGCCGATCGCGCCATCCGCTCCTTTCCTTGCCTGCAGGCGGCCTCGGTCGTGCGTTCGTGGTCATGTTTCCGGGTCAAAAGCCCAGACGGGATGCCTGTCTATGACCATTCCACCCTCTGGCCGGGTGCATTCGTGGCATCGTGCCATTCAGGCGTGACACTGGCCCCCAACCATACGGGCCTTGTGTGTGACGCGATCCATACGGGTATCATTCCCCCCATCATGCAAGCATTTTCCGCCAGTCGCTTCACCCTCACCGCGGCATCCCGATCATGACAGACCGTTCCCGTTTCCGCCGTATTGTGGCTCCCGCCGGGCCGCGTATCACGTTCACGCTTGATGGTCGCGTGCTGGAAGCCCGTCTGGGCGATAGCGTGGCGGTGGCGATGATGCTGGCAGGTTATCCGGCCTGCGGCTCGCTCCCCCCCACGGGGCGTGTGCGCGTGCCATACTGCCTTATGGGCGCGTGTCATGAATGTCTGGTCCGGGTTGATGGCCGCAGCATGCATCAGGCCTGCCTGCTGCCGGTCAGGACAGGCATGTGTATCGAGACGGACCTCAATGGGCATGGATCATGACATCATCCGGCCTGCCGGACGATACGGTCCATGATGTCATCATTATTGGGGCGGGCCCCGCCGGACTGGGCGTTGCAGCCGTAACGGCGGGTGCCGGGCTGCTGACGCTGGTTCTGGATGAAAACATGCATCCGGGCGGGCAGATCTACCGCGCCGCGAGCCACAGCCCCTTTCCGCAGGGTCAGGTTCTGGGAAAAGACTACTGGCGCAAGGGAACCCGGATGATCCGGCGTGCGTATGCAAGCGGCGCGCATATCATCCCGCGCGCCATTGTATGGGGCATTACGCCCGATCATGTGGTCATGGCACGGGTGGATGGTCAGCCCCGGCGCTTTGCCGCGCGGTGCGTGGTACTGGCGGGGGGCGCCATGGAGCGCCCCTTCCCCATTCCCGGCTGGACCCTGCCCGGCGTCATGACGGTTGGCGCTGCTCAGACCATGCTGAAGGCAAGCGGGGTGGTTCCGCCCGCCCCCATGGTCATTGCCGGACGCGGCCCGCTGATATGGCTGCTGGCCGCACAGTACCGCCGCGCGGGGCAGGATATAGCGGCCATCCTGATCACGGCTGCGGACCGGCAATGGTGGAAAGGTCTGGCAGCCCTTCCCTTTTTTCTGCTTTCGGGAGATGCATGGTACGGGCTGCGCCTGCTGGCGTCAGCTGTCATGCATCGTGTGCCGGTCCATCGTGGCGTCATGTCCATACGCGCGGAAGGCACGGCATGCCTGGAACAGGTCCGGTGGTCTGGCAAGAACGGCCAGGACAAAGTACTGCCGGCCAGAACCCTTCTGCTGCACCATGGCGTGGTGCCCAACCCCAATCTGGCCATGGCGCTGGGCGTGCCACATGTATGGGATCGCGCACAGGCCAGCTTCCGCCCCGCCCCCGCGGGTACGGCGGATTACCCCGATGGGATTGTCTGCGTGGGAGATGGCGCGGGCATCGGTGGCAGCAGACTGGCCGCCCTGGGTGGCCGTATGGCCGGACAGGCCATTGTAGCCGCCCGTGGCCGGAGCAGACGCAACCTGCTGAATTGGTTGCACTCTGTCAGTATGCGGGCACGGATTGCGTTGGCGCGCAGGGGGCGCATGTTCGTGGACTGCATGTTCCGTCCTGCCAGCCACTTTCGGCAGCCCGCGGATGAGACGGTCATCTGCCGGTGCGAAGGTGTCACCGCAGGGCAGGTACGCAGCGCCGCCCATGAAGGATGCATTGGCCCCAACCAGGCCAAGGCCTTTCTGCGCTGCGGGATGGGACCCTGCCAAGGGCGCCTGTGCGGCCTGACGGTGAGCGACCTGATTGCACAGACCCGGGACCGCGACCCTGCGGATGTGGGATACCTGAACCAGCGCCTGCCCGCACGCCCGGCAACACTGGGCGATATGGCAGCCATGCCTGCCGGCACTGCCGCCATCCGGGCCGTAACACCAGGCTGACCTCCCGCCGGGATGTATCCTTCCCATCCGGCATATAATACTTTGTTTTTTATAAATAATGACTTTGTCATGGCTGTCATGCCCTCCTGTATCAGGCATGCCCATATATTCTATTTATAAGAACATAAAAAATATGGTTCTTAATTTTGAAATATGTTTGACTTTCGTTCGATTCTCCTGAAATTATGGCTCATACGAAATAATAAACCGTCCGACGGTCAGCAATCCCAGAGTCCTCGTTTGACTTCCTTCGAGAATGGCGTGTCAGTATTCAGGGGTCGAGACATGAATATAAAAGATCTGGAATATTTCATATCTGTAGCTGAATGCGGTTCTTTTTCCCGGGCTTCAGCCATACTGGGCAGGCCCCAGCCGGCACTCAGCCGCCATATCCGGGACCTGGAAACGCTGCTGCATGTAAAGTTGCTTTACCGTAACGGACGTGGCGTTGTCATGACCGATGCCGGACGCTGCCTGAAGCAGCTGGGTACCGATATTATCCGCAAGATCCATGAAGCGCATGACAAGGTACATGCCTATTCGGGCGGGTGCGTGACATCCGCGGTTATTGGCATGCCCGCCAGCGTTAGCAGTACCCTGGCCCTGCCCCTGACCCGGTCGTTGCAGGTCGCGTACGAAAACCTCAAATTCCGTTTTATCGATGCGTATAATGGCGATCTTTTGCAATGGCTCAATTCCGGAATGCTGGATATTGCCCTGCTGTATGACACCCAGGTTTCGGCCAGTCCCAATATGGAATCCCTGCTGTCACAGAATCTGTGCCTGATCGAAGGCACCGCTGGCGGACAGGGGCGCGCGGAATGTGGATATGACAGCATCCAGGCGCGGGCGCTGCAGGATATTCCCCTTATCCTTCCCAGCAAACGTCACGGCCTGCGCCAGATTGTAGAGGGCTGGACAGCCAAACACGACATCAAGCTCAATGTGCAGCTTGACTGTGATTCCTATACATCGCTGCTGCAACTGGTTTCCAGCAATATTGGTGCAACCATCCTGCCCGCTTCATGCCTGCGGCGGGAAATCATGGCAGGACAATTCAGTGCCCGCCTTATTGTCGCACCCTACCTGTTTCGTACCATTTCACTTGCTACATCACCCAATAAGCCTGTCAATTCGTTGCTGGTCAATCACGTCAAGGAGCAGATCGACAGTCTGAGCGATGAGTTCCGCTGGCCATTTACGCGGGACATGTCGCATGCCAGCGCCTTTTCCACACCTGTCAGGATACCCGATGTACATTTCAATGAAATGCTGTCACAGGTTTAGTCATATTAAATAATTATTAATGATGATGTGACCAATATATTATGTCCGACTGGCCATGGACTTGATGCGGTTCTTGCTGGCCATCCAGTCGTTGCATGCCCCTATCGGGAGACTGACGTGACGATGAAACCTACGGAAGCTTTCATATGCGAGGTGGTAAGGATGGCATTGAGCAGTGGACTGGGACTGTTACGCCCCCCGTATTACTGTGAACCTTGGTATTGGCAAATCCACGCCGGGTAAATGGATGGTGGATGACCGTTCGAGTGAACCGGCATCAGGATAATCAGGCCCGTGAGAATGCACCCCTGCGCCTGAAGATCCGGATTTTCGGGGCGGAAAGGGAAATCCAGAAAAACCGGATATTCGTAGGCCAAAAGCCCTGAGGTTCGCCTTTATCTACAGGTATCGGCACGCGTGGCCGATCCGCCAGACGGCCGTTTTCCCTACTGACGGGCCGGATCGGAAAACGGCCTGTCTTCCCGTCTGTCAAGGTGTTCCGCACTGCATGTCGACTTCATTCCTGACCGGTGCAAGATCGTTACGGATCCGGTCTGGTATGGCGCGCTCTTTTTTCCGCAGGCGTAACCCGGCACGATGCCGATGGCATCAGGAGACCAGCAGGCGTTGCCGCGTGATTTTTCCAGATACGGTTGTGGGAAGGCATGCAACGAAGCGGACTTCTTTCAGGCCGATCCAGCGGCCGAGGACTTCGCTGACCCGTGCGATGATTTCCCCGGCAGAAAGCGTGCGTTCCACTGTGGGGTCAGGTACCACATATGCTACGGGCCGCTGCCCGCGCAGTGCGTCGGGCACGGCAACCACGGCACAGGCATGGACTGATGGATGGGTGGCGATGATCTTTTCGATCTGCACGCCCGAAATCCGCCGTCCTGCGACCTTGATGACATCATCGGAACGCCCGAGCATGTGCACGGCGTGGTTGGCCTCGATCATGCCTTCGTCAAAGGTGCGATAATACTGGCCAGTCTCGTCCAGATAAGCTGTGGGAACATGGATCGCCCCCTCTTTCCACATTCCTGCCAGACAGCCGGGCGGCAACGGCAGGGAGAGGACAATCTCGCCGCACTGTTCACCCGGCATGGAGGGCACGATTTCCGGGCAAAATCCCGGCGCAGGCCGCCCGACATCGTTCATGAGCGCGACCGGTTCACGCTCGGGCAGACCAAAGAAATGCGCGGTGATGCTCCACCCGGTTTCGGTCTGCCACCAGTGATTGACTACAGGTTTGTGAAAATACGACCGCGCCCAGTCCAGCAATGTTGGGTCCGCATACTCCCCGGCCACGAAGATTCGGGCCAGCGCGGGCAGGATCGCCCCTGACAGATGACGGCTTTCCTGCCGCATGAGGCGCATCTGTGTTGGTGTGGTGAACAGGCATTTCACGTCATGCTCATGGCAAAGCGCGCGGATGGCGGAAGCCGATGCGCCACCTTCCACGATCACGCTGGTGCAGCCGCTGATCAGGGGCGCGTAGACCCCGTAGGAATGGCCGACAACCCAACCAAGGTCGGATGTGGTGAAGAAGGTATCACCGGGTTTGCAGCCATAGATCAGTTCCATGGACAGGGCGAGGGCTACAGCGTGGCCACCATTATCACGCACGATGCCCTTTGCCTTGCCCGTCGTGCCCGATGTATGGAGGATATAGAGCGGATCTTCAGCCCGGAGCATGACTGGACCGGCCGGGGCCGATTGTTCCAGCGCATGGAAATCATGATCCCGCACCGGCACGGGCGATGCCGGACAGGCCGCACGCTGTACGATCACGCAGGCCCGTGGCCTGTGCGTCGCCCTGGCCAGCGCCTCATGCAGGGGAGGTGCGGATGGAATGGGCGTCTGCCCCTGAAAGCTGCAACTGGCGATGATGATGATCTTCGGCGCCACGTCATTGATCCGTCGCGCCAGTTCAGGCCCGGCGTAACCAGCAAAGACCACGACATGTACGGCACCGATCCGTGCACAGGCCAGCATGGCGATGGCGGTCTCGATCATGGTCGGCATGGCGATCAGGACACGGTCGCCCTTCTCCACTCCGAGCGAGCGCAGGCCACCGGCAAATCCGGCTACCCTGCCCTGCAACTCCCTGTAGGATATCACCTGACGTTCCTTCGTGGCGCAGGAATGCCAGATCAGCGCCGCCTGCCCGCCGCGTCCATCCGCTACATGCCGGTCGACAGCGTTATGGCAGGTGTTGAGCGTGGCGTCGGGAAACCAGTCATGCCAGCCATCCGCCCGCGTCCTGCATGCGGTCACAGGTGCCTGCTTCCATGTGATGCGTTGCGCCGCCTTCAGCCAGAACTGTTTTGGCTGGTTCCGTGCCGCATCGTACATCGCCTCGTATGTTGTCCATGGAAGCATGGCGCTTACTCCGTTCAGGCTACAGGCACATCTTTGCCGGTGATCTGGCTGGCCAGCCACGCGGCATCGCGCGAGACACCGGAAAACCGTCCCGACCCCCAGGTGTGCAGCCATGGCAGGCCGAGGAAGTAGAAGCCCGGCGCATCGGTCACGCCCCGATGCCAGACCGGCTTGCCTGCCCCGTTGAAGACCGGCACGTCGATCCAGCGATAGTTCGGGCGGAAGCCGATACACCAGAGGATCGAAGTGATCCCGGCAGCCTTCAGGTCGAGCGGGGTGTTACTGCCATCGGGCTCCCAGACAGGCACATAAGAGGCTTCGGTCGGGGCCGTGATTCCTTCACGGGCGATGTAGGCGTCAATGGATTTCTTGATGTCGGCATTGGTCTTGTCCGCATCATCAAGGTTTTCCGCAAGATCTGGCGCGAAGTGCGCCACTTCATCGCGGATTGTCTCCAGCGTGCCGTGCAGGCCCACGCCTTCCTTCGCGAACTTGCGCAGATCAAGGTCATGCCCGCCATTTCGGCCCGTGACGTAATGATTGGTCTTGTCGCGTGCACCGTCACGAAGAGGATGATTATCCACCGTCAGGTCATAGAAGTGCATGTCCGCAAGCCAGTCCACAACGTCACGGCCACGGTAGAAACGCGAGACACGCGGGGCAGAACCGACACAGAGATGGACCTTGCGTTTTTCAAGGAACAGGTCCTCGACAATCTGCGCGCCGGACTGACCGCTGCCCACGACCAGCACAGCCCCTTCAGGCAACTGGGCCGCATTGCGGTAATCCTGTGAATGAACCTGATGGATGGCGGGATCGATCGCGCTGGCATAGCCGGGGATCACCGCGTCCTGATACGCGCCTGATGCGATGACAACATGCTTCGCGTGCCACGTCTCACCACCTGCTACCACGCGATAGCCACCACCTTCATGGCGCGTGATGGAGGTAACGGCTGTATGCTCACGCAGGGGCGGATTGAATGAGGCTACGAAGCCCTTCACGTAGTCAATAATTTCCTGCTTCACCATGAAGCCGTGCGGGTCGCGCCCCTTGTAGGGATGACCGGGGAGTTCGCACTGCCAGTTCGGTGTGACCAGGCAGAAATTGTCCCAGCGTTCGTCATCCCACGAATGGCAGGCCGTCTTTGCCTCAAAGACGATGTGCTCCACCTGTTCGCGGCACAGGTACCAGCTCATGGAGAGCCCGGCCTGTCCGCCGCCCACGATGATGACGGGGATGCTTTTCTCGTTCTGTGTCATGGTCGTTCTTTTCGTCTCAATAACTGAAAGACAGGACACGCACCTGCGCGTCGGACTGGTTCAGAAAAGGCGCACTGGCCTGCCTTATGGCCTGAAGCTGGCCAAGGGCGCGGCTGCATGGAAAGCCGTAGCGGGCGCGAACCCGCTCGCTGGCGTCCGTCAGGGCGGTGTTGGCCTTTTCAAGAAACTCCCGGACCGGATAATCCTGACCGGGCGTGAAGTGGTCCCTTATGACCAGCGACGGGGAGTAACAGTCGGTCTCCTTCCCATCGGGCCAGCGTACGCGAAAGGTCATTTCGGGCATGACAAAGCTCCAGAAACAGGGGCACCTGCGTGCCGCAGGGCCGCCAGACGCCGATATGCGGGGAGGTGACGGCTGGCGACGCGGCCCCAGTCGAAACGGCGGGCGGTTGCGGGGCCGCTGGCGCGAAAACGCGCGCAGCTTTTGGCACCCAGTGCGTCACGCAGGGCCAGCAACAGGGTGTCAGGCTGCGCCAGTTGGCACCACAGCGCATCCGCCCGCGAAAGATGTCCGGTAAAAGGTGCGATGTCCGGCACGATGACCGGTGTACCGCAGGTGAGCGCCTCCAGCGGGCACAGGCCGAACCCTTCGGTTATAGACGGATAGGCCAGCACGTCCGCCTGCCGGTAGAAGGCTGGCATGTCCTCATCCGCAACCGGCCCGGTGATGGTGACATGATCGGCCGCACCGCTTTCGCGCAGACGCGCCATGAACCGGGTGCGGTAGGCAGAATGGTCCAGCAGCGAGGCCCCGCCCGCCACGACCAGATGCACATCCGGCCGTTCGCGGCGCAGGGCCACAAACGCTTCCAGCAGGTGCAGCGTATTCTTGCGCCGCTCGATCCCGCCTACGGACAGGATCAGGCGACGGTCGGCAGGCAGGTGATGCCGCGCCCGCAGCGTGGCATCCTGCACGTCCGGCACGGGCGAAAAGCGCACGGGATCAACCCCGTTGCCCACGACCGGGGCTTCGCGGCCATGGTCGTTGCGCAGGACATCTTCCCACATTGTGCTGACGGTAAACAGTTCGGCCGCCGCCCTGATCCCCCGTTCCTGCCGCGCGGCAAGGACCGGGTGTGTAAAATGGTCAAGATGGTGGACCGTGCGGGCAAAGCCCGGTATCCGTCCCTCTTCCACCAGTTCGGCCAGTGCATTGGCGCTGATCGGGTCCTGCGCGTGCAGCACGTCAAAATGCTGACCGCGCAGGGCGTCCCTGATCTCGCCAATGCGGCGTTCCACCAGCGTTGGCAGGTCGGTCTCAGGCGCGGCCGGGATGCAGTTTGTGGCGCAGCGGGGCGTGCGGAAGAAACCGGCTCCGGTCACGTCCGGGGCGATCAGCGTGACGTCGTGGCCTGCATCGCACAAGGCTTCGGCCAGCGCCATGCCATGCACCACGCCGCCACGCGGATTGGTCGAATGGGTCAGGATGCCGATGGAGAGGGTCATGGTGCATACCCCATGAGAGGCATCCGGGCGAGATCCCAGAAGGTTTCTGTCTCGTCTGCCCATGTGACATCCAGCCGCTGCGTGCTGTCACACTGACCGATGATAGAAGCCGCAATGCCCCGTCCACGAAACCGGGCCATGATCGCTTCGGCATCTTCGCGGCGCGCCGTGAGCAGGTAGCCATAGCTGGGGAAGGCTGACAGCCAGCGCTCCATCGGAGCACCCTCAGGCCGTGGAATGTCATCGAGCGTGATGGTCATGCCGATACCCGAACATTCGGCCAGCATGAGGGCAGTGCCCAACAGTCCCGCCATACTGATATCCTTGGCGGCACGGCTCAGGCCGTCTTCCGCAATCGTGGGCAGAAGTTCGATGTCCCCACGCAGCCGGGCCGCTCCCTCGGTGCCGCACAGTGCTGAACTGGCATCCCAGAACGGATGCGGGTCATGCCAGCGACCGCGCAGATCAATGGCGGCGATCAGAACCTCGCCCGGTCGGGCATCGAAACTGGTCAGCAGGTGACGGGCACGGCCAAGGATCGCGACTGACAGCGAATTATGGGTGCTGCGCCTGTTGGTATGGCCCCCCACGACAGGTACGCCGTAGGTGTCCGCGCCATCACGCAGGCCAGTCAGGATGGAGGTGGCTGCTTCGGACGTATCGCTCCACAGCGCGTCCACTACCGCCACGGGGCGACCGCCCATGGCTGCGATGTCGCTGACATTGACCATCACGCCGCAATACCCGGAAAACCATGGCATTGAACGGACAAAGCTGTCCTGAAAGCCCTCGCTGGCCAGCAGGAGATAGCCATCGCCATCCGGGATCGCGGCGCAGTCATCGCCAAGGCGGATGGCGTCGGGATTTGCAGGCTTCAGAATTGCCGCAGTTTCGGCGATGTCCTGTTTACCTGCCAGGGCGCGACCGTTCCGGAGCGTGTGCAGGAGTGTGGCGAGTTCGTGCGCCATCACGCTACCTGCCGAGCTTGGGGTTGCGGACGCAGCAGCCATGTCTGATCCTGGCCATGCGCCGGATAGCGTGAGAGGTCGGCCTGCATGTCGTGATGCGGCAGCCCATGCAAGGTCATGGCTCCAAGGCTTTTCCAGTGCAGGCGGCGGAAGAACAGCACGTTCTGTTCCTGTACCTGGGCCAGGAACCGCGTGGCCCCAAGCCCGTGCGCCGTGCTGACCGCCATGCGGATGAGTTCCGCGCCGATCCGTCCCAGTTTGCGATGGTCTTCATGGACGGCCAGACGGGAGCCGCGCCAGACGCCGGGTTCGGCTTCATGGATGCGCACGGCGCCCACCACCCGGTCCGGCATGCCCGCCATGCAGCACGCCGCGATGATGGGAATGGCAACCGCATCGATTGCGTCCCGGTCATCATCCGCAAAGACCTGCTGTTCGGTACAGAACACGTCGCGGCGCAGCGCATGATAGCCAGCCCGTTCCCACGGCGTGCGGGCCAGCCGCACGACATATTCCGTAGGGATGAACGGGCGGTCGTCTACGCCTTCGAGGATCGCTGTCATTATTCGTACGCCGAAAGCGAGGAACAGGCGCCACACCGGCCACATCCGGCGCGGATGTCGGTGGATTTCATGTTCGCCTCGCGCAGCATCCGCCCGAGTGGTGCGAGCACGGACTTCATGAAATCGGCCGAAGGCGGCGCATGATTTTCCAGTGGTGTTCCGGAAATAGGCACGAACGGCACCACGAAGGGATAGACCCCGAGCGCAATCAGCCGTTCGGCCAGCGCCAGAATATCTGCGGCGCTGTCGCCAAGACCGGCCAGAATGTAGGTATTGACCTGTCCGCGCCCGAAGATCGGCACGGCGCTGGCGAAAGCGTCCATATAGCGATCCACGCTGACCGTGGCCTTGCCGGGCATGATCTTCTCGCGCACCGCCTGTGTTGCGGCCTCGAGATGCATACCCAGGCTGTCGGCCCCGGCGTCGCGCAGGCGCTGGAACCAGTCGTGATCGCGCGGCGGCTCGCACTGGACCTGAAGCGGCAGGTCCACGGCCGCCCGGATGGCACGGGCTGAGTCCGCCAGCACGGCTGCACCCCGGTCCACCACGTTGGGCGTGCCGGTGGTCAGCACCATGTCGCGCACGCCGTCCAGTTCCACGGCGGCCTTGGCGACCTCGGCCAGTTGTGCTGGGGTCTTGTAGGCAATGGTGCGATCGGCCTCCAGCGACTGGCCGATGGCGCAGAACTGGCAGGACGTGCGCCGGTCGGCATAGCGGATGCAGGTCTGTTGCACCGTGGTCGCCAGCGTGTCACGGCCATGCAGCAGGGCGATCTTCCAATAGGGAATGCCGTCCGCCGTGCTCAGTCCGTAAAAGCGCGGGGCGGCCGGAAAATGGATCGTGCCCAGTGTCTGCCCATCGCGTAGCAGCGTGCTGGCCCCGTGCTGGTCCGGCGGGCTGGCCTGAAATGGTGAATGCTGCGCGCCTGATGTATAGACCGGGACCATGACGGTCTGGCCTGCAATGGTAATCGTCTTGTGATCCGAAGGACCGGCGCCTCCCTTGCGGGCGATGCCGCCGGTCTGCTCCCCGATCTGAAGCCCGAAGGATTGCAGGTCAGTGACAAGCTTGCGACTGGAAAGCGTGCCGAGCATTGGGACGGTCATGACGCAGCCTCATCTGTAGATGTGGGAACCGGATTGGCGTCCCCAACGTAATGAACGGTGCGCGCGGGCCGCCGGTCCTGAAGCAGGCTGAGCAGTTCGGGCCGTGCGTAATGCCCTACGGAATCCATCATCCGCTTGCGCTTCGTGATCAGGGCGAAATCGAGATCGGAAATCACCATCCCCTCGCCTTCCGTCAGCGGTGTGCCGAGCAGTTTCCCTTCAGGCGAGACGATGGCCGTGAAGCACCCACCCCGCAGCGGCCCTTCCAGCGCCGGATCGCGGGCTATCTCCGTGATCTGTTCTTCCGTCAGCCACCCCGTGGCGTTCACCACAAAGCAGCCGGATTCCAGTGCGTGATGCCGGATAGTGACTTCCATCTGGTCGGCAAAGATCTGCCCTACCAGCGAGCCGGGGAACTGGGCACAGTGGATTTCCTCGTGCTGGGTCATCAGCGCGTAGCGGGCGAGCGGATTGTAATGCTCCCAGCAGGCCAGCGCCCCGATGCGTCCGGCGGCACTTTCCACCACTTTCAGTCCTGCGCCATCGCCCTGCCCCCAGACCATGCGTTCATGGTAGGTGGGCGTGATCTTGCGGCGTTTGAGCAGGATTTCACCTGTCGCATCAAAGATGATCTGGGTGTTGTAGAGCGTGCCGAAATCACGCTCGTTCACGCCCAGCACCACGACCATGCCGGTCTGGCGCGCGGCCTCGGCCACCATGTCGGTGACCGGACCGGGAATGACGACGGCGCGCTCGTAGAGTTCCAGATGCTCCCCACCGAAACGGAAAGCCGGCTGGATGAACGAGAAATAGGGGTAATAGGGCACAAAGGTTTCGGGAAAGACCGCAAGCTTCACACCTTTTTCGGCGGCCTCGCGGATGGCCTGGCAGACTTTCCGGGCCGTGCCCAGACCATCGTCACCCAGGACGGGACTGATCTGGATGGCTGCGGCGCGAACGATACGGGACATGGCGTACGGTCCTCCCTTCGGCCTTCAGAGGGTCCAGGTATTGAGGATGAAGGCGTTGTCGCGACGGGCCAGCAGGATGATGTCGAGCACGTCCTGCGGGTTGATCGGCGTGATGCCGGGGATCAGGTTCTGCTCGCCGTAGCCATAGAGGGCCTGAAGCGCGAAGCGGCAGGCATAGACCTTGCCGCCCTCTTCAAGGATTTTCGCGATCTGCCTGTTGCAGTTCATGTGCCCCGGAAAGGCTTCGTCGCCCAGACGGGGAAAGCCGCGCTGCACGCCAAGGGTGACACCCGGGCCATACAGCAGCACCGACGTCTCGAAGCCCTTGCGGATCAGACGGGTGGCCTGCAGCAGGTTGACGAACCCGACCGAGCCTTCATTGGCGACGGTGTGGAAGGTGATGAGGGCTTTTTCGCCGGGCTGGGCTTTGACGTCTTCAAAGACCTTATTTTCATAATTGACGAAACAGTCGCCGTCTTTGTACGGAGCGTGTTCGACTTTCGGCATGGTATCTCTCCCGTGTGCTGCGGTCTCCGGCGGGGAGCCGGGACTGACCGCGTTGCCTAGGCAAACGTGGCACGGGATGGCGGAGAGCCAAAATATTGTATGTCTTATGATAAGGGTACAAATGGCTCAAATTAAATCATACAACGTCTTCTTGCCGAGACAGAGGCATACAAAAATTATTCTCCAACCATACAATTGTGAGATATGATTATAAGTATCTGTTTTTAAATGATTCCATAATCACGCAGTCGTGAATAACGTGCCCTTTTGTTTTTCCATCCGCCCGCATGGCGCGCCCCGTAATCAGATGTTCCCATCGATTCCAGACACTGCGCGCAGGTCACACAATATCGGCGAAGCCGGGTGAGCGTTTGTGTTGCAGGACCGACAGCACCCCATGCAGGGATTCCTCAAGACTTGCGGCATCCGGCGCGCTGCCGAGTGCGATCCGAGCACGCTGCGGCGGCTCGCCACTGATGGTGAAAACGGTGCTGGGCACCAGCGCCAGCCCCCGCCTGCGGGCATACGCCACAAAATCCGCACTGCCCCACCAGTCCGGCAGTTTCAGCCACACATGCGGCCCGTCGGGATTCATGCAATGCCCTTCCCCCAGCACCTTGCGGGCTATGGACTGGCGCAGGCGCAGTTCTTTCTGAATGGCGTGCAATATTGTATGGGCCTGCCCTGTCTGCATCCACCGCGCCGTGAGCGCGCTGAGCAGACCGGCATTGGTGAGCGCAATGGCCCGAATGGCCGCCGTCACCCGTCGGGTCATGTCCGCGTTGGGCAGGGCGACATAGGCCGTGCGCAGGCCGGGGCTGAGTGTCTTGGCAAGGGTGGCCACATAGCTGACACGACTGTGGTCGAGTGCTGCCAGCGCCGGTAGCGGAGTGTCCATCAGCAGGCTGTAGGGGTCGTCCTCGGCAATATGCAGGTGATGGCGCTGGGCTACCGCAAGAATATCCTTGCGCCGCTGCAGTGACATGGTGGCTGTGGTGGGGTTGTGAATGGTCGGGATGCAGTAAAGCAGCCGGGGGTGATGTTCCGCACAGACCCGGTCGAGCTGGTCGGGCATCATGCCTTCCCTGTCACTGTCCACACCGACCAGAATAAGGTCGAACTGTGCGGCAATAGTTCGAATACCCGGATAGGCGATGCGGTCGGTGACAATCACATCGCCCGGCTGGGTATGGGTGCTGACAATGGCTGCCAGTGCGCTCTGCGCACCGGGTGAGACAAGAATTTCGTCCGTGCGCCGCTGGCCGATGATGGGGGCGATCCATTTCGCGCCAAGCTGGCGCTCCTCCAGCGTGCCGCCCGTGACCCGGTAGGACATCAGGCTGTTCAGGTCCTGCTGCTTCAGGATGGCCGCGATATCGTTCTGGATGATGCGCTGCAGCGGCGGGTCCTGCGGGATCGGCGGCAGGTTCATGGTCAGGTCAACCACGGCCGGGCCGGTATGGCGCCAGTGACTCTCGCCCGCGCCGACACGCACGAACGTGCCCCGGCCAACGGTTGCGTCAATCAGGCCGCGACGGTGGGCTTCCGTGAACGCACGGGTCACGGTTGTCAGATTGGTCCCGATATGGCGCGCAATGGCACGCTGTGGAGGCAGCCTGTCCCCTTCCCTCAGGTCACCCTTGCGGATCGAAAGCGCCAGGGCATCAGCGAGCGTAAGGTAAATCGCATTCGGATTGCGACCGATCTCCTCTTTCCAATGGTCCAGGTAGGGGTACTCGGTCATGACGGTCAGGTTCCATATATTCGGCGACCAATCATTCAATCATGCACCATACAATCAATGCAATGACCTGTGCCAGCGGCCTCTCGTAACCTGACAGCCGAGTGTCAGAAGTCACTCCCGATTTTCAGGCAGGGACGTAGGCCATAATCCGGCCTGGGGAAGGAGGGGTTGATGGGCAGGCTTAGCCGGAATGCGCATGTGCCAAGGGTTGCGGTGAAAGTCCCCCGATCAAAAAAGGATTGTGGTTTCCTGCCTGGATTACATCATGACGGGAGACAGGCTGGTTATTTTTGTTGCCATACTGTCACGCAGGGAACGGAATGCCTCCGCAAAAGCGTCCAGCCCTTCATGTAAAAGGGCATCCGTCACCCCAGCCAGATCAAGCCCCAGCCGGTCGGCCTCGTGCAGGACCTGTATCGCATCCGGAATGTCCTGTGTCAGTGTCGGGGCAGCCGTCCCGTGGTCGCGGAACGCGGCGAATGTGGCAGGCGGGATGGTATTGACCGTCTCCGGCCCGATCAGTGCATCGACATACAATACATCGCTGTAAGCCGGGTCCTTCGTGCCGGTCGAGGCCCAGAGCAGCCGCTGGGGCTGCGCGCCAAGGGCCGCCAGCTTTCGCCACCGCGCGCCCCGTGTAACCCCCTGCCAGTATTGATAGGCCATCCTGGCATTGGCAATGGCGACTTTTCCCCGCAGGGTTTCCAGCGTCTTTGCTTCCGGGTCCGCTCCCGCTATCCGTTCGTCGATTGCCGCATCGATGCGGGCGTCAATGCGGCTTACGAAAAAGGAGGCGACCGATGCAATGCCCGATACCGGCAGACCCTGCGTATGCCGCGCTTCCAGCCCGGCCATGTAGGCATCCAGCACCTTCTTGTATGCCCCAAGCGAAAACAGCAGGGTCACGTTGACATTCATGCCATCCGCGATCGCGGTCCGCACGGCCTCCACGCCTTCCTGCGTGCCGGGGATCTTGATCATGAGGTTGGGCATATCGACCCGTTTCCACAAATGCCGCGCCTCGGCCAGTGTACCGATGGCATCATGGGCCAGATGGGGCGAGACCTCAAGGCTGACATACCCGTCAATGCCCCGGCTGGTTTCATAGACCGGATACAGCACTTTGGCTGCGGCCTGTATGTCTTCCACCGCCAGGATTTCATATAAAGCTGCCGCATCGACTTTCCGTTCGGCCAGTACCTGGCCGATGCGGGTGTCATATTCATCCCCCTGCCCTATGGCCTTGTGAAAGATGGCCGGATTGGAGGTGACGCCCTTCAGCCCGTCCTGATCTACCAGCCGTTTCAGGCTGCCATTTTCGGTAAAGGAACGCTGGATAAAGTCCAGCCATGGCGACTGGCCAAAGCGGGCCAGTTCGCATAATGGATTGGTCAGGGAAATGCTGTGGGATTCATTCATGATCTGTATTTCCGGCTCTTCATATGTTCAGGCGCGTGCGATCTGCCGCCGGGCCGCGGCAAGGACGGCGTCCACGGTAAAACCGAATTTTTCCTGCAACGCTTCCGCCGGGGCGGAGGCGCCAAAGCCATGCATCACCACCGCTTCGCCCGTCAGGCCGATATATTGCGCCCACCCCATGCCGGATGCCTGTTCCACCGCCACACGGGCGGTGACATCGGGCGGCAGCACGCTGTTGCGGTAGGCTTCGGGCTGGGCCTCGAACAGGTCCCATGACGGCATGGAGACGACACGCACCCTGATGCCCTCCTTTTTCAGGATTTCATACGCAGCCACCACAAGGGAGACCTCGCTGCCCGTCGCCATCAGGATCAGGTCTGGCTTTCCGCCACATTCGGCCAGGATATAGGCCCCTTTCGCCAGCCCCGTGGCGGGGGCGTAAACGCCGCGGTCCAGTGTTGGCAGGTTCTGGCGGCTGAGCACCAGCACGGCGGGGCGGTCGGTCATGGGGATGATCACCCGCCAGGCTTCCGCCACTTCGTTCGCATCGGCGGGGCGGATCAGGGTCACGCCGGGGGTGGCGCGGAGCTGGGCCAACTGCTCGATGGGCTGATGGGTGGGACCGTCCTCGCCCACACTGATGGAATCATGGGTAAAAATATACACGACCGGCAGGTTCATCAGCGCCGACATGCGGA
This sequence comes from Komagataeibacter rhaeticus, assembly GCF_011611525.1. NCBI lineage: Bacteria > Pseudomonadati > Pseudomonadota > Alphaproteobacteria > Acetobacterales > Acetobacteraceae > Komagataeibacter > Komagataeibacter rhaeticus. The sequence continues at coordinate 3,228,115 of NZ_CP050139.1, forward strand.
TCGGCGGCTTCATGTAATCGGAAAAGATCAGGAAGCCGGAGCAGAACGGACGGATGCCCGCCAGTGCGATCCCGTTGCAGATCGACCCCATGGCATGTTCGCGCACACCAAAATGCACGTTGCGCCCGCCATAGGTGCCACCCCATTGCGGGGGCTGGAAATCGCCCGCACCATCAAATGTCAGGTGGGTTTTGGTCGATGGTGACAGGTCGGCCGAGCCGCCGATCATCCATGGATAATGCTGTGCGACCGCATTGAGCACCCTGCCCGAACTGGCGCGGGAGGCAATGCCCTTCGCATCCGCGTCAAAGGTCGGGATGCCACGATCCCACCCGACCGGCAGCGTGCCGTTTATGATGGCCGTGACTTCCGCCCCAAGGTCGGGATGGGCCTGAAGGTACGCCGCAAACAGCGCCAGCCACCGCGCGCTGGCCGCAGCCCCGCGCGCGCCCAGCCCGGATTGGAAATGCGCCAGTACGCCATCGGGCACGTAGAAGCTCCTGTCTTCCGGCCAGCCATAGAATTTCTTGGTCTCGCGGATTTCTTCCGCACCCAGCGGCTCACCATGGGCCGCCGCCGTGCCAGCCTTGTGCGGTGCGCCCCAGCCGATGATGGAATGGGCGATGATCAGCGTGGGCCGCGTGGTTTCGGCCTTCGCATCCGCCAGCAGGCGTTCAAGATCGCCCGTGTCGTTGGCGTCCATCAGTTCCAGCACGTGCCAGCCATAACCCTCGAAACGCCTGCGCACGTTTTCGGTAAAGGCGATATCGGTCGAGCCTTCGATGGAAATGCGGTTGCTGTCATAAATCCATGTCAGGTTGCCCAGCTTGAGATGGCCTGCGACGGACGCGGCCTCGCTGGCCACGCCTTCCATCATGTCGCCATCACCGCACAGCGTGTAGATGTGGTAATCGAACAGGTCGAAGCCGGGGCGGTTGTAACGCGCAGCCAGCCATTTCTCGGCCATGGCCATACCCACCGAATTGCCGCATCCCTGCCCCAGCGGCCCGGTTGTGGTTTCCACGCCCGTGGTGTGGCGGTATTCCGGGTGGCCCGGTGTTCTGGAGCCAAGCTGGCGGAACTGCTCCAGATCACCCAGCGTCAGCGCTGGCGCATCCGTCACCCTGCCTGCCCGCACATCGCGCACGCCCGCTAGATAGATGAGCGAATAAAGCAGCATCGACGCATGCCCGATGGACAGCACGAACCGGTCCCGATTGGGCCAGAGCGGGTTGGCCGGGTCGTAATTCATGACATTGCGCCACAGGGCATAGGCACAGGGTGCGAGCGCCATCGCGGTGCCGGGATGACCGGAATTCGCCTTCTGCACGCCATCCATGGACAGGGTGCGGATGGTGTTGATGCAGAGCTGGTCGATACTGGCGCTGGCGTGGCCGCCCCCATCGGGGGCAGCGGGGACTATGTGGCGCATGTCGTGCGGTTTTCCTGCGTTTTTAAGTATTGTTGAGAAAAATGATGAAAGTTTTTGGGTGCCGCCTTTTGATCGAAAAAGGCGGCGTGCTTCGAAGCTTTTTGAAAAAAGCTTCACCAAAAACTTTTTTACTGTTCAGCGGATCGTATAGCCGCCATCCACCACCAGGTTTTCACCATTGACCATGGCAGCGGCATTGCTGACCAGATAGGCGACGGCGCAGGCGATCTCATCGGGCTGGGCAAAGCGGCCGGTTGGCACCTGCGCGCGGAAGGCATCGCCCACCGGCCCGGACCAGACCTGCTTGCCCAGTTCCGTCTCGACCACGGTGGGCGAGATCGCATTGACCGTCACCCCCGATGGCCCCCATTCAAACGCCAGCACCTTGGTCAGGCCCAGAATACCGGCCTTGCTGGCGCCATAGGCGGCATGCTTGTCCAGAGCCACAAGTGCTGCCTGTGAGGCAATGTTCACGATCCGCCCGAAACCCTTTTTACACATGGCCGGGCCAAGCGCGCGGGCAAACAGGAAGGGCGCGCGCAGGTTGATCGCCATGGTCAGGTCCCACGCCGACGTTTCCAGTTCAGCGGCTGAGGCAATCAGGGCAATCCCCGCATTGTTGACCAGAATATCGACATGCCCAAGCTGGGACAGGATGGTGCTGCACGCGGTGGCGATCGCAGCCTCATCCGTGACATCCGTATGCACGCCGCAATGCTGGCTGCCCAGGCCGACCGCGATCTCGGCCACCTTCTCGTTACGGTCAACCAGGCACACCACGGCCCCCTGCCCCGCAAGCCGCTGGGCAATCGCCAGGCCAATGCCCGATGCGCCGCCGGTCACGACGGCAGTACGACCCGCAAGGCTGAGCAGTTCACTGAACGGTTTCATTTTATTATTTCCGTCTATGTTTTTATTTGTGGGTTTATTTACTTCTGGCCACGGCGCGCCGGGAACGGTCCAGTTCCGCCTGCAACGCCGGGTCCAGGGTCAGGAACCACGCAAGGCAGGCACTAAGCAGGTAGATGCCCGCATAGGTGACCATGACACCGAAGATGCCAAAGCGTGGTTCAAAGAGGTAAACAATAGCCGGCCCGATCCATACACTGGCCCCGGCGCCAAGGTTGAGCAGCGACATCGCGGCCGGTTTGTCGTCAGGTGCCAGATAGGGCATCAGGGCCGAAAGCGGCACGTAGGCGGCCAAGGTCATGCCATACAGCGCGCCTGCAAAAAGTGTGGGCAGCATGTGTCCCGGCCCGAAATGGGTGGGGCACCAGTACAGCAGCAGCGTGCTGATGGCCGACCCCACGCCGCCGCCCAGCATGACCGTGCCGCGCCAGCTCAGCCAGTCGCTCAGTATGCCGAACAGAAGATTCCAGATCACGTTGGAGATGAAGATGGCCTGCAATACCAGCAGCCACTGCCCCAGGCTGAAATGCAGGTCGTGCATGAAATACAGCGGCAGGCAGACCAGAAAACCGAATTCAGCCGAGGTATCAATGGCGCGGACAATACAGCCAAGACCAACCTTGGGCCGTTCCCACGCAATCGACAGCGATGCGAACAGGGTTTTCAACGGATGCTTGTCGGCAGTGGCGGCATGGACATTGCCATGTTTTTCACGGATGCCGCCCAGCGCCATGGCGCCACCCAGCATGACAAGGCCAAGTGCCAGCCACAATGTTGCGATCGGGCCGATATGGGGAATGGTGTAACCGGCAAATACTGACCCCAGCGTGGGCATGCCGCCGGTAAAGCAGAACCAGAACCACCCCACGGCGGACCCCAGCCTGCCCGGATTGACTGTTGTCACCACCCAGACAAGAAAGCCGAACGCAAAAAGCGGATAACCAAATCCCCTTATGCCGTAGAACAGCAGCATGAGCGGCAGGGAGCGTGCGGGCAGTGCCACAAGCAGGAAGCCGACCTGCAGCAGCCCCCAGATCGCAAGCCCGGTCAGCATGACCCGCCTGGCACCCCACAGGTCGGACAGTGCGCCGGACAGCCATGCCGCAATCGCGGCACTCAGCCCGTAGATGGTAAACAGCAGGGCCACATCATGTTCGGTAAACCCCATGCTGACAAGGTAGGGCGAGAGATAGCCACTCTCCACCCCGTCCCCCGTCATGAAGATCAGGACCCCGGCAAACCCCCAGGCCAGTGCCGGCGGTATGCCGATGCGGGAAAGAAACCGGCCCAGGGCGGAGCGCGGTCTTTCCTCATGCGGGATTTCATCGCCGACCCGCGTGGGGTCAAGCAGGACTGTCTGGGCCATTATCTTACCCTCCAGCAGCGCGGATGGCGCAGCCTGGGCGCGCACGTTCCGCAGAAGATGTTATTCTTGTTATTTTGGTGCGGGGATGGTGCCCCATGGCCGCAGGGTGCAGCCATGGGGAGGTAATGATTACGCCCGTATGGGCATTCAGGCTTCGGCAATGGCGGACAGGCTGGCCGCCATGGTCTGCAGGATCAGGCAGCATGACGTGGCCCCCGCATCCAGTACGCCGCGTGAGCGTTCACCCAGCCTGCTGGCCCTGCCGATGCGTGCCACAAGGTCGCGGGTTGAATCGCGCCCCTGCTCGGCCGCCACCGACATGGCGGCAAGTGCTGCCTTCAGTCCCTGCCCTTCCGCCGCGTGATAGGCCCTGACGGCGGGCACGAGCGTGTCCATCAGTGTCTTGTCACCCACATCGGCATTGCCCAGCGAACGGATGCCCGCTTCCGCCCCGTCCAGCATCAGGCCGAACAGGTGGGCGTCGATGTGGCTCACGCCTGCCAGCGGCTTTGCCAGCCCTTCGAAAAAACGCCCGTACAGCGGCCCCATCGAGCCGCCAATGCCGGCCATGAGCGAGTCCGAAAGTGCGCGCAGCCCGCCTTCCATCGTGGGTGGCGCATCGCCCAGCGCCTGCCCGCAGCGGGCAAAGCCCTTGGCCATGTTGATGCCGTGGTCGCCGTCACCAATCTTGCCGTCAATCTCGCTCAGCCAGTCGCGCGCGCCGACAATCGCGCTGACCAGCGCGGGCACGACCGCGCGCGTGCTTTCAAGCGCGATACCCGATGTCGGGATGTAGCGTTCCGTCTCAGCCAGTGCCCCGTGCGCGCCCTGATCATGCGCCGTGGCCGCCGGGGCCGCCGTGACCGGGCTTTCGGGGGCACTGCCCACCCGCGTCAGGCCGATGGCATGGGCCGGGTGGGACATCAGCCGGTCCAATTCCGCATCCAGCTTCATCACCGTCAGCGTCACCCCCTTCATGTCCAGCGAGGTAAACAGGTTGCCGACGAAGTTGTGGCGGATGGTGATGCCGCGTTCATGCATGATGTCGGCAATATCGGCAAACAGCACGTAAAGTTCGATGACCGGCGTGGCGCCAAGGCCGGACACCAGCACCGTTACCTCATCCCCCGCCCCGAATGGCAGGTCGGGCAGGATGTGGTCACACATCATCCGCGCGATGTCACGCGATGATCCCAGCCTGCTGATCGCCACCCCCGGTTCCCCATGATGGCCGATGCCGACTTCCATCGTCCCGGCCTCGATCATGAAATTGGGGTGGCCATTGGCGACAATGGTGCACGGGGAAAGGCCGACGCCGATCGAGCGCGTGTTGTCGATCGCCTTGCGGGCGGTAGCCAGCACCTCTTCCAGCGAAGCCCCTTCCTCCGCACGGGCGCCGGCGGCCTTCCACATCAGGATCTCCCCCGCGACACCCCGCCTGCGGGCCGCGTCATCCTTCGGGGCGGAGGCCACGTCGTCATTGGCGACCACCGTGCCCACGGCAATCCCCTCACGCGTTGCGTCATCCACGGCCAGGCGGACATTCATGGTATCGCCCGCGTAATTGCCGAACAGGCAGGCGACCCCCGCGCCGTTATCCGCTTCACGCATGGCGTCAAGGAAGCTGGCCGCCGTGGGGGAGGAAAAAATCTCCCCCACGGCGACCGCATCCAGCATGCCCTTGCCCACATATCCCAGGAACGCCGGTTCGTGGCCGGAGCCGCCGCCGGTAATCACGCCAACCTTGCGTGTGGCACCTTTATGCGCACGGCGCAGGACCCGCGGGTTTTTCGTGCCCGTCAGGATATCGGGATGCGCCAGCAGGTAGCCACGGATTCCATCTTCGACGATCTGGTCGGGATCGTTGAAGATACGGTCCAGCGGGCGCGCGGCGCGCAGGTGAATGTCGATGGTATTCATGGAATTTTCCCGTCTTTCCTCGTGCGACATTGGGCCGCCTTGTTGTTTTTAGTCCAGCTCCCGGAACTTTTGTAACTTGTCCGGAACACATGTTTACGCGGAATCGTAGAACAGCAGCATCTCACATATGCTCTGACCCCCTTAACGCACATATTTCCGGCGCTTTCACATCACTATAACGTGATAATGGCAGATATATCCGGTTTACAAAGGTTATTATAATTGTCTTTTGTGCTGACTAGTTATCGTTTGTGCAGCGCACAATAAAAAGACCTGACGGCAGGACCCTCCCCGGGCGGCTTTCGCTCCCGGCTAACGGCATAAAAGGATAAACATGATGGACATCGCCATTGGCTGCGATGAAGCAGCATTCACCCTGAAGGAAACAATCCGTGACTTCCTGGAGGCGGAAGGCCACACCGTGACCGATTACGGCACCTATGACGGCGCGCCGGTACTCTATCCCGATATTGCCGTGACCGTGGCCGAAGCCATCAAGGCCGGAAAACACGAACGCGGCATCCTGCTGTGCGGGACGGGAATCGGCGTTGCCATCAGCGCCAACAAGGTCCATGGCATCCGCGCGGCCCAGACACACGACACCTATTCCGCCGAGCGGGCGATGAAGAGCAACAACGCCCAGATCATTACACTCGGGTCGCGCGTGATCGGTCCCGAACTTGCAAAAACGATTGTGAAAGCGTACCTGTCATCGCAGTTTTCCGGTGGTCCATCGGCTGAAAAGATCAGTCGTATCGCCTATTACGAGGAGCGCCTCCCTGTCTGACACGCCTCGCAAAGCACCCCGCACGGCATCGTCCGAACGCCCCCGGCAGCGCGCGGGATCGCGCGATGCCGGGCACCCCGCGCCCGATGCCAAAGCCGGCGGGCGCACGGAAGTCACACTGGATCAGGTAACTGAGATCGCGGCCCTCTATTACCTTGAACAGGTCACACAGGAAGAACTGTCCAGGCGGTTTTCCATGTCGCGTCCCACCATCAGCAAGCTGCTCAAGCGTGCGCGGGAGGAAGGGATCGTCGATATCCGGGTACGCGCCCGCCCCGCCGCTGCCGCCGCACTGGAAAAAGAGTTCCAGCACCGCTTTGGCATTGCCCGGCTGCTGACGGCGGTGGACCAGCGCGATCAGGACGCCCAGCGTGACAGCGTGGCGGCCATCGTTGCCATGCATCTTGACAGCATCCTTCAGGACGAGATGATCATCGCCGTGGGCATGGGCCGCAACATCGCGGCCATCGCCAGCCATATCGGCGCGCCCGTGACCCGGACCATTACCTTTGTCTCGGCCATCGGCGGGTCGATGCGTGCGGGCGAGCATATGAGTTCGGATCATATCTGCCGTCGCCTGGCCGCGCGCTTTGGTGGCGAGAGCGAGACACTGTATGCCCCCGCCCTTGTGGCCGATGCGCAGATGCGTCGCGCGCTCATGGCCAATGATGTGGTGCAGCATACGCTCAACCGGGCACGTCGGGCCGATATCGCCCTGATCGGCATTGGCGATGTCAACGAGGACAGCAACATGGTGCGCATGGGCTGGTTTTCGCCAGCCGAGGTCGCGGCCTCGAAACTGGCGGGCGCGATTGGCGACATGATGGGCTATGACTTCATCACCATCGCGGGCAAGGCGGCCGACGTGCCCATGCAGGGCCGTGTCATCGGGCTTTCGCTGGATGAGTTGCGGCGTATTCCCAATGTCATCGCCATTGCATCGGAAAGCACGAAAATCGTCGCCATCCTGGCCGCCCTGCGCACCGGCACCATTACCACGCTGGCTACCACCGAAGCCAATGCCCGCACCATCCTGGAACTGGATGCCACGGCATAGGTAAATGAAAGAAAGGATTTTGGGTGCCGCCTTTTGAACAGGGCAGCATCTTTCGAAGCTTTTTCGATCAAAAGCTTCACCAAAAACCTCTTTACGATCTACCACCCGTTACAGGGGCAGGCCCTGATTTTCGGGCGCAATCTGCTACCCGAAAAAAACGGGCGCGTCATATAAAATCCGGCGCTAAAAACGCATGACTGGATTTACCGACAAGCGCTGGTCTTTCCACCCCGGCATCCATATCTGCGCCTGAACAATTTTTTCGTGAGCAGTAGCGGATGAAGAATACCGGTCTTCCGGCGGGCATGATGCTGGCATTTGCGGCATACGCCTCGTTTTCGATCAGTGACGCCTATTCCAAGCTGCTGGCGGGACAGATCGACCCGTTTGAGGTGGCGTTTTCTGGCGGTGTCTTCGGCCTGCTGCTCATTCCCTTCATCCGGGGGAAGAACGAATCCTACCGTGACCTGTTCGTGATCCGGCAGCCCGTCATGTGGCTGGTGCGGGCGGCCGCGACCTTTGCCGCCACGGCGGCAAGTGTCGAGGCCTTCATGCTCCTGCCCATGCCGGAGGCCTTTTCGCTCATTTTCCTCATGCCGCTGTTCGTGACCATCCTGTCGGTCGTGCTGCTGCGTGAAAAGGTTTCCACGCTGGGGTGGCTGTCGGTCATCGTGGGTTTTATCGGCGTGCTGATCGTGCTGCGGCCCGGCCTGCGCGCGCTCCATTTCGGGCATCTGTGTGCGCTGATCTCGGCGGTTGCCAATGCCGTGGGGGTCATTGCCTACCGGATGTCGGGGCGCAACACGCCGCGCCTGTCCATGTTCGGTTCCAGCCTGTGCGGTCCGCTGGTGGGTAACGGCATCCTGATGGTGGCCCATGCAGGCTGGCCGCAGGGGGCCACAGTCTGGATGTTCCTGTTCGGCTACGGTTTCCTTGCCGCGCTGGGGCAGCTGCTTATGATGATGGCCGCGACCCGGGCTACGGCCAGCGCGATTGCCCTGCCGCAGTACAGCCAGATGCTGTGGGCCGTGGCCTTCAGTTTCTATGTCTTTCACGAACCGCTGGATGAATGGACCTTTGCGGGTATTGCGGTAATTATCGCGTCGGGCCTGTTCAAATGGGCCTGTCCCCGTGTTGCGGCCAGGATCGCGGCCATAAGGCGGCAGAGAGTTGTCCAGTCGCCATGTGGTCCATATCCGCTCGCCTAGGGCGTAATAAGCCTGTGGCGGGCCTGCAGCCCGTTTTATCAATTTTCATTTCTGCCGCCATCGGCCATTCTGGATTTTTCCAGGCGGAATACCGTCCGTTCCACCGCATGGACAATGGAGCGGTATCCGGTGCACCGACAGATATTTCCCGTCAGCACATGGGGAATATCACTGATCTGGGGATTGTCACCGAGAAGAAACGGTAATACCGCCATCATAAATCCGGGCGCGCAATATCCGCACTGAAACGCGGTATGTGTAATCATCTCTTCCTGAAGTATCCGGCCTTCCGGGTAATGGCTGATCCCCTCCAGCGTCACGATCTCCGCATGTCTGCCTTCAAGGCGCCACATGCGGATCAGGCAGGCGTTCACCGCTTCTCCATTCAGTACGACCATGCAGCCCCCGCATCGTCCGACCCTGCAGGCGGGACGGCATGACGTGGCGTTGCACTGCTCACGTAGAAAATCCACAAGTGACATGTCCGGATCACGCGCGTCTGGCACGGGAACACCGTTTACCCGGATTGTCATCGTGCCCCCGGGATTGTGTCGACCGGCTTCATATCCTGTCTCCGCCCCGGAACACGGACTGTACAACCAGGCATGTCACGCCGCACAGGACTGTGCCGTTTGTTGCAAAAAGCTGCACCGACGGGGGCAGCGTCGCAAACAGATCCGGCCGGATTACGGGCAGGAGACTGACGCCCAGCCCGACTGCCAACGTAATCGCATTCCCGTCCCGCCGCAGATCAACCGTCTGGATCTGCTGGATTCCTGCGACGCTGATCATCCCGAACATGAAAAATGAAGCGCCCCCCAGAACCGGCAACGGCACACAGGAGATCAGCGCACCCAGCTTCGGGCAGGCCCCCAGCACGATCAGCAGCACGCCCGCGGCCGCCACGACAAATCGGCTGGCCACACCGGATAGCAGGATCAGTCCGGTATTCTGTGAAAATGTTGTATAGGGCGCCCCGCAGAATATGCCGCCGATCATCGTCGACAGCCCATCCGCCCTGAAGGCATTGACAAGCCGCCCGTGCGAATTGGGAAGATCCAGCGCTTTTGTCAGGATCAGGCAGTTTCCCGTCGTCTCGACAAGGGTGACCGACATCGTCAGCACCATGACCAGAACCGGCGCCAGATGGAAACGCGGCAATCCGAAATGGAATGGCTGGATCCACCCCACCCATGCGGCATGGTACAGTGGTGTCCAGTCAGCATGACCCGACAGGCCCAGCAGAAGGGTCATGACAGCAATCCCGGCCAGTATCGCTGCCGAACGCAGGTATCCCGGCAGGAAACGCTGAAAGAGCAGGATCAGGGCAGCGGTGCCGACCGCAACGGCGGTGGATGACCCGGTTCCCATCCCGTCTCCGCCGGCAATGCTCCAGTTCACGGATACCGGGATCAGTGAAAGGCCGATCGACAACACCACCATGCTGATTACGATCGGTGTGAACGCACGTAGCGCCCATCCGGCCACGGGCGCTGCCACAAGGGTAATCAGGCCGGCAGCGATTGCCGCACCGAATGCTGCCGGAAGGCCGTAATTCTGACTGATGGTCAGCAGGGGCGGCAGGCATACGAAAGATGTTGCCTGAATGGCCGGCAGGCGGGAGCCGATATGGGGCAGCCCCAGCACCTGTATCAGGGTTGCGATCCCGGACGTCGCCAGACTGGCACAGACCAGTATCGATGTGTCCGCTGCGGAAAAATGCAGTGCCGTCGCAAGAATCAGGGGAACGGCAACCGCCCCGGCATACAGCACCATTACATGCTGGAGCGCGTAGATGAACAGACGAAGCGGCGATGGCACATCATCAATCCCGCATACCCATACAGAAGACGCCACTCCCGTCGCTCCGTCACGCATCCGCCACATCTCCCTCGATGACCGGGATTCCGCTTGCCATTTCAGAAGAGATACCGAAACCATCAGCCGGAATAATATTCCAATACCGATGTTGTTTAATTATCAAAACGAAGATATGTCAAGGATGCATGCCCCATGCGCGGCATCAGGAATAATACGCCACCAAGGTCGACCCGGAATGCACCCGCTTCTCTCCCTGCTGAAACATCAGGGCGCCCGTTCCACCGCTGAACTGGGCCGTCTTCTTGGCACGTCCGCCGAAAACGCGCGCCGGCAGCTCAACCGTCTGGCCGCAGACGGTCTGGTCGCGCTGGAAGCGCGGGCCACGTCGCATCCCGGGCGTCCCCGGCATATCTGGTCCCTTACCCCGCTGGCCCACGCCCGTTTCCCCGATACCCATGCCGATTTCAGCATGCGTATGGTCCATGCCATCAGGCAGACATTTGGTGAAAATGCGCTCTCGCGTCTTATCGCCCTGCGTGAAGCCGAAGACAGGCAGCGCTACACCAACGCGCTTGCCGAAGCGACGACACCCGCCGTCCGTATCGGCCGCCTTGCCGAACTGCGCAGTCAGGAAGGCTATATGGCTGACTGGCATCGCAATCGGGACGGATCATTCGACCTGATTGAAAACCACTGTCCCATCTGCGCCGCGGCGGGAAGCTGCGTGGACATCTGCGCGGCGGAACTGGGTGTCTTTCAGTCCGTTCTTGGCGCCGCGACCATAAGGCGCACCGAGCATATCATCTGTGGTGACCGCCGTTGCGTCTACCGTATCACCGTGCCCGAAGACCGGGCCGGGACGGCAGGCCCGGCATGAAGCCCGTCGTACTGCGCCCCACCTCCCTCCCTGAAGCCGCCGGAGCCATGACTCGGCCGGGGGCCCGCCTGCTGGCAGGGGGAACCGCACTCGAGGTCGAGCGGGCTTCGGGCCTTCCCCGCCCCGAAATCCTCATTGATCTTTCCCGGATAACGGAGGCCGTGTTCAGAACGGTATCGGAACGGTGGATTGGCGCTGGCGTATCTCTGGCCACCATAGAAAATGCCACCATCCTGCCAGATATCCTGCGTGAAGCCGCGGCGGGCGTCGCGGCTCCCTCCATCCGTCGCCTTGCGACAATTGGCGGACAGGTGGGGGGAAAAACCGGGTGCGTCCTTCCCGCGCTCCTTGTCCTGGATGCCAGTGTCCTGATCCGGGACGGACATGGCAGCCACGGCCTGCCGCTCGCGCGCTGGCTTGCGGCGCCTTTCGGGATCATCGTGGGGATAGTCCTGCCGCCGCATGCCAGAACCGCTTCCGGCGGGTTCAGGAAAACAGGGCTGCGTCAGGCTTTTTCACCTTCCGCCATTACGGTATCCGCCTGTGTGGAACGCGGCTCCGGCCGCGTTTTCAAAAATCCCCGGCTGGCCGTTGGCGGGGGCCCCACGCCAGCCGCGCGGCTGCCGCATAGCGAAGCATGGCTTGCGCAACAGAAAACGGGCACGGTCAACTGGCGGCATTTCCGCCAGCAGGTGTTTCGTGAAATCCGTACCGTCGGTGACCTGAAACGCTCATCGGCGTGGCGGGCCTGCGTTGCAGCCAATACCCTTGCCACCATCCTTGGCGGGAGCCGTGCGCTTCCCTTCCACGCGGATGTAGCCAGGCATATTCCGTCGACGCTTTTTCCCCTTCCCGAGGAAAGGGAACTGACACGTGGCGCCAGTGCTGACCCGCGCCATCAACGCCCGGACATGCCTGCGAAAATTCGGGGGGACCTGCATTATCACACCGATCGTCGGTACACCGATGACGGCACGCCCATGCTGTCCGGTCGTATCCTGCGCGCAACCATTCCCCATGCCCGCATTGTTTCTGTTGATATTTCCGAAGCCGAGGCAATGCCCGGCGTCCACGCCGTCGTGACTGCCCGCGATATCAGGGGCGAAAACGCCTATGGCATTGTCATGCAGGATCAACCGGCCCTTGCGCATGACAGGGTCCGCCATGTGGGCGAGGCCATTGCCGCCGTCGCCGCGGATACCCCGGCACAGGCCGAGGCCGCGCTGGAAAAGATCCATGTCGTGCTGGAAGAACTGCCTGCCGTTACCGACCCGCAATACGCCCTGACGCCACAGGCCCTTGCTCTTCATGCAAACGGAAACCTATGTGCCCGCGCGACTCTTGCCCATGGTGATCCGGACCCGGTCTGGGCCCGCTGCGCCGCGATTGTCGAGGCCGAGTATACCACACCCCGCCAGATGCATGCCTATATGGAAACAGAAGGCGGATGGGCCAGACAGGGGGCGGACGGAGAACTGGAAGTTCACGTCGGTTCACAATACGGCCTGCGCGACCGGTTGCAGCTTGCGCGTATCCTTGACCGAGATCCTGCGCGCATCCGCGTCTTTTCCGGTCCTACCGGTGGTTCCTTTGGCGGCAAGGATGACCTGACGGTCCAGCCTGTGCTGTGTCTTCTGGCAATAAAATCCGGCCTTCCGGTCAGCATCCGCCTGGAGCGCCGGGAGTCCGTCATGGCTGGCCAGAAGAGCGCGCCCTTCGTCATTCGCATGCGGACGGGATGTGATGCCGCAGGTCATATCATTGCCCATGATGTCAGTCTGGTCGCGGATAGTGGTGCCTATGCCTCCCTTTCCCCGGCCGTGCTTGATACGGCCATCGAGCATGCGGGCGGCCCTTACCGCATTCCCAACCTGCGCGCGGATGGGCGCCTTGCCTATACCAATAACGGCACAACCGGTGCCTTTCGCGGTTTTGGCGCCAACCAGATCAACTTTGCCCTCGAATCCCAGATTGACCGGCTGGCGGCGAAACTGGGGCTTGATCCTGTCACGATCCGTGCGCGCAACCTGCGTCAGCCGGGGGATCCGGGCGCTTTCGGCCATGTGGTTGCCCCGTCGGAAAACGTTGCCGAAATGCTCAGGGCGGCATCCGCCAGCCCCCTGTGGGCGACACCACGTGGCCATCAGCCCGAATGCGGGGTTACGGCAGGTGTCGGCATGGCCCTGATCTATCAGGGCAATGGCCTGGGCTCGCTTCTACCCGACCCTGCTGCGGCGCGTCTGCGGCTTACGCCAGAGGGGAAGATCGAAGCTGCGGCCGACCTGGTTGAAATGGGGCAGGGCATTGTCGCCGTGCTGTGTTCTGTCACGGCCGAAGCCCTTGGCTGCGCACCGGAAGATGTCGTCCCCCGCGCCGGCGATACCGCCATCGGGCTGGATGCCGGCTCCACATCCGCTTCCCGTGGCTCCATTGCCGCCGTTCTGGGGCTGGAAGGGGCTGCCGGGACTTTCCATGGCCTGCTGGTTTCTGCCGCGGCATCCGTGCTCAATCTGCCCCCCGATACGCTTCGTGTCGGGCGCGGGGGTATTTACAACACGACCGGCAACAGCGCGCCCGTGCTCTCGCTGGCGGACCTTGCCGCCGCATGCCGGGATTCCCTGCCCGAAGCGACCTTCGATACCGCCATTCCATCAGCATCATGGAGCCGGGACAATGCCCGTTTCCTCTTCTGTGGCGGGGCAGTCGTCGCCCGTGTCGAGATATCCCTTGCCGATGGCCAGGTCCGTGTCACGGATACCGAACTTCATTCCGCGGCGGGGCCGGTTCTCAGCCCACCCGGTTATATGGGGCAGATGGAGGGGGCACTTCTTCAGGCTACCGGCTTCAGCCTGATGGAAAATACGCCCTTTGTTTCCGGTCATGTCATGACGCAGAATTTTGACAGCTATATGCTGCCGACCATCCGCGATATACCCGGGCGTGTCCGGATCTTCGCGTTTGAAAAACTGTCCCCTGACGATCCCGCCCGCTCGCGTGGGATTGGCGAGGTCGGCATGTCCTCCCTTGCCCCTGCCCTTGCCAATGCGGTTGCCGATGCCTGCGGCATCTGGCCGGAACACGCCCCCTTCCGGCCGGAAGTCCTGCTTAATGCCTGCGGCACCGGCCCCCGTGATCTGAACTGAAGGGCCTGTTTTTTGCAGGAGTGCCGTGGGCATACCCAGTTCCTGCCCGGCGGGGATGACACGGATGCTCCGGTGGGACTGCCGCGTGTAAACTTACCGGGCTTCCGTATGTCCATGATGAAGGCGATGACCCGCGCGAAATCCATGCGCGCGGGCCTGCCATGCCATGGTGAAGCCACCTGCCAGGATGACCAGCATGGCCCAGGGGAACGCCGCGGCACCGCCCGTATCCAGCAGTATCCCACCCAGAAAACCGCCGCCGGCGATGGCGCTGTTCCAGGCCACCACATTCATTGAAAGTGCCGCATCGGCCCCCTCTCCTGCCGCATCCGCCAGGGCCGTCTGCAGCAGCGTGGCAGCCCCCCCGAATGTCAGGCCCCACACGGTTACCCCTGCCCAGATAACGGCAGGATATGCCGCACCGATTGTGAAAACGCCGCAGACCGCCGCAAAGACGGCCAGACTGAGCAGTACGGAACGGCGCAGCGCATGGTCCACCAGCCGGCCGGTCAGCCCGATGCCCCCCAGTGCGGCGACGCCAAAAACCAGCAGCACGCGATCCGCCTGTCCGGTCAGCCCCGATGGCGCAAGGAATGGGACGATATATGTATAGAGAATATTGTGCGCGAGCATCCAGGCTATGACGACACCCAGAACGGGTTGAACCCCCGGTGTTGCCAGAACATGGCGCAATGGCACGCGCCGTGTAAGGGCCGTTCCCGGAAAATCGGGAACCGCAGCCAGCACCCAGCCAACCAGCACAACGGTAAAGGCTGACATTACGTCAAAGGCCAGCCGCCATCCCACCGTGGCCCCCAGCCAGGTAGCGGCCGGCACCCCAAGCGATAGCGCAATGGGCGTACCCACCATGGCAATGGCCAGTGCACGCCCCTGCTGCGCAGGCGTTACCATCCGCCGCGCATATCCCGCCAGCAATGCCCAGGCCAGACCGGCTGCCGCCCCTGCGCAGTAACGGGCCGCGAGTGTCAGCCAGTAGTCTGGTGAAAGCGCCGTGACGGAATTGAAGGCCAGAAAGCCGGTGATCGCCAGAAGCAGCACGGCACGCCGCCGCCACCGCTGGGTGGCCAGTGTGAGCGGGATGGCGGCACTGAGGGAGCCTACGGCATAGGCGGTTACCATCTGTCCCGCATAGGCGGCAGGCACATGCAGCCCCGCGCTGATTTCCGGCAGAAGGCCGGCCGGCAGCGTTTCCGTCATGATGCACAGGAAACCTGTCATCGCAAGCGCCAGAAGGCCGGCAACCGGCAGGCGGTCGTCCGACGGCGGGCATGGGCTTTCGGTCATCTGAAACTCACATAAATGGATCGACCAGTACAGATATATGGATGCGGAACATACGGCAACATATTTCCGGACCGAACGGTACGGGGCCTGTTTATCAAGGTTGCGCCCCATCGGGGTGGCGTGGACCATTAAGGGCGGTTTCAGCGCGTCATGCTGGCAATCCACTTCCGGACTGATTAGTATGGAAGCTTCCTCACATGGACGGAGACACATATATGGCCCGGACAGGACGACCCCGAGAGTTTGATCGGGACAAGGCGCTGGAGGCCGCGCTGACGCTGTTCTGGGCGCAGGGTTATGAGCCGACATCGCTGAACCAGCTCAAGGCCCGCATGGGGAATATCTCCCCTGCCAGCTTCTATGCCGCGTTCGGGTCCAAGGAAGCCCTGTTCCGCGAAGTCGTGCAGCGTTATCTGGAAACCTATGGTCAGGTCACGGCGCCGCTATGGGATGAAACGCTTGCCCCGCGCGATGCCATCGAACAGACATTGCGACGCTCCGCCCGCATGCAGACAGACCGTTCACATCCCTCCGGCTGCCTGATTGTACTGGGTGGGTGCAACTGCTCTCCTGAAAACCTGTCCGTGCAGGCCCTTCTGGCTACGGAGCGCGAGCGCAGCCGCAGGGGCATCAGGGCCTGTGTGGAGCGGGCCGTGGCATGTGGGGAACTGGCTGCGTTGCCCACTACCGAAACCCTGCCTGTCCTGTTCACGGCCTTTCTGCATGGAATGGCCTGTGAGGCCAGGGATGGTGACGGGGCGGCGACACTGGATGCAGCCGTTACGACGCTCATGCAGGTGTGGGACGGCCTTGCGGTGAAGCCGGGGCTGTTTTCCGCGGCTGACAGGCTGTCCTGACACCGGTAGCGGCGGAAATCCTGTCAGGTTATATGTATCGGTCGGTCTGTAATTCATTGACGGATTGCGCGGGCCTATTTATGTATCGAACGTTCTTTAAATCTGGCCGGCGTATCCCGCCTGCCTGTTCCTGACAAATGCCCGCAGGGGAAACCGGCCATGAACCAGAAATACGCAGCCCTTGTTACCGGCGCCAATCGCGGGATCGGTTACAGTATCGCAAAATACCTGATTGCGGCGGGCGTTGATGTGATCGGCACATATCATGCCAATGCCGCCGAGGCGAAGGCCGCCGAGGCAGCGCTTGGCACCGGCCGGGCAAAACTGCGCATGCTGCAACTGGATATTTCAGACCATGCCTCGTTTGCAGACTTTACGGCGCAGGTCGGCATGCTTCTGGATGACGGGCCTGCCGGGTCCGTCCTGAAATATGTTGTGCAGAATGCAGGGAACATCATTCACACCCGTTTTGATGCGGCAACCCCCGAACAACTCGACAACCAGTACACCATACATTTCAAGGGGCCGTATCTGCTGACCGTGGCCCTGCTGCCACTGATCTGTGATGGGGGGCATATTCTCAATGTCACCTCGGCGGCGACACGTTTTTACCTGCCTGATCACGGTCCCTATTCAGCCATGAAAGGGGCGACCGAAGTGATTTCACTCTATATGGCCAAGGAACTGGGCGAACGGCGTATTACCGTCAATGCCGTGGCGCCCGGCGCCGTTGCGTCTGATTTTGGCGGCGGGCTGGTGCGCGATAACGTTGCGGTCAACACAAGCCTGGCAGAGATCACGCCGCTGGGGCGGGTCGGGTTGCCGGATGATATTGGCGCTGCCGTTGCGGCACTTCTGTCCGAAAACATGCACTGGGTGAATGGTCAGCGGATCGAGGTGACTGGCGGCCAGTCGCTTTGATCAATTCCTGCGGCGATGGGGAAAATACGATGATGGATGTCATGGCCAGCAGCATTCTTGATGTGCCGGTTGCATCCGTATGGGCCTTCATCCGGGATTTCGGGTCCATCGGAAAGTGGCTGCCAGGGGTAAAAAGCTGCCGGATCGAAGGTGATGATCCAGGGGATCGGGTCGGTGCCATCCGATGCCTTGAGATGGACGATGCCGGCCTGATCCGCGAACAGCTTCTTGCCCTGTCCGATACGGATCATACGGTGGCATTTTCGATCATTGAATCACGCCTGCCAATCTGGAATTACCGTTCGGCCATCAGGCTGTTTCCCGTGACGGATGGCAATCGGACGTTCATCCGCTGGCAGGGACGCTTCGAGGCCGAGCCGGAGCACGCCCTGGCAATGCGGGCGCGCATGCCGGCCCTGATCTACCAGCCGGCATTCGACTGTCTGGCAGAAAGGCTTCGTGGCGAATGATCGTATCAGGTCCGGAGCCCTGCCCTCCGGCATGGAGCATGAACCGTCCTGCGATGGGCAGTGTGCCCGTGTTCTTGACAGAGCGACGTGCCGCTTGCAAGGCAGCCGGCGGCAGGGTGCTCCTGTCCGCCATATTGGTCCCCGTCCGGATTGCGGCGAGGTAGCGGAAAGGCGCCAGGCGGCGTGATGCCGTCCGCTGGATTATGCCCGGCCCCGGCCCCATATCTGGTTCTGTGAAAGGAAGGCGGCATGTGCAACCTCTATGCAATGACCAGCAGCCAGCAGGAGATCAGGGAAGCCGCCGGGGTCATGATTGACCGTACCGGCAATCTCGCGCCCCTGCCCGATATCTGGCCCAATACCATGGCGCCCATCGTGCGGAATGCACCGGATGGGCGGGAACTGGTCATGGCACGCTGGGGCATGCCGACCCCGCCGGGCTATCTGAAGGGGCACAGGGTGGATCGGGGCGTTACCAATATCCGCAATCCCGCCTCAGCATGGTGGGCGCGCTGGGAAGGCGTGGCGCATCGCTGCCTGGTGCCCCTCACGGCCTTTTCCGAACCGGAACGTCTGCCCGATGGAAAATCCCGGCCCGTCTGGTTTGCCCGCAAGGACGGAGAACCGCTGGCCTTTTTTGCCGGCATCTGGTGCCGGTGGACATCCGTGCGGAAGCTGGCGGATGGAGAGACGACGGATGACCTGTTCGGCTTCCTGACCACAACGGCCAACCGGGAAGTCGGGACCATCCATCCGCAGGCCATGCCGGTCATCCTGACCCGGCCGGATGAACTGGATCTGTGGATGCAGGCACCCCCGGATGCGGCGCTGCAACTGCAACGCCCGCTGCCGGATCGTGCCCTGGTGCGTATGGATGACAGGCAGGGGAAAGGACAGACCTGATCCACCCTTATCCGGTGCCTGGTTCCCGTCAGGCGGCGCTCCGTGCCGTGACCCCGAGACGATAGCCTTCCTTCTGGAGCACCTTGATTGAAGATTCGGAATATTTCGCAACCAGCGCGGACACATTGCCGGGCGCGCACCAGAATCCCAGCGTAACCTGAATATTGGCGGGCCTTGGCAGGAAGGAAACGGACGCCGCAGGGTCCTTGAGTACCAGTGCGTCATCTTTCGTAAGGTCAAGCAGCAGTGCGCGTGCCCTGTCCAGATCATCGTTGTAATCGATCAGCAGGCTGACCGAGCCGGCAAGCCGGTCTGACTCCGAACTGTTGATCACGATATTGTTCGATAATGTTCCATTAGGGACGTAAATGATCTCGTTATTGGCATCCAGCAGTACGGTGCGGAACATCTCGATCGATGTCACGGTTCCCGAACTGCCGCCTGCGGTAATGGTATCCCCTACCTTGAACGGACGGAACAGCAGGATCAGCACGCCGCCGGCAAAGTTGGCCAGACTGCCCTGCAACGCCATGCCGACCGCCAGACCCGCAGCGCCCAGGACCGCCACGAACGACGTTGTCGCGATGCCGACCATGGAGGCCACGCTGATCAGCAGCAGCGCCTTGAGGAACAGTCCGACCACACTCAGCAGGAATCCGCGCAGGGTTGGCTCTATATGGCTGGCCTCCATCATCCGGCCCATGGCCCGCGTTACGGCATTGACCAGTTTCCAGCCTACAAAAAGAACGATCAGGGCCAGCAAGAACTGGCCTGCATATCCCAGTATAAGGGGAAGTACTCCGTTCACCTGTTCCAGAATTGAGTGAATCTGCTTTTCCATGAGAATCCCTGCTGTGTCTTCCTGATGGACTGCGCGGTGGCATATGCCATCTACTTCGCATCATATCGTAAGGTGTTTTATGCTTTGTCACCACCGCATGGCCTTACAAGATAAATTCAGGGGCGATCTGGCACCTTCGGTGCGGGATGCCGCCCTCCGGCATCTCCACGCCGGATTCAGTCAATGGAGCCTGTCCATGCATCATCAGGCGTCGTTCAGTCCGATAACGAACGGCTCCGGTTCCCGGTCTTTTTTGCCATGCGCTTGCTGATGGACGCCCTGCGGGCGGAAGTGCTGGTGGGCGCTGCCGGTACAGGCGCTGCATCCGCAGTCCGGGCAGCGGGCCGGGCAACATCTTCAGGGATGGCCTGTGTCAGGAATTCGGCTTTTGGCTGCAGGCGGTTTTCAAATTCCTTTACCGTGATGACATCATATTCCAGCATTTCATTCAGTTCGTCATAGTTCTCGTAATAATCGCGCGGCTCCAGCCCTTTTTCTTCCATGAAGGCAAGATATGCGGGGTCATTCAGCATCTGTTCCTGCGCGAACAGGTCGGCAGGTGTCGCAAGGGATTCCTGTTCGGCCTGTTCCCGCTCCTCGTCCCTTGTATCCAGGTATTCCGGCGAATGGGCGCGGTACTTCATCCGTTCAAGAATGCTGCCATCCTTTCCCAGTTCTTCCCTTTCCCAGCGCTCGTAATCGATTTCACCAGAACCATCCATTTTCAGGAACCGCTGCCTGTAGGCGTGCTCCCGTTCTTGCTGTGCCTTCTGTTCCGCGGGCGTGCCTGCTTTTCGATAGCTTTTGCCCAGCCCCTTCATCTTTGCAATGAACCGGCGATGGAGGCTGTACGCAGGCGCAACCATCGGATAATCTTCCGGCAGGTTCCATTTCTTGCGGTAGTCATCTTCCGTCATGCCGAACATCCGCTGGATGTAGCGCTTGAGGACGCGCATGTGCCTGCCATCTTCCAGGCACACGATGTATTCAGGGAATACCGAGCGTTCAACCGGCACTGCGGGAACAGGCCCGGGTTCCGTGACCGTAGTGGCTTCCACCCTTCCCTGTCCGGCAGCCGGAGGGGGCACCTGCGCGGCGGGCGGCATGTCGGTACGTGGCGGCATGGTCATCGGCCCGCACAGGGACGCCCTGACCGACTGGATCAGCCCCGGCAGTTCATGTGGGGCCACCTGATTGATCTTGATATATTCACGAATGATATCCCCCGTGATTTCAATCAGTTTTGTTTCGTCCATGTCGCACCCTGTTCGTCTGCATGATGGTTGCGGAGCCGCGCATTGTCTGAATGATCATATTTAATAAAATCTTTATCAAAGTAAATGGTTTCCCTGCAATATATTAAAATTTCATGAATTTTATCTTTTTTCATCATGATGGATAAGGAAATATCCTGATCTGGTTCCGGATGGATAGGTAATACCCTGATTTCAGTGCGGTTTAATGGATTGATAGGTTTTCGGACTGAAACATATCAGCAAGATACATGACTGTGACCTTGACAATATGAAGTATTTTGTACATATAAGCTTCATGAATATCAGGCGCGCACCGTCCGGGTGATTTCAGAATCATAATGCAGTTTTTGTTCCTCTATGATGTCAATCAAAGGATTGGATAAAATGGCATTTGATTCTCAGGAAGTTTTCTTTTTCAATCATGTTTTTAGCAGCGACCGGATTGTCAGGCACAATCTTGAACATGAAAATCATGGGGATTCATCTGAAAATATCACGTATTTTTCAGGAATGATCAAGGAACATGAAGGCAGGTTTGAACGTATGTTCCGGCGGAAGATGACGCAGGACGACATGCGGGTTGCCATTGGCGTCCTTGGCCGCAAGGCATACAAGGTTTTCCAGGATTCCGGGAAGAACGAGCGGGCCGCCCTGTTCAACCTGCATGGCGCCGAACTGGATAAATTCAATCTTGCCATTCATGATCATGTCGGACGCATCGTAAGGGAACATCGCAGGACACATAAGATTGTCCGGCACGAATTCCAGGATAATTATGTCGGGCAGGAAACAAATACCGACATCGATGTCTCGTTCCTGGTGTGCGGAATACTCAGTGTCTGACCGAAAATGAGTTGAGTGATTTCAGTGGATTATGATTCATGGGTTTGCGATAACCTGATGAGATCAAGATGGCCTGGACTGAAATCACCCGCGCGCAGTATCGCCGGGACGACCTGGAGTATGCAAGCGACCTTCGCGATGCGGAGTGGGCGCTGATTGCGCCTTTGATGCCCGAGAAGAAACGACTGGGGAGACCACGACGTACGGATTTGCGCCGGGTCATGACGGCGGGTATGCCGGCGAGAAGTTGCGTGGTGCGCTGGCTGAACTCGGCCGATGGACGATCGAGATCGTCAAGCGTAGCGATCGGGCCGAAGGCTTCGTCGTCCTGCCCAAACGCTGGATCGTGGAGCGCAGCTTTGCATGGCTCGGACGCTGCCGTCGCCTCACGAAGGATGTCGAGGCAACAATCTCTTCATCCCACGCGTGGTTGATGATTGCCCATATCCGCAGAGTTCTGCGAAAAATCAATCAAACCGCTTTCTGATTCAGGCTCTTAAATCTTCCAGTATCTGCCATTTACTCAATTACATCCATAAAAATAAATTTTACACATATCTTTATACGACGATATTATTGTATGTGATTGTATTTCAATACTAAGTCTCAAAATTTTTTTGTTTTATTTTACAAAATGTTATTATCGTTTGCACTCCTATTCAGCCGTTGCTCGAACTCTTCGCGAGCGATCTGACGGCCCAGCGCGCTCGCCACGGCGAACACCAGTTCATCGAAGCGCGCTTTCGCGGCAGGATCGATCGGCCCGTTATCGTTGACTGGGACGATGCCGCCAGGTTCCGTCTGCGTCATGGTTGCGCCCTTTCCTCGCTGGAAAGGACAAACCTCAACGCCACGGCCACTTTAACGCAAGAACTCCTGCAACATACAGAAAAACCGTGCGTAGTATTAGAAGTATACGCAGCGTAGCCGTGACGTTTAAAAAGAAAACAAACGAAGAAAAGACGGTCCGATCACGTTTACGGGAGAGAGTCGCCCGGCAGTTCTTCAAAGGGATTGACCACCACGAGTCCAGACAACTGGAAGTGCCACACGTTCCGGGTCAGGACGGTCAGGCCATGAACGCGAGCCGTCGCGGCGATTGTCAGGTCGCCCATTTGTGGATCATGTCCACGCGCCCGGACCTGATCGGTCAGTATTCCCAGCGCCTGCGACACAGGCAGATCGACCGGCAATATCCGCCGTGCGTAGAGATGCACGAGCGTCGCCAGCCATTCCTCCAGTCGCCCGGCTTTCGCCTCGTGCCCTGCGCGTTTTACCTTCTCGATCCCGGCAACGATCTCCGCGACGGTAATCACGCTAAGGAACAGACGATCGCTGTTCGCATCCATCCAGTGGCGCAGTTCAGGGCTGACGACCTTTTTCGACGGGGCGGACTCTGAAATGACGTTCGTATCGAGCAGATACACGTCAGAACGCCACGTCCCGTAGCCCCTCGCCGCCCCGCTCTGTCTCAATCTCATCGGGAAGGGACATCAGCAGCCGCCCGAACGAGGGCACGGCGCTCAACCGGCGGTATTCCTCATAAGACAGTACGACCGCCGTAGGCTTGCCGTGGCGCGTAATGATCGACGGTTCTCCCTGCGTGGCGTGATCGATCACCGCTGACAGATTGGCCTTGGCGTCCCTGATCTGGATTTCCTGCATCGAAGCCTCCCGTGACTACAGTGGTCATATTAGCACGGTCATATCCCCCTCGCCAGAAAAACCATTGCATCAGGATGCATGGTGCCAACGGAGGACGCACTTTTCCTCCATTTCTGGACGATCACGGCACGCGGGCCTCTTTTCCACAGTGCCGCTCGAAAACCTCCCAACCCCATGTGCAGACAGAAAAAAATCCGGCCCGCGACGTCAGGAGTGCCGGATGCCTTTATCTTGCCTTCCTCATTCTTCCTCTTCTCGGCCTAGGCTTTCCAGATTCGATGCCCTTCGCAAGCTGGACACCCCCACTTACACGCAATCCTTTTTTGCCGGGACAACGCGATACTCCGCATCGCGAATAGAAGGCGTCGCCTACGCCGCCGCGTGTCCTGTGTTCTCCCTTTATGGGGCGCATTCAGCCAGTGCTCCGGCGTCCAATGGACGGCCTACGGCGCTCCCGCGCTGCGCTCGCCCGGAGCCAGATAAGACAGCGGAACCGGGCACCTTCATATAGCTCACGGCGCAGGAAGTAGAACGCAGAACCATCGTTTCCACGTGCCCAACCTCGCACATCGGAAGCACGCCGACCAAGCGGTAATCGTCACGTATTGAACGTGCAAAGACACGAGTGTTCATGCACCCGGAAAGCAAAACCCGTGCAGATTGACAGACAGAACAGACACACAATGAACGCACTTTCGAGAGTGAAAAACAACACCCTTCCTACATGGATTTTGCACGCCTACCGCCACATGGAACGCTGTTCAGGAGTCAGTTTTCCCGCATCCGACGAACACGAAAACGGGCAGAGAATCACGTGGTCTTTTGCATCCCCGAAGCGCCCCGATGCGCAGTTTTTCGGCCCGCGATCCGGTCGATTTCCGGCCAAAGCGTGAAAGAGCATAACCCATGAAAATTTCCGGAAGTCGACATTTGTTCATGAAGCAGTTAAACGCCAACCGATTGATTCAGTGTTAAGTGTTCGAATCCCACTTGCTCCGCCAAACACCGCCCAAATCGGCCAGCTATATCTTTAATTATCAAAGCGATATCGTTTTGAAGCGCGGTTGCCCTACGGCCAGGGCTCGCGCGCGCCTTACCAGTCAGCATATCCGTTGTTCGCTTGATCGCGGTTGTTCTGATCGTCAGGGTGGGCATTCATGATTTCGCCTCGTATTTTGGGAGGATAAGATCCCCTTTCGGAGGCTTGTCGTCGCTACCGCCAAAGCGCCGAAAGATGGACTGTGCGAATGCACTCGACAGGGTTTTCCCAACCGTCCGCAGCACCCCGATCCCGAGACGCGACTTTGGATGGACGAGGCGAATGAAACCGGGACGCACCGTTCGGCCGCTTGCAACAAAGGGCCGCATCAGCCTTTCATAGGACTCAAACGCCACCGCGTGCGCTGGCTGCTTGCTGAGTTCACCGGCGAGGATATAGGCTCCGATTAATGCGAGCGGTGTCCCCTGCACCGTGTAGGCCGAGCACACGGTAATGTCGCAGCCTCCGCAAAGGAGAGATACTCAGGCTTTGCGATGAGCGACCGGGCCGGGACGCTGACATAGTCCTGCAGGACGCCTTCCGTCATGGCCGGATCCCCCAGAAGAAGCAGATCCCGATAATTCACGCTGGCAGCCTGTATTTTCACCAGAACCTCGCCCGGAACAGGCGAAGGATCCGGCGCTTCATCCAGAACGGGACAGACGCCATTTTCGGTATGTTTCAGTCGGTAAAGTCGCATGTGCATATTCTCCGTGCGGTGATGCGACAGGCACGCTAAGGTCTGACAGTGCTGTCAGGGTCAAGGAGAAAATGATGAAGATCGGCGAGCTGGCCCGTCGCACGGGTGTGAGTATCCGGATGCTGCGCTATTACGAGCAGGAAGGCCTGCTTGCGCCCGATCGGCAGGAATCCGGCTACCGGGACTATTCGGAAAGCGATGAGACCGCAGTCCGGCGCATCCAGATGCTCACCGAAGCGGGCCTGAAACTGGACGCGATCCGGCAGTTGCTGCCCTGTATGGGTGCAGCCAGTCCTCCTGAGACTGGCGCAGCAGCATCCTGAACTTGATCTCGATCTGTCTTTCACGGATCGCCATGTCGATCTCGTTGAAGAAGGTATCGATATGGCCGTCCGACTGGGGCATCCCGGCAACAGCGCCACGCTGAGCGGTCGCAGGCTGGTCACGCAGCAATCCGTTCTGTGTGCATCGCCTGACTATCTTGATCGCAGGGGAACCCCCGAGACCATTGACGATCTTGCCCGGCACGACTGCCTTCTGTTTGCCCGTAACGGCCAGTTGCTGCCCTGGCATCTGACGGATACCGGCACTGGCCTGACGCAGGCGGTTACACCCCGCCCCCGTCACATCATCAGTCATGGCGACGGTCTCCGCGACGCGGCGTTAGCGGGAAGCGGCCTTGCCTGGCTTGCAACATGGCTGGTTGCGACAGATCTGCAGGTCGGAAGGCTCAGGGCCATTCCCATTTCCAGCGCGCCGCAGGATATGGATATCCATGTCCTGTGGCCGAAATCCCGAACGCTCTCCCCCCGGATACGGGCAAGCGTGGATGCGCTGGTCAGAACATTTCAGCCGATCTCCCCGTGGGATCAGCCCTGATCACCGGAGATGTTCACCAGAATTTTCCCTTTTAGCTTCCCCTGCATGAAAGATGACAGGTTACGCGGCAGATCCTCAAAGGAGGTCACGGTCGTGGGCTGAAAATCCAGAGCGCCGATCCGGACGGCTTCCAGCAACTCCGTTCCCGCGCTGCGCCAGTCGCGCCAGTCTGTCGCTGTTCCGTAATCATGAATGGCGTTGAGTGCGACTTCATGAAGGGACACTGCTGTCGTGAACGCCGGAAGCGGTGCGGTTTCGATCCGGTCCTGGATACAGACCAGATGGCCATTATAACCAATCAGGTCAGCCAGCGTACGGGTATAACTCCCGCTGGTGGTATCGAACGCCGCAAACAGACGCCGTGGACCAAGTGCCGCAGCCAGTTTTGTGCGCCATGTGTCGTCACGGTAGTCGAAGGCGCCGCATATCCCCAGTCCCAGCAGATGGTCATGGTGAGCAGGCCCTGCCGTCACCCAGACGCGCCAGCCCCGTCTGACGGCCAGTTGCGCGAGAATAAGCGACACCGATCCTCCTGCGCCCGTCACAAGGACATCGCGATCCGGTAATGGGGGCACCTTCCCGATCGCCTGCCATGCCGTAAGGCCGGGACAGGGCACACTGACAGCCTGCGCATCACTCAGTCCATCCGGCACCGGCAGGACGCTTGCCGTCTTCAGCACGGTGCGCTGTGCGAAACTTCCATCCCTTCCCAGCCCTTGATGATAGGCCACACGCAGTCCGACAGGCAGTGTGACGTCAGTCCCGACCGCGACAATCCGCCCTACGCCATCCACGCCGGGAACATGACCGGACTTCCAGGCAGGGTGCCCATGCCGGATGATTTTCCAGTCCACGGGATTGAAAGCTGCCATGGTATTGGCGACGATGATCTCACCAGCGGCTACCGGTTCAACCTGTTTTTTCACACGCTGCAACCGGTCTGGCTCTCCGGGTCCGTTCCAGATCCAGGCATCGTAATGATCAGATCGTTTTTCTGTATCCATCATGATTTCCATCCTGTCTTTACCCTGTGACTGGAAACATGGCGCGCGCTCCCTTATCTGATAAGTCAGATACCACTGATATCAGAGTTCACATTCCATGATACCAGGCGCTCTGGATCTCGACCTGCTTCGTACCTATGTCATGGCCTGCCAACTGGGCAGTCTGAGCCGCACCGCTGAACAGGCCGGTCGTGCGCAGTCGGCGGTCAGCACCCAGATGCGCCGTCTGGAAGAGATGATCGGGCAACGACTGTTTCACAGGACCGGACGCGGCGTCATCCCGACAGCCGAAGGCGAGGTCCTCCTGGGTTACGCAAAGCGCATCCTCGCGCTGAGTGACGAAGCTGCCGGCAGGCTCGGCCACACAAACCAGCAGGGCGTGCTGCACATCGGCCTGGCCGAAGAAATCGCCGTCCGCGCGTTACCCGACGCGTTGGGGCGTTTTCACCGGGGCTTTCCCGATATCCAGCTTGATGTGACCGTCAATCATAGTCCTGCGATTGCTCAACTCTGGACCGATGCCGCCGTCGATCTTGCAATCACCACAACGGCGGCCGTGTCCGATGAGCCGCTCCAGACCTGGGCTGTCGAACTTCAGTGGGTCGTCGGCATCGATTTCATATTGCTCCCCGACAGTACGGTTCCGCTGATCACGTATGCCGAACCCTGTCTATGGCGGAAGCGCATGCTGGATGCGCTGACAGAACGGCAACAGAACTACCGCATCACTTTTACCAGCCAGAGCAGTGCCGCCATTCAGGCCGCCATCGAGAATAACCTTGGTGTTGCCCTTCTCGGGCCGGAATGTCTCCGACCTCCGTCGATGCGGTGTCTTTCTACTGCCGATGGCCTTCCCGCTCCGCTGGCTGTCCAGTACGGACTATATGCCCGTCACGAGCGGCACAGCACCTGTGCCGCCGCTGTCCGGACATTTATCGATACCCTCGTTCCGCTATGGAATTCGGAACCACGCACCATCTGATTACAGCCGCGGCCAAGGGTCCGGCGGACTGACGTTCTATCTCAGGGGATCAGTTTCTCCGCACGAAGCCGCGTGAAAAGATCAAAGAACGAGTCCGGCGTATACAGATAGACTGTACAAGCAGACAGACGGCAGTCGCCTTCATACCAAACACGTGACATAGCGGTTTGATTTCCACAGAGCGGACAGTCTGGAAATAAATTTCAAATGTCCATTAAACGATGGCTTTTTTTATACTCAACCCGCAACCGTGTTAGAATTTTTCTAACGAATAAATTACGTCATAGGTGAAACGCATTAAGCACCTCAATTCTCTTCGCACTGTGGTAATAATAATGCATTCTCCTCGGCCATAAGCAATAACATCGTGTCCGGTTCTGCTTGAGGCCCGTGTGCGAGCGATGAGATAGAAACAGAAGAGACCGCCTCAATATGCTGGGTCAATTCGGCTTCGGCTGCAGCGGCTTTCGTGTCATTCACTACTTCCGCTAAGTAATGGATATTTTCTACCATCATTGAGGAAATCGGTGGGATCTGACCTGTCTGCATAAGCTGAAAATCAGATGGACTTAGGCTGGACCATGATTTATTATTATTTTCAATTAAATAACCGCTATCGTTCAATATAAAATACTTAGTTTTGTCAAATCCAGTATAAAACTAAATATATCTCCTCTAATTAAATGAAGTTTATTTTTGTGGTGTTATTGAATTTTTTGGTTCACATTGAGTGCATTCGGTAACAGGGAGTTTTATAATTTCCATTGTCGGTGGAATTTGGGGCATCGCATGGTTGGATTGATACAGGCGGTCAAACGGAGAGATGCCATCGATTTCAAACATAGCCTGAAAAAGGCGGTCTGCTGAATTTTTATCAGGCAATGTCAGCTTGACGTCCACCGTCCATCTTTGAAGCAGTTGTGTCGCCTGAGAGGTTATATTCTCTGAACTTTTTTTAAGCACCGAAATTGCTTGGCTCGGGTTTCCAAGTAGAAAATACAATCTCGCTTTAATCGTCGAAAACAAAAATACTTGACGAAGAATATCAATATGCTTCGTGCTATCATCAGGTAAATTCTGCCATATAGTTTCGTAATGATTATCAACGGAATTCATATACATAAATAGGGTGCTCATTTGAGACAGTAATATCTCTTGTGCTTTCTGTTGAGTAAAATTTTCCACCACCCTTAAGATGTCGATTATCGCACTAAGTTTTGACTTGATATCACAAAGATTTCTCTTCTCTACCTGTTCGAGCCCTGACTCAATAACCTGCTCTACCTGTTTCAAACGCTCTTCAATACTCTTCTGCAAAAAATTCACTGCGTGCGCAACGGAGCCAACAATATGTCTCAAGTGATAATAGTTACCGATTGAGACATACAAAGCTTGTGCGAGATGCTGTATATCGTCGGTTAAAATAATATCCACATTACCAAAGGGTTTAACGTGCCTCGCTATAGCGCCATCTGGTCTTTTGATTACCGCACCGTTTAACGAAAGGCCTTTCGCCTCGTCTTCCGCCGAAGTGGTGGTATAGAGTCTCAATTTCGACGTTTGCATAGCAGATTACTCAAGCTTTCTGTTGTTATAGAAACGCAGGTTAGCAGCCAATTACGCACCTAGAGGGTGTTATGTACTTTCGTGCGCGATTGGTTCAGTAATGCTGAATGACGCAAGCCCGCAAGCCGTATCCCTCTGACGTATCAGACGAAGAATGGTCGTTGGTTGTCCCGTATCTGGTCCTGATGCGTGAAGACGCGGAACAGCGGCGCCATGACTTGCGCGACCTGTTCAACGGGTTGCGCTACGTGATCCGCTACGGGATTGCTTGGCGCGCGATGCCAAACGATCTGCCGCCGTGGTCGGCGGTTTATCAGCAATCTCGTCGTTGGATGGATGCCGGCTGCTTCGAGACGCTGGCCTGTGTAAATGCTGTTTCAAAATTCCCCACATGTGCTGTCGGAAAATTCCCCAGCACAGGCTGACGGCTCGGCCGGACAGCGTTCCCTGTTCTCTCCGACGCTCCAATGGCGGCGGCTCGGGGACCGGGGCCACCATGACAGGTATGAACGATGTCCCGCCTTTGGCCTGCGCTTTGGCCCGAGCCTCTCGCCGCCAGCGAAACACCAGACTGGGATGGATCCCATACTGTGCAGCCACCTCCCTTATGGGGCGTCGGCTCTCGTAGGACGCGATGACCACTCGCGCGCGAAATTCAGGGGCGTGCCAGCGGCGGCGATCCGAAACGATCTCGATCCGCGAGGCGTCCACCAGCCTGTCCAGCTCTTCTGTCTCTCTACCGCTCCTTTGGAGCCTCTGTGCGGTACTACCTGCGACACTCGCAGGTAGTACCGCGTCCCTATCTCTTAAATCGCTCATGCTTCATAGCTGAACCAGACCAGAAGTATTCAGCAAGGCGTCAGTCGCCGGGAGCTTACCTCGAAGCCGACATCACAACTTTTATCGATGCACATAACAAAAACCCACGGCCGTATCGGTGGGTCAAATCAGCCGACCAGATCCTCGCCTCGGTGAAGCGCTTTTGTCATAAGACAATGAGCCGAACTTCAGATTCAGGTGACTAGTACTAGGCACTCTCGCGTGTAGTCGTCCTCAACGGTCAGCACGCGGAAGCGACATCCGTTGTCCAGAGCGAATTAGGACCGTCGGGCACCGGCGTCGGCGAGTAGGTGCCCATTTCCTATTTCTGGCCACCACACTAATGGACCGACAACCCTTCCTTGCGATACAACCGGAACAGCTTCTTGTGGATCAGGATTACTCCTTCGCATTCCAGAAAGATGTGCCGACCCTGATAGGGAAACTGGCATCGTTGCTCACGCAAGGTGGCGCGGTAGGCCGCGCACCTCGGTATCGCATGGACGGTACGACGCATAGCGCCACGTCCTTGGGTCGACGGTGATGAGACTACGGGCCCGTCCCCGCCGTTGCGAGTAATCCCGTTTGGACACCGCCTTAGTCAGAGCACTACGCCGTAATGCCGGGCGTCTCACGAGTTTCCTACTTGCTGCTCCTCAAGCCCACCGTATTTCGATCGTCTTGTGTAGAGGGTCGCGTTGCCGATCCCGTAATAGATGCAGGTGTTGGCCTCCTAATGCTCTCTCGAAACTTTTACTCGTCACCGATAAGTTCATCGATTTCACGTAAGCGCTTTCGGATGGCAACAAGCTGTTCCAGCATTTGGCGCCTGGTGGATCTAAGGCGCCGCGCCTCTGTTACGAGCGCGGCAAAATCAACATGAGATGCAGGCCGCTTGATTGACTTTCGGAATGCTATGATTGCAGAACGAGACGCGCTGGGTCCGACTAGGCCCTTTTCGCGCGCCGCTTCAAGCTCCTCTGGTCCCAGCAAAGTCAGCTGATACGCTGCACTATATGAACCCGGTAGTAACGTCTCGCTAATTCGGCCACTATCCACCATGCTTGCG
Source organism: Komagataeibacter rhaeticus (assembly GCF_011611525.1). Lineage (NCBI taxonomy): Bacteria > Pseudomonadati > Pseudomonadota > Alphaproteobacteria > Acetobacterales > Acetobacteraceae > Komagataeibacter > Komagataeibacter rhaeticus. The sequence continues at coordinate 3,259,754 of NZ_CP050139.1, forward strand.
ATCCGACGCAACTGGGAGGCCACCGGTTCGGAGAAAGGGAAAAAGCGTTCGAAACTGGCTTTAAGACGGTTTTTTTCTTCTCTCGAAAAAAGTGCATTTTCTAGCGTATTTAATGCTCGGCCGATTTCCAGAAAGGAACGCGCAGCCTTTTCCCACGCAGATGTTACGGCGCGCTGGGTATCAAGAATGATCCGGATGCGGCCCTCGTCCTTCGCAAGGTCCGTTCCGGAAAATACTGATGCAATTGTCTCCAAGGTTTCAGAAGATACGGTGGTGAGTTCATGTAGCTCGCTAGGACGCGCATCAGATGGCTGTATTTCGTCAGCATCAAGGCCCTGCAAGGCTCGCAGCGAGATGCCGCGCGTCGAATTGGCTTTGCTCACAGGTCCAACTCCTGTCGCAAGTATGACCAGAGTGCGCCAAACGCTTCCGCGTTTTTGGGCCGACTTAGATCCATGACGCCTAACCCTTTACCATTTGCGAGTGATATTTCCTCTGCTTGGGCGATTTCTACGGGACACACGGGTCCGACATTTAGCAATTTGGAGCGGATAGTCGCGTAGGAACGAGTTCGAATATTCGCCCGATTAATGATGAACGCTGCTTTCGCACCGCTCTGTTTCAAATGGCGCATCCACGGTATCACGCTGTCTAAATCGTCTTGGCTTTGCTGGCATGGAACCAGAACAAAATCAGAATCTTCACACAAGCCCAAGATTGCTGTCATGTTGATTTCGATCGAGGGCGGCGTGTCGATGACAATAAAATCGGCGGAGGATTGCCTCGCCATTTTCAGGGTAGACCGCCAGTCATCAAGGGACGCGCGATGTACAGGAATATGGGACACGGCCGGAATACTCGCACGGACGCGTTCCCTGCGTTCCGCCCATGTGGCTAGAGTTGCCTGTTTATCCATATCCAGTCCTAATACTTGTCTGCCAGATTGAGCAGCTAAAACAAGTATATTCCGGGATAACGACGATTTTCCAACACCACCCTTTGGCGATGATAGCATCACGATGGATTGTTTTGATGGAGAGGGATGTTTTGTCATTGGGACCTTATCGATGCAGGAGTTCCGCGGACCGCCACCGTATAGAAGGAGTTTTTACAGGACAGCTTTCTGAAGACAAGAGAAGAGTTCCAAATCTTTTACGCCGTAAAAATTTTACCGCGTAAAACGCTTTTGTCTGTTGATTTGGTGCGTTGCTTGCGCAGGACGTATCGTCCGGGGCCACAGTTAGATTACCTATGGTCGGGAGCGCCAGAGCTTTGAGCCGATTGTCCGTTGTTTGCCGAAGAGGAACGGCCAAAAAAAGGTCTAAATAAGACAAAACTGCACCAGATCGGCCAGCGCGCCGCAAGGGGTAGCTCCTCCCCGTGCTCGGCGTCTGCGTCGCCTGCGCGCGGGTCCGGTGCTGCCGCTACGCGGCACCCTTGCCCCGCACTGCCCGACCCGGTTGCAATGAGAGCTGAAGGAAAGAGTAATCAGGCGACACAACCTGGTTAGCACGCCCGTTCCTGACATCCCGAAAACCTGACCCGGAAACATCCCGGCCTGCAGAAGCAGCGCCGGGCGCCGGCGTTTGTACGGAGCACGGCCATGTCGTTTCAGCTCAACCTCTTCGGATCAACCGCTCTCGCAGATACCCAGAACGACCTTTTCTGGGGCGAACTTGAAGGCGAAGACGGCACATCCCCTGTCTCGCCCGTCACACCGGTCGCGATGGCACTTCCCAAGATCGACTTTCATATGGTGACCGACCGAGGCCTCGCTGACACCTGGAAACAGCGGGCCCGTGACAATGCGCTGGCTATCGCGCTGCTCAAGGAGATCGAAGAAGCAGATCGAAACGCTTCGTCACCCGAACAGATCATCCTGTCACGCTTCGTCGGATTTGGAGCAGGAGAACTGGCGAACAACCTGTTCCCATCCGGAAGCGATAGCCCCCGCCCAGGCTGGGAAGAGATTGGCGAGGCGATCCATGCCTCCACAACAGACGTTGAAAGGGCAGGGCTAAAGCGCGCGACACAATATGCGCATTTTACCCCTGAACTGATCGTGCATGCACTCTGGAACAAAGTGCTGCAGATGGGCTTCAGAGGCGGTTCCGTGCTTGAACCCGGCTGTGGGACCGGTCTCTTTATCGCGGCCCGACCGGAAAGGCTCGAGGGACGCATCGCCTTTACCGGCATCGAGAATGATCCGATTACAGCAAGGGTCGCACACAGGCTCTATCCGAACCAGTGGATCCGCAGCGAAGATTTCACGACAGCGAAGCTCGCAGACGGGTATGACCTTGCGATCGGTAATCCACCCTTTTCCAATCGCACCGTGCGTGGCCCGGAAGGCCTGGGGCGGCTTGGCCTGAGCCTGCATGATTTTTTCATCGCCCGATCCATCGAAGCACTCCGCCCCGGCGGCATTGCAGTCTTCGTGACGTCCCGCCATACGCTGGACAAGACCGACAGCACCGCGCGCCGGACCATCGCCGAGATGGCTGACCTCGTGGGGGCGGTCCGGCTTCCGGCCGGGGCGATGCGCGATGATGCCGGCACGGACGTGGTGGTGGACGTGCTGGTGTTCCGCAAGCGCATGATCGGCGACATGGTCGACGATGAGACCTGGCTGGAGACCGACCCCCTTGCGGATAGCGACCAGGGTAACGGTCCGCTCCTCGTCAATCGCTACTTCCTCGACCATCCGGAGCAGGTGCTCGGTCGCCACGGCTGGACCACCACCCGGTTCGGTCCCGACTACACGTGCAACGCGACTGACGGCTTCAGGCTCGATGTAATGTTGCCCGAGGCCCTGAGCCGGATCGGGCAGGACGTGCGCTTTCCGGAACCCTTGGACCAGCGCATTGTCCGGCCGGCAGGAGCCGGTGTGCTGGTCGGCACGGCTGCCGATGGCGCCCAGCTGAAAGAAGGCTCCTACTTCGTCACGAAAGGCGTCCTGCAGCAGATCTGCGACGGACAGGCCGCCACGGTCGCCATCAGGAAAGGGGATCAGAAGGACGGCCTCTTTCAGAAGCATGCCCGGGTCATTACCGCGCTGATACCCGTCCGGGATGCGGCACGCGCGGTTCTGCGGGCGCAGATGGAGAACCTGCCCTATGGACGCCTGCAGGGTGATCTGAAGCGTGCCTATTTCAGCTTTGTCCGACAGTTCGGGCCGATCAATCTGATGAACGTGACAGTCAGGATCGATCCGGAAACCGGGGCCGAAACCGAAACCCAGCGGCGACCGAACCTGACGCCATTTTATGATGATCCCGATGTCTGGCTGGTCTCGTCCATCGAGGAATACGACGAGGCGACACAGAAAGGCCGGATGGGACCGATTTTCTCGGAGCGGGTCATTCATGCGCCTGTCGAACCCGAGATCCATTCCGCCCATGACGCCCTGGCCGTCTGCCTGCATGAGACAGGCGGCGTGGAAATGCCGCGGATCGCGGAACTCATGGGACAGTCCGAAGCTGAGGTCGCGGCCGCACTGGGGGATGCGGTCTATCTCGATCCGGTACGGAGCGTGGACGGTCGCGATGTCTGGGTCACGGCCAATGAAATGCTCTCCGGCGCCGTGCGGACCAAGCTGGAAGGGGCACGCGATGCAGCCCGGATGGATGGACGCTACGCCCGGAACGTCACGGCGCTGGAAGCCGTCCAGCCAGCCGATCTGCGTCCGTCGGAGATCACCGCGCGCCTTGGCGCTCCGTGGTTGCCGGTCAGAGACATCATCGCCTTTACCGCCGAGGTGCTCGGGGTCGAAACGGTCATCTATCACGCGCCCGCGGTCGCCTGCTGGACCGTGGAGAAACGGGCATTCATGGGCAAGGCCGAGGCAACGTCAGTCTGGGGAACGGAACGGCGACATGCCGGCGAACTGCTGGAAGATGCCCTGACGCAGGCATCGCCAAAAATATGGGATGTCTGGCGTGATGGCGATGGCAATGAGCACCGCGAACTGAACACACAGGAAACGGAAGCCGCAAAGGAAAAACTGGCGGCGATCAGGCGTGCGTTCGAGACATGGGTCTGGCAGGATGGCGATCGGGCCGAGAGGCTGGTCAGGCTGTATAACGATACCTACAACAACCTCGTGGCACGCGCGTTTGATGGCTCCCATCTGCGCCTGCCCGGCGCAAGCACCACGATCAGCCTGCGGCCCCACCAGAAACGGGTCATCTGGCGGATCATCGCCGCGGGCGGCACGTATATCGCGCACGCGGTCGGCTCCGGAAAGACCTTCTCGATGGTTGCGGCCGTCATGGAGCAGAAGCGGCTTGGCCTGGTCAGCAAGGCGATGATCGCCGTCCCCGGTCACTGCCTCGCCCAGATGGCCCGCGAATTCCTCATGCTCTACCCGACCGCACGGATCCTCGTCGCCGACGAGACGAACTTCGTGAAGGCAAAGCGCCAGCGGTTCCTCGCCCGGGCCGCGACCGGAAACTGGGACGCGATCATCATCACGCATGACGCATTCAGGTTCATCCCGGTGGAGGGGGATTTCGAACGCCAGATGATCGAGGCGCAGATCGCGTCTTACGAGGACGTGCTGGAAAGCGTCGACGCGGCCGATCGCCTGTCGCGCAAGCGGGTCGAGAGCATGAAGGAGAAGATGCAGGCGAAGCTGGAAGGCCTTTCGGCTCGAAAGGACGATCTCGTGCATCTGGGCGAGATCGGCATCGACCAGATCCTCGTTGATGAAGCGCAGCAGTTCCGGAAGCTGAGTTTTGCAACCAACCAGTCCGACCTCAAGGGGGTCGATCCGTACGGCTCGCAGCGGGCCTGGGATCTCTTCGTGAAGACACGCTACCTGGCGGCAAAAAATCCGGAACGCCCGCTGATCATGGCGTCCGGCTCCCCGATCACCAATACGCTCGCCGAAATGTGGACGGTCAGCCGCTATATGGATCTTGAGGCGCTGCAGAAGCGCTACCTGCATGAATTCGATGCCTGGGCAGCCAATTTCGGCGAGACCCGTACCGAACTGGAACTGCAGCCAAGCGGGCTTTACAAGCCGGTCACGCGCTTCACCGAGTTCGTCAACGTCGCCGACCTCATGGCGATGTATCGCGACTTCGCGGATGTCGTGCAGCACGATGACCTGCGCCATTACGTGAATCTGCCAGCAATCCGGGGCGGACGTCGCGAGATTATTGTCGCGCCGACAAACGATAACTTCAGGGCCTACCAGAAGACGCTGGCGGCCCGCATCAACGCCATCGAAGCACGCCAGGGGCGTCCCCAGAAGGGCGATGACATCCTCCTGTCCGTCATCACGGATGCCCGTCATGCCGCGATCGACCTGCGCTTCGTCGCCCCTCTCGCCGCGAATGACGACACGTCGAAGCTGAACCTGATGATCGGGAACGTGTTCCGGATATGGCAGGAGACATCGGAAAGCCGTTACAGCGATCCTGAAACCGGGCGGCCGTACGACCTGCCGGGGGCGGTGCAGATGATCTTTTCGGATCTGGGCACAGAGAGCGCGATGGAGACACGCGGTTTTTCCGCCTACACGTGGATCCGCGATGAACTGATCCGCCTGGGCGTGCCGCGCGCGGAAATCGCGTTCATGCAGCACTACAGGAAGAGTGCGGCGAAGCAGAAGCTGTTCGGTGATCTCAATGCCGGCCGCAAGCGGATCCTGATCGGCTCGACGGCGACCATGGGCACCGGCGTCAACGCCCAGCAGCGCCTCAAGGCCCTGCACCATCTCGACGTGCCGTGGCTGGTCTCCGACATCATCCAGCGCGAGGGTCGCATCGAGCGGCAGGGCAACCAGCACGCGGAAATCGAACTCTACGCCTACGCCCAGCAGGGTTCCGTTGACGCGACCAACTGGCAGCTCCTCGAACGCAAGCAGCGCTTTATTGGCCTTGCGATGTCAGGTGACCGTTCCATCCGCCGGATTGAGGACATTGGCGGGGAAGGGGGAAACCAGTTCGCCATGGCCAAGGCGCTCGCCTCAGGCGATGCCCGGCTGATGCACAAAGCCGGGCTGGAGGCCGATCTTGCGCGGCTCGAGAGACTCGCGGCCGCCCATTATGACGACCAGTTCGCCGTAAAACGTGCCATCGACCGGGCCGAGCGTGAGATTGCGGGCGCGGAGCGCCAGATCCCGCTTATCGAGGCGGATATTGCCAGCCGTCAGCCCACGAAGGGGGATGCGTTCGTATTGCGTCGGGACAAGGGGGACGTCAGCGAGCGCGAGAAGGCCGGGTCATGGCTCCTGTCCCAGGTCCGCCTGGCCGCGAAGAACGGTGAGGCAGGGATCTGGAACCTCGGACGCATCGGTGGGTTCGCCGTCATGTGTGAAGCAGGGCAAGGCCGTCGTATGCGCGGCGAAAAGCGCGCGGTCGACGTGACGCTGTTTGTGGAAGCGCGCTCAGGCCGCATTGAAATCGCCGTCGAGGACGACACGAAGGGCCTTGGGCTGACCTCGCGGCTCGAACATGCGCTGCTTCGGATCGATGATGCGCTCCGTGACGCAATCCGGATGCGGGAGGAAGCGCAGCATCGCCTGCCATCCTACCGCGCCCGTCTGGGCCTGCCGTTCGCGGAACAGGCGATGCTTGATGAAAAGCGCGCTGAGCTGAAAGCGCTGGAAGACGATCTGGCGGCGACCGCGACCGATGAAGACCCGGCGCATGACGACACCGAGGACAGGGAGAAGGAAGAAGAGGTGGCAGCCTGAGAAGGGCTGCCATCTCCGGCCAGGCGCCGCAAGGGGTGGCGCCTCCCCGTGCTCGGCGTCTGCGCCGCCTGCGCGCGGGTCCGGTGCCGCCGCTGCGCGGCGCCCTTGCCCCGCCAGCCCGGTGCTGGCCGCCGGAGTGCATCAGGAAAGGCGTCCTGAGAACACGGAGTAAAAACCATGGAACTGCGCGAAGTCGATCCGAAAACCCTGCTCGATAACCCCGAAAACCCGCGGAAATCCGCGCCCAACGAGGCGGAAGAGCGCCAGCTGGCGCTGAACGTCAAGGCCGTCGGGATCATCCACCCGCCTCTGGTCCGCGAAACCCCGGGCGGCCTGATGATCGTTGCGGGGCATCGCCGCCGGCGTGCCGCGGTCAGGGCCGGCCTGAAAACCATTCAGGTGACGGTGGTGTTGATTTTCACTGAGAACTGACCCGGGTAGGGCGGAAATTTTCATCGAGATCTGGGTCAATTCCTGATGAAAAACCCGGGTCAGTTCTCAGTGAAAATCAACAGTCCCCTGTAACGTCGGGCCTGGATTGCCAGTTCGGGATGAAAGTCGGCCTTCAGGGTGATGCGGCCTTCCGACGCAGTAATCACGGCCATGATGAACTCCCAATGTAGCGACAGGGAAATTCTAGGATGATTATCATAATTGTACAAGAATAAATGACACGATTATGAGCGAAATAAGAAAATAAAGCAGAAATAAAAATACAGAGGGAAAAAGCATGACCTCGGCCCCTGCCGGGTTTCTGACCTGGTTTTTGCGGTCTGAAGCGGCCGTCGTCGGGCGCAACCCCCGGGCCTGCGGTCGGGACGGCACCGTGAAGCCGCATGCGCGGCTTCCGCACCACTGCCGTCCCGAGGGGTTGCGCCCGCCGCCTGAGGCCGCTTCCGCGCGACCGCACCAGGTCAGAGACCCGGCAGGAACCGGAGACGACCAGGAAGGAAAAAAGGAACAAGACCATGAGTCAGTCAGTCAATCGCGCCATCGTCATCGGTCACCTGGGCCGGGATCCGGAGCTTGCCGCACGTAGGGAAGGGGAGGGCAAAATCGCATCCTTCGGCGTGGCGACAAGTGAAACCTGGACCGATCGCGCGAGCGGCGAGCGCCGGGAAAAAACCCAGTGGCACCGTGTCGTCTCTTTCAACGATCACCTTTCGGCCGTGATCGAACGTCGGTGCCAGAAGGGAACGCTGGTCTATGTCGAAGGCCATCTCGAGACACGCAAATGGACCCATCAGCAGGGACAGGACCGTTATGTGACCGAGATCATCATTGATCGGTTTGATGGAAACCTGAAGGTGCTGGCCAATGGTCGAAGCACGGGCGATGGACGTTTTGATGAAGAGCGTCCCTCGCGGAGCGCTGCACAGCGCCCCGTTCCTGCCGCAACTTCCAACGCGCAGGAAGTGGATGACGAAATCCCGTTTTAGGCCGCGCGATGTTCCGGGTCGTCAATGACCCGGAGCATTGTGCCTGTTCAGGGAAAAGAAAGTGCGGTTTCTGCTGCGCCAGTTCCCGTCATGAATACTTGTGAGGCCTGTCCGACCTGATGGCATGGGCGATCGGGAAAGTCTATCGGCCGACACCGGAACGCCGGTCGTCCGTCCACATCGGGGATGAACTGTGTCTCTCCTGTTTCTCTATCGACCTTTATACGGGCTCGTGAACCTTATTTTTTTATCAGTCGCATGATGTGGGCGCAGGCCAGATACTCCACAGGGAGTATCTGGCGTCGTGAGTGCCCGCTCATCCATGGTCCCGGTAATGCGCGCGCAGTGGCGCGGGCACATGCCGTTTTCTGCCGCGCGTAAACTGCAGCCATTCGTGCATCCTGTATTCTTTTGCAGGTTACGCAGAATAAAAACCCTCAACGCGGAATATCAGGACGCAATATCTCGACGAACCATACAGAGGTTGTCGGATGTTTCCGCACGATCATCTCAAATACTCACCGTAAATACCGGAGCGGTCTGAAACACAACCCATGCTGTTCGTGAAGGAGTGTCTCTCATGGCTTACACATCTTCCCCGGAAGCACAGCAAAGAGAACTTGATGAGCTTCGCAATGCTGTAAACTGCGCCGTTGTTCTGGAGAAAGCCGGGTTCCGGCTGGATCGGCAGGCCACCGCGCAGCGTTCCGCACGTAACCTGAAATTTCGCCGTGATAGTGAGGCCATTATTGTCAATCACGATGGCAAGGGCTGGTGGGACCCCAAGGGCGACGGCAAGGGCGATGTCTTCAAGCTTGTCCAGTATCTCGATCCCTCGAAGAACCTCGGTCATGTCAGGCAGGAACTTCGCGCCCTGATCGGCAGGAGCCCGACGCTCGAAGTTGTCGAGCGTACGAAGGGAGCGGGTGACAGACCGCGGCGCGATCCCGCTGAACTGTGGAACCGTCGCACCGCACCCGGGCAGGGGACGGTTGCATGGCGCTATCTGACGGAGATCCGTGGGTTGCCCGACCATATTGTCGCGATTGCCGGACAGCAGGGGGCGCTGAAGGAAGGCCCGCACGGAACTGCCTGGTTCGGCCACCGGGATGCGGACGGGCAGTTCACCGGCATGGAAATGCGGGGGCCGGATTACAAGGGGTTTTCGACGGGCGGGGTTGGCAAGCGTCTCTTCGGTTTCCGGGCCGACGGGGGAGAAGCACCCGTGACGCGCCTTGTCGTCACCGAGGCGGCCATTGACGCATTGTCCTTTGCAGCACTCGATCGCTTCCAGAAAGGAACGCTCTATACCTCGACAGGTGGCGGCATGAGCCCAGAGAGCGAAGCGAACCTGAAACGGGTCATGATGCAGGTCGCCGTCCAGCCTGAAGCGCGACTGGTTGTTGCCGTTGATAACGACCTGCAGGGGGATCGTTATGCCGGGAAATTCGCTGCGATGGCACAGGACGTCGGTCTCTGGTCGGGACGGATATCTCCGAAGGGGCCGGGAGAGGACTGGAATGCGGTACTGAGGACCCGCACGGAAGGAATGCAGGCAGGTTCTGTTCCCGTTGCGCCCTTGTGCCGCCTGTCCGAAGTTCTGGGTTCAGGGGCGAAAGCGCAGCCGGAGACGGTCTCTCCGTCATGGCTGGGTCAGGCCGAGGCGTACGGCACGGAGCGGCCGCCGCAGGTTTCGGCTCCGTCATTGCCTGCGCCGTCTGAACCTGTGGGCAAGCCCGCTGGACCACGTTCAGGTTCATCACCGGGGCTGTCCTTGTGAACCAGCGTGAATCCTTTGGGCTCACCCGGGCAGACGGCATCACGGGCTGCAGGCTTTGTCCAGATATATGCAGGCCTGCGCGCATGCCCGAACGGCTCTGCCAGGGTGGCGACGGGTATCCTTCCCTCCCTGGCGCGCGAGATGTTTGCACAGATGGCAGAAGAGTATGGTCCGGGTATAGCTTATCAAGCCCACAAAACTGTCCGAACGGACGGGTCCACCTCAGAATGACAATATTCGATTTGGCAAAATGGTGCGGCCATACGTCCGTTCAATCGACGATGAGCTATGTTCGGTCGAAACCTACGCAATTGGCGAGTGCGTTTGCCAAGGCGGATCAGGCGGCGCGGATGATCGAAATTGTTATTGATAAGGAGGTTATTGCGGCAGGCGCAACGAAGGATGGAGCACCTTGGAAGTATTACGATTTAGGTGATTCTTACTGTAGCAATGCGTTTTGGAGCACTTGTCCGCATCGCATGGCATGCGCACGCTGTTATTTCAATATTCCGAAGCCAAGCGCCAAGGGCGTTGTCCTGGCCGCTCAGCAAGCAGCCAATCGTTTACTGGAAGAGGTCTGGTTAAGCCCAGAGGAACGGGATGCCGTGTCCGGAGACGTTGAAGCATTGGAGGGAATGTTAAACAAGCTTCGAGATAAGCCAGCGCTGGATGGCCGAACGCCTGGCGAAATTTCGGCAACATGCGGTTCCCAAGTGTCTTCTCCGTTCACAGAATCAGAATGACCAGTGCCGTGGTTGGAGAACAATGCCAAACGGAAGCGCTGGCCGGCCTCGTGGAGCGGGTGACGTTCCACAACGCCGAGAACGGCTTCTGCGTCCTGCGGGTGAAGGTGCGGGGGCAGCGCGATCTGGTCACTGTTGTCGGCCATGCCGCCATGATCTCGGCGGGTGAGTTCGTGCAGATGTCGGGGCGCTGGTTCAACGACCACACCCACGGCTTGCAGTTCAAGGCGGAGTTCCTCAAGGCCAGTCCGCCGACCACGGTCGAAGGCATAGAGCGCTATCTCGGCTCGGGCATGATCCGGGGCATTGGTCCCGTCTATGCCAAAAAACTGGTGAAAGCGTTCGGCGAGGCCGTGTTCGACCTGATCGAGCAGGAACCGCATCGCCTGCGGGAAGTGACAGGCATTGGTCCCAAGCGGGCCGAACGGATTGTCGGTGGCTGGGCAGACCAGAAGGTGATCCGCGAGATCATGCTGTTCCTGCACAGCAACGGCGTCGGCACGTCGCTGGCGGTACGGATCTTCAAGACCTACGGGCAGGATGCGGTCAGACTGATCAGCGAGAACCCCTATCGGTTGGCGAAGGACATCCGGGGCATCGGGTTCAAGACCGCCGACCAGATCGCCCGGAAGATGGGGATCGCGCCTGATGCCATGATCCGGGTGAGGGCCGGGATCTCCTATGCCCTTGGTGAGGCGATGGATGAAGGGCATTGCGGCCTCCCGGTCGGTGAACTCCTGACCAGCACCGCCGAACTGCTGGAGGTCGCCGCCCCTCTGATCGAAACAGCCCTCGCGCTGGAGCTGGAAGCGGGAGACGTGGTCGCTGATAGCGTGGGAGAGACGAGTTGCATCTTCCTTGCCGGCCTGTATCGTGCGGAGCAGAGCATCGCCGAGCGATTGCGCGCCTGCGCCGTGGGTCGGCCGCCCTGGCCGGAGATCGATGCTGAAAAGGCCATGACTTGGGTGGAAGGCAAGACCGGACTTGCCATGGCGCCCAGCCAGCAGGAAGCGGTGCGCCTTGCACTGCGTAGCAAGGTGCTGGTGATCACGGGTGGTCCTGGCGTGGGCAAGACCACGCTGGTCAACGCCATTCTGAAGATCGTGACTGCCAAGGGCACAGACGTGCAACTTTGCGCGCCGACCGGCCGGGCGGCGAAGCGCCTGTCGGAAAGCACGGGGCTGGAAGGCAAGACCATCCATAGACTGCTGGAGACGGATCCGGGCAATGGCACCTTCAAGCGGGACGATACCAACCCGCTGACCTGCGACCTGCTGGTCGTGGACGAGGCCAGCATGGTCGACGTGCTGCTGATGCGCTCCCTGCTGCGCGCGTTACCTGACAGCGCGGCTCTGCTGATCGTCGGCGACGTGGACCAGTTGCCTTCTGTCGGACCGGGGCAGGTGCTGGCCGACATCATCGGCTCCGATGCTGTCCCTGTGGTGCGCCTGACCGAGGTGTTCCGCCAGGCGGCACAGAGCCGGATCATCACCAATGCGCATCGGATCAACGAGGGCAGGATGCCCGAACTGAGCGCGGAAGAGGGATCGGATTTCTACTTCGTGGAGGCGGCCGAGCCCGAGGTCGGGCTGCGCAAGTTGCTGGCCGTGGTGAGGGATCGCATCCCGGCGCGGTTCGGGCTGGACCCGGTTCGCGACGTGCAGGTGCTTTGCCCGATGAACCGGGGTGGCCTTGGGGCGCGGTCGCTGAATATCGAATTGCAGCAGGCGCTGAACCCGCCGGACGAGGTGAAGGTCGAGCGGTTCGGCTGGACCTATGGTCCGGGCGACAAGGTGATGCAGATCGCCAACGATTATGACCGGGATGTCTTCAATGGAGACCTCGGCGTTATCGGCAGGATCGATGTGGAAGAGGGCGAACTGACGGTCTCATTCGATGGACGGGATGTCGTTTATGGCTTCGGCGAGTTGGACGAACTGGTGCCGGCCTACGCCACCACCATCCACAAGAGCCAGGGCTCGGAATACCCGGCGGTGGTGATTCCGCTGGTGACGCAGCATTACGCCATGCTGGCGCGGAACCTGCTCTATACCGGCGTGACACGGGGCCGGAAGCTGGTCGTGCTTGTGGGACAGAAGAAGGCTCTGGCCATAGCTGTGCGAAATCAGGGCGGAAGGCTACGTTGGTCAAAACTGAGAGACTGGCTGGTGGGTACGTCAGGTACAGGTCATATATCCCGCCTAAAGAAACCTTAAAATTGCTTTTTTGAGGTTGTGAAATTGTATTCCACATAAATTCCTGGCGGGGGGCGAAAGTCGGCTTCCTGCGGAACTTCCCGCGTGAGTTTCCTGCTGTGAAGACGTTCAAGCTCGAGGAGAACTTCCGTTCCACCAGCAATATTCTTGATGCGTCGAATGCGGTGATTTCATTTGACCCGTCGCGGATCGAAAAGACACTGTTTACACGTCGGGGCGAGGGCCTCCCGATCGAGGTTCTGGGGTTCTCCTACGCCACCGAGGAAGCTGCGGCGATCGTCCGGGAGATTGGCCGTCGCGCAGCGACCGGCGTCGCCTGGCATGACATGGCTATCATTTACCGCCAGAACCGGCTCTCCCGAACGCTGGAGGAAGCATTGCTCCACGCTCGTGTTCCCTACGAGATCATCGGGGATGTGGGTTTCTATCGGCGTACCGCTGTCAAGGACGCTCTGGCCCTGCTGACGCTTTGCGCATGGCCCGATGAGCGCAGGTCGGACGAAGCCTTTCGGCGGATGGCCAACCGGCCCCCGCGGGGCCTTGGTGCCAGGGGCCTGGGGAAAATCGAGATAGAGGCTTCGGCGGGTGGTCAGTCGCTATGCGCGGCGGCCACACGGACCCGTCTGTCCCCGAGATGTGCCGTGGCGCTGCAGGGATTCGTCCAGATTCTCAGACAGATCGGATGTCGGGAAGGGGAAAGCCTTGGGGAGCGCCTTACCGGCCTGCTCGAGGCAACAGGGTATCTGGACATGCTGCGGGCTGATGATTCGGATGAAGCGGCAACCCAGCGCGAAAACCTCGCGGAACTGATCGAACTGGCCCAGGGTTTCCGGCGCGTGGAACACCTCCTCGAACATGCGGCACTGGCAGGCGGAGCACCTGGAGAAAAAGGGCGTGATCGCGTTCAGCTCATGACCATGCACCGGTCGAAAGGACTGGAATTCCGTCACGTCTTTCTTCCTGCGTGGGAAGAGGCGATTTTCCCCGGTGCGATGTCGCGCAATTCCGAAGAGGAGCGTCGCCTTGCCTATGTGGCGCTGACCCGGGCTATGGAGCAGGCCACGATCACGTTCTGTGATTATCGCCAGGGCGGCTCTTCGTGTCCGAGCCGGTTCATTGACGAAATTCCACTTGAGAACCGGATCAGCAGCTGGAATCACGGCAGGAACGAACCACGTCAGTCTGACGGTCATTGGAGGCAGGTTGATCAGGAACTGAATGCGCTTGGCTTGTGAATGCGGACAATGCATGCTCCGGCAGCGGCGACATGCGTTCGCGCGGCCGGGGCATTGCACCAAACAGGCTGGTTCCGTCCGACGATTCGGTCTTAAATTGCTTTTCTTTTGGTCGAGGGACGTCTGCTTTATGGCGAAAAAGCCGGTGCCGCCGATTGATCCCGATGACTGGGATGATGACGAGGCGGGTTTCCTGCAGCCCTTGGAGCCACCGCCGCCCGTCCGGGATCCGACGGATCTCAGGCTGCATACGCGCCAGCTCGCCGACCTTCTCCGGGCCAGATTTCCCGACAGATGGATCGGTGTGGAAATCGGCACGCTTCCGCTTCGGTGTGAGGACGACCTGTTCTCCGATTTCATCGACCTTGGAGATGGCCTTGGGGTTCGCCTCGATTATGATCCCGAGGAGCCGGAGCGGGTACTCTGGATCAGTGCCGGCAACCGTGACCATGGTGGTGAGCCGCTCGATTTTCCCCGCGATAGCGAGGCCTGTCGCGGGCGCATGCTTTCAACCGGGGAAATCGCGGAACTGCTCGATTTTCTCGACAGGGAGGCCGCTTACTGATGCCCGCTGGCATGGCAGACCAGCCCGATGCGCCGCCATGCGTTAATCAGTGTGCCCTGCGGCACGTTGCGCTCAAGATCGTGCAGCAGGGTTTCCAACTCGGAAAGGGAAAGGGTGCAGGCGACAAGCGCCGGTGACAGGACCGCAGTTCCCGTCATCACGACGTGGCTGAAGACCTGGATGGTCGGGTCCACGAGGCGGGCCAGCGCGTAGACGGCCCGGCAATGGGCGGCATTCTGCATCACCGGGCTGTAAATCAGCCGGGGCGGGGCGTCGGGCGCCTCGCCAGCAAAACGCTGTCGCCACCGTTCATCTTCCGGGTGTCCGGTCAGTTCGCCGCCATACCGCTTTGTCTCCACGACATGGATGCCCCGCGGGCTGAGGAACAGGTGGTCAATCTGGGTCGTCCTGCCGTCACCCGCCGGCAGTATGGCGTCGTGCAGCACGGCCAGGCCGCTCCGGTCGAGCACGTGGGCTACGGCGCTCTCTCCTTTCTCGCCCTGGATGGCGGCGCGAAAGGACCGCCAGACCTGCGCCTCATGGGCCGTCAGGCGGCAGCTGCCGGGAGGCTTCACGCGATGACGTCGAAGTCTTACCACGCAGTCTCCCCCTGTGGTTCCATGGCCCGATAGCGTGTGCCGTATATATGTCTGTCATGCGACTGGGGCAGGAGAAATACCGGGAACCGCGTATGTTCCGGGTGAGAGTCCGGGTGCATGTCCGCAACGTGGATGCGGATCACCAACAGTGCCTGCTCAACCGCCAGCCTGAACGCAGGAGACCGGACAATCGGCGGCAGGCTCGTCCAGTTTCGCAGGGGATTCAGGATCCCGCCTGAACCCGGTATTCTCGTCCCCCCATTTCTTGAGAGCCATGATGACCGGCTCCAGGGTCCGTCCCCGCGGCGTCAGGCTGTATTCCACCTTCGGGGGCACCTCGGCGTAGACTGTCCTCAGCACAAACCCGTCCTGTTCCAGTTCGCGAAGCTGCGCCGTCAGCATGCGCTGGGTGATATTGGGCAGGCGCCTGCGGATTTCGTTAAAGCGCAGGGTTCCCTCAAGCAGGTGGTAGAGGATCACCCCTTTCCATTTCCCGTCGATCAGCTGAAGCGTCGCTTCAACGGCACAGCCGGGACTGCAATCAAGTGATTTATGCCGGATACGGGCCATGACGGTATCATTTCCGATACTATGGGCGTTAAAAGTGCGTTCTTGTCCGAACCCAGCATAATGCTCACTGTTCTCCTTCATCAACACAGGAGCAGACATCATGCGCGCCGTCGGTTACCAGACGCCTTTCCCGATCGATAATCCCGCGTCCCTTCAGGATATCGATCTGCCGAAGCCGGTCCCTTCAGGGCGGGATCTCCTGGTGGAAATCAGGGCTGTGTCGGTCAATCCGGTCGATACAAAAGTCCGTCGCAGCGCCACGCCGGACGCGGGTCAGTGGCGGGTTCTGGGTTGGGACGCCGCCGGGATCGTTGTCGGCACCGGACCTGAAGTCACGGATTTTGCCATCGGGGATGAGGTTTTCTACGCAGGCGCGCTCGATCGCCCGGGAACCGATGCCGAATTCCACCTGGTCGACGAGCGGATTGTCGGCCGTAAGCCCCGTTCCCTGAACTGGGCTGAAGCCGCGGCCCTGCCGCTGACAGCGATCACCGCCTGGGAGATGCTGTTCGATCGCCTGGATATCCGTCGGCCAGTCCCTGGCGTGAAGCCGGCCGTGCTGATTATCGGGGGTGCGGGCGGGGTCAGCTCCATCGCCATCCAGCTGGCCCGGGTCCTGACCGATGTCACGGTCATCGCCACCGCCTCCCGGCCAGAAACGCGCGACTGGGTGACGTCCCTCGGGGCAGATCATGTGGTGGACCACAGCAGGCCGCTTGCCGCGCAGGTCGCGGCCCTTCCGACCGGTGCACCCGGCTTCGTCTTTTCCACGACGCAGACGGATCGGCATATGCCAGAGATTGTCGCGCTGATCGCGCCCCAGGGGCATTTCGGCCTGATTGATGACCCGGCCGCGCTCGACGCCCTGCCGCTGAAGAAGAAAAGCCTGTCGCTGCATTGGGAGCTGATGTTCACCCGTCCGCTGTTCGGCACAGCCGACATGGGCAGGCAAGGCGAGATTCTCAACAAAGTCTCACGCCTTGTGGATGACGGGCGTATCCGCACCACGCTCGGCAGGAACCTCGGCCTGATCACGGCGGCGAACCTGCGGCAGGCCCATGCCCTGATCGAGAGCGGTCAGGCAAAGGGCAAGATCGTGCTCGAAGGTTTTCCTGGCTGAAATGGAGAAGATCATGAAAGCGCTCGTCGAGACATGGTGTGGAACATGGGCGGAGAACAGGCCTCATGACTGATGAAGAGCACCTGATGACCCTGAACCGTACCGGTGGACGGTTCGATCTCAACAGGATTGTGGCAGCGTTCCCGCAAACCGCGGATACGATGCTGCTGGATACCTATCTGACCGACAGGCCGGAAGCCAGTATCAGGGTGTTCCGGATCTATCGGGACGTGCCGCCGCATTATCATACCCAGTGTGATGAAGTCCTCCATGTGCTTTCCGGAGAAGGGACATTCTGGATTGATGACCCGGCTGAGGAAGCGCCGTTTGTCCCCGGGCACCTGCTGGTCTTTCCGCGGCGTGCGGTACATGCGGTGCCGCGTATCCTGCGTGATCCTGTCATTTTTCTTGCCATCGACACACCGCGCCGGGCACCGGATGACGTGGTGTTTGTCGATCCTGCCAAAGGCACGCCTTCCGGTTTCATCAAGAGTATCTGAAGTCATGTCGCGGGTCACAGATGAACTGGATCTGTGTCCCTGCAGCGCATGCCCGCAAAACGCGGCGTAAGCCCAGGGCATCTGGAGACAGTTTCCTTTCCCGAAAGACCTGGTCCGGGAAACATCTCAGTTCAGCAGGAAAAAAAAGAAAATCAGGGGCGGCCCCTTCGGGGTTCTCTCACTCTGGTTCGCTAAGCGGCTGCGCCGCTAACCTCACTGGAGCCCCCTGCGGGGTCTCCACGCTTTCGCGCAACGGTTCGACCGCTCGCCCTGGGGTTCTGCAGGATCAATACTTATGTAATACATAATAACACTGTGATTAATAAAATTGGGCATAAGGAAATAAACGTAATAAAAACAATAGTAAACTAATATTTACTTCTAATATATTGTCTTTTTTATTGCATTTATATTCTGTCTGTACTATTCTTTATTTGTGGAGAGGGAAATGGTTCCCGCCACAGACGCCCCGCCCGGTGCTCGAACACCGGACAGGGCTGACGCCAGACAGAAAGGTTAGGTTTCATGTCCAACGCTACCAACACAATGACCGCCGCCCTTGCTTCCGCGCAAGAGAAGAAAGCCGCCAGCAAGGCAAAATCGGGCCAGAAGGCCCCCGCTGCCCGCCGTTTCGAGGAAGCGGCCCGGCGCGCGCCTGTCATCACCATCGAGGCCGCCGAAGCCCTGATCCCCGTTCCCGACCAGATCACCAAGATCGTTTCCCATTTCGGCCTTGAGGACTTCGACGCCGACGCCCTCGCGGAAACGGCCCGGCAGGCTTTCACCGTCATCGCCCGCAGCCTCTCGCCCGTGCTGGTCGTGACCACATGGAACGGCGAGCAGAACGACAAGGGGCTGGAAATGCACCTCCAGCGCATGGCGGGTGCCGCTGTCGCGTCCGCCTTCGGGGCCGCCCAGTTCTATGACGCCAAGCGCGCGCAGGCCCGCGAACTGTCCTCACAGTTCAACGAGTATCGCGAAGAGGACCGGATGGGCGTCGACGGGCTGGAAAACAGGGCGGCCAACGCCCGCCGCTTCGCAGCCGAGCAGGGGATCAAGGCCGCCGCTCTGGTCGCGTCCGCCCGCGGGGCCCTTGCGGCCTACGAGGACATGATCGGCACCCCGTGGAAGCCCTACACGGCCAGCAACGCCCGCACCATCGACCAGCGGGCCGCAGCTGCCGAGATGGACGCCCTCGGCTTCTGACCGACCCGGTCGGACCCACGGCGGGTCCGGCCACCCACGGCAAAGTACCTTTCCGCAAGGATCGACCCGCATGAGCGAATATGAATCCATGGCAGACCGCGACGAAGCCCTTGCGCTTTCGCGTGCTGCGCCCCACCACGCCTGGGTCCTGACAGACCGGGACGTCTGGCATCGCAATCCTTTTTATCACGGCCCGGAAATGCCGCACCCCGAAGATGACGGCGCCCATGACTTTATTGCCGACCACGGCATCGACGCATGGCGGGAGGCGACCACGGCCGCAAGGGCCGCAGCCATCGCCGCAGCCGAAGCGAAAGCGCGCGAGATCGCGGACGCCCCCGACCCCTGGTGGCCCGACGATCCAACGCCTTGAGAGACCACGCCGCAGGAGCCCGGAAACCGGGTTCCTGCTTCTGGTGTCCGGCGTCGCCATCGTGCTTGTAAAAAAATGCCCTGAAACCAGCATGTCGCCGCGAGGCGCCCGCCTCAAGCCCGCTGCGCGCCGCGCTTCGCGCGGTGAGGACACGCCCCTTTCAGTGAACAGGGCCGCCCGGAACGCAGGGCGGTGCCCCGCGCTCCGGGCAACCCGGTCCACCTCAGGGGCATGCCCTCAGGCTTGACCCGGGCACCTCGCGGCCCTCCCGGCGGGCAGCGGTCTTCCCTGATCCGCTCCCGGGGAAAACAATGTAGGCCATGCAGCATGCCGGACTGTGGAGATGACAAACCTACTGTGTCGCCCTGCCGAACACGAAGCCAAGCTTGCCGTCATTCATGACATAGGGCGTGCAGGTCATGCCGGGATGGACCGCGTCGTAGGGTTTCAGCCATCTTGTCGAGACCCAGCCGGGACGCAATGCGAGATTCATGCTCCGGACGTAGCCGTTCGTGGGCGGTGCGTCCGTGGCGATCGGGAGTACCGCCAGCGCAGGAGCAATGCTCGGGGCACCGTCCCGTGGTTCGCTCTGCAGCGGGATCGGATGCCTGAAATCCATCATGACCCGTGCCGGCGCATCAAGGGCCATGCATCTGTACCCGTCGAGCGCACGGACCGGGGTTCTGTGCAGCGCGAAGGCCGGATGGCTGATGCTGCAGGTGAGGGCCGCAAGGATCGCGGCCCGGTGGGAAAACCTCATGCTGGACTCCTCGTCAGCCGGTCAGGATCGAACTGGACGCAGCACTGCCCATTTTTGCTGCGACCGCCGCGCGCCATTGGCCGACCGTGGTGGTTGAACTGATATTGTTCCCCGACATTGCCGTGCTCGATATGTAGGACGACATGAGGCTGCTGTCGTCGGCCGTCGCGATTTCTGCACCCGCGCTTGGGCCAAAGTTATAATAGGCCCGGGCATCAAGGGCCGTCGGGTTACTGATGCCACTCTGCTGCAGGCTGGTTGCGGCATCCTTGAGATACTGCGCTGCAGCCACCGCCTGTGTCGCCGGGTCCTGCTGGCCCGCCGTGCCGCTGGTGATGGATGAGGCCAGCGATGGGTCTGCGGCCAGTGCCTCTCCAAGGGTCTGGCTGTAGGTCCCGTTGCTCATCTGGAACGCGCCGGTGATCGTACTGCCGTTTCCGGCCGTGTAGAGGTTCTGGCAGCCGGATTCCACCACGCAGGTCGCGGCAAGCGCCGATGGATTGACGCCCAGCGCCTCGGCGTTCTGGGCTGCCGCATAGCCCCATGACTGCTGGTATAGGGTTTCGAGCGCATCGCTGTCGGACGTGCCTGCTGTCGTTGTCTGGGTGACGGCGCCGCTTCCGCTGGTGGCCTGGGCTGTGCCCGTCGTGTCCGGGGTCCAGCCACCGAGCCCCGGTTCCTGATAGGTTGCGTTGACATGTGTCGGGAGCCCGCCCGGCACGTTTACGGTTTGTGCGTGCCCGATCGGCGGCGCGACGAGGCCGCACGTTACAAGGATCACGGTCGCTTGCGTCGTGCGGCGGCATGGAAAGGGGAGCCGGATCACCTTGGCCTCCTGTTGTGAGGCGGACAGGATCGGCCAGCATCATGCGACCTGTGTCAGTACTTCGTACGGCGTTTCAGTTCTGGCCCTGAGCGTGTCCGTTGTGGACAGGCTCAGGGCATCCGTCCGAGCGCAAATCCCGCTATCAGGACGATGGAACTGTATCCCAGGATGCGAAAGGCCGTCTGCAGGTTGTACCGTCTGGTCATGGCCGTGGCCTGGCTCTCGATGGCCCCCCTTAATCCTTTCGTCATATCCGCGGTGATCGCGAGGAGTTTCTTCTCGACCAGTTTTTCGTTGATGGTGCGCAGCGTGTGCACCGCTTCAATGCCGTCCCTGAGGTGGCTGCGGATGGCGATCGTGTCCTGCGCCAGGGTTTCGCGCTGCTGTTCCGCCACCAGCCTGCTCTCGGCAACGGAGCGGATGGAGGCGCGCCTGGCTTCAATGCAGAGGGTGCCGATCTGGTCTATCGCTGCGACCAGCGCCGAAAGGACTTCGACTTCGGGCGCGATCGGACGCTCGACCCACTGGGCGGCGACCCGGCGCAGGTTCTCCATTCGGATCGCGAATTCACGGTCTGCCGCCTCGATGTCGCCCTGGGCTGCCATCAGACATTCTCCATCACCACGTCGGGCAGTCCCTTTGGCATCCGGGGCAGATAGTCCGCTCCGAGGTCGCGCAGGAAGAGGGGCACGTCCCGTTTGAGCCAGCGATTGACCCTCAGCCTGTCGAAGACCGAGCTTTTCGGCTGTCCGGGAACCGGCTTGTTCGCAGCAAAATCCATGAACGACTGCCCACGATCCGCGATTTTCTTCAGCCCGTTGATCGCGGGGAACACACCGTGCGCGGCGCCTCGGTCCAGAGCGTTGAGCACCGCTTCGTTTTCGAGGATCTGGCTTACCGCCTGAGGTGTGTCGATACCGACGGGAAGCAGGCCCTCATTTATGACAATAGCCGTGCGGGGCGGCAGGAAGCCATGCTGCTCCTGAAGGTCCTGCAGATAGTCGATGTCCGCATTCTCCATACCGATCATGAAGATCGTCACAAGCGAGACCCCGAGCTCGTCCAGCGCCGCGACAAGGGGAGATGAGCGGATCAGTTCGTGCATCGCAGTCCATCCTCCCCCGATGTCGAGGATCGCATCATGGCGGGATTCAACCAGTTTCTCGATCTGCCCTTCGAGCCAGGCAGCCTGCCCGGTCGGGGACATGCTGTCCGCTTCCAGAACCTGCGGACCAAGCGATGAAAGCGTATGCGAGCGGTTCATGGAATCCGTGTTCCAGATCTCCGGTCTGCCTCCCTGCTGGGCCGTGATCTCGGCCAGTGATTTGAGGAATGTCGTCTTTCCCACCCGCTGGCGCCCGATGGCTACGAGCAGGGTTGGGCGTGTCACCAGATCCGTTGGGTCTGCGGCGTCTGTGATCGTGGCGGATGCCATGCCTTACTCCCGATGAAAACCGGGCTCCTTCCGCTTCAGTCGCGCAAGAAGATCCCGCTTGATGGCCTCGGCCCGGGCGCGACCAATGGGAAAGTTCTTCTCCCTGGTTGTCTCGCTGCCCGAGCACCCTGGCACTGTCGCGGGCAATGATGCGACCTGCGCGTTTTTTTCGGCGGACACTCGTGGTGCGGGTACAGCTGCTGCATCGGGAAAGTGAGAGAGGTTTCTCTGGCCATCATCGACAAGGTCGGGCTTCCAGTCCTGCGGCAACCGGCTCGGATGGGTGGTGTGGACGGGGGGATCGACTTCTACCGAGGCGGTCTGTTCCTCAGCATGTCCTTTTCGGGCGTTCCTGACCTGTACCCAGAGCTTCCTTACCTTCCTGAGGCCGGAGTGGTCTGCGGAGATATCGAGGCCGCTCTCGCGCATCACGGCGATGACGGGCTTCCATGAGCCACCAGGCGGTCTGATGGCGGCAACGGCGTCATGATGCTCGGTTAGCCAGAGCAGGACGGAACGGGTCGCTGCCTGGGTGGTCATGGCAACTGCGTGTTCGCGTAGGCGCTTTTGGACATCGATATTGGCCACGGTCAGTATCCCTGTTTCCAGCGTTCAGAGGTTATGTGGGGATTTTCGGCTTCATTGCCACTACAGCGCTCCCTTTCCGCTCCCTTGTCGCTCCTTTCTCGCTCCCCTGTCGCTCCCTCTGATTTAAGGAGCCTCATACACCATTGCACCGTTGGTGCGGGCGGCTTCGCCGCCAGAGAAGGACACGCGGCAAAGGGTGGGCCTGTAAGGCCTGCCCCTTCCGAGCAGTTGGTTATGGTGGGTCGCATGATGGGGCCAGATGATGCTTGCAACCATCATCCGGGGGAATCAGCCATGTGCGTCAAATCAGACAACACGATCCACGCGAATTTTACGGACGCGGCTCCCCAGAGTGTCCTTGACGGCGTGCCTTGTGCTTTTGGCGGAAAGCTGGTCCGCTCCGTTTTCATCGACGGGTTCACATGGTTTGTGGCTGACGACGTGGCGCGCGCTCTTGATTACGAAAGTGCGAGGAGTGCGATCAGGTATCTTGATGCAGACGAAGTAGCGAAAGCGTGTTGATTTTCACTGAGAACTGACCCGGGTAGGGCGGAAATTTTCATCGAGATTTGGCTGGGTCAATTCCTGATGAAAAACCCGGGTCAGTTCTCAGTGAAAATCAACAGTCAACTCTTCAGCATCCTCCCAGGACCACTGCGAGCCGTCCACACCATCAGTTCTCAGTGAAAATCAACATCCTATGGCGTGACGCTTGAAGAATATCGGCGGAAGTGGGGACTTCCGTCTCATTATCCTATGGTCGCTCCCAATTACACAGTGCGCAGATCGGAACTTGCACGAGAAATCGGATTGGGGCGAGACATAACGTCTGCTGCGACAGAATTTGATGATATGGGCAACGGAACCGGCATTGCCAGAGAGGTCGCAGGAGAAGCGTCGGGGCAGAAAGAAGGCCATCCACCAAAAGCGGAGCGCGCCGTCAGACGAGGCGGCGTGGCTGTTCTTTTGATTCAGTCATGATGATGAACAGACGGCTGTCTACCTTATATCCCGACGCTAGAGTCCGGCAGACGAAAGATTCCTTTTATACAATCCAGATTGCGGATTGCGATCTGCGTGTGTGTCTTTTCCCGGAAGGCGCTACCGGGATAGAGTTCGCCGCCTTCCTGGAAAAGGCCGCGCACCGTATCATAAGGTGCGAGATGAGACTCTGGGGCTTCAATAGAATCGTGAAGATACCTGATAACAGCGCAGTCGAGGTTACGAAAAAGTTTATCACTATTTACGTCGTGCCGGGAATCACGGTTCACCGGCATCGGTATATCATCCGTGCTTAATGTCTCTCGCAGGCCTTCATAGGCGGTCTTGAGCATCTCCAGGTCTTCGCGTGTCGTTAAATCAAGACAGTTGCCCAGATCTACGACCAGACCAATAACGAACGGTTTGAAACCGGAATCCCTGCGCTGTTTCTGATATGCCCATTCTTGCGCACGTAACGGGTCGGACTCCCAGACATAGAAACCCGGTCCAAGCCAATCGTAGTCGGTCTCCGACGGAGTTGGTGCGCTTTCTCCGTTAATCAGTTTCCGGCCGACCTCTTCAGAACAACCATGATAACCGAGTACAAAAGATGTATGAAGAGCTGTCAACGCAGTTACGCTTTAAGCATGCCCTCAATGCGTGGGTCACGCGTGTACTCTTTGGTAACCGCGCCTTTGCTATCGATAATCCCCATTCGCAGCAAAGCCGCATGGGCTGTCCGCTTGCTCTTCGTGTTCGCAAGGGTCTGCTTTCTTATTGCTGCCAGAGCAACCTGATGGGAGTTCAGCTTCATGGTGCTACATATAAGGCAGCCAAGTGAAGAAGTCACCCTGTTTTATCTCAGCCTGCCTGATGGAAAAGGCGGCATCCGGCTCCCTGTTGTCGCATCCCATGACCACCATCCACCTGCTCCGAAGGTCGCGTCGTAGTAGTTTTCTTTTTCGGCTCGTCTGGTAGTGTAGGCCTCGTCCGTGCGACCGAAAACTTCCATTGGATATCCGTCACTCCGCGCGGTGTCCTGCAAGATGAAGTCGGGAAAAACGAGATCCCGTTCTGCGTCGAAACGTAGTGGTTTTTCGAATGCGCGTCCCGCTGCCACGAGGGCATCGGCTACCGCCAGTTCATGGCTGCTTTCGAAAGGAAGCATGCTGCGAGAGACGGTCATCAGGGCACCGGTCCTGACTTCCGCCTGGATCCAGCCCCTCCACCGGCTATTGTGCGTTCCGATGTTTCGTGCCGTCACATAGAGCAGCGCTACAACATGTGCCTGCCGCGCCGCTTCGGGCAGGGCGAGCGTGGCTGCCGCCAGCTGGTGCGACCGGGCAAGACGGTTCCTCTCGGCCGCAGGCACTGTCAGAAAGCAGCGGTAACCGTTGCGCTGGCCGCTCAGGGTCATGGTGAAATTGCCCCTGGGATCTGGTTCCAGAGCCTCCACGAACCCGATCAGGAACAGATGGTTTTCCTTTCCTTCTGTCCTGACAATGGCATGGAAACGCCGTCCGAACTTTTCATGCCCTGGGGCAACAGGGCAGAGAAGATCGGAGATCAGTCGGCCCTGCGCCCGGATCCGGGTTCCGGCAGAGGCGATCCGACCCAGGGCCGCTGTCGGTGTGCGGTGTCTGGCAAATTGCGGCCGCCATTCGGTCAGCCCCGCCCGCTCCCACAGGAGATGGAGCAGCCCGAGAGGCGTCATCCGGCGCTGTCGCGCCTGTCCGGGCCGATCTGAAGCAGGCAGCGGCGTGTCATCGACTGGCCGGGGTGGTCCCTTGCGGCGCAGGCCGATCGACAGGGTCACAGCGACATCCCCATCCTCACCCTCGCGAATTACGCTATTTACATAGCTGGCGCGCCCACTTTTCTCCGGATCAGGCTTGTAGAAGGGGCATGTCTTTTCATGAAGTGGCCCTTCATTTGGCCATACGGCGAGGTGATAACTGTGACTGTCCGCCCGGTAACGGATCTGTAGAGGCAGTGAGGCCCCGCGATGCTGGCACAGGCATCGCGCCTTGTCAGAACGCTCCGCGCTCCAGCTCTCATCATATTTTGCCTTCAGGCGGCGTCCCCAGCGCTCCGGGTCGGTCCGGCGCCATTCGAGCTGGAACCTTTCCCCGCCGGGAAGGATGATGATCGTGCCCGTCATGCCGAGGTTTTTTCTCGCAATATCCTGATCTGGGCGAGGATTTCCTTTTCGGTCATTCCGGTGCTGGCCGCGCCCTCCTTCGGTGCGCCTTTTGTCATAGCGTCCCTGACACCCAATAGAAGCAGTGCCTGACGCCGGGCTACACCGGGCTGCCGGTCCACGCGGCGTTCAATAGCCTCCAGGCGTCCAAGCAGGTGACCGTCGATGGGAGGTATGGTGCGGGGCGGTGTCCGAAAACCGGGTTTCGGGATGGAGGCAGCGTCACGCAGCATATAGGAAAATGGTGTCAGCATGTCTGTTCCGGCTGCATGCTCATTCTCTTCATCGTCATTGGCGGTCGCAACCCGGCGTGGTGCGGCGGCGACTGCTGCACCAATCTGTGCAAAATTGCGCAGGATGTCTTGAGAACCTGAACCGAGGCGGTCGACTGCTTCCTCGAGTGCGCGAACATCCGGCTCGTCGTGTACGGTGGTCAGTTCAGACTGAAACAGACCGCCTTCGATTGTCGCGAGGAGGGCAAGCAACTGCTGGTCCGGGGGCACCCGATTCAGGTCCAGCGGCGCTGCAAGCATGACCGGCTGGGCCATGCGGATCGCGCCTGACCGCCCATTGACGGCGGCAAAGAACGTCTTCGAATGGACGATGCGGCCGGCATACATCGTTATGGCCTCGCCCTCGATGAGTGACTGAAGGTCTGCCCAGGGAATACGGGCGACTTCCCGGACTTCGGCACCCCGTCCTTCCCGGTAACTGCCAGCCGAGTTGCCTTCGAAATGCGTGGCTTGACTGACCTCGATCCGATCGGACTGCTTTTCGATCCACTCGCGCGTGCGCATGGCATCCTGCAGGCGCATGGCGTGGGTGAGGTTGGCGTTGCCGAGCAGGGTAAAGGCTTTGTCGCCGATGCGTGTCGTAAGACCCGGAAGATCCTGAAACCCCAGCCAGAACATGCAGTTCAGGCCGCGTCCCATGGCCAGCTGCCGGTCCATGCCGTCCGTGACGTAGGCGGAGAGTTCGTCGTAGAAAAAATGGAACGGCGCGTCGCCGCTGCCTGCCTTGAGCTTGAAGACCTGCTCGGCGGGGCCGTCAAGGCGGGCGCCAAGAAGCTGGGCCATGACGCCGCGACCGGCCGCGACCACGATCTTGCCCAGTCCGGCCAGCGTATCCGATGAATTCTCCAGCGCGGGCAGCGTGACGACGAGAATGCGGCGGTTCAGCACCACATCGCGCATGTCGATATCAGGGATCTGGGCACGGAATATGTGTCCGAGACTGACGCCAAGCTGTGTGAAGACCCGGGTGAAATACATCTTGGCGTAGCCATGCTGCTCGCTCGGTTTGTTTTCCTTCTGCTCATTCCACGCCAGAGAGGAATCATATCCCGGCAGTTCGCCCAGATAGGCCTGGGCCGGATAGAGGATATCATCAGGAATTTCGGGAACGCTGATCTCGATGGGGTGATCGGAGCCGGGATTGCGGATCAGGAACACACGATGCCGGGCCAGCGTGCCGATCCAGCGCAGTTCCATGGCGTAGCGCATGGTCTCGATGTTGATCGGCACGCCGTGCGTGTCGCGCATCCAGGTCAGCACTGGAGCGATCGTGCCGGCAAGGCCGACAGCACGGTCCCGAAAGACGCCGTTGGCGTCGTTGCTCGACGGCTCACCAAGCTGGCTGACCAGCATTTCACGGATGGCGTCGGCATTGCCGGTTGCAAACGGATTGAACGTATTGGACTGGCGAATGCCGCTTGCGGTCAGAAAATTGAGATTGAGCACCTGGTCGTCCAGCCCGAAGCGGCGGGCAAGCGCCAGCACATCGCCGTGGACCGTGTTGTCACCCTTGCCGTCGATCAGGATGAACCCGGATCCATGCGCGAGAGGATTGGCCAGCAGGGAGATGGCGGATGTCGTTTTGCCTGCACCCGTTGTGCCGGGCACGGCGGCGTGCTGGCGCCCCGCGTCGGATGAAAGCCAGAGTTGCTGGCCGGTCAGTCCGTCCGTTCCAAGATATATGATGCCTGCCGCCGCCCGCGGCCGACGGGTTTTGGGATCAAGATCGTGTTTGTCCTTCAGGCCGGAATACCTGGGCAGATGAAAAGGCAGCACGGGCTGGCGGGTCATGACCCAGAGCGTCAGGCAGAGGGCGAGGGGAAAGATGATCCCGACGATCGCGGGAGCCAGCACGCTGAGCCCTGCCAGAATCATGAGGGCGAACCCGGAACTGCTGGATTGCAGCTCTTCGGCGATCCGGACCGTGAAGGGACGCGTGTCGCGATAGGTGGAGCCGTGTTTCAGTTGCTGGTGGACCTGCGGCCCGCCGATCTCGCGCTTCACCATGCTTCAGTCTTCCAGCCCGAAAGGAGATTTTCCCGTGTCGATCGTGGGCGCCACGGGAGCGGTTGGTGCCGTGGGGGAAACCGGCGCCGTCGGCGCTGTCTGCGCGCTACCTGGGGGTTGCGGATAAGTGATGACAGGCCGCTGCGCCATGATGCGTCGTGCGGCATCGATTTCCGCGCTCGCCGGGTGACCGTCGGGATTGCCGACCACATTTCCATCGACCGGCATGCGCGCGCCCGGCACATAGGTTGAGCGGACCCCTGGCGCGCCTTCGTCCGTCATGGGCGCGCCGGAGAGTGGGGGTAGAATTGCAGGCGGCCGTAGCATGCCAGTGGGCCCCGTGTCGGGAACGGCGCGGTCGGAAACCATGGCCTGACGTGTGCCGATGATCAGGATGGCGGCCAGCCCCCCGGCGATGAGCGCGGGCAACGCCTTTTTCAGGCGCCAGCGCCGTGCTGCTGCCGCTTCTGGTAAAGTGGCTGCCGCATCGTTCGTCTCCGTATGCCCGAAATCAGATCCAAGATGGAAATGGAGCGGCTGTAAGCCTGTCCCGTCGAGTTCAATGGTGATGGGCGCCCGGCCATCAGCGTGGAGGATGATACGGGTCATGGGAAGATCCTTATGCTTCGGGCATCGGGCGCAGGATGGCGAGTGCGTTTTCAACCGCAGGGATGTAGATCGGACGCTGGTAGCGCCGCTCTTCGCTCCAGTGCGCACGCGCGCCGGCGGCCTCGATGCGGGGATTGGGATGAAGGTCTTCGGCCGGGATTTCAGCAGGAAAGCCGAGTGAGTGCAGCGCGTACCACAATGATCGGTCGATAAGCTTCACGATGGCGAATGAGGAGGGTGCCAGTACGCCCGCCTGACGCCGGGCCTCGTGCAGCAGGGTCATGAGCGCGGTCACGCTCCATCCGCTGCGCTCGCAGACCGTATCGATACAGTTTGTGATTTCCTTGTCCTGCAGGGCAGAGCGGGCGCTGCGCATAACGGACTCTGGCACCGTGAGCGGCGCCAGCGGACCATGCGGACCATCAAGGCCGGCGTCGGCCAGACCGGCAGAGAGTTCACCAAGCAGGGCGAGGGCTTCTCGGCGCCTCTGGAGGTAGTGCATCGCAAAGGCAACGAGAAGCACCTGTTCGACAGGGGATGCGGCGTTGATGCTGGACCAGTGGCGGCCCAACTGGCGCGTGAACGCCTCGAGCGCGCCGGTTTCACTGTAGCGGCCCTGTGCATCGACAGCGAAGCGCGCGCCCCATTCGGCACGTGTCAGGGCCGGGTCCGCGGGCAGGGGGATACCATCCGTGGGCGTTACAAGCCTGTCCAGTCGGCGTCGGACGAAGCCTTTCAGTGTGGGAAACATTTCTGCCTGGACCGCGATCAGACCTTCCAGATCGAGCGCTTTCGCAAATCGGCCGGGGGCAGCACGCCACATGCATAACCCGCCCAGGAGGGCAATCACGATGGCCACCGGCCATTTCAGGGCGTTGCCCAGGATTGCAAGGCCATAATAAAGCTGGATCGCCCGCACCAGATCCGGTCGATATTGCGCGGCCTGCAACTGGACCTGCAGGCGCATCAGGTCGGGATTAGACGTATGCAGCAGGTTGATCTGCCCCAGCATGGCCCACAGATAGACGGCTGTGATCTGCGTATGCCACAGGCTCCAGGCCATGTAGCTGAACAGCAGGACCCCGACGATGATGATGATCGAGGAAAAGAGCAGATAGTCATCGCTGGATGACCATGGGACGCGGTTTGTGCTCATGAGCGATCATCCCTGCGGTTTCTGGCCATCATCGTGAGGGCGATGTCGTAGAAACGCCGGAGATAGGCATTGCCATGGCGTGGGGTATGAGAGTGATAGAATGCCACGGCCTGCCAGAGGTCGCCGTGTGCTTCGTGCATCGCCTGACCAAGGATCCAGGCGCCTGCCTCGATATTGGCGCACGAACTGTCGCGCAGCGCCGCATATGTTTGCGCGGGCGTGCTGTGCCATCGCCTCGCGATGCGATCAACCCATGTCGTGTTGACCTGCATCGGTCCGAGATCCGCCGTGCCGTTACCGTTCGGGCTGACCATTCCGGGGCGGCCGGCCTCGACATAGAGGAGGACGAGCAGCACGCCGCGGGGCACGCCGGAGATTTTTGCCGAAGCCTCCAGACAGGCTGCAATCTGGCGGCCATTTTCTTCGATGCTCGTGGCGCGGGCGGTCGTGCTGGCGACAAAAAGGGGAAACGCCCCGAGTGCCGCCAGAGCGAGGCGGAGGATCATGTCGCCCCCTGCAAGGTTGGCGCGACATCAGCGATCCGGCCATGGGCTTCGCCCCAGAAGTCGATCAGATGATTGAGGACCAGCGCGTCGTCCATCTCCGCAAGCCTCATCGTGACATCGATCAGACATAACATCACGACCGTAAATGAACCGGCGCGTACCTTGCGTACGGCATAGCCGAGCGCGCTGTCGGGCGTCCTGCTGACATCAAGGGCAAAGCCCGTTCCCGTCAGTTCCAGCCACAGGGCTTCGGCACTGATCAGGAAAACCGGCAGATAGGCTTCAGGGTGTGCCGCGTCAGCTGGTGATACGACCACCCTTTTTCCGGTGCCACGGTCCAGCAGTTCAATCGGCTTGCCGATTTCGGCCAGAAGCCGTGTCTGCGCCGCACTGATCGCTGCCAGGTCGATCGCGCTCATGAGAACCGCCTCCTTTGCCATGTCGGCAGGGCGGTGCGGACCGGCCCGATGAGGAAGCGTCGCATGGAGCGTATCGCGGCCGGCAGCGTCAGCCCGAAAAACGAGATCGTGCCGAAAAACACCACGCCGAAGACCCCGATCAGCAGGGTGGTGAGGCTCCAGTGTGTTACGGAGATGAGAATGGGAAAACAGCTGCGGGCATCGAGAATGAAAACCCGGACAGGATAGGCCGTTGCACGCCACATCACGCGTCTCTCCTTTCTTCCGCCAGTGCGGTGTCTTCGGTGATCAGATCGGCATCAAGCAGTTTGCGGATAGCCTTTCCGAAAGACTGGCCCTGCGCCTCGACCGCGTCGGCCACGACGTCCGGCCAGTCTGTCGGCTCGGTCCGGGTCAGCTTGCGGCGCAGATCACGATCGAAGGTGAGGAATTCGCGGATCGCAACACGCCCGCCGCCCTTGCGGGGCACAAGGCGCTGGTTGATGCAGAACCGGAGCGCCTGAGCGAGGGCCGAGACCAGGTTGTCACGTTCCGAGGGGGGACAGAGCGCGATCGCGCGCTGGATCATGAGGGAGACGCTGTCTGCATGCAGCGTCGTGCCCAGGATACCGCCCATCATGGCGATATTGATGGCTGCATTCATGGTCTCGCCGTCCCGACATTCCGTGATGATGCCATCGCTCATCTCGCGGCGTGTCAGGCTGCGGGTGAAGGTGGGAAAAGTCAGGGTAGGGGGGCGGATCTCCGTCTGGCTGATCCGCGATCCTGAAGGCGGACGCAGGTCGTCCAGCAGGAACTCGATGGGCTCCTCGCCGGTTGCCATGTCGCAGTATACGGTCGGGTCCATCAGTTTTTCGATGGCGAGCCCGAATTGCAACGTGGTCTTTCCGGAACCGGTTGCCCCACCAAACAGGACCATGCCGCTTTTGAGCCTGTTCGTGTCCCGGATTTCCTGCTCGACCATCTGCTGGTCAAGGCTTGCGGGCCGGGCGGGGATCGGACGCATGACGATGTGGACGCCACTGCCACGCTTGACCGAAATGGGTGAAAGATTGATCCGGAAACGCAGATTGACCTTGCGGTCCAGTGCCACGCTGTAGGCCGTATCGAGGATATGGCCGACACCAAGCATGGCCATCCCGTCAGAGGCATAGACATGGCCGACGATATCCGCCAGCGCAAGGGAGTCCGTCGCTTTGCATGTGGCGTAGCGGATCACGCCGTGCACCTTGATCGTGACCGGATGGCCGGTCTTGATGTCGATGCGCGAGGCGCCGAGGCCATGCGCCCAGCGAAGGAGGGAGTCCAGCCCTGGCGCGTTACGCCGTCGCTCCTCGACCCAGGCAAACGCTTTCCTGCCTTCATCCGGCCAGCGTTCGTCGGTCGTGACGGGGATGGTGATATTCATCGGCAATGCTCCGGATAACCGTAATCGCTTCCGCGCCGGACGTGGCCCTGAAGCCCCGGCTGGCTCGCGATCCGGATCGTGCGGTCATTGAGGTGGAGGGTGTCTCCTCCTCCCACGGCATCCTGGTGCTCGAACACGACGCGCGGTTCTTCGACGCGCCCGGCGTTCAGCAGCACCCGGTAGCGGGCCATGCCGGTAATGTCGCGCTGCAGGCGCGACAGATCGGAGAGGAAGATCTCGGTTGCCTGCTTCTCTCCGTCTGCCCAGCCTTCGGCCACCCACTGGTTCCAGTGTGACACTTCCGCCTTTGTGCGAGGCAGGGCCGCCGCTACCCGGTGATGCGGTTTGCCCCATGTCCGGACGAGATACGTGCGCCAGTCCGGGGGCGCGGATGTCAGTTGTGCCTCCCGGGTGATCTCGAAAACACATTCTGTCTCGTGCGCCACCTGGCCGGTGTCATTGAGCGCAAAGGCCATCTGTGCTTCGGTGACGATGGGGGGCTGCATGAGGGTCTGGCCGCTCCCGATCGGAAGTACGATCGACCGGAAATCATAAGTGGCGTCGAGTGTCTCCTCGTGGCGCCGCAGCATCTCGTTGATGGCGAATGCCCGGGCGGCCAGACCGCCCTGCGCGCCGTAAATATGCGCGGCTTCCCGAAGCTGGGCGCTTCGACCGGGTTTCAGGTCACCGCCTGGCTCGTCATTGGGGCGGGTATTCTCAAGGGCCTCAAGAGAGGGTGGCGCTTCGCCGCCGACCACCTCGTCGAGCGTCGAGGCTCCTGTCACCGGTTTATTGATGGGATTGGCAAGGGCGGGGTCAGCCCCGTCCACCTGATCCGCACCCGGCTGGGGCGGCTGTGGCTCCGGGACCAATGTGCCGCTGCGGGCCGATGGCGGGGATGGAGACGATGTCGGTAGCCGGACGTGCTGCCCCTCCTCAATGACAACCTTCCCCGTGGAGACAGAAGCCGCATGGGTCGGGCTGCCTGCGGCCGTCACGACGATGGCCGAAGATAGAAAGAGCGCCATCTTACGCATGCCAGGCCACCGTTATCGCGTGGTGAAGCGGGTCTACCGAGACCATGGCCTGATCTCCGGCCTGATCGCCCAATGTCCGAAGGATATCCACCACGGCGGCAACGCTGTTGGTCGCGACGCGCATTGCTCGGGGATGGCCGGTGACAGTCACGCTGTAACCGATTTCCTGACCGAGTTTTGCGACGGCCTTGCCCAGCGGGCCGTCCCACACGAACCAGATCCGGCGGGTCAGGTCATCGGGGAGCAGGGGTTGGTTGGCAGATGCCACGACCGGAGACGGGCGGATGCTGCCAAGTTCACGAAGATCAGTCGTGGTCTCTGCTATTGACCGCTGCAAGGCCAGTTCAGGATTGGCCATGCCGGTCGTCGCAATGGGAGAAGGTGACGACAGGCTCTGCGCACAGGCGTTGAGCGCCATGGGCAAAAGAAAAATGAGCAGAGAATGTTTCATGAGCTTCTCCGGATAACGGAAGAAGCTTCGAAGATCATCTTGCGACTGCTGCAGCAAAAATTGGCTGCGTTGCTTTTTATTTCATGCAGGTTTTGAGAGCAGATTTGGGTCTTCTTTGGAATTTGCTTTCGTCAAATTGACCCGCAGGGCCATGGCAGGCGCTTCGTAAGACTTGATACATCCTAATTATTCCCTATTATGGGATTCATTGGGGGCGCACATGATAGAAATCCAGCCCGTTACCCTACGCGAAGCGCAGTTTCTGATCGGGATGTCGGAAAAGGACATCAACCGGGCGATTGATCGTGGGGAAGTAGAGAAGATCAGCGAGCCGGAAGAGGACATGCCGGTTCACGGTGTGGGGAAGGGGCGTAGGCGGGTACGAAAGATCGGGCTCTCGGAGTTGTTGTTTCTGGCGCTTGAAAAGCAGATGCATGCGGATCTAACTCCGACGGGGCGCCGGAAGTTGTATCAGGCCTTCAAAAAAAATGAAGCGAAAGCCAGAACCGTAAGCTTTGGTCCTTTTAAAGCCAATATTACCGAAATTCAGCGTAATTTTCTATCCAAATACAAGAAACTCCTCGACGCCAAGAAAAATATATTGGAGGAGGATGGGGCTGATCCTGTTATCAAGGGAACGGGTATATCTGCTTATCGTGTTGCTGCCCTCGCACAGGGACAGACAATCAAGGAGATCAAAGCGGACTATCCGACCCTGACCGAGGAACAGATTGAATCTGCTATTGCGTACACGGAGGCTTATCCTAAACCTGGGCGTCCATATCCGGTCCGGAGTTTTCGGCGGGCGGCTGGTGCATTGGCCGAGATGGGTATTTTTGATGCCATAGAGACTGGAGCTGAATCGGCAAAAGAATGATATTACTTCCCAGTGATCTGGACACCGATGGTCTCGGCTAACTCGACTAGAGCCGCATAAGTGTCTTCATTTTCCACGATATCGACCGAAGGTGCAATGCTGCTCAATGGATCTGGTGGCAAGCGATCTCCAAATAGGATGATAGCGCGCGCACGGTCGTCCTGACGCGACACCCACTCTAAACCTTGAACGTCTGGGCACTGAGCGTGAATGGCTTCGGCCCACTTGCGCGTTTGAGGATATATATCCTTATCAGTTTCAATGAGATCAACACGTGGAATACCGAGCTTGCGCAAGGCTGTGCTGCTAAGATCTGCAAGCGTGAGGTCAGTCGAGGACTGAAGTTGTGAATATTGATGGTTCTTTAGCTTTCGCTTTGCAACGGTCTTCAGTCCTGGCTCATGGGGAACATCATGGAAGACGGTCTCCATGGCTGCACATTCTAACGTCGTGCCGCCATAAATGGTCGGAATGGATATACCATTTGCATCAATGATCGGGCTAAATCGGGCGTTTCCTCGGGGACCAGGATTGAACGTATTTGCTCCGTAAGTCTCAGGATGGATGCGGTGGATTGTCTTGTCTGCCGACCAAATCGTTTTTTTTACGAGAGCATTAAGGTCTGGAGGGGGACGCGGGATTGTGCGGGACGTTGCTGTGACGGCGACAGGCGGGGTCGACGGTGACTCTGTCGTCTTCGGTTTTGCGCGAGATGTGGATATCTTCGTTGTGCCGGAATGTGCGGTGCTACGAGACTTTGGCTGAGTTGGCCGCCTCGGTTTAACCATGGAGCACACCTGCGATTTCGTCTTCTGCAGCCGCTAAGACGCGCTCTGGCGCACTTTTAAGTAAATCCTTAGGAGCCGTGCCGCCAAGAAAGCTGTTTGCTGACGCAAACCAGATTGCAATGTCCCATGCATCCAGTTTACCTTTGAACACCTTTAGAATTGGGACAAGTCCCTTGATTGGGCGGTATTGCATGTCGCGGTCGAGTGCATACGCCGGATACAGATCATTCCCGTCATGTCGCAAAGCAAAAACTTTTCCTTCGCGTTTCCACTTGTTTGGCTGGGCGCTGGCATTTTGGCCTTTGAAACCTGCAATTTCAGATAGTTGAACAGCGCTGATCCACTCTGCGCTCTCAAGAACCGTTTGCCGAGCATCTGCGTTCATGCGTGCCTCAGTAATGAGGTGCTCGGGAGGAGACGCAGCCGGAACAAGTGCATCAACAAGCTTCTTGAGGGTCGCTGTTTTATGAATGGCAAGCCGATCAATGATCAGGGGAGCAATAAGCCGAACGGCCTCTGCAAATGCCGATGCGGTGCTTTTATTGGCATGTGCAAGTTGAAACACAACGAATTGATTGTTGTCTGTATCCTGCAGACTGTCGCGAATTTCACGAACAGAGCCAGTTATCGGCTTAATGCCGGTGTTCGTGATTTCTCGATTTTGGACTGCGACCATGATTCCCTCCTGGGATATGATGGATAGATATATATATAGATATCCTACCTAGTCAATGATGGTGCGTGGCGGTGATCGTTCCGCGACGGGTGATGCAGCAGGCGAGGCCTAACACCACTTGTGAGGTGGCGAGTTCGAAGTCGATTGAGGCACGCGTAAGGGCTTCGGGCAATATGGGAACGAACGGGGCCTGGGGCAGCATTGAAGGCAAATTTGGTGCCTTGAAGACCGATGCTGCGCCGGGAGCAGGGTGGCGGATCTGCGCTCTTTTTTATACGCACCTGCACTATGGTGGGGAGTGCGGACACAGTTTTCTACGCGAGGAGCCGACTGCTGGTAGGAACGGTGCCGTAAAAGGCGGGTGCCAGAGTTCGCAGAAGGTCACATATGACGGTATAAGGCGTGTTGTATGTCAAATATGAATTATAGTCATGGGCTCACCCAAATCTCGCTTGGCTCTTGAACAACTTGGCCATGACCTTCGTGGCGCGCGCCTTCGGCGCGGCATGGCGATAGCCGATCTGGCCGTTCGTACCGGCACGTCAGCAAGTTCTGTCGCGCGCCTGGAAAAGGGAGATCCCGGTGTTGGGATCGGCACTCTGGCCGACGTGCTTGTCGTGCTTGGTCTTCTGGACCGGCTGGCCGACCTGATTGATATCCGCAAGGACGATCTGGGACTGGCGTTGGCTGCTGAACGTCAGCCTCGTCGAGGCCGAACTTCCGCGACCACGTTACGCAGGCGCCAGGACAAGGATAAGGCCGCGCATGGGAGAACGGATGTTATCGATCTGGACGGTGCTTCGTTCTGATGCCTGATTTCAGCGCCCATGTCGTTCTTGGCGACAGCCTGACTCCCGTGGGTCAACTGCGTTTCACGCAGGTAGGTCCGCGGCAGTTTTCGACCTTCACCTATGATCCGGCCTGGGTCGAGAATTCTCGGGCCTTTGCCATCCAGCCAACCTTTCCCCTTGGCTCTGGGCCGTTTCATGCGGCTGGCCAGCCAGGGAACGTGCGCGATGCCCTCGCGGGTGTCTTTGCTGATGCCGCGCCCGACAGTTGGGGGCGCAGGCTTCTCGAGCGTGCCTACGGCAATGGGCTTTCCGAGTTTGAATATCTCACACTGTCGGATGACGTATGTCGGCAGGGTGCGCTTCGTTTCGCCGATGATAACGGAGAAATCATTCGTCGCGGCGCCGATGACACCATACCGCGTCTGGTCGATCTTGCCGCTATTACGGCTATTGCGCGGGCATATGAACAGGGCAAGGACGTATCCGCAAGGGATATGCAGGCGCTTGCTGGTGCGGGTGGGGCGCGACCGAAGGCCAATGTTCGGGACGGCGATGTGCTCTGGCTTGCAAAATTTACCTCGGTTCACGACCAGTGGCCAATAGAACGTATTGAAGTTGCCACGCTTCGTCTTGCAAGGGCATGCGGAATCCGGACGCCAGAGGTCAGGCTGGAACTGGCTGAAACGCCGTTTCCTGTGGCTCTGATCCAGCGGTTTGATCGGCGTGGGCCTGGCCGGATTCCTTATATTTCGGCGAGGACTGCTCTGGGGAAAACCGGAACGGAACTTGGTTCCTATACGGAGATTGTCGATTTTATCCGGACCTATGCCGCCGATCCCCAGGCAGAGTTCCGCGAACTCTTCCTGCGTCTGGTTTATACCATTCTCGTGTCAAATAAGGACGATCATCTGAAAAATCATGGATTTCTCTATGTGGACGCTGGACACTGGCGGTTATCCCCCGTTTTCGATGTGAATCCAGCACCCGACCGTAACCCGCATCTGGAAACGGCGATACTGGAGGGCGGTCCGCATGATCGGTCCATTCATCTGGCACTGGAGGCGTGTGAATTCTTCGAAATTACCCCGGCTGAGGCCCGGCAGATGATCCGCGTGACAGCGCAGCGAATTTCGGATGAGTGGAGACCTGTTCTGCGAGAGGTTGGTGTTTCCGGGGCGATGGCGCGTCATTATGAGGCCGCCTTCATAAACGATCAGATCGGGATCGCGCTAACGATCTGATAATCAGATATGACCGATAATATCGTTTAGTATGCCATATACGACGCATAAATTTGTAGAATCTATCCTGCCAGACGCCGCCGCGCTATTGATCGAACAGCATGGTCAACATCATTGTGTCCGCAATGATCAGGCTGTGAGGACGTCAGGAGAATATCGGTCACTTTCTACCCAGTGGTAAATTCGAGTTCCGATTGTTCATCAATGGCGCGCAGGGTCTCGTACAGTCCTGCAGCCACGCCTCTGCCGCCTACGATCTCGTCCGCCAGTTCGTCCAGAACGCCGGCAAATGCTTCATCGGTCGCGAGACCAAAAACATTCATGCGTTCGCTTTTTCTGCGTTCGATCTCGCTGTTTGCTGTTCCCGAGGGAAATACGGTGGCAAGCATTCGCAGGGCCCGGGCAAAGTGGATCCGTTTGTAAAGGCGCGAACGGAGCGCCGTGTCTCCAGGCGTCGTCGAGAAAGACCAGAGTTCGATTGGCCCCAGGACGTTCACCAGAAGCTGTTCATATTTTGCTTCTCCGGCCGACATGTCCACGAAGAACGGCGCACCATTCTTTCCCGGACCCGGCAGCGCGTTGCGGATGACATAGGCGCTGGCATCAGACAGCTTGAAGCGTCGGATAAGGCTGTCTGCCGTCTCCTGATCACCGCATTTGAGGACCCATCGGGCGGTTGATATCTTGTAGAGGTCCTCGCTGAAATCGGTATGGTTCTGTGAAATGAAGGCGAGCTGGACGTTGTGCTTGCGCCCCTCGCGGCCGTCGCGGACAGCCTGCTTGTCTACCTGGGGCGCGGGTTCGGTGCGGTGCCACTCATCGAAATCGACACGCTTCGTCGTTTCGTACATCTCCGTGAAACGGGCGAGATGATAGTCTCGCATGGATGGGGGCATATGCGGGTCATCCGCATAATCGGGATGGAGAAAGAAATTCCGGGCCAGGATGTGGCGGCCAAGCATATACATGAGCGCTGTCTGGCGGTTGGCCGCGGGAGAACCGGATGGTGCCACCTCGGCAAGATCGAGGACGATCACGCGCGCGTCCCCCATATCCAGCCTTGTCGGGGACGCCAGCATGGGAAAATTCTTGATCACGTTCATGATGTAGCGATCAAACGTGTCGATCAGGCTTTCACCAGTTTCCAGGGTGATCTTGGAATAGCGTTTTTCGATTTCCGGGCTGCGGGCCGCAATCAGCAGATCCTGCAGGACCGGTACTGCATGGCGCTGGGCAAAACCTGCAAGGCGGTATTCCCTGAGATTGACAAAGCCATCGACGACATCCCGCCACCATGTCGGATCGTCCTCTCCCGCATGGTGGGGCAGGCTTATGCCCAGCGATGTTATTGCGGCATCGACATCCGGCTCGATCCCTGGCGTGTAGATTTTAGGCGTGCCCCCCTGCACCCCGGTACAGAGGCGGTAGGCTTCATCAATCACGTCCTCTACCAGATGGTCCATGCCCTCCCACGGCCTGCCATCCAGCGGCGTGGCAAGGAGCGAGATGAAATTCTGCAGGAAGACGCGCTCGAGTGGCAGGGGATATTCCAGCCCGACCTGGGTATCGAAGACATTGACCTCGAAGCCCGGGATTGCCTGCATCTTGACGTAAACCGCCTCGTGCTGGCGTTCGGGGCCAAGCGCGTTGCGTAGCATCTCGATCAGTCCGCGCGAGGACGGCCCTATATCGAGCTTGCCGATATAGGGGAGCTTCGTGCCGTGGCTGCTGATCGCGGCGCTGCTGAGGATCAAGCCCAGCAGAATGGTATTGGCCAGAACGGATTTTCCGCCGCCAGGTGGGGCTACGATAATGTCTACGACGGATGGGCGTAGCCCGCCCCCGGTCGGATCATAAGGCCAGATTGAACCATCGGGTTTGCGGAAGAGAATGGATCCCCTCTGCCACGGTGACGCACTGCGTGCCCACGGCATCATGGAGAACGCGTCACCGACAAGAGCGAGCGATGAGGTCGCAGTCGAACCGAGCGCCAGGGCAGGGACAGAACCCATGGCCGCTTCCAGCGGATCGCCCGAAATCCGCGTTGTCTTGCTGTTGCCCCACGCATCAATCGCCTGGGAGAGGTCCGACGCCTGCCGTCGCAGCTTCGCCTCTGCTCCAACCGGAGCCCAGGTTGTGGCGGTCATGCGCATCCGCACGGAATTATGGTTGTTTTTCTGGCGCTCCAGCTTGAGTGCGGCAAACGCTCGTCGAATGTCGCTATTTCCGGGGAACATCGCCAGAAACCCGGCTCCGGCTTCCTTGAAGCCGAAGGCGGCGCGGCCACCGCCCTCCAGAATCATGGCGCTGCGCCATGGCAGTCTCTTGCGGCCGAGCACGCTGGACAGTTCGGAGAACGGGCGCGGATCCTCTGGGCCAATCGTCATGTCGACCGGGGCGTATGTATAATCCCCCACGGTCACGAGCTGCCCGCCTTTCGTTTCGGCGTCGGCATTGAAGATCTGGTCCCGGATCGCCGGCCAGAGCAGGCCCTGCGGATGTGGCTGCGGGTCATCCAGATCGTCGGGAAGCCGTGGCATGACCCGGTCACCCAGCAGGGTCGGTTTCCAGGCGGAGCCCGCCGTTTCACGATAGGTCGCTTCGCGCGCGACCTGCAATGCCTGATGTGGACCGAGGAATTCGCAGGAAATATCGAACCCCTGCAAGGCTGCCTGAACGCGTGAAATGAACGATTCATGGCGGGCCGCCATAATGTCGGAGCGCAGGGCAAAACGTTGGGTATTGCCCACGCGGGAAAATTGGGAGGCAAGGGTCCGGCGCTCCTCTGCCACCTGTTGTGAGTGCTGGTTGTAATCTCCCCAAATGTGCTGGTTGAAAATTCCCCAGTTTGAGGACTGTGCGTGATCGTCATGGGGGCATGCCCCCATGACGATCACGCGGCACATTTATCCCTGCTGATGCCAAAGGAAGGGCGAGCAGGTGATAGGACTCAGGGAGGTCGTTTTGATCCAGGAACTCAAAAGACAGGGGCTCAGCATCAGCGCCATCGCGCGCCAGACAGGGCTCGATCGCAAGACAGTGAAGAAGTATCTGGCCAATGCGCTGGATCGTGGAGCGCAGCTTTGCATGGCTCGGACGCTGCCGTCGCCTCACGAAGGATGTCGAGGCAACAATCTCTTCATCCCACGCGTGGTTGATGATTGCCCATATCCGCAGAGTTCTGCGAAAAATCAATCAAACCGCTTTCTGATTCAGGCTCTCAGGAAAAACACATATTCCATGGAACTAATATATGAGCATATCACAATACAGTAATTTATTTTATAATATTTATTATAAATAATCCTATTATTTACATTTTACTGTTAATATATCGATATTTCTGTGTTATTTGCCGAATCTCATTCATGAAGAGATAGTATTTAGTCGATGAATCCGGGCTGTACGGCCACCACGTTGAGAACGTGTGTCGCGGCGCTGAGCGGATTACGATTGCAATCAGGAAACTGGACGGTCCGCTGTGTCCTCCTCGATCTGATTAACGAAAATGATCACCTTCGCGGCAAGATCCACATCTCGAGGGAAAAAAGGATCGAAACAAATTTCACGTACCGAAGCTGGCATTTCATTTCGGTATTCAATGGAAATTTCGCGCTTTTACAATGATATTTTCAGAAGCACGTCCCTGATCGATGTCTCGGGATACCTGCAGAGAGCGGTTTCCGACATCGGCCAGCAGGTGGGAGAGATCCACAATCTCACGTGTCACGAGATGTACCACCTCGCCTTCCTTCTGTAGCCGCCCCACGACTCCCAGCATCTGGCCAGACAGGACCACACGGCGGAAACGCTCGAACATATCAGGCCAGATGATCACGTTGATCGCTGCCGTTTCATCCTCCAGCGTCATGAACACCACACCCTCGGCTGAACCGGGCCGCTGACGAACCAGCACGAGCCCAGCCACCGACAGGCTGCTCCTGTCCCGGGCCTCCAGACCCTGCTGGCACGTCACCATCCCGCGCTCGCTAAGATCATCGCGCAGGAAAGCCACGGGATGATTCCGCAGGGTTAGGCCCGTGCGGTTGTAATCGCGCGCGACCTCGGCCCCGTCCCGCATGGGCTGGAGCAGCACATCAAGTTCTTCCGCTTCACGCATGACGGCGGCTGCGGCAAACAGCGGCAGAGGTTCGTCACGTAATGCCTTGATGGCCCATAGCGCCTCGCGCCGCGCCAGGCCCAGTCCCGGCTGGAAGGCGTCCGCCTCTGCCAGATGGGTCAGGGCCGCTCCCTTCACCCCTGCCCTGCGCCACAGATCGTCGACCGAGGCAAAGGGACGGTCGCCCCGCGCCGCTACGATCCGGGCCGCATCGTCATTGGCCAGCCCTTTTACCAGATTCATGCCCAGGCGGACGGCAAACAGCCCGTCATCCCGCTCCGGGCCTTCGAGCGTGCTGTCCCAGCGCGAGGCGTTGATGCAGATCGGCCGGATCTCAACCCCGTGCTCGCGGGCGTCGCGCACAAGTTGGGCCGGAGCGTAGAAGCCCATCGGCTGGCTATTCAGGAGGGCGGCTAGAAACACATCCGGATGGGTGCATTTCATCCAGGATGACGAATAGGCCAGAATGGCGAAGCTGGCGGCATGGCTTTCGGGAAAGCCGTAACTGCCAAACCCCTCAAGCTGCTGGAAGATGCGTTCGGCAAAGGTCTCGGGATAACCCCGCGCCGTCATGCCCTCGATCAGCCGTGTACGGAAGCGCGAGACCGTACCGGTATTCTTGAACGTCGCCATGGCGCGGCGCAGCTGGTCGGCCTCGGATGCCGAAAACCCGGCACAGACCATGGCCACCTGCATCACCTGTTCCTGAAACAGCGGAATGCCCAGCGTCTTCCTGAGCACCTTTTCGAGTTCCGGCGTCGGGTAGATTTCTTTCTCCTGCCCGGCCCGCCGGCGCAGATAGGGATGCACCATGTCGCCCTGGATGGGACCGGGCCGGACAATGGCGACCTCGATCACCAGATCATAGAACACCCGGGGCCTGAGACGCGGCAGCATGGACATCTGGGCCCGGCTCTCGATCTGGAACACCCCGATCGTGTCGGCCTTTCGGATCATGGCATAGGTGCGCGGATCCTCGGCCGGGATGGTCTGCAGCGTGTAATGCTGCCCCTTGTGTTCGGCCAGAAGGTCCAGCCCCTTCTTCATGCAGGTCAGCATGCCCAGCGCCAGCACATCGACCTTCATGAATTTCAGGACGTCGATATCGTCCTTGTCCCATTCGATGATCTGGCGAGCGTCCATGGCCGCCGGTTCGATCGGCACCAGTTCATCCAGCCGGTCACGGGTCAGGACAAACCCGCCGGGATGTTGCGACAGGTGGCGTGGCACGCCGATCAGGCAGCGCGCCAGATCCAGCGTCAGCCGGATGCGCCGGTCGGACAGGTCGATCCCTGTCTCATTCAGCGCGCCCTCATCCAGCTTCCGCCCCCAGCCCCAGATCTGGCCGGACAGGGTGCGGATCAGGTCTTCGGGCAGGCCCATGACCTTGCCGACATCGCGCAGCGCCCCCTTCGCACGGTAACGCGTAACCACCGCCGTGAGAGCGGCGTGGTTGCGGCCATAATGACCATAAATCCACTGGATGACCTGCTCCCGGCGCGCATGCTCGAAATCCACGTCGATATCGGGTGGCTCGCGGCGCTCTTCGGAGACGAAGCGTTCAAACAGCAGCGACGTCCGTGCCGGATCGATGGCGGTAATGCCCAGCACGTAGCAGACAGCGGAATTGGCCGCCGATCCCCGCCCCTGGCACAGGATGCCCTGCGAGCGGGCATGGCGGACGATGCTGTGGACGGTGAGGAAATACGGTGCATAGTCCATGCGCCCGATCAGGGCGAGTTCATGGGTGAGGATGTTCCTGACCTCGGGCGGAATGCCTTCGGGATAGGCCGCTGCCGCCCCTTCCCAGGTCAGGGCTTCGAGCGCCTGCTGCGGCGTCTGGCCCGGGACGGAGACCTCATCGGGATACTGGTAGGCCAGGTCATCAAGACTGAAGCGGCAGCGTTCCACAATCTCCACGGTCCGGGCCACCGCTTCGGGATGGCGGCTGAACAGTCGGGCCATTTCTGCAGGCAGCTTGAGGTAGCGGTCCGCATGGCGCTCCCGCGCGAACCCAGCTTCATCGATGGTGGTGTGGTTGCGGATGCAGGTCACCACATCCTGCAGGATGCGTCGGTCATGGGTGTGGAACAGCACGTCATTGGTCACGACCGTTGCTACCCGCGCCTGATGGGCCAGGTTCGCCAGTTCATACAGCCGCATCTGGTCATTGGGTCGGCGCCGCAGGGTCAGCGCCATATAGGCCCGGTCGGCAAAGGCGTCCTTCAGCTTGCGCAGATGCAGGGCGCAGGCATCATCCGCCGTATCCGGAAGCAGGATCACAAGGAGGCCCTCGCCCCATGCCACC
Source organism: Komagataeibacter rhaeticus (assembly GCF_011611525.1). NCBI lineage: Bacteria > Pseudomonadati > Pseudomonadota > Alphaproteobacteria > Acetobacterales > Acetobacteraceae > Komagataeibacter > Komagataeibacter rhaeticus. The sequence goes on from NZ_CP050139.1 coordinate 3,304,280, forward strand.
AGATCCTCCCAGAGCAGATGACACTTCCCCTTCCCGGCCCGCGCCTTGCCAAGGCTCAGCAGTCGGCATAGTCGGCCATAGGCGGCCCGATCCGTCGGATAGACCAGCACGGGCAGAAAATCGGCCAGATCGAGACGGCAGCCCACGACCAGGCGGATGCCGGTCTCTTTGGCCGCGACATGGGCCTGCACCATGCCCGCCAGGGAATTGCGGTCGCAGATGCCCAGCGCTTTAATGCCAAGGGTTTTTGCCTGCTCGAACAGTTCAATCGGTGAGGATGCACCGCGCAGGAACGAGAAGTAACTCGTCACCTGCAGTTCGGCGTATGGCACGCTCATTCAAAGAGACCGTGCAGGAACCAGCCCTGCGAACCGGTCTCGCCATGTTCGCCATCCCCGGTCCGGTAAACCCAGAATGTCTCGCCGCTGGTATCCTCCACCCGGAAGTAATCGCGCACGGTGGTCAGTTCGGCATCGCCCTTCCACCATTCGCCAAAGACCCGCTCGGGGCCATCAGCGCATCTGATCCGGCGGCGGATGCCACGCCAGATGAAGAAGACCGGTGGATGGTCGGGCAGCACCGCCATGGTCTGGATCGGCTCGGGACGAGGCAGCAGGCGCGTGGGGCGCGGCCAGTGATCCGGCCACTCCTTTCCGTCCTCGGGTGCGAGGGCGGGCACGCGGCAGACAGCCCGTTCCGGCACGTCGCTTTCCACCGGGGCGAAGCGATACAGGGCCTGCGAGCCGACGCGGTTGGCCAGGGTATCGATCAGGTCGGAGACGTCGGCCTCTTCTTCCTCGATCAGGGCGGATACACCCTGGCGATGCAGGATCGGCTCGGCCAGCGAAGCCGTCAGCACCATGCGCTCGATCCCGAAGCCCGGATCGATGGTCTCGATCCTGTCACAGAGCAGACGGGTCAGGCGTCTGACGTCCCGCACCGGCATGGCCGTGGCCACGCGGACGGCCTCGGTGCGGCTGTCCACCCGGTGCAGCAGCAGGTCGAGGCGGCGCACGCCCTGCTCGCGTTCCTCCAGCCCTGCGCACAGGGGCGGCACGAGTTTGGTGATGTAGCGGGCTATGGTCTCGGCGGCGCTGATCGGTTCGGCAAAGTTCTGGCTGACCTGCACCGGTGCCTGCAGCCGGACCGGGACAATGGCTTCCGCCTGCCGCCCGAAAGCCTGGTCCAGCCTGCGGGCGACATCCGGGCCGAAGCGCAGGGCCAGCGGCGCACGCGGCATGCTGGCCAGCGGGCCGATGCGTGATATGCCCAGTCCATGGAGACCATCGATGAGGTCGGCTGGCATGCGCAGGGCTTCGATGGGCAGGTCGGTGATCGCTGCCGCCGTTTCACCGGGCGGCACGAGGGTGATGGGTCCCCGGCCATAGCGCGCCAGCGCATGAGCGGCACCCCATGTATCGGCAATTGCGGCCCGGGCCGTGATCCCGGACTCCTTCAGGCGCGTGACCATGTTCTCCAGCATGACGGCCTCGCCCCCATGCAGGTGATCGGCACCGGTCGTATCCAGCACGATGCCGTCCGGTGGATCGGGGGCCACGATGGGGGCGATGCGGTGCTGGAACCACAGCGCCAGCCGCTCCAGCCCTGCCCGGTCACCGTCCGGGTCGGCATCCATGATGAGCAGATCGGGATGGAGCGCCTGCGCTTTCGCGACAGGCATGCCGGGACGCAGGCCCAGCCTGCGGGCGGCGAGATCAACCGACAGCACGACCCGTCGCCGCCCTTCCCGTCCGGCCAGCACCAATGGGCAGTCAGGCGCGGGCGCGTCGGTCCCCAGCCGCTTCCTGATCCGGTCTGTCGGCCAGAGCGGCAGGTAGAGCGAGACGACACGGTGCCAGTCTCCCTTTGGCATCACAGGCCTCCACTTCGAAATCGGCACATTCGCCCGCGCGGGCACGGATGAGTTCCAGCAGCCAGCGGGACCGGCCGACGCCGGGTACTGGCAGCGGCACGGATGGCAGGACCGAGACCCGCCACCGCGTGACCGACGCCGTGGGCTGGCCGAAATCGGCCGCATCCGTCTGTCGTCGCCAGCGCCGTATGGCGATGCCCAGTGCGCCGGATGTCTCGGCCGCCAGCTGCAGGCGGCGTGAGGCGGTCATGGACAGGCGGGCCACCTCGGCCACGACCGCGCCCAGACCCTGATGGCGCAGTGCTTCCTCGAAACAGGCCAGGACATCGACGTCCGAACTGGCCGCGACGTAAATGGTCCGTCGCGCCGACAATCCGACCTGCTGCAGTGCCGGGGCGTACAGGTCCTGACGGGTGGCGATCCACAGCACCTTGCCCCGTGTCCGCGCTGCGATCCCGGCGGAAAACAGCCCGGATGCCGCTGCATTCAGGGCATCATGGCCGCCGCCTGCCACCTCATGCAGCGCGCCTAGCGCCAGGCCACCATCCGGCAGGCGACCGTCAATCTCGGGCATGCCGAAGGGCAGCACGCCCCGTCTGCGCCGGCCCTGGCCTTCGAGGCGGCTGACCTGTGCTCTCAGCGCCTCCAGCGCAGGACGGGGTTCGGGTGCAGGCATGGGGTCGGACAGTCCATTCGGGTGTTTCTGGCACGGAATCAGTGATTGTGTTCGTTATTTGTTCTGGTGCGGTGACGAATGTCAACCCATTCTGGAAAAACGGCTGTGATCCGGACGCGGGCACAGGCCTGCCGCTCTAGCCAGGCGCGATGAAAACTGTCTGGATTGCAGGGGTTTATCAGGAACAGTCCGGCCATCCCCATCCCGCAGGGTGGATACCATCCGGCAGGGCACCCATATCCGGACTCGCGAAAGGACGGCGTGATGTGCAACCTCTATGCGATGACCAGCAGCCAGCAGGCGATCCGGGAGGCGGCCAGGGTCATGACTGACCGCACCGGCAATCTCCGGCCCCTGCCCGAGATCTGGCCCAACACCATGGCGCCCATCGTGCGGAACGCGCCGGATGGGCGTGAACTGGTCATGGCGCGCTGGGGCATGCCCACGCCGCCAGGCTACCTGAAAGGCCACAGGGTCGATCGGGGCGTGACCAATATCCGCAATCTGACCTCGACCTGGTGGAAGCGCTGGGAAGGTGTGGCGCATCGCTGCCTGGTGCCGCTCACGGCCTTTTCCGAACCGGAGCGCCTGCCGGATGGGACCAGCAGGCCCGTCTGGTTTGCCCGGAGTGATGGGGAGCCTCTGGCTTTCTTTGCAGGGATCTGGTGCCAGTGGACGTCAGTGCGGAAACTGGCGGATGGCGAGACGACGGATGACCTGTTCGGCTTCCTGACCACCACGGCCAATCGGGAGGTCGGCACCATTCATCCGAAAGCCATGCCGGTCATCCTGACCCGGCAGGAAGAACTGGATCTGTGGATGAAAGCGCCCTTGAACGATGCGCTACAACTGCAACGTCCTCTGCCCGACAACGCCCTAAAGATGGTACATGCTCCCCCGGTAGGCAGTTATTAAATGTCGCCTTTGGGGGGGGAGTGGAAGGTCGGCTTATCGGTCACAAAAATAAGAATCTGCCCTTCATTTCTTAGTGTCTGACCGAAAATGAGTTGAGTGATTTCAGTGGATTATGATTCATCGGGCGGAATGCCTTCGGGATAGGCCGCTGCCGCCCCTTCCCAGGTCAGGGCTTCCAGCGCCTGCTGCGGTGACTGGCCCGGAACGGACACCTCGTCGGGATACTGGTAGGCCAGGTCATCAAGGCTGAAGCGGCAACGGGCTACGATCTCACGGGTCCGGTCGATCGCCTCGGGATACCGGCTGAACAGCCGGGCCATTTCCGCAGGCGGCTTGAGGTAGCGGTCCGCATGGCGCTCACGCGCGAACCCGGCCTCGTCGATGGTGGTGTGGTTGCGGATACAGGTCACCACATCCTGCAGGATGCGCCGGTCATGGGTGTGGAACAGCACGTCATTGGTCACGATCATTGGCACCCGCGCCTGATGGGCGAGGTTCGCCAGTTCATACAGCCGCATCTGGTCATTGGGCCGGCGCCGCAGGGTCAGCGCCATGGAGGCCCGGTCGGCAAAGGCCTCCTGCAGCTTGCGCAGATGCAGGGCGCAGGCATCATCCGCCGTATCCGGGAGCAGGATGACAAGGAGCCCCTCGCCCCATGCCACCAGATCCTCCCAGAGCAGATGGCATTTCCCCTTCCCGGCCCGGGCCTTGCCAAGGCTCAGCAGTCGGCACAACCGGGCATAGGCGGCCCGGTCCGTCGGGTAGACCAGCACGGGCGCGAAATCGGCAAGGTCGAGACGGCAGCCCACGACCAGGCGGATGCCGGTCTCTTTGGCCGCGACATGGGCCTGCACCATGCCCGCCAGGGAATTGCGGTCGCAGATGCCCAGCGCTTCAATGCCAAGGGCCTTCGCCTGCTCGAACAGTTCAATTGGTGAGGATGCGCCGCGCAGGAACGAGAAGTACGTCGTGACCTGCAGTTCGGCGTATGCCACGCTCATTCAAAGAGACCGTGCAGGAACCAGCCCTGCGAACCGGTCTCGCCATGTTCGCCATCCCCGGTCCGGTAAACCCAGAATGTCTCGCCGCTGGTATCCTCCACCCGGAAGTAATCGCGCACGGTGGTGAGTTCGCCATCCCCTTTCCACCATTCGCCAAACACGCGCTCAGGGCCATCGGCGCATCTGATCCGGTGGCGGATGCCGCGCCAGATGAAGAAGACCGGTGGATGGTCGGGCAGCACGGCCATGGTCTGGATCGGCTCGGGACGGGGCAGCAGGCGCGTGGGGCGCGGCCAGTGATCCGGCCACTCCCGTGTATCTTCGGGCGCAAGGGCGGGCACGCGGCAGACGGCCCGCTCGGGCACGTCGCTTTCCACCGGGGCGAAGCGATACAGGGCCTGCGTGCCGACACGGTTGGCCAGGGTATCGATCAGGTCGGAGACGTCGGCCTCTTCTTCCTCGATCAGGGCCGATACACCCTGGCGGTGCAGGATCGGCTCGGCCAGCGAAGCCGTCAGCACCATGCGCTCGATCCCGAAGCCCGGATCGATGGTCTCGATCCTGTCACAGAGCAGACGGGTCAGGCGTCTGACGTCCCGCACCGGCATGGCCGTAGCCACACGGACGGCCTCGGTTCGGCTGTCCACCCGGTGCAGCAGCAGGTCGAGGCGGCGCACGCCCTGTTCGCGTTGCTCCAGCCCGGCGCACAGAGGCGGCACGAGTTTGGTGATGTAGCGGGCTATGGTCTCGGCTGCGCTGATCGGTTCGGCAAAATTCCGGCTGACCTGCACCGGTGCCTGCAGCCGGACCGGGACAATGGCTTCCGCCTGCCGCCCGAAAGCCTGGTCCAGCCTGCGGACGACATCCGGGCCGAAGCGCAGGGTCAGCGGCGCGCGCGGCATGCCGGCCAGAGGACCGATGCGTGACACGCCCAGCCCATGGAGGCCATCAATGATATCCGCTGGCAGGCGTAGGGCTTCGATGGGTAGATCAGTGATCGCTGCCGCCGTCTCACCAGGCGGCACGAGGGTGATGCGTTCCCGGCCATAACGCGCCAGCGCATGGGCGGCACCCCATGTATCGGCAATCGCGGCCCGGGCCGTGATCCCGGCCTCCTTCAGGCGCGTGACCATGTTCTCCAGCATGACGGCCTCACCCCCATGCAGGTGATCGGCACCGGTCGTATCCAGCACGATGCCGTCTGGCGGATCGGGTGCCACGATGGGGGCGATGCGATGCTGGAACCACAGCGCCAGCCGCTCCAGCCCAGCCCGGTCACCGTCCGGGTCGGCATCCATGATGAGCTGATCGGGATGGAGCGCCTGCGCTTTCGCGACAGGCGTGCCGGGGCGAAGGCCCAGCCTGCGGGCGGCGAGATCAACCGACAGCACGACCCGTCGCCGCCCTTCCCGTCCGGCCAGCACCAATGGGCAGTCAGGCGCGGGCGCGTCGGTGCCCAGCCGCTTCCTGATCCGGTCTGTCGGCCAGAGCGGCAGGTAGAGCGAGACGACACGGTGCCAGTCTCCCTTTGGCATCACAGGCCTCCACTTCGAAATCAGCGCATTCGCCCGCGCGGGCACGGATCAGTTCCAACAGCCAGCGGGACCGGCCGACGCCGGGGACCGGCAGCGGCACGGATGGCAGGACCGAGACCCGCCACCGGGTGACCGACGCCGTGGGCTGGCCGAAATCGGCGGCATCCGTATGCCGCCGCCAGCGTCGTATGGCGATGCCCAGCGCGCCGGATGTCTCGGCCGCCAACTGCAGGCGGCGTGAGGCGGTCATGGACAGGCGGGCCACCTCGGCCACGACCGCCCCCAGTCCCTGATGGCGCAATGCCTCCTCGAAACAGGCCAGGACATCGACGTCCGAACTGGCCGCGACATAAATGGTCCGTCGCGCCGACAGCCCGACCTGCTGCAATGCCGGGGCATACAGGTCCTGACGGGTGGCGATCCACAGCACCTTGCCCCGTGTCCGCGCTGCGATCCCGGCGGAAAACAGGCCGGACGCTGCTGCATTCAGGGCGTCATGGCCGCCGCCTGCCACCTCATGCAGCGCGCCCAGCGCCAGGCCGCCATCTGGCAGACGACCGTCAATCTCGGGCATGCCGAAGGGCAGCACGCCCCGCCTGCGTCGGCCCTGGCCTTCGAGGCGGCTGACCTGTGCTCTCAGCGCCTCCAGCGCGGGACGGGGTTTGGGTGCGGGCATGGGGTCGGACAGTCCATTCGGGTGTTTCTGACACGGAATCAGTGATCGTGTTCGTTATTTGTTCTGGCATGGTGACGAATGTCAACCCATCCTGGAAAAGCGGTTGCGATCCGGGCGCGGGCACAGGCCTGCCGTCCGATCCAGGCTCGATGAAAACTGTCTGGATTGCAGGGGTTTATCAGGAACAGTCCGGCCACCCCCTTCGTGCAGGGTGGATACCATCCGGCAGGACACCCATATCCGGACTCGCGAAAGGACGGCGTGATGTGCAACCTCTATGCGATGACCGGCAGCCAGCAGGCGATCCGGGAGGCGGCCCGGGTCATGACCGACCGCACCGGCAATCTCCGGCCCCTGCCCGAGATCTGGCCCAACACCCTGGCGCCCATCGTGCGGAACGCGCAGGACGGGCGTGAACTGGTCATGGCGTGTTGGGGCATGCCCACGCCGCCGAACTACCTGAAAGGCCACAGGGTCGATCGGGGTGTGACCAATATCCGCAACCCGACCTCGACCTGGTGGAAGCGCTGGGAAGGTGTGGCGCATCGCTGCCTGGTGCCGCTCACGGCCTTTTCCGAACCGGAGCGCCTGCCAGATGGGACCAGCAGGCCCGTCTGGTTTGTCCGCAGCGATGGGGAGCCGTTGGCTTTCTTTGCAGGGATCTGGTGCCAGTGGACGTCAGTACGAAAACTGGCGGATGGCGAGACAACGGATGACCTGTTCGGCTTCCTGACCACCACAGCCAATCGGGAAGTCGGCACCATTCATCCGAAAGCCATGCCGGTCATCCTGACCCGGCCGGGAGAATTGGATCTCTGGATGAATGCCCCTCTGGACGAAGCGCTGCAACTGCAGCGCCCTCTGCCCGACAATGCCCTGACGGTCGCGAATGCTCCTGTGGGAAGTAATTATTAAATGTCGCCTTTTGCGCCAGACGCCTTACTCAGCCCACCGCCGAAACCAGACATAGACGGAGTTCTATTTTCCGTAACGCTCATGCATGTTCCGCCATGGGCAACCGACACGCAGGACATAAAGCATTTCATTGAGAAACAGATGGTTATCCTGTGCCGGTCGTGACCAACGCTCACGTTCAGGCGGCAGCAGGCCGCCAATGATCGCCCCTTCTTCGTCCGTCAGATCGCCACGCATTCATAGATTTCCGCAAATACCAGCGTTGAATCATGTCCACGTCAGTCTGAAAAAACCTTTTGTCAGCAGGCCCTATTCCCCATCCCTATGGCAAGGGTTAATCTGGTCAGACGTGATTTTCAGACCGTCCAAAGGCTTGCCCGATTATGTCCGCGCTTTCCCAACTGCTTGATACCTATAGAAATCTGTCCGTCACAGAGCGCGAGAAAGGCACCTACTTCGAGGAACTGATTGTCTGCTACCTGCGAACAGAGCCGAGCTACGCGGACCTGTATGACCAGGTATGGACATACAAGGACTGGGCAACCCAAGAAGGCTATGTCGCGAAAGACACGGGCATCGATCTGGTCGCCAGAACGCGGGGCACCGGTGAATACCATGCCATCCAGTGCAAATTCTATGCCCCGTCTCACCGTATCAGCAAGCAGGATATCGACAGCTTTTTCACCGCCTCGGGAAAAAAGCATTTTGCCCGACGTATCATTGTCGCCACGACCAACCACTGGACCGACAATGCCGAGGCATCGCTTGCGAACCAGCATCCGCCCGTCAGCAAGATTGATCTGTATGACCTATGTGGACGGCCGGTTCGATGCAATGGATCACATTTGTTATCTCTCTGCGTTTCCCTAAATCTTGTTTTCTCGGTGGAATGCATCGCTGCTCGCAGGATGCGGGGATCCGGTCAGGTGCGCCCTTATGTCCGGCCTATTTGTGCGACGTTCTTCGCTGGCCATTATGGGTGTGCGCTTGCGTGTCAGGCACCAATCTTGAAAACGTGCTCGATGGCACATGTCATACAACGGTATCGCCTGAACTGTTCCTGAATTACAGTCTTCCCATCACGCTGGTCAGTGCATTCTGCCGGATCTACCGGGGCGAACCCCGGCATCCATCGTCTTGGCAGCGCATGTCAGATTACAGCGACATTGCGGCCGGCCGGACGATAGATCTCTTTGCGCGACAGCAGAGCCCAGACGATCCGGGCCAGTTTGTTGGCAAGTGCGACGGTTGCAAGACGTGTTGGGCGACGCTCCAGAAGCTTGCAAAGCCATGCCCCTGCGGCGCCTGTCCATTTCTGCGCGCGGAAGGACATGGATGTCGCCCCCAGAACGAGCAGCTTCCTTATTTCCCGGTTGCCCGTTTTCGTAATCCTGCCCAGCCGGACCTTTCCGCCGGACGAGTGCTGGCGCGGCACAAGTCCAAGCCAGGCCGCGAAGTGCCGCGCACTTTCGAAAGTGTCGATATCCGTGACAGATGCCACGATCAAGGACGCGGTCATCGGGCCGATGCCGGGTATTGTCAAAAGACGACGGGCATCTTCGTCCTGCCTGGCGTGCGCCTGGATTCGCCTTTCCAGGCATCCGATGCTTTCACTCAACTTTCCATATTGTTCGAAGAGCAAAATGACGGTCTGCTTCATGACGTCGGGCAAACCGGGTGATGTCTCGATTTTCGCCAGAAGATCGGGCAGGCGACTGTTTCCCAACGGCACGATCAAGCCGAATTCCGCTGCGAGCGCGCGCAACGCATTGACCAGCATCGTCTGCTGTTTGACCAATAGTGTGCGCGTTGAGTGTAACGAGAGCAGACTTTGCTGTTCTTCGTTTTTGATCGGGACGAAGCGCGTGTCGGGATGGAGTGCCGCAAGACAGATGGCTGCGGCGTCAACAGCGTCGTTTTTCTTGCCACGTTTGACGAACGGCTTGACCATGTCCGGCGGAATAAGTTTCACGTCATGACCCGCATCGCGGATGACGCGCGCCCAATGATGCGATGTGCCGCAAGCTTCGAGCACGACCTGACACCGCTCGAGTTTCCCGAAGAATGAGGCAACCTCGCTGCGCCCGAGCTTTCGCTTGAGAAGACATTTTCCGTTTGCATCTGTGCCGTGCGCCTGAAAAACGGACTTGGCGATATCCAGGCCGATCATGGTAATTTTCATCCGGGCGGTCTCCTCTGAATGGTCATTCCGACCCCAGCATGGCACATTGATGCCGCATGGGGGCCGTCCACCCCATCTTGGAAACCAGCCTGATTGACTGGTCGCAATATCAGCCCAAGATTGCTCCTATCCTGCGGGCACAGAAGAAAGCCCGCGAGCATCAGAAAACCGCCATCAGCCGGGTTCTGGCAGGATTCAAGAGTCATAACCGTGGCCGTCTGATCATGGCCTGTGGGACGGGCAAGACTTTCACCAGCCTGAAAATCGCGGAGCAGCAGGTCGGGGCCGGTGGTCGTGTCCTGTTCCTCGTCCCCAGCCTGTCCCTGCTGTCCCAGACCCTGACCGAATGGACCCAGGAAAGTCAGGTGCCGCTCCACAGCTTCGCGGTCTGTTCCGACAGTGACGTGGGAAAAAAGAAGGCGAAGAACGACGACGAGATTAAGGTCAACATCCACGAAATCCGCTACCCGGCAACCACCAGTCCCGGCCGTCTGGCGACCGAACACACCAAACGGCATGACGACGCGCATATGACGGTCGTGTTTGCGACCTATCATTCCATCGATGTCATCAGCCGTGCCCAGAAAGAGCATGACTTCCCCGAGTTCGATCTGATCGTCTGCGATGAAGCGCACAGGACAACAGGGGTCACTTTCGGGGGTGAGGAAAACGATAGCACCTTCGTCCGCGTCCATAACCAGGATTATCTGGCTGGCAGGCACCGACTCTACATGACTGCCACCCCGCGTATTTACGGCGATGTGGCGCGGGAAAAGGCCGAAAAGGAAGGGGCCATTGTCTATGGCATGAACAATGAGGCCATCTACGGGCCAGAGTTCCATGTCATCACCTTCTCCGAGGCCGTTCGGCGCAAACTGCTGGTGGACTACAAGGTCATCGTGCTGGCGGTTGACGAGGGAACCGTCAGCCGTAGTGTCCAGAAGCTTCTGGATGACCCCGATAACGGCCTGACCGTCTCCGATGCCTCCAAAATTGTTGGATGCTGGAAGGCGCTGGCGACGGGCGGATTGCCTCGTGAAGGGACAACTATCCCCGAACCGATGAAGCGGGCCGTCGCCTTCTGCCAGGTCATTTCTCCCGACTACAAGGGAAGGACATCCAAGGTCAGTTCCATCCAGATTGCCGATATGTTCCAGCAGGTCGTGGAGGAATATCAGGAACAGGAAGACATTGAACCTGAAGCCCGTCTGGTATGCGAAGCCGAACACGTCGATGGCGGGATGAACGCCAGCGAAAAGGAAGGCAAACTCGCCTGGCTGAAGGACGAGACCCCGGAAGGCATATGTCGGGTTCTGTCCAATGTCCGTTGCTTGTCGGAAGGGGTGGACGTGCCGGCGCTGGATGCAGTCCTGTTCCTGACCCCCAGGAATTCACAGGTGGATGTGGTCCAGTCCGTGGGCCGTGTGATGCGGGTCGCACCAGGCAAGAAGCGGGGCTATGTCGTACTGCCCGTAGTTATCCCGGCTGGGGTTGAGCCAGACCAGGCTCTGGATAACAACAAGACCTATCAGGTGGTCTGGCAGGTGCTTCAGGCCCTGCGTTCTCACGATGACCGTTTTGATCACATGGTCAATAAGATGGATCTTCAGGCCAGACCTGACACATCCCGCATGGAAGTCATCGCGGTCACGAAGAAGATCACGGCCAAGACAAAGGCCCTGACAACAGGCACAGCCCAGAAAGCCCATTCGTCCTACAAAATTGGAAAGAAGGCTTCATTCCCTAACGACGACAGGCAGGAAACCCTGCAATTTGAAGTTGGGGAAATTGAACGGGCTATCTATGCCAAAATCGTCAAGAAGGTCGGCAACCGTCATCACTGGGAAGACTGGGCCGATGATATCGCCCGGATTGCCCAGACCCACATCACCCGCATCAAAACCATTCTGGAGAATCCCAACAACGTGGAAGCCCGGACCTCGTTCAAGGAATTCACGTCAGACCTGCGAACGGAACTGAACGACAGCATCAGCGAGGACGAAGTCATCGAGATGCTGGCACAGCATCTCATCACCCGCCCCGTGTTCGAAGCCCTGTTCGCTGGCCATAGCTTCATTGGCGACAACCCCATGTCCAGAGCCATGCAGACGGTTCTGGATGCTCTGGACAAGCACAGCCTGCATAAGGAAACGGACAGGCTGGAGGCTTTCTATGCCAGCGTGCGTGAACGGGCTTCGGGCATTGATACGTCCTATGGTCGCCAGAAGGTTATCAAGGAACTGTATGACGGCTTTTTCCAAAAAGCCTTCCCACGCCTGAAGGACCGCCTGGGTATTGTCTACACGCCTATTGAGGTGGTGGATTTCATCATCCGTTCCATCAACGACGTGCTGGAAAGCGAGTTCGGTCAGACCCTTGGAAGCAAGGGTGTCCATATCATGGACCCCTTTACGGGCACGGGTACATTCATCACCCGGTTATTGCAGAGCGGGTTGATTACGAAGGAGCAGATGCTCCATAAATACCGACAGGAACTCCACGCTAACGAAATCGTCCTGCTGGCTTATTATATCGCTTCCATCAATATCGAGGCCACGTTTTCCGACCTGATGGACGGGAACTATGAACCCTTCGAGGGTATCTGTCTGACTGACACCTTCAGGCTGAACGAACCGCATGATCTGGTGAGTTCAACCCTGGAGGACAACAATCGGCGTATCCGTAAACAGAAGAAGCTGGATATCCGTGTCATCATGGGAAACCCGCCCTATTCAGTGGGGCAGGAAAGCGGGAACGACAACAACCAGAACGTGGCCTATCCCACCTTGGATGCCCGCATTGCGGAAACCTATGCAGAACGTTCCACGGCCACGAACAAGCGCGCCCTGTATGACAGTTATATCCGCGCCATCCGCTGGTCATCTGACCGCATTGGGGATTGTGGCGTCATCGGTTTCGTGACCAACGCAGGCTTTCTGGATGCCAATACGGCAAATGGCTTGCGCCAGTGTCTGGCCGAAGAATTTTCCTCCATCCATGTGTTTCATCTGCGGGGCAACCAGCGGACATCAGGGGAAACATCACGCAAGGAAGGCGGAAAAATATTCGATGCTGGAAGCCGGGCGCCGATTGCCATTTCCCTCATGGTCAAGAATCCAAATGCGAAGAAACAGGGCCGTATCCTGTTTTATGATATTGGGGATTATCTGACTCGTGAGCAGAAGCTGAAACGTATTCAGGAACTGGCCAGCGTCAACAGTCTGACCGGCGAAGGTCTGTGGCAGATCATCACGCCTGACGAACATGGAGACTGGCTACGGCAACGGGATGACAGCTTCAGGAAATTTATTGCTATTGGAAGTAAAGAGAAGAACGCAGGACCTATGCTGTTCTGTCTATTTTCCCGTGGAGTTGAAACCGCACGCGATGCATGGTGTTTTAACTCTTCCCGTTCTGCTTTGGAAAGCAATATTAAAACAATGATTTCTACCTATGAGGGAGAACTTCAGCGATTTAATGATGCTTTCCCGTCGTTAGACCGCAAAGAGCGGGAAAAACAACTGGACGGTTTTGTTACGTCAGACCCGACGAGAATTAGCTGGTCACGTTCCTTGCGTCAGGACTTTACAAAAAATGTGCCGTTATCATTTGATGGCAAGCGGATAGTTCTATCTCTCTATCGTCCATTTCAGAGACAGTATCTCTACTTTGACAAGAATATAAACAATTATATAAATCAGATGCCTCGACTTTTTCCTGATGCGAAAGCGGATAATCTGATCATATGCGTTCCGGGCTTAGGCGGGGATAAAGGTTTTTCAGCATTTGTGACCAATCACGCCATTGACTTGAATCTCGCTCCAGCCATGGGAGGTTATCAGGCATTCCCTCAATTCATTTATGAAATTGATACTCTGAAACAGAACAGAACAGAACAGAACAGAACAGAACAGAACAGAACAGAACAGAACAGAACAGAACAGAACAGAAAAATTATACACTACATTGATAGAGGAGCAAGAAAAAAATCTGGTGATTTGCCTGTCGAGCGGGGGGCAGAAAAATGCCTTCAGCGCCCTGATGTGCAATGCCCTCCCGAGTCTGCATATGGTGGATATCGACGGCACTCAATGCTTTCCGATGTTCCTCTACGAACAGGAGAAAGAACGATGAGCGATATGCAAGGCGACTTCTTTGGGCAGAAACCTTCTCAATCACGAATCGTTCGTCGTGATGCAATTACGGATGAAGGATTGAAGCATTTCCAGAATGCTTATCCGGGTCAGGTCATCACCAAGAAAGACCTATTTTATTATGTCTATGGCCTTCTGCATTCCCCGGATTACCAGGAACGCTATGCGGATACTCTGCGGAAGGAACTGCCACGCATCCCCCGTGTGAAGACATACGAAGCCTTCAAAGCCTTCTCTGAAGCTGGTCGCAGGTTAGGCGAAATACACGTAAATTTCGACAGCCAACCCATCTACAAGGGCGTGCAGATCGATGCGGGAAACAAGCCCCTGACACCCGCCGATTATCGAGTGACACAGATGAAATACGGCAAGGGCAAGGATAAAACCATCCTGCATTACAATGACCGCATTACTGTCACAGGTATCCCTCTCGAAGCCTATGAATACGTGGTGAACGGCAAGCCTGCGCTCGACTGGGTAGTGGAACGTCAATGCGTGAAGACCGACAAGGCCAGCGGTATCGTCAACGACGCCAATGACTGGGCTATCGAAACCATGAACGACCCCCGCTATCCACTGGACCTGTTCCTGCGTGTCATCACGATCAGCCTGGAAACCATGAAGATTGTGAAGAACCTTCCAGCCCTGGAAATTCTGGACAACTGACAGGCTGCTAACAGGTCATGAAAGCATGACGTTAAACGCCATACCTTTACGAACTTATCGGACTTGACAGATTTATCGAAAATGAGAAGAATACGGCAGGAGATACGCCATGCCCCGAGCAACTGCATCCTCTTTCACCACAAAATCGCGCCGCCTTGCGGCGAAAACGCGTAGCGGCGCTGTGGTTCTCAGCGCACGCGGCGTGCAACCCGTTTCCATTCCTGTCGGACGCACTGTGCTGACATCTGTCGCCAGACAGGTGGGAACAGCACGCTCTGTGATCGAAAATCTCGGCCACGCGCTGGCGGAGACCCGGAAAACAGGACGTGGCGTCCGCTTTTCAGTCGAAGTCACGCCCGAAGGTACAGTCCGGATTGTGCATCCTCCAGAGAATCAGGACATTGCAGGCACACAGGCGGCGGAGCGCACGGCCGGTAGCGGTCTGGCGCGCGCGAAGGCGCGTGGCGAGGCGCTGGCCGCCAGCATTCTTGCCCATGAGGATATGGTGACGGCGGAAGAACTGGCGCGGCGCATGGGAACAACCCGTGTCACGGTGAATGCCCGTCGGCACGCTCGCCAGCTGATCGGCCTCGAAGGCCCGACACGCGGTTATCGTTACCCGGCCTGGCAACTCGATCGCGACGGTCGTCCGTTCGCTATCATCCCGAACCTGTTTACCGCGCTTGGCGACAGTCCGTGGACCATTTACCGGTTCCTCACCCAAAGGCACCCTGAACTCGAAGGACGGACTGCAATCGCGGCCTTAGAGAAAGGAGAAGATAAACGCGTCCTCTCGGTCGCGGCCAGTATCGCCGAGGGCACCTTCGCGTAAATGTCGTCCGCAAGCCTACCCCCCAGCAACTTCGACCAAGCTGACCTCGTTGTGACAACAGTACCAGCCGGTACCCGTTATGGGCGCATCCTGTTGCGGCGGTTTTCGGACACTCTGGGTTTCGGCAAGAACGAGAGCCGGTTCAGCGATCCTAGGGATCTGCCGCCACCTGAGCGGTTTGGGGTTCTTTATGTCGGCAGCACCCTGAAGGTTTGTTTCGTGGAAGCCATCCTGCGCGACAGTCGTGATGGCGTAATCGGAGAGCTTCTGCTCGCCGAGCAGGAAATCACCGACCGTGATTATGCGGAGATCGTGGTGGTCACTGATTTGCGGGTTGTCGATCTGCGGAGCGAAAATCCCTTAAGGATGGGCATTCCCAGCGATGTAGTCGGCGGGTCGGACCAGCGTCCCGCGCGCCAATGGTCACTCGCACTCCATAACCATCCTGCCAAACCTGACGGTATTCTCTATCCCTCCCGATTGAATGAGGAGATCAATCTGGCAATCTTCGAACGTGCCATTCCAAAACTATCGGAAGCTGCCAGGATGAATCTTAATGGAATCTTCGCACTCGAAGATATTCTCGATCTCTTTCAGGTGGCCATCAGAGAGTGAATAGTCGGAAGCAACGGTCATTGAAGAACTGCCACGACACGCGCAGCTTGAGGCGGCGGTACAGTTCGGACAGCAACATATTGTCAATGCGGCACCATTGCCCCAGATGCGGACCTCTTTGAGGTCACAGGATGCAACGAAAGCCAGGAAATTCTCTAGAACAGGGAAAAGGCTTCCGCTACGTTGCAGAGCGGCATATCGCTGCGCTTGTGCTGCCTTCGGCTGCCGTGCACACCATTCCATCGTGGCGTTGTCCCGCTCATTCCAAAGAGTCTGCAATCGCTAACATCATGCCATGGGAAATACGACCGTATCGATCGATGCGTCTCCCTGCCGCACCAATTCCAGCCCAGCCACAAATGTCGCAGCTACAGCCGCTCGACGAGCGATTAATCCCTCAGGCTCAGCAAACGGCGTCGCAGGAACACAGTCCCATATGCTTCGGAAAGCTCCGTTTCTCATTTTCGCTCGGATAAAGGCCAATGCATCGGTCACACGCCAGTAGGCAGGCACATCAATCCGATAGATCGGAACCGAGAACTCAATCTGCGCCAGTTCCCGCTCCAGTACACTGAGACAGGCTTCCATCAGACTGAAATACGTCCCTTGCCGTACAGAATCACTACGATCCACGTCTGTTCCGCCCCGCGTAAAAACCGACACGCCAAGCTGTGGCTTCGCTTCCAGCCAGTCTGCCGCTGCGCGCATCTGCAACAGCCCTTCAATCTGGCCGACGGTCCGGCGCGCTTCATTTTCGGCAAGCTGTTTTTCTGCCTGGGTGGCAAACAGCAGCCGCGAGCGCAGGAAGACCAGCCGGGCGATCCAGATCACCCAGTCCGCACGCTGCATGAGCGGCGTCGTGCAGGCCAACCGCTCCGCCTCAGCGACAAACTGGGCCGCCAGATCTGCAATGGACAGCACGCCCAGATCCAGACGCTGGCGTTCCGCCAGATCCAGCAGCAGGTCCAGCGGCCCGTCAAACCCCTCGACATGGAACTCGGGCACCGCCGGGCGCGGCCGCCGGCGCGGCGGATCACCCCAGTCTTCCTCGTCAAGTAGCATTGGCGGTCTTCCCGGCATCAGCCCGCGCGTATTGCGGCCGGATGTCGAACACCAGCTCTGGCCAGTCCGTCCGCACCCGGGCCAGCGCCTGCCACGGCGTCCATTCCGCCGACCAGAAGCGGTAGACCAGCCGGGCACTGCGGCGGATGCGCTGGTCGCGCATCCCTTCGACCTCCACCCGGCGCAACGGCAGCAGCGTGCCCCACTGCGCCTGCAGCCATGCCGCCGCCACGCGGGAGTCCGCCCCGGCTTCCAGAATGGGACCCGGAACCGGCACCAGCCGGTGCAGGTCAAACGCGCATGACGGCGTGCCCGCCGCCTGATGCTGCAGGGCAATCCGATGCAGGCGCTCGGACGCCTGGCGCAGCAGCCGGGCCAGCGTCACCGCCTGTGCCCCCTTCCTCGCCATCGGCGCCAGCAGGCGGGCCTGTTCGTAGTCGAAATCCACCTGCCAGGGAATGATCCCCGGACCCTGGGCCGCCGCCCGGAACCGGGCCACCGCGTCCACCGGACCACTTACCGTGAGCGTCGTCCGGACCCAGTCCGGGGCGGGCATTGTCGTGCGTCGGCGCGCCGCCGTCCGGACTGAGGACTCTGGCGGGGACCCGGATTTTGTCCGACGCACCCGGTAGGCCGGGCGATCCGGGCGGCCCAGAGCCCGGTCCAGCACAAACCGGATCCCCGGCACCGACAATGAATCCCCAATCGTGCCATGCGCATCGATCCCCCGGAAGGCTGCCCCCCAGCGCAGTTGCGCAGCATCGCGCCAGGCCGCCCAGTTCCGCACCGGACAGACGGCCGGATCCCGGCGCCGCCGCAATCGGCGCAGCTGGTGGCGTCCGGACCGGGGCCGCAGCAGGGCGACGGTCATGCCGTCCGTCGTGTCGGTGATGTCTTCAACGGTCAGCCGGGCCAACGCCTCGGCGCCGATGTCCAGCGTGACCGCCAGCAGCAGCAAAGCCCGGTCGCGCAGCCCGGGCAGGTCGGGCCCGCAGCGTCGCACGGCGGCCAGCAGGGACGCCGCATCGACCCCGGCCCCGGTCCGGCGCACCCGCGTAGCGGGCAGGGCGACATCGAGCCCCTCGCCATTGGCGGCACACCACGCCGTCAGCGCTGCCCGATCCACCACCAGGCTCTGCCGCGGCCGTCCGCCCTTGGCCCGGGCCTCCAGCCATGCCGCCACCGCGACAAGGCCGACCGGAAAGCAGCCGTCGACGGCCTGGGTCCCGACGAAAGCGCGCCAGGAGGCTGCGTAGGCCCGTGCCGTGGCAGGCGACAGGCCGGTCGGCGGCCGCGCCGCCTGCAGCGGTCGGCCGGTCTCAGCCATTCTGAGTGGATCCCCGGTTATCCGCCCCGCACTCCCTGCAGGCCGACGCCGGACGGACGGTGGAACCAGGCAGCCTGCCCATCCTCAGCGGGCAACTGCGCCGCCTGACTCCGACCATATTAAGGCGTTTGCACTTCATATAATACGTCGTATCATGTTAACGAGTTTCAGAGAACGAAAAAGCGCCCGGTTTGTCCTGAAAGGCGCGGTTTTCCGGACTTTCTTCTCCCTCCCCGCCCCGCCTGGAAAAATCCGGCCACGCAAAATGTTACTTCCGATAAGTTATCTTGTCGGAAGTGGATGAAAAATTCCAAAATGCCTACTAAATGTCGGAATGTCCTTGAAAGGAGAATGTCAGGTTTGCCGCGAGATTTCCGTCCTGGAATGCAGGGTTTTATACCTTTCGCTTCCAGGGCGTCCCTGAACCCGTCGGCGTCATACCCGCGATCTCCCAGCATTCATTGTGCTGCAGGAAGACTGTCCAGCAGGGCAGCGGCACCGGTATAATCGCTGATTTGTCCCGCAGTCATGAAAAAGCTCAGCGGTCATCCGCTCCGATCGGTGATCGCATGCAGCTTCGTGTTCATGCCGCCTTTGGTGCGGCCGATCAGGCGACCTGAATCCCCTTTTTTAGCCGCAGGCTTTCGGGATTGTCGGCTTCCATCATCAACGCACCAGACTCCCATCGATCCTGTCCACCCACGATAAAGGAGGCCACGCGCGTCCCCAGTGATGATGGCAGGAGATGGGTCAGGGCACGATCCCGACAAACCAGACAGGCCACCCCGACCTGCAGCACCCACCAGTTCTGACTGGTCCTAGGTACGTGCCTGTCCGATCTGAGCCAGTGCCATTAATATCGGTCGGTTGCTGCCGCTCCACCTGAACCGCTCGGATCGCGGTATAAAAGGCGGCCTGCATGTCCTGACTGACAGAAAGCCCTGCCTGGCGTACCCCCTACCCATAGGTCTGTGGCGTCATCTTCAGCGTCGGACTGGCCTCGATCACCTTCATGCGCGCGCCCACTTCGTTCAGGGCTTTGACCAGTCTGGCCAGGTCCGGCGTATAGTCACGTGGCCGGTTATCCCGCCATGCCTGGGGCAGCGCTTCCACGCTGCGCCGGCGCATCGTCATTTCGGCGCACAGATCCTCAAACGCACGGGCTGCCGGATCCGTCTCGCTCATGACGCCTCTCCTTCAGTAATGAAACCGGCACTGGGCAACCTCGATCCGCTGATCCTCTCCCGCGCGGCCCTGAACCCGGTAGACCAGACGATGTTCCCCCGTAATCCGTCGGGACCACCACCCGGAAAGCTGCCCCTTCAGTGGTTCTGGCTTCCCTATCCCCTGAAACGGATGCCGCCTTACATCCTCGATCAGGGCATTAACCTTCCCAAGAACAGCATGATCTGACTGGAACCAGGAAAGATAATCCTCCCAGCCATCTTCATGAAAAATGACCTTCACGCCGACGGTTCATCCTGCGGCTCCAGAAGATCACGCTCGGTCGCCGCCCCATGCTCGATGTCACGAATGCTCCGCAACAGCCTTTCCGCGTTGCGTGGGCTGCTCAGAAGATGCACGGTTTCCTGCCAGCCAGAGAATTCTTCTTCCGACATCAGCACGACACTGCCTTTCCCGGTCTTGCGGGTCACGACAATCGGCGCGCGGCTGTTCACGGCTTCGTCCAGATAATGTGCCAGATTCTGGCGCAGGTCGGTATAGGAAACACAGGTCATGATCGGTCCTCCATGACCACTATAACGTACAGTTTGCTGTACGTCTCCTGTTTTAGATCCCCATATCCATTCCCCGATCCTTGGAGCGCGACAGCAAGCGCATGCGCTGCGGCTGCAATCCGTGATCGAGCCTGACCTGCTCACCGGCCTGAAGGCCGAAGGTTCCGGTATGGGCACGCATTAAGCAGAGGTGATGTTGTGGACGGCCCCCGCACGAAATGTGCGAGGATGAAATCGTCACCGTCTGCAACGCATGGAGCCATGTGTGGACGGCCCTGACGATGCAAGTGGAAAGTATGATTTTGGTGGTCGGGTGCAGCCATGTGTCCGGCCTGTTTGCGCAGCCCGGGGGCTGCTGGCCCTGATGAAGTCCGCGGATTGGATCCCTGATCACCTCTGCGCGCTTTTGCTGCGCTTGGTCCCGTCGGGTTTATCCTCTCCCCGGCCTGACCGGTTCGCCATCATATCTCACCACTCCGCACATTCACCTTCGTCGCTTCTGGTGTTCGACGAGGGCGAATCTCTGAATTCTTTCAGGCGCTCCTGGCGTTGTATGCATTGCCCGTTGTGAGGAATGCCCAGACAATCCTGGCAGTCTTGTTGGCGAGAGCGACAGATACGACACGCGCCGCCTTCTTCTCGAGCAACTTTGCAGCCCATTGACGACTGGCATTTTCCTTGCGTGCAAGACGGATCACCGCCGTGGCGCCCAGCACGAGCAGGCGTCTGAGATAGCTATCCCCCTGTTTGCTGATGCCAACCTGTCGTTCCTTGCCACCACTGCTGTGACTTTTGGGCGTCAGACCGAGCCACGCAGCGAATTGACGGCCTGACCGGAAGTCGAGGCATCCGGAACGGCCGCGACGATCGCGCTGGCAGTGATCGGGCCGATACTGGGGAATTTTCAACCAGCACATTTGGGGAGATTACAACCAGCACTCACAACCAGAGCCGCGCGCTCGGCCAGGAACATCTCCCACACCGTTTTCTCCGGGACATCCGGATGGGCATGCGTTCTGGCCAGCTGGATGCATCGATCCACAAGCCATCCATTGAGTTCCTCGTAGTCACGGAACTTCAGACGCGGGGAGAACACCCGTCCACGCGCATATTTCACCTGGCTTTCAACCTGGCCTTTCTCCCATCCTGCCGCCGGCGTGCAGGCCTGTGGTTCAGCCAGATAATGGGCGCACATCTGTAAAAAACGCCGGTTATAGTCCCGCGCCCGGCCAACAAAAACCGTTTCCACCGCAGTCTTCATATTATCGTAAATGCCCCGCTGGCATGCACCCCTGAAGAACGCAAAGCCCCGGTCATGCGCGTCAAACACCATTTCCTGCGCCTCGCGCGGATAGGCACGAATGAACATCATCCGGCTGTGGCACAGGCGCATATGCGCGACCTTCACCTTTACCGCCACACCACCCAGAACGACAACCTCATGGCTCCAGTCAAACTGGTAAGCCTCTCCAGGTGCAAAGCTCAGCGGAACATAGGCGGCCCGCCGCCCCGTCTCATGGCGGTCTTCCCACCGTCGGCCATATCGCCTTACGGCATCATAGCTTCCTTCATATCCTTCCTCACGCAGCAGTTCGAACAGACGGATGAGGCTCAGCCGTTCGCGGGCCGGACGCGCCACGTTCTCCTCAAGAAGAGCGCACAATCTTCCCTCCCATGGACCAATCCGGGGAAGAGGCTGTCGTTCTCGGTGATAATCAAAAGACGTCTGTCCCGACCGGATCACCTTGCGTACCGTCTGCCGCGATATCCCAAGGTCCCGGCAGATCGCCTTGATCGCCTTTCCTTCGACAAAATGCGCGCGACGGATCTTTCCAATTGTTTCCACAACAAGCATCCCAAACCGGGCCTCCATTCAGCATGAAGGCCATCGTGAACCCGTTTCTCAGAAAGGGGTCGTTTTTAGCTGCCTGTCCCCCTTCCGAAGGGGTCACTTTTCCATGCCGCTTAACATGAAAGCATTCAGGACGTGCAGGAGGTCGCAACACAATGGCTCTGGACATATAACCATGACAGACCCAACATGGGGAACAGCGGGCTAACCCCCGCCCAGAAACTAAAAACAGCTGCCTGAATTCTCATTCAATGCCCCACTAAAAATGGGGGGATTACCAATTTTTCGAGATCGTTTGTTTTTATGCCTACATTTTACCTTCAGCCTCTGGAAGTGTTTATTTGTGGGTAAGTAATATGACGGCTACTATCAATAATCGCAGATTCAGTAAGGTGCGCGGGAACGGCATCCGTCATGGACAGAATATGAAAGACTGTCACCCCGTGGGCCAGAAGATAGTCAGTAACGATGCGCCTGTGACAGCGCCACCAGAGCACCTCCGCGCACATGATCGCAACAGTTGCCTGCTGTCCCGCCTCGATAAGCCGGGCAAGACCTCGGTGAAAATCTTCTCCAAGCGCATAATCCGCATAATTATGAAAACTCTGGACACGCCAGAATGCGTTGGTCTCCGCAGGCATCGTCTTCGACCGTGGCCGTCGTCCACCAAGCTCTGGAAAATGACTATATCCGATCCCCTGTGCCGCCAGTTCCGGCTGGAGACTGGTGCCATCATAGTCTCGATTACGCCGGGAATACGGAAAAGCCCTCACATCCGCGATCAGTGTCACGCCATAATGACGCAAAAGCGCGATAAAATCAGATAGCGCAAGCGTGGAATGCCCAATGGTGTAGAATGGATGACAAGAAGATGATCTTGCCTCCCCTGCGAGGTTCACATTGGATACGGAGTTTTCCATGCCGTCACAAACTTTCCAGATCGGAGACATCGTATCTTGGAACTCGGAAGCGGGATACGTCAGTGGACGGATCAAAGCCATTCATACGGCGCCCTTTCTGGTCAACGGCTATCAGCATCACGCGACGGCAGAACACCCTCAATATGAAATAGAAAGCCTTAAAACCAGTCATATCGCCTTTCACAAAGGCACGGCCCTTACACTTGCTGAGTGACTGGATCATCTCCTGAGCCAGCATCATGTCTGCGCCGCAATATCCATCAATGTAGAGACAGACGGATTGGCTGAGGTGATCGGAGCACAGAGCACCACATCCAGCGTCGGGGTGACAGACGTGAGTGTCGCAATAAGCCTCTCATGACAGAGATCATCTGGCCCAATCACTCTTTTATTGGCGCGCACATGCTCTGCTCTCATTATAATTCGTAATTTTTCTCTTGGTAGATGGATTGTTAGAGGTGGCCCCGTTTGTTCGGACAGTTTTGGGGGTTGAATAAGCTATACCCGATTGATGTCATGCCGCCATTCTGACGGCGTTGCTGTTGGCCATCTGGTCCGGGGTTAACCCCGGACCAGATGGCGTCGGCACGTCATGATACGCCTCATCGGGCGTACGTCCAGCCAGCGCCGTATGCGGACGCCTTTCGTTATAATGGGCGATCCATCTGCCAAGCCCGGCCCTCAGCTCTGATCCGGTCTCGAACGCGTGCAGGTAGACGCATTCATATTTCAGCGACCGCCACAGACGCTCGATGAACACGTTGTCCAGCCATCGCCCACGCCCGTCCATACTGATGCGGATCTGACGCTCTTCCAGTATCCCGGTGAAACGGGGTGTCGTAAATTGCGACCCCTGGTCAGTATTGAAAATGTCCGGGGCGCCATAGCGCATGAGGGCATCCTGTAGCGCCTCGATACAGAACTCCACGTCCATCGTGTTCGACAGACGCCAGGACAGGACCTTGCGCGTGAACCAGTCCATGATCGCCACGAGATAGAGAAATCCCCGTTTCATGGGAATATATGTGATATCGGAACACCAGGCCTGGTCAGGCCGATTGATGACCAGATCCCGCAGCAGATATGGATATTTCCGATGCTCCGGATGGGGCACGGTCGTGCGCGGCTTCTGGTAGATCGCCCGCAGGCCCATGATCGCCATGAGCCGCCGGACCCGCTTGCGGCCCACTTCATGTCCCAGGCGGCGCAGATGCCATGTCATCTGCCGTGAGCCATAATACGGCGTTTCCAGGAACTGGCCGTCGATCAGCCGCATCAGCTCCAGATTGGCCTCGCTCCGTGGCACAGGCCGATAGTAGACGCCCGACCGGTTGAGTTGCAGCAGCGTGCATTTTGCCGGATTATCGGCAGACGCGCTCGCTTCGGGTCAATCATCTGCCGCCTCTGATCACGCCCAACCGAGCAGAGGCATCCCGCAAAAAATCCCGTTCCACCAGCAACTGGCCGATCTTGGCATGCAGTTTCTCTACATCAGCAGGGCTGACTGAAGGTTCCGTTACTGACTTACCAGAAAAAAGGCTTGCCATGCCTTCGATCGCCTGGCGCTTCCATTGGGCGATCATCGTCTGATGCACGCCATGTTTCGACGCCAACTCCGCCAGCGTCAGTTCGCCACGGATCGCCTCCAGGGCAACCCGTGATTTGAACTCCGCCGCATACCGTTTCCGCGTAACCTTGCCCATAAAACCCGTCCTCGTTCAGGCCAGATGATAGCTTATCGCCCTGTCCGAAAAATGGGGACCACCTCTGTTTTTGTCGGGAAGCCTGAATGGGACAGACTTCCAGCCATTTCTATTGAAGCTGTCAAAACGGATCTTGTGCAGCGAGGCCCTTTTATGATGATGGGTCTGGCAGTGCCGGTTCTTCTCCGAAGGGGCGATTGAGGATCGTGAGCACCTCTTCGGCAGCATAGATCCGGTTGCGGGCATAGCCGGTGCGTTCGGTCAGGATCCCGACCTGGCAGAGCTGGGCGAGGGCGGTTTGGGCGGCCGGGGGTGTGATGTCCAGCAGATGGCCAAGGCGACTGGCCGTCAGGACGGGATAATCGGTCAGCAGGTCCAGTGCGCGCAGCGCGGCCGAGCCCTTGCGGAAAGCCCGGCGCTGCCGCCATGTGGCCTTCAGGGCCTGGGTTGTCTGCCGGGTGACCTGCACTTCGGTAACGGTCCGGATGATGGCGTCTGACAGGAACCCGATCAGGGGCGGCCAGTCGAGCCGCTGCTGGGCCCGTTTGAGCGCCGCGTAATAGTCCTGTCTGTGGGCCTCGATATAAGGGGAAAGATACAGGGGAACCTGGCCGTCAGCGGCCATCATCAGCGGCAGCAGCAGGCGGCCAACCCGGCCATTGCCATCGCTGAACGGATGCACGGCCTCGAAATGGGTATGGGCGATGGCCATCCGGGTGATGAGGGACTGGGTCATCTGCTGCATCCCGTCGGCCTGCATGTAGTTCAGCGTGGCCTCCAGACAGGCTGCCACCTGGTCTGGCGGGGGCGGGTTATAGGTCGAATAGGCGATATGCCCTGTCCCGCCGATCCAGACCACGTCCCGGCGCAGGGTGCCCGGTGTCCCGCGATAGGCCGGGTCATGCTGCATGACAGCCTGATGGAGCGCCAGCACGGTGGGCAGGCGGAAGAGGGCCGGGCCTTCGCTAGAGGCCTGTGGCAGGAACTGTTCCAAGGTTCGCGCATAGTCGCGGACCTGCCGGGTGGCATGGGAAGCGTCCTGGTCGTCTTCATCGACCACCAGCAGCTCATTGAGGGTGCTGTGCGTGCCTTCCAGGGCGGAACTGCTGAGGGCTTCCTGACGGCTCAGGACGCGACTGATCAGGTACGGATCAGGCAGGGTGCGGGCGAGGGCGGCGATTTCACCCAGGGCGGACAAAGCCTGCCCATGGCAAGCAGCGGCATCGCCCAGCATAACGCCCGCTTCAGGCGGCGGCGGGGGCACGACCCCGTAATGCTGGGCATAGGGGGCGGGCAGCCGCTGCAGACAGTCCCGGATCCCGCCGGCCAGATCCTCACGCTTCATCCTGTCCAACCTTTTTCAGAGACTAGATTTTCCTAGCATAATTAAGGTTTGAGTTAAAACATTAATCATGTTTGCCAGAAGAAGGCCCTTGCGTAAGGTTCTGCCAGATTGTGTGGGCGGCCACAGGTGACGTGGATGAAAAATTCCTCCAGCCTTCAAACCTGTCCGGTAATATGGATTATCGGACAGATTGTTAATGCCCGTTTTCCCGACGTGCTGGGGAATTTTCCGACAGCACATGTGGGGAATTTTGAAACAGCATTTACATACCGACGTTCTCAACGCGTTCTACCTAAACGTACGTAAAAGGCACTTTCGTGTCGTCAGCCCGATATTGCAGGGCGGCTTCAGGGCGGCGATGATACTGCTTTGGTTGACCTGACAGCACGCTGGAGACGTGCGGGGCTTCATGCCTTCGACAGGCACCGGAAACAGGACAGGACAACAGGCAGACGTGACCATGACCGACCACGAGACACGATCATCCGGAGCTGACACAGTGCGCGAGCTTACGACCCGGATTGTCACAGCCTATGTCAGCAGTCACACGGTTCCGGCGGATACCCTGCCCGGCCTCATCGCCACGGTGTTTCAGGCGCTCGGAAGTCTGGGACAGGCGACGACCGGAACACCGGATCTGGTACCGGCCGTGTCCGTGAAAAAATCCGTGTTCCCGGATTACATCGTCTGCCTGGAGGACGGGAAGAAGCTGAAGATGCTCAAGCGTCATCTCCAGTCCGCCTACGGCATGACGCCCCAGCAATATCGGGCAAAATGGGGCCTGCCGGAAAGCTACCCGATGACCGCCCCATCCTATTCGGCACAACGGGCTACTCTGGCACAGGAAATCGGACTGGGGCGGACCATCAGGGCGACACCGGAACCTTCGGACGTACCGGACGCTGAAGTTCCGGTCACGCGCCTGCCAGAGAAGAAACGCGGACGCAGGCCAAAACTGGCCTGAAGGTCCAGACAGGCCAGATCTGTCGGAATTTATTCCGTCTGGGCGTAGGCTTCACGCACGGCTTCCGGCCGATTGGAAATGGCGCGCAGATAACTTTTTGCAGCGGTATCCGGCGTACGTTCCCCGCTTTCCCACCCTTTGATGGTTTCCTCTTCCAGACCATACCAGAGCGCGAACTGTCGGCGACTGAGTTTCAGACGCCGACGGATCAGGGCCACATCCACATCGGCCTTGTGATCAACATGGATCGCCCTGATCCCGGCCTTTGCAAGGTCGGAGATAACCGCCTCGATCGTGTCAGTCATGGGCAGCAGAACGATTGCATGTCCTTCCGCCTGTTCCGAGGATTGCCTGATAAGGTCTTCCACCGTCTTCTTGGCGGCCAGCATCGTCAGGCCACGCCTGGACAGCGCCATCGTGGCGGTAATGGAATTGAGATCAGGCCACCCCTCACGCGTCAGGGTCAGGGCGAATCTGGCGCGTGAACCGGAACGGACGCGGGATATGGCCCGGACAGGCCCCAGTCGTGCGAATTCCGCCTTCAATGATGATTTCATCGAGATCCATTCCTTCAAGAACGGCCTGTGCGATCGTTTTCAGATTGGCGAACCCAACCTCATTGGCTGTTGCGCCGTGGATGTGGGCCCTGGACAGCTTCATGAATCTCTGGGGCCGATCAACACTGATTTCAGCCATGACCATCAGAACGACACCGGGAGCCTGAATAACCAGGGTTGCGATCGGATCACTGCTCTGGTCATCGTCCATTTCGAACGACAGGTCTTCGACTGTCCACCGTGGCCTCATGCTAAATTATAGGTTCATTGAACCTATAATTCAAGCAGATCCTGCTCTGATATCCTTACATGAAAGGCGGACACCATATGGTGTAGGATGAGCTTCCCACTGACGGCCTGTCGCCACAACAGCACCTGTTACCGCAGAACATCAGGCGATGAAAATATGACCATGACGGACCTTTCCGACGAACGGGCAGCCAAAAGGGCTGCAATCCGCAAGGCACGCAACAGCACGAAACCCGCAGTCCCGGCCGAGCAGGTTCTTGCTCTTCTGGACGCCGATCTGGCCCGGATTCAAGCCGCCATTGACGCCCTCCCTACGCCTCGTCCCACGGATTGATGAGGGTAATACCGCAGTTGAGGAAATCGCGTGTATTCCGTGTCGCAAGGGATGCACCACGGGACTGCGTGATGGCCGCGATCTGTGCATCAAACTGACTGATGGGTTCTCCGGCCTGCCGGCGTCGGGAGGCGATATCGGCATAAACACGGGCCGCCTCTCCGTCGAAAGGCAGGATACGGCCGGAGAAATCCTCTTCGAACATGGCACGGGCGGCCGCGATCAGCAGATCCCGCCGTCGTCCTTCCGGCAGCAGCGCCAGCCCATACAGGATCTCGGCCTGGGTAATGGCCGTGATGAAGAGGGTCATCATGGACTGACGGGACATCCAGGTCAGCACCGCCCCGTCAGGCCCGGAGCGCATCAGTTCGGAGAGGATGTTGGTGTCGAGAACGATCACGCCCCGAAATCCACGTCCCTGATGGCCTCACGGGATACCGCAGGCAGATCTACCCCGCCCAGCCTGGCAAAACGCTGGTGGATGGCCTGACCGGCATCTACCCCCTGAGAGACTTCAGCGGAAAGAGCCGAGCGCAGGATATCGCGCACCTCTTCCTCCATGGAACGCCCATGCTGCGCTGCGCGCAGACGAAGCCGCTGTTTGAGACTGTCATCGATATTGCGGATGGTCATCACGGCCACGGGAACCTCCATTAGGCAATGACAGCATTGTAGTCATTGACTGCGTATTTTGCAATCATCAGGTCGGATTGGGGTATTTGAGGGAAGAGACGAAATCCCGCACCAAGCTGAAAACGGCAGCGCAGGTCCAAACTGGCCTGAAAATCCAGACGGAAACAGAACGCGGGAACGACCTCTCATTCCCGCGCTGAGGATTACCAGTAATATTCGTGGGGCCGCCGGGTTCCGGTATACGGAAAGACCGCCTCGAGAGGATCGAGATTGCCCTTGATGACCAGGCGGGCAATATACCTGTCATGATGACGGCCAGGACGGATATCATGCAGATGGCTGTACCAGTTTGGAGATTCAGAGGCATCACGTGAACCTCCATAGCCACAGCGATCCGGCCGGTTGGCCCAGCGATGGTCCCGGCCGTGTTTTCGGCTGTGATGATAGGTGCGAGACATGGGAGCTTCCCCTCCATGACGCGCGGAGTGATTTCCGGGCGTACCTACATCACCCGATCTCCCCTGTTCTGGTTGTTCATTTGCTTCTGACCACCGGCTTAAGCCGTGCCTGCAGGGTCATGGCCGCGATCATGCCGGAACGGCTCTCATGGGATGATCTGGCAAGGGCATCCAACCGCTCCAGCACGCGCCGGGGAAGGGAGATGTTCGCCCGTTCCACCCGGTCATCGAGGACGGCCGGATCAATGGTGACAAAGCCCACTGTCCAGCCCTCATAATCCGGGTTGTTCTGGATGGCGTCGAGCGTGCTGGGAGAAGGCACAGCCTCTCCGGCATCCAGCGTGGCATCGATCCATGCCGCAGCGGCCTCTTCGGCATTGGAAATGGCTTCATCGAGCGTGTCGCCTGCCGAAAAGCAGCCGGGAAGGTCAGGAAAGACAACACCAAATGCCGTTGCCTCGCTGCCCCGTTCGATAACAACCGGATAGCGCATGGTGATCCTCCTAGAGACCCGCCTGTTTGCGGATTGCGGCAACCAGACCGGTGCCCAGATCCTTTTTGGGATGAGGGACGACCACGATCCCTGGTCGCGACGGATGTTTGAAGACGTTGTGTGAACCGCGCACGCGATCCAGCTTCCAGCCTGCTTTTTCCAGCTCCCGGATCAGATCGGCACTCTTCATTTACACATCATACACACGACATGATCCCTGTTCAACAGAAACCATATGATGTGGGATATCCTTTAAGGCTTCCCCTTAGCTTTTACGGCGTCCAGCAGGGACGCCGGCAGGCGCATGTTGAGGGTGGCCGCCTTGGGTTTGAGGTGGTCCCGTCCGTTCGGACAGTTTTGCGGGCTTGATAAGCTATACCCGGTTGTTGTTATGCCGCCCTTCTGACGGCGTTGCTGTTGGCCATCT
Organism: Komagataeibacter rhaeticus; assembly: GCF_011611525.1. Classification (NCBI taxonomy): domain Bacteria; kingdom Pseudomonadati; phylum Pseudomonadota; class Alphaproteobacteria; order Acetobacterales; family Acetobacteraceae; genus Komagataeibacter; species Komagataeibacter rhaeticus. The sequence continues at coordinate 3,334,383 of NZ_CP050139.1, forward strand.
GGTCCGGGGTTAACCCCGGACCAGATGGCGTCGGCACGTCATGATACGCCTCATCGGGCGTACGTCCAGCCAGCGCCGTATGCGGACGCCTTTCGTTATAATGGGCGATCCATCTGCCAAGCCCGGCCCTCAGCTCTGATCCGGTCTCGAACGCGTACAGGTAGACGCATTCGTATTTCAGCGACCGCCACAGACGCTCGATGAACACGTTGTCCAGCCAGCGACCGCGCCCATCCATGCTGATGCGGATCTGACGCTCTTCCAGTATCCCGGTGAAACGGGGTGTCGTAAATTGCGACCCCTGGTCAGTATTGAAAATGTCCGGGGCGCCATAGCGCATGAGGGCATCCTGTAGCGCCTCGATACAGAACTCCACGTCCATCGTGTTCGACAGACGCCAGGACAGGACCTTGCGCGTGAACCAGTCCATGATCGCCACAAGATAGAGAAATCCCCGTTTCATGGGAATATATGTGATATCGGAACACCAGACCTGGTCAGGCCGATTGATGACCAGATCCCGTAGCAGATATGGATATTTCCGATGTTCCGGATGGGGCACGGTCGTGCGCGGCTTCTGGTAGATCGCCCGCAGGCCCATGATCGCCATGAGCCGCCGGACCCGCTTGCGGCCCACTTCATGTCCCAGGCGGCGCAGATGCCATGTCATCTGCCGTGAGCCATAATACGGCGTTTCCAGGAACTGGGCGTCGATCAGCCGCATCAGCTCCAGATTGGCTTCGCTCTGTGGCACAGGCCGATAGTAGACGCCCGACCGGTTGAGTTGCAGCAGCGTGCATTGCCGGATTATCGGCAGGCATGCTCTCTTCGGGTCAATCATCTGCCGCCTCTGATCACGCCCAACCGAGCAGAGGCATCCCGCAAAAAATCCCGTTCCACCAGCAACTGGCCGATCTTGGCATGCAGTTTCTCTACATCAGCAGGGCTGACTGAAGGTTCCGTTACTGACTTACCAGAAAAAAGGCTTGCCATGCCTTCGATCGCCTGGCGCTTCCATTGGGCGATCATCGTCTGATGCACGCCATGTTTCGAAGCCAGTTCCGCCAGCGTCAGTTCCCCACGGATCGCCTCCAGCGCAACCCGTGACTTGAACTCTGCCGCATACCGTTTCCGCGTAACCTTGCCCATAAAACCCGTCCTCGTTCAGGCCAGATGATAGCTTATCGCCCTGTCCGAAAAATGGGGACCACCTCTGTTCGATCTCAAAGCGCATAGGCTTAAAACCGGACAGGTCATACCGGGCCAGATCGGCTGTTGCGACGAAATCCTCGACCGCTTCGTCACTGTGCAGCGAGGGCATGGACCTGTTTTTGCTGCTCATGGTGGTCGATCTCCTTCTGTCTAGTCACTGCATACCCTCTCTTGGCACTGTCTCGGCCCCGTTCTGATACCTGACTGACACCGCATTCGGGACTGCATTGGACCCGACCTGACATAGGTTCTTCATACACCATTGCACCACTGGTGCGGATGCTCAGGCACCTGCCTGGCGGGTCTGGGCGATCATTTCATCGGCTGTGATCTCTCCGCGCTGGCGTGCATCCATGATTGCGGTGAGCGCCCTGTCATAAGGGAGCACATGCGGATCATCGGGTGTCGCCGTATGAGCGGCCCTGCCATGCGGGGCCGGAAAGGTTATGCCCGTCACATCGGGATTGCGCGTAAACATCCCGGCCAGGATCTGGTCTGCCTGCTGGATGTAATTGCCTGGGACATCCCGGGATACGCGCGCGGAGCCGGCCGAGGTGGTGATGTCGAGGCCGGCGACATGCGGCAGGAGATCGAGGATGCGGGTCAGGGCTTCGATATCCTGCTGTGTCAGCAGGGTTCCCCCGTCCCCGACCACGAGCAGCTGCCAGGGCCGCTTTTGTGGCAGTGTTCCGGGACTGTCCTTCATGACGATGACCCTTTCTCCGGAACATCTTCGATGCCCTGCTGCTTTCTGAGCAGGGCCTCATAATGCTCCACGGACATGATGACGAAACGTGGCTTGTGATGCCTGGTGATGACTACAGGTGCAACGGCGACCGCTTTGAAAAGATCGCTGGCATTCATTGCGGGTCACGGCGCTCGCTGGAAACGCTTTCATGGAGCATGATCCAGATATGACGGATTATCTGGAATATACAGGAAACCCGTATTCCCTGCCAGAAAGTCGGGAAAAGGAGTCCTGAACGGACGAACAGGGAATGGCCAGCCCATCAATCCTCGACAAGGCCCGCAGAGCGCCCTGGGAGGCCGCACAGCGCGCAATTCCCTTATCGCCACCACACCGCACAATAACGCCGGTAAGGCCATCCTGTGGCGTCTGGCGGGCATGGTGTGACACGTGAGCCGCTGAATGATCGCCTGAACGCCGGCGCGTCTTGAGCAGATTGTGGTCTTGCCCGGTTCTTTTGGTGTTGCAGGCGTCGGGCGAGCGCGGAGCGGGAGCCCCGTAGGGCGCCAAAGGCGCCGACGCGGGGGAGGAAGGTCTTGGTGGAGAGACGATGCGGGAATGCATCGTCAGATTATGATTTCGCGCCGTAGGCGTGTCCGTTTAGCGCAGCCCTGAAAGGGCGAGCAGGGGGATGCCGGGTGGGAGATCGCGCATAGCGCGATCGGGGCGGCCGTAGGCCGCGAGCCGGCGGGGGCGTAGCCCCCAAGAGGCGGTGCTTTTTTGTTAAGAATTTTGTTAAAATATATAGTTAAAAGAGTTAAGCACTAAAAAGCCTATGAAAACACGATTGATAACAGTCTGTTACGGTTATGGGCGGTGGGTGAAACCACGTGTTTGGGTGGGTGAAACCACGATGCTTGGGTGGGTGAAACCACGATGCTTGGGTGGGTGAAACCACGACAGTTGACCATACTTATCCACAGGAAAACGCAGCATTCCCTATAGCTTGAGTGGTTTCGAGTCGTAGTAACTCTCATTTTGACTACAGAGAGAGCTCATTGGGTGGGTGAAACCACGATAGTTTAACGAGGCCGCCCTCGTGACAAACGATCCATCAACCCATCCACCTCTTCAGCACGCCGACGATCTGCTTCTACGCGCTCTCTTTCTTTTTCGAGCTTCCTATGCAGCTCAGTCGCTGCCTCAATACCTCGCAACTGAAACATCACTGCCGGTGTGCCTTCAACAGTCTGAGTCAACGACATGGTGTAATCAGGAAGTTGGTCTGCTTCGATGATCTTCCGTAGCATACGATTAAATTCTTTAGGCTGCGCATCGCTACCTGTTTTTTCATGCAGCACCTCGACACGGCATATCCACCCACCTCTCTGCTGACCAGCATGTTTACGTGCGATCCGATAGAGGGCCCGCTCTAATCCACCAGATAAAAGAAAATAATCCTGATGCATTGTCAGCAAGGATCGCTCACTTACAATGCCTTCATAAACCCAGTTTGATAGAGTGATCGTCATTCCACGCGGCTGATCTGTGTCTGGATCTACTTCCAGCGTCCATCCATCCAGCCATCCAAACTGAGCCTCATTACGGCGCTTAGGTGCCCGTAATGATGTACGGATGGATGTTGTTTCTAGACGCGAAAGAGCAGCTTGCAATTCCTGATAAGCACGTCCCCCTGTTCCCCGTCGAATGCCGCGCAACAAATCATAGGTTGTTGTTGTAAGCGTTCGCGGAAGATCATTGATCCCCTGCTCTTTCATCCGATTTAATACGGAAGCAGCCCACACAAGAATGTCGGCATCCCATATTGTCGCCATGCCATAAGCTGGCATGGCTTCAACTTTCACCCATGCTTCGCCATTTGGACTGCGATATTCAATTGGCTTAAGACGTTTACGTTTCTGAAGTGAGAAAAATGGCCGCTCCATCACTTCCCGCTGATCTTTCAACGGAAGATCATTCATTAACGGAATAAAAAAGTCGAACTCGGGGTTCGGATCACGCCGTTTACTCATGGTGCAAACCTAGTATGCCCTCGCTGCACCAGATATTGGCGCAATAAACGCTCGGTAATGACCGTCAAAGGTTCTCCACCTTCCTCTACACTCAGTTGACGGAGTGTACGGTGCATATCCTCTGGGATATGGATCAAAACCGGTTTTTTGCCAGGATGACTATTTTTCTTGCGTGGCGAAGGTGCGTTCCCATCAAGAGGTGATCGGATAGTAGCCTCTTTAGGCACATTTTCCGCTACAACCGTCGGAGATATAGGGGCACTTTCTTCCTCAAAAATGCCGGCTAATGCCGATGCTTTCTTGGGTTTCACCATCATACTATCTCGCTTAATGGTTTATTCGCATAACCGCTTAGTCGCTTAGCCTCAGCATAAGCAGAGCGTAGTTCAGCTGCGGCCTTACCATCTGGATCCAATTCGGCAGCGGTTTTCCCAATCGGTGTTGCTCTATAAAAATCCTTACGAAAATGAAGTTCTGTATCGAACATAGTGACGCCTTTAGCGATGAAGCCCGCTCGAGCATCTTTCCCTTCTGAACCTTGGTAAGGAACCTGGGTGAGGATCACAGCAAAAGGTGTTCCTGCTTGCTGAACCTGCTTTATGGTTTGCAGCACAGAATGAACATCCAACCCACGCGGAGCGACTGGGATCACTACAAAGTCAGCTTGTTCTGCCGCCAACATAGCAATGTCTTTTGAGTTTGCTGGCGTATCAATGATGATGAGATCCAGCTTTCCACTCTTACGTCCTCGCGAAACATGCAAAGGCAATCCTGCGACACTGCTATCTTTCACCATTACGTCATCAGCCTCTCGTCTCTCAGACCAATAGAGAGCTGATCCTTGCCGATCGTCAGCATCAAGAATCACAACCGCTGCGCCTTCACTGGCGGCTTCGACAGCAAAAGCCGTTGCAATCGTCGTTTTCGACTGCCCACCTTTCTGCGCAATCACGGCCCAAGTCTGCATGATGCCTCCTACTAAGCGACTATGCTTTTTATATAGCTTATTCGTTTAGTAGCAAACAACTTTAATCGCATAGTCGCTTAGTTTCATATTCGCTTAGAATTTATATCGCATCCTAATGCACTCGGCTTCTGCTGGGACAGAACCATCAGCCACACTCACGGCATGATCCCCTGCATGACCAGAAATGCTCTTACTGTGATGATCTTCACACCATCATAGACCCGCAGGTCCAGAATATCGCGCTTGTCGCCCGTTAACAGAAAATCGGCTTTTCCAGCAGATGCCATCGCCAAAAGATAATCGTCATCCGGATCCGGAGAGACTGCCACAGCAGGAAGATTGACAATGAGAACAGCCAGATCCCGGACTTCATTGACCAGACGGCCGGCGAGGGTGGGCGGCAGACGGGAACGGATCTTGGGATACCGTGTCACGCGCCGCAATTCATCTAGCTGCTCGGTAGACGTCAGCAGATCGAATTGTCCTGCCCGCCATAGCCCGAGCAGATGCGCTGGCAGGGATTTTTCAGAAAGCAAGGCACTGATGAGAAGATTGGTATCGATGACTAGACGCACGCCTTAGCTGGCCCTGTCCATTGCCCGCGTAGCGGTCACGGCCTCGCCGATCAGGTCCTCTAGGGCGTCCGGCTCCATATCTGCGAACCCACTCCGGGCTTCTGCCATTGTCCTGTCGAACACACGCCAGCGCACCGCCTCCTCGATGAAGCGAGACAAGTCGCCTTTCTTCATGCCGCGCTGCGCCAGGAAACTACGTACGGTGATGTCGGTTTCGCGGGAGACTGAAACCGTCCAACGAGTCATATCAGTAGACATATCATATCTCCATATAAGGTCTTATACGCTTATCATGATAAGCGCCTATATATATCTGTGCAATCCGATTTCATCTTCACAAAATGCATTACCCCCACATTTTCCGTGCGATATCCTGTTCCTCGGCGCCGACGGCATCGGCGTAGATGGCGGTGGTGGAGAGCTGGGCGTGACCGAGCCATTTCTGCACCATGTTGAGGGGAATGCCGCTGGAGACGGCGGCAACGCCGAAGGCATGGCGCAGGCCCTTGGGGGACGCGGCCGGGCCGGACAGGCCGGCGGCGTCCATGACCGCGTGCACCGCCCGCCAGCCGGTCATGCGGGACCAGGGCCACAGCCGGGCGGCCGATCCACGCCCTCGCCTACGCTGGGCCTCGCGGATGCCATGCACCAGGTCCAGGGCCTCGAGCAGGGAGGGAGGCACCGGCACGGCGCGATAGATCCCGTCCTGGCGCTTCTTGAGCGTGGCGAACACCAGCACGCCGCCGGCAAGGTCCACCCGGTCCGCCGTCAGGGCGATGGCCTCGGACAGGCGGCAGCCCGACCAGGCCAGGGTCATGCACAGCGTGCGGGCCTCGCGCGGCGCCTGCTCGGCCGCGCGCAGGAAGCGCGCCCGCTCGGCGACCGTGAGGTATTTGCGGCTCCCGTCGCGGTCGAAAAGCTGCATCCCGCCAGAGGCGCCTGCCGGGGTCGCCCGCTGTCCCGGTTTTCGGGGGCCGCTCATCCGGCTGTCCTGTCGCGATAGCCCCGCCGGCGCTTGGCCCGAAGCTGGCGGACGAGGGCGTCGAGCGCCTGCCCGGCATCGTCATGCAGCTCGCAGACCTGCCGGCCAGCCGTCCCGATCCGCCCCCACTGCCGCACCAGGGCGGTACCGCCGAACAGGTCAGGCTGCAACGACAGATGGTAGAAGCGCCAGCAGTTGGCGGCCGGATCCACGCGCACCAGCGCCGCCGTTTCGGGGAACAGCGACAGCTGGCAAGGCGGCCGGACAGGGGCCTTCGGGGCAGGTCTGGGCATGATATCCCGAAAAGTGTAACACATGTCACCCGCCCCGGACAGGAAAACCGCTGCAATCGCGGGGCCGGCCGGCCCGATTCAGGCCCGGCCTGTTACACTATTACCCATAGTGTAACAGGTCATGGGTCTGCCACCCCTTGAGACGTTATCACTCTCAATCCAATAGAGCCGACAACTTTAGGGGAACTGCCAGTCCGCTTTCCGACGAATTGTGTTGAAAAGCAGCTGTTTTCGCCAATCTCGGCGCCGTTTAGCGTCGGATCTTGTCAGCCTGCCTTAGCCCGGCTTTTCTGGAGAACCGTTCGCCTACGGCGTAAGTCTTTTCTTGCAATATTGCTGATTTCTAATCGAATATGCGCAATCGTAATCGGTTTTTTCGAATGAGGCGTGTTTCTAATGACGGACGTAGAAAGGTCCACGCTGCTTGGCGGGCGATGGCTCGGCGATAACTTTGGTATCGATCCCTGCTGCGGCTTTCCCGTGACTAGCACGGTCGGTTCGCGCCGGGAGAGCCGCCATCATGGCTTTGAGAGCTACGAAGTTTATCCGGAAAGCATGCGACCCGTTGAGACCCCGGCCGGACATCTTCAGTTCCACCTGCGTTATGAGCCAACCAACCTCGAACTGCTGGCGCGGGTATTCGAGGCGTCAGGTCCTGACTTCGTGCGAGTCTGGATAGAGCGGGAACCGACGGGGCAATACGCGCGCCGCGCCGCCTTCCTTTATGAGTTTCTGACGGGACTAGAACTAGAAACCGAAACGGCGGTCGGTGGCAACTATGTCTCCGCGTTGAATGACAAGCTGGTTGTTACCGCAAACCAGAACCAAGCCATCAATATTAAAAAGTGGCATGTGCGGGATAACATGCCAGGGACAAGGTATTTTTGTCCCTCCATCAGAAAAAGCCGGCCGCTGGAACTTGCCGCAGGTTTCGACATCGCCGCCAGATATACCCGCCTGCAGGAGGATTTCGGCGATGACATGCTCGCGCGGGCGGCAGTCTGGCTCACCAATCGTGAGAGCAAGGCAAGCTTTGCTATCGAGGGCGAGGCTGACCAGACCGACAAGATTTCCCTCTTCAGCCATGTGCTGGCAACCAGAACCGGCAAGAGTGCAATCCCGCTTCTCGGTCCGGCGCTCATTGAACTACAGAAGGATATTATCGGCTCGAAGACGTTCATCAGCAGTTTCGGTCCCAGAAAATCACCAGTTTTTGTAGGCGAGAACACGATACGTGGGGAGGTCGTGCATTATGTGGCGCCACCACCGGAAGACCTGAAGAACATGCTTGATGGACTAGCGGTCTTCCTCGAAAAAACCCAAGGGCAGTCACCCATCCTACGTGCTGCAGTCGCCTCCTTCGGCTTCGTCTACATTCACCCCTTGGCAGACGGGAACGGTCGGACACACCGCTACCTCATCAATGACATTCTCTGCCGGGATAACGCTATCCCGGATGGTGTCATCATTCCGGTGTCCGTTGCCATTATGGACGACAAGACGAGCAGGCGTCACTACGATGCGATCCTTGAGCGCGTCTCAATCCCCCTGATGAGGGTCGCACGCCCGCATGTGTCTTTCGCGTCGGAAAATAAAACCTATCCGGACGGCATTCAGTCCAACCTCGTGTTTACTGGCGATGAAGCTACTCGGCCAGCTTGGCGCTATCCGGATCTTGCGCCGCATGTCGACTATCTTGGGCACGTTATCAAACTCACAATGAACGAGCACATGCAGGAGGAGGCTGACTATCTCCGACGTCACCATAGGGCACGCGGGCTAATCAAGGCCGTGCTGGACATGCCGGACAAGGATGCCGACCGCATCATTCGGAGCTTGCAGTCCAACAACTTTATCGTCGGCAAAGGCCTACGGAAAGAATTCTCAGGACCTGAAGTCATCCGACAAGTCACAGATGAAGAATGGGAAAGCTTTGTTGAGGGCGTGAGATCGGCCTTTCAGACTGACTGAAGCCTGACAGGGCGAGTAAAAGGACAAGGCGCCGTGAACCGCTCTGGATTTGACCGAAACCAATCCTCATACACCTTGTAGCTACATCCGCTTTGAGGCGTCGGAGTACTGCGCTCTGACGTCGGGAAAACGGGCATTAACAATCTGTCCGATAATCCATATTACCGGACAGGTTCCGGGTATAGCTTATCAAGCCCACAAAACTGTCCGAGCGGACGGGTCCACCTCACCCTTCGACCCGAATGGTCGCGGGTTGACGTGCTCCCCATTTTGTATCCACCCAAAATGAAGAGTTCCCGGTTTTCATGTCTCGAGGTTGATGAGAAGACAAGGGACGTTCGTGTGCAGGTCTTGCACTTAGGTGGTTCCTGACGCTCCGCATGAGGAAACGCGCGGCCTGTGCCACCTGATGAAGCGCAGAAAGGACGATCTCGTAGGCGTTTGATGTCCTGACGCGCTTTCCCAGGGCCTGGTCATACACGTAGCGCGGCGTGTGCTTCACAATGCCCAGGGCATACGCTCGGTTCAGGGCATTGATAACGGTTCGACGACAGGCCCCAGACTTCTCGGCCATCGCCTCATGGCTGGGAAACATGGCCCCATCGTCGCCCATGAATTCTGGCAAAACAGCCAGCGCATGAGCCTCGCCAAGCGTTAGGGCCTGTTAGATCTTGAATTTCTTCCCATATTGTAGGGATGGAAGAAGGAGACAGAACAGGCGCCTTTACGGACGAGACATGGGCGATCTGGGAACCTCTGGTTGAGGCGGTTCGCCCAAGGGGCAAGACGCCACCCCATGATCTGCGGCGTACGATAGCAGCAATTTTCTGGCGCCATGAGAATGGCGCGAAATGGCGGAGCATCCCCGCTGAACTGGGTCCATGGTGGCGGGCGGCGCAGCTTTTCATCCGCTGGTCGAAACTCGGCGTATGGGAACGCTTGCTCGAACTGGTTCAGGAACAACAGGGAGTGGCGTTCGGAATGACTTTTCTGGATGGTACGAACATCAGGGCTCACCACAAGGCGGCGGGAGCCCAAAAAAGAGGCCTCTTTCGAAGAACGGGACCATCGTGAAGCACTTGGCCGCTCTCGCGACGGCTATGGCACGAAAGTCTGCGTGATCGCTGACGGACATGGAAAAGCCTTCGGTTTTGCGCTGGCCCCGGACAGGCTCATGAACTGCCCCAGGCACCAGCCATGCTCGACAACCTCCCCTCCATTCCCCTGTGGGTAGTGGCGGACAAGGGCTACGCGTCTAACGCCTTTCGTGAACGGATATGGGACATGGGAGCCCGGCCCGCCATTCCTGCGAAACGACGCGATGGGTCGGTCGCCTGCCCAGAATGGGCCTATCGGTGTCGACATTTTGTCGAGAACCTCTGGGCTCGCCTCAAGGAGTGGGGTGCTGTCGCAACCAGATACGAAAAAACAGCAACGTCGTTCCTCGCGGTCATCCACATCGCTGCCGCAGCAGACTGGATCAAGCCCTAACAGGCCCTAGCTTTTTTCCTCTTTTTCCTGACAACGGCTTTTGATTGCGTCCCCTGTGTCGCTGTCATAATCTGCATTCATGGTCCGCACTCCTTCTACAAAACCTGCCACCCGCAAATCCGCCGCATCCGCGAAAGTTGGCACGACCGTCACGAAAAACAATCTGAAAGCCCTTGGTGCGGATCGGCTTGCAGACCTTCTGGTCGAACTGTCGGAACAGGATGCCGTGCTCACCCGGAAGCTGCGCATGGCGCTGACAGCCACTCATGCGAAAGACAAACTCGGCAAGGAGATCGAAAAGAGGCTGCGAACGATCCAGCGTTCCCGTGGATTCCTGCCCTGGGACCGGATCAAACCCCTTACGACCGAGCTCGATGCCTTACGGCAATCCATTCTCAACGATGTTGCAACGACGGATGTCGGGCAGGCCATTTCCGCCATGCGTCTTCTCGTGGAACTTGCTCCTTCCGTCTATGAGCGCTCTGATGACAGTTCCGGTTACCTGTCAGATGTGTTTCGCGAAGCGGTCTCCGATCTTGGCTCCCTCTGGGGACGACAGGCTGGTCGGGATCCGGCTGTCACTGTCAGGGATATGCTCACACTTCTCGATAACGACGGGTATGGCACCTGTGACCGCCTGCTTGTCTCGTGCGGTGAAGCACTGGGGAAGCCGGGCGCGGCCATACTCAGAAACACGCTGCTTGCACGACTGCACGACCTTCCCGCCTCAAATGCGAAGGGAGACTATCGTACCGACTTTGCGCGCATGCAGACCCTCGGTCATCTGAAGGATCTGGCCGATGCAATAGGTGACGTCGATGCCTATATCGAAGCAGTCAACCTGAGTGAACGTCAGTCCTCTTCTATCGGCGATGTTGCACGTCGCCTGCTGGACAAGGAGCGTGCCCATGAGGCGCTCGAATGGCTCGACCGGGAGACTGAGGAGACGCCCCGGTTCCGCTGGGAAAATGACGATCTTCGGATCGAAGCGTGCGAAGCCGTGGGCGACCGCGACCAGGCCCAGTCCCTGCGATGGAAAGTCTTTCAGGAACGCCTGAGTCTGCCGCACTGGCAGGCATACCAACGCCATCTCAGCGATTACGATGCGATTGATGCTGAAGAACAGGCACTCAATCACATCCGTAATTTCCCGGTCAGGGGCGTAGCCCTTTCCACTCTTCTTAAATGGCCAGCGCTCGACGCTGCTGCCCGTCTCGTGCGGGAGCATACGGCAGAACTGGACGGGCGTGATTACGGAACACTACGTCCGGCTGCGGATCGTCTGTCTGAATCGTATCCCAATGAGGCGACCCTTCTTTACCGCCTGCTGGTCGAGGCCGTGCTGAATAAGGCGCTTTCCCGCTATTATTCCTATGCGGCGAAGGATCTCGCCTCCTGTCGGCTGCTTGCACAAATGCTGACAGCGACAAACGGCATGGAAACCCATGAAGCCTTTATGACCCGCTTGAAAGCGCAGCATAAGCGCAAGCTGGGTTTCTGGTCGCTGATCGGTGAATAATTAAAGACAGCGATAGGGGCAGCTGAATGTCTGTCAGGTTGTGAAACGTCATTGGCGTAATCAAGGAGTTCGTCGACCTGCTTCATGATGTTCACGATCAGCCGGTTTGATGTGATCAGCATTACGGAACGCATGATGGTTTCCTTCACTGACATTCAACTCCTCAGCATCCTCTCAGGACCACAGGGAGCCGTCCACGCCATCAGTTCTCAGTGAAAATCAACACCGATAGGTCTGCACGACGGGCCAGCCTTCACGGACGGCCATTTCATCGCGCAGGCGCAACTGGTCCTCGATGGAGGCCGCACTCTGGTTGTCGGACGAATGGTGGGCATAAAGAGCTACGCGGGTCATTCACTCTCCCCTTTCCGGCCTGTCCTTCCCGTCCGGGCGATGGCCGGGAAGAGGGCAATTGTCGTTGGCCGCCCGCCCCAATTTCCGACGGGCGAACTCTTCGCGGGCGATCTGGCGGCCCATTGCGCTCGCCAGGGCAAACATCAGTTCATCGCACCGCGCTTTCGCGGCAGGATCGACCGGCCCGTTATCGTTGGCCGGGACGATACCGCCGAGTTTGCGTTTCGTATCTTTTACCATGCCGCCACCCCCCATTTCCGCAAAAAAACAGGGTATGAGGCATCGAAAAACTCACGGTCGGAACATCACAAATCCCGTGTTCGGGCGTTTACGTATGTCATAGCGGTAATCGGCGGGACTGGCGTAAGTCTCAAACGCCCCCGCTTCGCGTTCAATTCGGAGAAATTGCGGATCTTCACCGCATGATCGGGGAATCGAGCGACGATTTCCAGTTCGCCCCCAAATGCCGGCATGACATCAATCGGGTATAGCTTATCAAGCCCACAAAACTGTCCGAACGGACGGGGCCACCTCAAAATATACATAAAATTATTATTTGATATCGAAATATATATATATCAATCTTGAAAGGTACCCAAAATTTTGATATATAAAACTGCATCATACATGTGAATTGATGCAGAAAAGAACATTGATATGAGCTACGACATAACAGGCATAGCAGAGCGATTGCAAGCAGCGCGCAAAACCAAGGGGTTAAGCCAACGCGAGTTGAGCGAGTTGGCTGGGGTGCCTCAAGCGCAGATTTCCCGGATCGAAGCAGGAACTGTCGACCTACGCCTCTCAAGCTTGGCCGCGCTCGCTCATGCCCTTGATCTGGAGCTTGCTCTTGTTCCACGCAAGGCTGTGGCCGTCGTGCGTTCCCTAAGCCGCGATGCGATCAGCTCCAACCGCAAAGACGTCGTTGCAATCCAAAAGGAGATGCAGCGAATCAGTGAGACAATGCGCGGCATCCAAATGAGCATGCCAGACCTCGAAGGACTTCAGCGACTTCAGAAGTCTATCTCCGACTTGCACCGGTTCCGAGTATCGATGCTCGACCTCGAGGAAATGAAAAAACTGCGTCACATAATTGAGCAGATCGGTCGTCCAGGAAAAGAGATGGTCTCACTCAATGAAAGCCTCAAAATAATGCGAACGATCCGCAACAAGGCTTCACATGATCCGCTACCCGATAGCGGAGATACCCTATCACGTCCGGCCTACTCTCTTGATGAGGAGGACGATGATGCTTGATGTTTCCTTCCTGACCGTCAAACTCCATGGCAAACCGATCGGGACACTCACGCATCTTGGCGATGAACGATCTATATTTACGTTCAATGACGCCTATATTGGTAACGCGGACAGAGAAACGCTCGGTTTGTCCTTCAAAGACCAGTATGGGGAGTTGCGGAACGACTTCAGGCCGATCAAGGTGAAGCTCATGCCGTTCTTCTCGAACCTGCTTCCTGAAGGTCGTCTCCGCAGCTATCTGGCAGAAAAGGCGGGCGTCAATGAGATGCGTGAGTTCTTCCTGATCCAAGCCCTCGGCCGCGACCTGCCCGGGGCTGTGACGGTCGAGGTCGCTGAAGATGAAGCACGGCCTTTGTTTGATGATCTCGATGATCAAGTCGAGGTTAAGGGCTCAAACACCCATGAAAACGCGCTCCGGTTTTCGCTTGCTGGGGTTCAGTTGAAATTTTCAGCCGTCATCGACGCTGCCGGTGGCCTGACCATTCCAGCAAGTGGGATCGGGGGCGGTTGGATCGTCAAGCTTCCCTCAAGAGAGTATCATGGCGTCCCTGAAAACGAATTTTCGATGATGACGCTTGCTCGCATGGTTGGCATCAATGTCCCACCTATCGGCTTGGTAGATATTAGCGGTATCAAAAACTTGCCGGACGGCATCGACCAGCTTGGAGACAAGGCTTTTATCATCGAGCGCTTTGATCGTTGCGAAGATGGCACATCCATCCATATCGAGGACTTTGCTCAGGTCTATGGGGTCTATTCCGAAGATAAGTACAAAAAGGCAAGCAACCGCAGCATCGCGTCGGTGATCGCGGCTGAGTCCGATCATAACGATGTTGCCGAGTTCATCCGTCGCCTGACTTTCAATACCCTCATCGGCAACGGGGATATGCATCTAAAAAATTGGTCACTCATCTACCCCGACCAGCGGACCGCCAAGCTCTCTCCTGCCTATGACTTCGTATCGACGATTCCCTACATTCCGGGCGATCAGTCGGCCTTGAATTTCAGTCGTACGCGACGGTTTGATCAATTCACGAAAGAGGAGCTTCTTCACCTCGCCGGCAAGGCCGCGCTGCCGAGAAAGCTGGTCCTCGACACGGCACGTGAAACTGTCGGTCTCTTCATGGATCGATGGTCATCCGAGAAGGCGCATCTTCCGATGTCCCGTCATATAGTCAAGGTCATCGACAACCATCTAAAGACTCTGCCTATCATAGGCGAGGCGACCAGCTAAGAAACGAAGCTGAATGAATATTGCCGCTGGATCCGGAGATAAGACTTTCAAGCAATGATGTCCGCTTTGCGAAACACAGTCCAGCACTCCGCATGACCAATGTGTAGGCGTAAGCGAACATTGCGAAGATGAATTATCCTTCTGACACAACAACTGTTGATTTTCACTGAGAACTGATGGTGTGGACGGCTCCCTGTGGTCCTGAGAGTGCTGGGGAATTTTCCGACAGCACATGTGGGGAATTTTGAAACAGCATTTACAGCTCTTCCCTACCTGCGGTGCGAGATGGCAGTCGGAAGGGCCGTTGGCAGAGGCTGGCGTGCTGACCCTATGGCATCATGAAGAGCATGACATCATGCTCTCGAGGCAATGGAAATCTTTTTGACAATTTTAAATGGAATATCTTGGCGGAGAGAGTGGGATTCGAATCATAAGAACCCACGTATATACGCCAAGAAAACACCGGAAAACCGCTATTTCTCCGTAACCCTTACTCCGGGTTTGTAGAAGCATTTTGGAGAATGAATTTGGGGAAATCAAGGGCGATCTTGTGGCTGATGTAGAAGGCCATATGTCTCGGCGTTTCAGTCTCCCAATCCCGGTATTCCGCTTCCCTCCTTTTGTGGCTGTTTCCGTCGAGATGATGATTGTAGTACCGGGTTAGCGGGTTTCTGTTGCTCATGCTCCGGTTGTGGCCTGTCTGCCAACTTCACGGCGTTTCCCAGCCGTTTCATTTCCTGTATGGCGGCGGATGGGTCTTTCAGCGCCATTTCCATAAGGCGGCGGTCGGGAACGTCATGAAGCCTGTTTTGAAGCTGGCGAAGATCAGTCCTGAAAGCCTCATACGCCTGGACATCGGGATGCCGTTCCCATTCCCGATGCTTCTTGCGTTCCTTACTCTGTATGGCTTGCGCCACTTGCGTCATCGCCGCTGGCAGGCCTTCACGGATGACGGTAGCGGCATTCATATCATGAGCGTCAAAGCCCGACGCCTTCAGCGCTGCATCCAACTGCCGCCGGCGTAGAATCCGCCATGGGTTCAGGAAGCCCCACTCATCCGCCTTCCGGTATGCCGTGTATGCGCTGGTGATTTTAGATTGGCATTCCGCTGCAATCTCGTCGATGGCCCTGATCTGTGGCGCTGGTGGCAGGACCGCCTGCTTCGATACCAGCAGATCATCAATCATACGGCAGAAATCCCTGTAAAATTTCTTCTGGTCTGCCAGTTGCTGGATGATCGCCTCCGCTTGGGCCTTTGCGCGTTCTGCCGTCGCAATTTCCGCACGCCGGAATTCCTCTGACTTGCCTTGCAGGTTCAGAGTCATGGTGGAAATGATCTGCTCACGGACCGGGTCAAGCCAATGCCCTTTTGATGGTGGGCTAACCGGGGTGGTTTTCCCCTGCCTGCCGGGCGTTTCAGCCCGATTATTTCCTGATGATCGCGTCACCTTCTCGGGCAGTTGTTGCCGGAAAGATGGGTCGGACGCTTCGGGGGTGATGCCATCGGGCAACATACGCCATGCCAGTTCCGCTTTTTTCATTCCCAGTAGCCTGCACAGGGAGCCCAGCATCCGGCCTTCACCGTCCGTCAGGATGATGACGTCTGATTTTCGTGTCCCCGGTCCGATCCGCCATCCCCGCTCCTCGATGGCGGTGCGAAAGGCTTTCAAGCCATCTGACTGAGACCAAAGTGTCCGGACTTCCTGCCGGATCGCAGCCCTGTCCACACCGAGTCGTTTGCCGGTTTCCTTGGCCGTCGCGGTATAGGCATGTCCATCCAGACCACCTTGGGCCAGTCCAGCCAGACGGTCCCGGATCGTCGGGTCGGTAATGGCTTGCAGAACGGCCCGGTTGTGTCGTCCTTTCAGCAGGCGCAGTCCATTCTTCACCTCGAAAATGCGTTCGATTTTTTCCTGTCGCGCGTAACTGTGCGACATGTCCATGACGCGGCCATTCTCGGGATTCACCATCTGCACCAGAAGATGAAAATGCTGGTTCCAGCTTTCCCCATCATGGCGGCTTTTTTGGTGGCGGACACACAGCTTCACATCGTCACGTGAAAAGCCGAATTCCTTGCCAATCATCGCAATGGCATCCCGGACCTGCCGGGGAGACAGCTTTTCCTGACTGGCAAGGATGAAGTGAGCCGCCGCGTTCTTCCGTCCGAAATCACGGGCGTCATCGAACGCCATTCTTACATCCGCCCGTGATCCCCGGATCAGATGGATGACTTCGTTTTCATCGGGCTTATCCAAAAGATGACGCACAATTTGGGTCATGCTGCGTGCGGTCGCCCGGATGCGCGTTGACTTGATGATCATGTCAACGGACTTTCCGGAGCACCTTTGTTACCCGGAGCGCCGTGGCCCTGACTTCATCCGTAGCCTCCTGAAGCCCTGTTACCGCCTCCCCTGCGTTCACCCGTCGGGCCAACTGGTTCAGATTGTTGCCAAGCGCGGCCAACTGGTTGCGGATATCCAGCATGTCGGCATGAAGATGCGGGCCACCATTCGCCATGGCGTCAAGGGCGACAGCACGGAACCAGCGGGACATGTTCCCACCGCTGGCGGCAGCAATCCGCTCATGCTCCTGTCGCGTCAGGCGGATATGGGCGTTATATGTTTTTCGGGTGCCGGTCATTGTCATCACTCCCCATGATGACAGCCCATCATACCACCTTTCGGTGCATGATTCCGAAAACGGGAAACAGGCATGGGATTGGGATAGAGTGGGATAGAGCCAGGCATCGGGAATGGAGCACATTTCGCTGCGCTCCCTGTCCTCATTCCCTGCCTGACAAGGGGGAGTGACCTCCCCCGTTGACCCCGTCCCGTGCCGGGCCAGCATGGTTCATTGCCATGTTTCGACAGCACGTAGTTTTGACCTCCATGGAGCAGATCAGCCCCACGCATGAGGGCCGGAGCGGTCACCTTGCACCGTAGTCATAGGCGGGGCACAATTGACCCAGTGTTCATGTTTCGCCATGGATCCTGCGCCTTCCAGCGTTCTTACCTGTTTGATCCTGCGATATGACCGCTTTTCTTTCAGACATTCCAAAACTAGATACATCATGTTGGCGAAGAATTAATGAAATTGTTCATTCCGTCACGCAAAGGCTGCAGTGTTCCGTAGAAAGCAAACTGGCGGCGCTACTGGGGTCGAATCGGCACCGAGTGGATGTTCAATCTCATAAAAAAGCAACGCAAATTATTACGAAAAGCAATATTTATTACATGATTTTCCTAAAACTTGTAATGTAATGCTAAATCGCTGCTTCAGGTCGCATTGCAATATGACCTAAGTATTTATTTTATATATCATAATCTATATATTCAATTTCGCGAAATGGGCCTTAAATAAATTATAAGGCCCGCATTTCTAAAAAAGAACCATAGCAACATGCGACCGAGTTAGCATGCCCTACATGATAATAAGAGAAAAATTATAATACATAAATATTATCAATTTTCTAAAGGTCATATGAATTAATTGCATCTATTACGGTGCGGACCTCTGGATCAATTTCCGATAATGAAAGAAATTCGGTGGCTTTTCTTAAATGAACAAATTCTGATGGCTTTCCTCCAGCACCTAAATTTTTGATTTCCAGGAAGTTGTATTGTTCGAGTATGGATCGGATTTTTGTCCAGTCTTCACGGTCAAGAATGCGTTTTCCACGCGTATCGTCCCGGCTAAGACGAACCCAATGTCCTCGTAGCATCATGCGAACCAAAATTTCTAAGTGTCTGACCGAAAATGAGTTGAGTGATTTCAGTGGATTATGATTCATGGGTTCGTTCAGGCCAGATGATAGCTTATCGCCCTGTCCGAAAAATGGGGACCACTTCTCTGATCATATAGTGCGCGTTAGGAAAAACATGCTCGCCTGTCCGCGTTATCGTTCCAAAAATATGATCCGGGTGCGCATGGGAAACGAGCACGATATCTATTTCGGAAGCTTTTACTCCAGCATTGGCCAGATGTTTTACGAGCAAACCCGCACTTGGCCCTAAACTATCACCGCATCCATTATCGATGAGAACCTTCTTCCCATTCCCTTCTATAAGTAACGTATTGATATGCGTGTATGCAGTGTCAGATGACAGAAATTTCTTTCGTAGAATGGTGTCAAATTCCTGACTGTCCGCCTTCGGCGCAAGTGCAGCCTGAGGATCATCAAATACAAGGAAGCCATCACTTACCGAAGTGACTGTGAGATTCCCCAAAGAGAAGCTGTAAAATCCTTGTCCCTGATGGAAACGGGACGCATACTGGCTCGAATTCGATGTGGACATGCTACGACTTTCATCTGGATTCTATATGTGATCCGAAAATCCGACGGTCTCATATAGTTAAAAAAATGCCTTCGCCGTTATCGTAGTGAGTTCCACATTTTTCCAAACGTGTAAGATCTGCCATATTGAAACTTAAAAAATCACGTGCAACGCTGTCGCTTTAGCGACCGCCTGAGTAATATTACTAGCATTCAGCACTGAACGGGCACTAACTAGATGCGCACGTACAGCCCGTTCTGTGATACCGATAATCATTGCTGTTTCTGAAGCAGTTTTTCCCAGAGATGCCCATTTCAGGCATTGCTTCTGCCGCGCCGTTAATGCCACTTCAGCTTGCGGAAAATGGCCGATGGCAAGAACATTTTCATGTAACTCACGCGCTAACTGAATAAATTGGGCCTGTAATGAAACGCAGGTGGATTTCCATTGCTCTGGCCTTTCAAGGCTGGAAAAACAGACCATCGCCCGGTTTACGAGGGGGCCTCTCAATGGGACAACAAAACCGCTTCTAAAAATACCTCGCTCTGCAGCATGTAAACGCAATTCTCTCGATTTCGCATATGGTGATGATATATCAGAGAATAATGCAGGCTTCAGAGAACCAAGGCCATAGCTAACTACCGGATCAACATGGATATATTCCTGCTGATGATAATAATCTAGCCATTCTTTAGGAAACGTTGTTAGACAGAATGGGACATCAAGATCAACTGAAAGTATACATCCTGATACATATGTTATATCTGTGCCAATAATATTTTTTAAATAATAAATTTTATTAATAAGATCATTTGTAGAGAACGATTCATTACGCATTTTTTTATACTTATATTGTTGAAAATTATCCCGCAACGTTGCCCTCTAATTTTTGATGCAATATTTCACCTACTCTATACAGATACGATCAGACTTCTAGATACGAACAACATCACCTATTCACAGATGGTAGCGGCTCAGATATTGTAGCATGAGATATACATAATGTCTGCTTCATGGGGCCGGCCTTAGAGCCTGAATCAGAAAGCGGTTTGATTGATTTTTCGCAGAACTCTGCGGATATGGGCAATCATCAACCACGCGTGGGATGAAGAGATTGTTGCCTCGACATCCTTCGTGAGGCGACGGCAGCGTCCGAGCCATGCAAAGCTGCGCTCCACGATCCAGCGTTTGGGCAGGACGACGAAGCCTTCGGCCCGATCGCTACGCTTGACGATCTCGATCGTCCATCGGCCGAGTTCAGCCAGCGCACCACGCAACTTCTCGCCGGCATACCCGCCGTCACCGATCAGATGGCGAAGCCAGGGAAACAATGAGCGTATTCTGGTCGCTACCAGCGGCGCGCCATCACGATCCTGAATGTCGGCGGGATGCACGACGGCTGCCACGACATGACCCAGCGTATCGGTCGTGATATGCCGCTTGCGGCCCCTGATCTTCTTGCCCGCGTCATAACCGCGTGGACCGCCGTTTTCAGCAGTTTTAACCGACTGGCTGTCAATAATGCCTACCGAAGGCGTGGCGTCTCGCCCGTCCTGCTCACGCGACAGGATCACGAGAATATGGTTTATCGCTTCCCATCGTCCCTCGCGGATCCAACGGTAGAAATAGCCCTGCACGGTCGTGAAAGCGGGAAAGTTACGAGGCAATTGTCGCCACTGGCAACCCGTAGTGACGATATAGAGGATCGCCTCCATGACCCGGCGCAAATCCGTACGTCGTGGTCTCCCCAGTCGTTTCTTCTCGGGCATCAAAGGCGCAATCAGCGCCCACTCCGCATCGCGAAGGTCGCTTGCATACTCCAGGTCGTCCCGGCGATACTGCGCGCGGGTGATTTCAGTCCAGGCCATCTTGATCTCATCAGGTTATCGCAAACCCATGAATCATAATCCACTGAAATCACTCAACTCATTTTCGGTCAGACACTCAGTAAAGGGTAAAACCATTGATCAGCTGGCGTATCACAAAAATTCTGGCGGCCAGTACCGCCCTGTCCACCATCGGCATGGCACAGAGCGTGACCACCCGCGCCCAGACCGCGGCCGTAGCCCCGCACGCGCGTACCCATGGTAGCGCAAACCACATGTCGCCCCCCGCCACCAGGGCAAGGCCCGCGACGGGCACCGCCCCCACGAACGGTGTCGAGGCAAAGCCCGTTGCCGAGACCATCCATGTCACCAGCAGCGGCGTAAGCGCCGATGGCGTGACCGGCCGGGCCATGGGCGGCGGCCTGATGCATCGCGAGACGGAGGCCAAGTCCCAGACCACGGTCAGCCGCGACTTCATCTCGAAGCTGGCCCCCGCGACATCCGCGGCACAGATGCTGCAGTTCGCACCCGGCGCCAACATCGCCTCGTCCGATCCGTTCGGCCTGTCCAACGCCACATCCATCAATGTCCGTGGCATGCAGCAGTCTGAAATCGGGTACCTGTATGAAGGGGCCCCCATCGCGGACGTTGACACCTATACCCCCTATACGACGGAATGGGGCGATACCGAAAACTACCAGGAAGTCCAGCTCTCGCAGGGGCAGTCGGACATCAACGCACCGCTGGCCAATGCCACGGCGGGTACGATGAACGTCAGGACGATCAACCCTTCCCATCATTATGGTGGCCTGGTTGACTATTCATATGGCTCGCACCGCACGAATCGTGAATTCATCCGGCTGGAAACCGGCGATATCGGCAATACGGGCCTGCGCGGCTATATCTCGTATTCCAATGCGACATGGGATGTGTGGCGTGGCTACGGTGCGGGGCAGCGCCGTCATATCGATTCCAAATTCATCAAGGAATGGGGCGACGGCAACTCGGTCAGCTTTGTCGAGGCCTATAACGAAAACAATACGCCCAGATATACCTATCCCAGCATGTCGGACTGGCAGCAGGGCGGTATCAAGGGTCTGAGCGAGTATACGGGGGATAAATCCGACCCTTCCACCTACTGGAAAAGCGCGGAAGGGGGATGGAGCAACCTGATCCTTGTCATGCCCATGCATTTCAAGCTGTCGGATCGCTGGAAACTGCATGTCTCGCCCTATTTCTATTACGGCGCGGGCGGCGGCGGTTATGGCTCGTCCTTTCCCGCAACGGCATCGAGCTTCTATTCGGGCACGGAAACCGTGGCCCAGGCCTATCCCGGGCAGTCCATCGCCCTTCCCTATGCGAACCAGGTATCCGATGGGTATTTCAACGGGCAGGCCTATTATACCGAGATCGAATTCCATCCCGGTATCAATGCATCGGTGGATTTCAGGGCAGACCGCCACAACAAGCTGACCCTTGGCTGGTGGTATGACTACAATGATGATTATGAAAGCGAGACATATTCCCAGTATGGTACTGACGGATCGCCCAACAGCGTATGGGGCAGCGGCAAGCTGCGCACATCGGGCGGGAATATCCTGTATGGCGTGAACTATCACCTCATTACACAGACGAACGGCATCTATTTCGGTGACTCGGCCTCATATCTCAATGACAGGCTGAAGCTGAGCGCGGGCTTCCGTGAAGTCATCGTCAACCGTGGTGGCACCAACAACCTGCCGGGGGCCGGGTCCAGTAGCGACTTTCCCTATCGTGTCGGCATGAATACCGCCGTGCCGGAACCCCGTGTGTCGGCCAGCTACAAGATCAACCCGCATGACCAGATCTATATTTCCGGCACCACGAATTTCAAGATGCCATCGGCTTCCACCTATTTCAGGGGTTTCTACAACAACCCGTGGGATGGAACGGGTTACCCCGGCGGGTACAATACCAAGAACGAATATGCCATTACGGAAGAACTGGGCTTCCGCCACTATGGCTCGCTGCTGAACTTTGCCGTATCGCTCTACAACATCAATATTACCAATCGTAACCTCAATTCGGTCATCAACATGGGTAGCGGTGCGAATACAGTAGCCTACCAGACCACGCTTAATGGTGGCGGCAATACGCTGCGTGGCGCGGACATGGAATTCAGTACGCGCCCATGGCATCATTTCTCGCCCTACGTTTCCGCATCCTACCTGCATGCGTCGGAAGACAATGACGTGTCGGTCGTCACCGAAAATGGCGCCATCTCGACAATCCATACAAAAGGCAAGACAGCGGTGCTGGCCCCCGAATGGATGGTCAATGCGGCACTGAACTACGACGATGGCCATATTTTCGGCAGCATGCGTTACCACTGGACCGCAAGGCAGTGGGCTGACGAAATGAACACGGAAGCACTGCCCGCCCATGGTCAGCTTGATCTGACACTTGGTTACCGCATGAACAATGTATGGTACCTCAAGCATCCCCAGATCCAGCTGAACATCTACAATCTGGGTGATTTCCATTACCTGTCAGGTGTGGAAGCCATTACCACCAACGCCTATCAGACAACGGCGGCCAATGGCCAGACAGTCGCGCAGAACTCGCCAGCCTATTATGTAGCCAGTACCTTTGCCGCCATGGTCACGGTTTCCACCGGTTTCTGACGGCAGGAAACAATGGCCTGATCAGGCGTTTTTTAAAAAACCGGGCGGATGGGAAACATCCCCATCCGTCCGGTTCATCTTGTATATGGATGGCTGGCGGTTATGGAACCCGATTTTCATAAAGGTTCCAGTGATCCGCAAGCTTGCGGACCACAACGCTGCCGACCGTGTAAGCGGCCTCGACCGAGGGATCAAAGCCGGAAAATCCCTTTTCATCAGCTTCCGCCGCAAGGAGCTGGGCCGGCGTCTCTCCGGTTGGCGGCATGTCGAAATTGCTTGCCGTGCGCAGCACGAGAACGCGGTTCAGATCGACTTTTCCTGCATCGGCAAGAAAACCCAGGGCTTCCATGAAGCCTGCATCTTCTTCCGCCGTCGTGACAAAGCGGCCCTTGCCTTGGGTCCAGTAATGGACCCAGCCTTCCGCCCAGGAATTCATCCTGCCCCCTACCCAGAAAATACCGGCCGCCATCGTGTCGCCCAGAGCAACGGAGGGCGGCTTCCCTGCTGATGGAAAGGTGCCGTAGCGTTCCCGCATGGCGGCCAGTTGCGGCGTGTCGGCCAGATGCACGTTTTTGGTCTGTGCATAGGCCCACTGCACCAGTGACGGTCTGAGGGTGAAAAGATTGTCACCCCAGTAGGAATTCGCTGGCGGCATGGGCTGGGGATCCGGGCGGGTGCCCTGTATCGGGGTAAAACCGTTGGGCCAGTCGGCGGGTATCTCGCGCGGGTCTATGGCATGGCCCACATCGCCGCTTACGACATGGGGTGCCCACACCGCTGATCCGACCGATCCTGTATTCGGATCGATACCGCCAATACCGGCAAGAAGAAAATAGGCGTGTGTCAAATCAAAGCGCGGGTCATCACCCAGTGCCGTAATCGTTGCCGCCATGCGTGTCGGGCCTTCTCCGGTCACGACACCCAGTACGTGCAGGTCCGGGTTATAGCGCAGCCGACGGTACCGCCCCGGAAATGGCAGGACCTGCGGCAGCGGCAGTTTTTCGACCCAGTGCTGGAATTCTCCCGGCTGGTCGCCCTCGTCATTGCCAATCTCGAATGTCGTGACCACCACGACACGCACGGGAATTTTTGCAGCCTGCGCCCGCGCCCCGTGCACCGGCACTGTCGTGGCAAGCAAGACTGCCATGTATCTGAACGTACGGAACCCTGATTTCATGAAGCCTGCCCACATTCAAGTAAAGACCTTCTGTTTGGATATATTATGGCCCGGCGGAACAGCCTGACCCAGACTTGGGATTTCTGATCGGTTTTCTGCAAGGTATGATGCGACGATGCGGGGCATCAGGTCCATGCTTTTCATGGAAAGAATAGGCGGGCGGTTAGGTTGGCATCCGTATGCGCGACCAGGATCGCCCCAGCATTAGTCGATGGTAACCAGGGCATCGCAATCCATCTGGAGACTGTCTGGAAAACCTGCCTGGAACATATGCCTGGAACATATGCCTGGAACATATCCAGTAAGTACAGGGAAGTTTTTGGCCAGAACCGGCGTTGCATGCGCGCGTCTGGTCCGGGTGCAGCGGCACGGACGGGGGCACAACCCCTGCCCCTGGTCTGACCGCATCAAAACATGGCCTTGCGCGCAGCAGCGCGGACCGGGCCATTAATGCAGATATGCCCGGATGCGGGATTGCAGCTGGGCAAAAATCATTGTTTTTGTTACGGAACGGTTCTACTTTCCAGGCGGATCTAATGACTGGTCGGTCTGGATAGGCAGCCATTATGTTAGAATATAGTGTATCTTCAGAAGTATTTTATAATGCGCACCTATCCGGCCCTGATCGTAATGTCTTTTGTGGCACCGCTTTTTTCCCAGGCCGGCCATGCGGAAGGGAGTTATGCGGGAATCTTACCCGAAACCGTGTCCAATATCGGTAAGAATCTAATAAAATCGGGGATCTACCCAAAGGCATTTTTTGACGATACCCTGTATGGCAATGCTGCGGGGGGAATGAAAAAGGAAACGATCGTTTTTCATGAAGCCTATTTTGGCGCGGATCTGGACATGGACCGGATTGCTGGCCTGTCTGGAACGGTTATCCGTTTTGCGCTGGATTCCCGCTTTGGCGGCAACCCGCAGGGTGTCAATGACATGGCCGGTTCCGGCGCATCCTATTTTCATGGCAGCGGGCCGGACAACCAGACACGCCTGACGCAGCTGGAAATCGAGCAGCATCTGTTCCACGACCGGTTACGGTTCAGCGCCGGAAGGATGCAGCTTGCGTCATTCTTTGCAACATCACGCCTGTACTGCCTGTTTCAGCTCGGTATGTGCGCCAACCTTGACCCGGTTACATGGTCCAGTAATTCCGAGGCACCCTTCTGGCCGGTATCGGTCTGGGCGGGTGAAGTAACGGCCATTCCATCCCGTCATAGCTATTTCCGCCTTGGTGCCGAAGAGTCCAATCCGGAACAGTATTACAGTGGTGGCTTTCCCTGGGGTTCCGGCTGGTCGCTCAATACCGCGAGTGGGGCGCATATCATGGTGGAAGCAGGATATGAGACGGGGCACAAGACCCGCCTGCCCGGACGGTATGACATAGGCGCTTATGAAGATACCAGCCCGGTTGCCGATTACCGCTATGATGTGCATGGCGGCAGGATTGCCTTTACCCACGCCCCGGCCCGCATGCACTCCGGCCAGAGCGGCATCTACGCCCAGTTCGAACAGACGGTCTGGCAACGTGGCGGCCCGCGGCGGGTGACGGTGTTTGGTGGCCTGGTTGTCGATACGTCCGGTCACTCGTTGCAGAAGGACTATTTCCTGCTGGGTTTTGTGTGCAACGGCCCGTTTTCAGGCCGCCCATATGATTTCCTGGCGTTCAAGGCCACGGGGCACCGGCTCAACAGGAACGCCACGGGTTATCTGAATGACGAAATCATGGCATCTGGCCGGACCGGGCACATGGTTCCGCATGAGGAAACACTTGAACTTGATTACAGCGCCCACCTGTTTGCCGGGGTAAGGCTTGCGCCATTCGCCGCCTTCATCTTCCATCCAGACCAGCAGGTGTACACCATCACGCAGCCTGATCCGAGGGTTGCGTACAGCCTGTCGGGGGGCGTGGAACTGTCCTTTTCGCTGGGAGAAGCCGCAGCCCTTACACCTTTCGGGCTGGCACGATCATACTGACTGCCCCTTGCGTGAGGGCCCGACTGCCATCGGGGCCGTGCGCGGCAATGACGGCGCAGTGGATGAAAACACTGGATGCAACCATGGCGGCGCCCATGTCAGCCCGCCGGCAGCAGCGGCTCCCATGCCTGTCGCGCGGCAATGCGCTCCAGCCACGCCCGGACCGCTGGAAACGGCGCCAGATCCTGCCCGCCTTCGGGCGAGAGCATGACATAGACGTGGCATGCCAGGTCAGCAAGCGTGTAGGCCGCGCCGCACAGATAATCCTGTCGTGACAGGTACGTATCGAGAAATTCCAGGCAGGCACGGCCTTTTTCCTGTAGCGCACGCATGCGCTCCGCATTGGCCTTTTCCGTTCCATTCCGCCGGAAGAAACGCGGCAGGGCCAGGGCGGGAGACAGGTCAGCCTGCTCCCAGAACAGCCATGCCATGACCTGGGCGCGCCGGGTCGCATCGCGGGGCAGCAGCGGCGTGTTTTCGGCAAGCCATGTCAGGATCGCGCCTGATTCCCACAGGGCCGTTCCATCGGGGCAGACCAGCACGGGAACACGGCCCAGGGGAGAGAGACGACGGAAGGCGGCATCGGCGAAGGTGCGTTCCGGGTCCCTTATGGTCACACGTTCATAAGGCAGGCCCCGTTCAGCCAGACAGAGCCGGATTTTCCAGCAGTTTCCCGATAGCGGCAGTTCATAGAGCCGGAGCGGGCCGCCCGTCATGCGTCCATCGCCCCTGCCTGCCATTCCCGCACGGCGCCATCCAGTTTCGCGAGATGGACGGCCACCTCTTCCGCGGGCAGGAACGACCCCGTGAATCCATTGCGCGCGACCGTAATGATGTCCGCATCGGACAGGCCGATTCCCGTCTGGCAGGCCCTGAAATTGTCGTCAATGTAGCCGCCAAAATAGGGCGGATCATCAGAGTTTATCGTCACCTTCACGCCCGCGCGCAGCAATGTGCCCAGATTATGGGCGGCAATGTCGGGAAAGACCCGCAGGCAGACATTGGATAGCGGGCATACGGTCAGCGTAATGCCGCGTTCGGCTATGGTGCGGACCAGGGCCGGGTCTTCCGCACATCGTACGCCATGGTCGATGCGATCGACATGCAGCAGGTCCATGGCCTGGCGCACGTAGCCCGCATCCCCTTCTTCACCCGCATGCGCCACGGTATGCCACCCCCGGCGGCGGGCTTCGGCAAAGACGCGCGTGAATTTTTCGGGTGGATTGCCAACTTCGGGGCCACCCAGCCCCAGGGCAAGCACATGCTGCCGGTATGGCCAGGCAAGGTCCAGGACTTCAAAGCCTTCGTCTTCCGCATACTGGCGTTGCAGGCCGAGTATGAGGCCGGAACTGATGCCCATGTCGGCGCGGGCGGCGGTCATGCCTTCGATCACGCCTTCCATCATGTCGGCAAACGCGATGCCGCGACGCAGATGCCCCTGGGGGCTGAAATAGATTTCGGCATGCCGCACGCGGTCGGCATGCGCGCGTGTAAGATAGGCATGGGTCACTTCGGCAAAGTCGCGCGGCGTGCGCAGCACCCGCAGCCCGGCATAATAAAGGTTCAGGAAAGACTGGAGATCGGTAAAATGGCAGGCCGCGCGTGCCTCCTCCTCGGAGTGGAACGGGATGTCCACGCCATTGCGCGCGGCCAGTTCCAGCAACATTTCAGGTTCGAGCGAACCCTCGAGATGCACATGCAACTCGGCTTTTGGCAGTCGGGAGACATCGATCATCGTCATGGGTTCTCCAGGCGGCGGGACTGACGGAAACTATGGAGCGCGGTTTTCCATCGCCGTTGCGTTTTTATGTAGATCCGTGCCGCAGGTCATTTTTCGGGTTGCTGAAAGCGTTCTCATACTTATATGATTACTTTACTGGAACGAAAAGAGACAAAATTCCGACAGTCCCGTTCGACGGTATCCGGTCCGGAGTCCCTTATGCCCCCGTTATCGCGTCTCCTGCATTATCTGACTGCCGTGTTCCTGCCCTTTGCCACGGTCGCGCCCGCCTGTGCCGCCAGCCCGCGTCATGTCACGATTGCGGTTGGCACGGCGGTGCTGAACGCCGACTACCCGATGCTGACCCTGCCCCAGAGCCTGGGCTACTGGAAATCCGCCGGATACGACGTGCAGGTCGAGCCCGTGGGCGCATCCCAGCAGGCGTTGCAGCAGATGGTATCGGGCAACGCGCAGTTTGCGCAGGTCAATGCCAGCGTCATCGTGCAGGCGGATACCACGCATGGCCTGGGCGTGCGTGTGGCGATGGAAAATGCCGCGACGGACTGGTCCATTGCCGTCCCGGCGGATTCCCCGATCCGGACGGCCATGGACCTGAAGGGCAAGACAATCGGCGTGTTCAGCCTGGCCACGGGGGGCATCCTGCTGCTGAACAGTTACCTGCGGCAGAATGGTCTCAATCCCGCCACGGATGTATCGCTTATCCCGCTGGGACTGGGTGCGCCACCCGTCCAGGCGCTGGGGCATGGACAGGTGGATGCCCTGCTCTACTGGGCGGCCCCCATGGCGCAGTTTGACAACGTGGGGCTGAAGCTGCGCCACATCACGCCACCGGACTGGCCGACATATCCCGATTTCTCGCTATCCGTTATGAAGGATACGGTTGCCGCCGACCCTGACATGGTTGTTGCGATCGCACGCGGCATGGCAATGGCCACCGTCTTTGCCGAGGCCAATCCAACCTGCGCCCTGCGGTGGTTCTGGCACGACCATCCGGAGGCGCGTGGAACCAATCTTGATGATGAAACGCAGCTGCGCTGGGGCCTGCATTCGCTTACTGCGGAACTTGCCAGCCAGCACAATGCATTCGTGCTGAATGGCGGCCAGAACTGGGGGGAGGCACAACCGGCGGGCTTCGAAAGACTGCAGACCCTGCTTCATGATGCGGGGCTGATTCCGGGCACCATTCCGGCTACCGATTACATGGTCCGGATTCCTGACTACATGCGGCGCGTCAATGATTTCGATGCCGCCGCCATACGCGAGCAGGCCGCACGATGCACGATTCCATGACGGGGCCATGCGCTGCCGGCCACCCGCTGGTCCACATTGCCGGGCTGGGCAAGACCTACGCGGGGGCGGATGGCCTGCCCGTACAGGCGCTGGACGGTATAGACCTGTCGATCGGCAGGGGTCAGTTCACCTGTGTGGTCGGACCCAGCGGCTGTGGCAAGAGTACGCTCCTGCGCATCCTTGCCGGGGTCATGCCAGCCGGGCCAGGCACGATCGAGATTGCCGGCAGGCGCCTTGATGGCCCCAGCCGGGACGTCGGGGTTGTCTTCCAGTCCCCGGTGCTGCTGCCGTGGCGCAATATCCTGTCCAATGTCATGGTTCCGGCCGAGGTACAGAAACTGCCCGCCGATGATGCGCGCGCGCGTGCCCGTGATCTTCTGGACATGGTCGGGCTGACCGGCTTCGCTCACCGTTATCCCGGCGAACTGTCAGGGGGCATGCAGCAGCGCGTCGGGCTGTGCCGCGCGCTGGTCCATAATCCGTCCCTGCTGCTGATGGACGAACCCTTCGGCGCGCTGGACGCCATGACACGCGAGACCATGAATCTCGAACTGCTGCGCATATGGCACGAAAAGGATGCCACCGTCCTGCTGATCACGCACAGTATTCCCGAAGCCGTGTTCCTGGCTGATCAGGTCGTGGTCATGGCCGCGCGACCGGGGCGCATTGTTGCGAACTACCCTATCGACCTGCCCCGCCCGCGGCGGCTGGACATGTTCTCCACCCCCGCGTTCGGGGCCCATGTCCGCCGTATCCGGAGCCATTTCAACAGCCGTGGAGAAATTGACTGATGGCCACGCCGCGTGCCCGGACCACTGTCTTCTCCAGTCCCCGCGCCCTTTCGCCCGTTGTATTGCTGGTTTTGCTGGCCGCCTGGGAAGGCGCGGTGCGCGCATTGCATGTTCCCGCAATCGTCCTGCCCGCACCCAGCGCGGTGGTGCAGGCCCTGTGGCTGGAGATCCGGTCGGGTATCCTGTGGCCCCACTTTCTTGTAACCTGCGAGGAAATCCTGGCCGGGTTCGGCATCGGGGCCATCGTGGGCATCGGGCTGGGTGTGCTGATCGGGCAGTCGCGTTTTCTCGAACAAGTGTTCTACCCCTATCTGGTCGCGGCCCAGACCGTACCGAAGGTTGCCATCGCACCGATCCTGGTCATCTGGCTGGGGTACGGGCTGTCGTCGAAAATTGTCATCACGGCTACGATCGCGTTCTTTCCCGCCCTGTCGAATACCATCGTGGGGCTGCAGGCAACCCCGCGTGAACAGATGGAAATGCTGCGCGCCTGCACTGCCACACAATGGCAGATCTTTTGCATGGCACGGTTTCCGCAGGCACTTCCCTATATCTTCGCCGGGCTTGATGTCGCGGCGGTGCTGTCGGTTATCGGTGCCATTGTCGGGGAGTTCGTCGGCGCGCGCGCCGGGCTGGGGTACCTGATCCTGCAGATGAATTTTTCCTTCGACATGGCGGGGGTCTTCTCGATCCTGCTGGTCCTCTGCCTTATCGGCATATGCCTGCACCTGGCTGTCGGTCTGGTCCGCCGCCGTGTGCTGTTCTGGGCGGCGGACCAGGCCGATCCGCTGCCCGGACTGTGATGGTGCCTTTCCCTTCCCTGCATCAGGATATGTTCCCATGATCAACGCCGTACGCGCCGCCAGCCGCGAGGAAGTGCCCGTGCTGGACCTTGCACCGCTGACCCATGGCCAGCCGCTGGAGGCCCTGGCGGCAAAGCTGGATGAAGCCTGTCGTGAAACCGGTTTTTTCTACATTGCCAATCATGGCATCGACCCGCAGGTGCTCAGGGACGTCTTTGCGGCAACGCGACGGTACTTTGCACTACCGGAAGCGGAACGCATGGCCCATCTCATGCACCCGGTCTACCGGCGCGGCTTCATGCCGCAGGGGATCAACCAGCATCCCGGTTTTGTTGCCGATCTCAAGGAAAGTTACGAGATTGGCGTGGACCTTCCCCCCGATGATCCTGATGTCATAGCCCGGCTGCCGCTGCATGCGCCCAACCAGTGGCCGGAGGACCTGCCCTGGCTGCGTGCGGCGGTCGATGCCTATTTTGGCCAGGCGCGCGCGCTGGGAGAGCGGATGCTGCGCCTGATCGCCACGGCACTCCGTCTGGATGAAGGCTTCTTCCTGCCGTATATCAGGAAACCGATGGTCCAGATGCGGCTTTTCCACTACCCGCCCCAGCCCGCCATATCGCCGGACAATGCCTTCGGCGTGGCCCCCCATACCGATTACGGCATGTTCACCCTGCTGGCGCAGGACCCGATCGGGGGGCTGGAACTGCGCAAGCGCGATGGCGAATGGATTGCGGCCCCGTTTGTGGAGGATACGCTGGTTGTCAATATCGGTGATCTGTTCCAGCGCTGGACCAATGACCTGTATGTCTCCAACCCGCATCGGGTGGTCAACCGCACCGGGCGGGAACGGTATTCGATCCCGATGTTCTTCAACCTGGATTACACTACCCCTGTCACCTGCCTGCCCACGTGCCGCCCTGCCGGCAACCCGCCACGTCATGAACCGATCCTGTCCGGTGACTATCTGGTAAGCCGTTTCCGGACCGTGCAGAAATTCCGCCCCGAGGACCATCCGGCCACGGCGGATACCCCACCGCAGCCTACCCCATGACGGACCCGGCTGACAGCCCCGTCCCCCCGCCGGGGGCCGAAATCACGCTGCGTGACGTGGCGCGCCTGGCCGGGGTATCGGTTTCCACTGCCTCGCGCGTGATCAATCGTACCTGTGGCGTATCACCTGCCTATGCTGCGGCGGTGCAGGCGGTGCTGGAGCGGTTCTCCTACATTCCCAACAATGCGGCGCGCGCGCTGGTGCGCCAGAAGACACGTACCGTCGGGCTGGTGGTGCCAACCCTGTCCAACCCCCTGTTCGCGCCATCCATCGCGGCGATCGAGGCGACATTGCGCGATGCAGGTTATGGGCTGCTGGTCGCCTGTTCGCAGCGCGCGCCGGAACGTGAGCTGGAACAGGTGCGCATGATGATCGAACGTGGCGTTGATGGCATGATCCTGACCGGCTCGCATCACCTGCCCGCAACCCTTGGCCTGCTGGCCTCACGCGGGGTGGTGCTGGCAACGCAGGATGATCCGGCCGCCTGTGCGGGCGCGCTATCCGTTGCCATGCAGGATGCCGCGGCAATGGCCACGGTGATCGACGCGCTTGTCATGCGCGGGCATCGCACCATCGGAATCCTGACCGGCCCGGTGGCAAATACGCTGCCCATCGCAGAACGCCTGCGTGGGGCAATACAGCGCCTGGAACATCACGGACTGCCGCATGGAGCGGGCCACATAATGGAAACGGCCGATTATCAGGCCGCATCCAGCAGGCGCGCGGCACGTACCCTGCTGGACCGGGTGCGCGGCCTGACGGCCATTGCCTGCACCGGCGATATCCTGGCCATCGGGACCATCATGGAATGTCGCAGGCGCGGCCTGCGCATTCCGCAGGATATCAGCATTGTCGGGTGCGGCGATACGGTCATGAGCCAGTTCGTTGATCCACCGCTGGCAACCATCCACCTGCCTTTTGGTACAATGGGTGAACAGGCGGCACGACGGTTGCTGTGCGTCATGGCGGGCAATCCTTTGCCACCGGCCCGTCCGCTGCCCTTCCGGCTCATACAGCGCCATACCCTGAACCGCATGCCCCGCGTGCCGCCAGGGGCGTAAAAAAAGCGCAGGCCGCCACTGCGGGCAGGGCCAACGGACATCAATATCCGCCCGCCTTTCATCCGGCAGCCGGTTGGCCCCCATCTTTTCCACCGGCAGTCCGGGTTTTATGCCTTTTTCCCGCCATGCAGGAATTCGCGCATGCGGCGGCGCATGATCAGGCCGGGCTTGTCACTGGCCATGTGGATCTCCACCCCTTCCGATGTATCAAGCGGAACCATCGGATCGGTCAGTTCCAGCACCTGGCGGTCTTCACTAGTGATACGCCGGTCAAAGGCCCGGACCTGTGATGCGGGAACGTCCTCCTCCCGGTCGTTGCGCATCACGAACTGGTTGAAGCGTGTCGTGCCATCGTCAACCGGTGTCAGCCAGGTGACAAGGACATTGGTCAGGCCGTTGGGATAATTGATCTCGGCAATCTGGTAAAAGGGCATGATGAAGCGGGAGATGACGTTACGGACCGTATTGTCATCGTGCATCTGCAATGCATCGCGCATGTCCTCGGGATTGCGGACGGCAAAATGCAGTTCCGCCACAAAACCGGTTTCGGTCTCGGTAATATCCGTGCGGGCCGGGGCGGGATCGCTGTCGCCAAAGCTGCCCTTGTGCACGAATGAGAAATGCGCCGTATCGAATTCATTTTCTATGATGCGCTGCGCGGAGCAGGCCCAGTCTTCCGAAAATTCGAAAATCTGGCGATATCCCGGTTTTTCGAAGTGGGGAACATGGGGCAGATCGAAGGCGGGCTCGCCCGGGCAGACCCAGACCTGTCCGTAGCGCTCGGTGCAATGCAGTGCCTTCACGCCAAACTGGGGGCCGGCATTGGTTACACTCTGCGGCACCGAGACGCACCGCCCATCCCCGCGGAAGGCCCAGCCATGATAGGGGCAGACAATGCGTCCCTCCTCCACCGTTCCGCCAGACAGGCGGGCGCTGCGATGCGGGCAGCGGTCAATGACCGCATGCGGCCTGCCATCTTCATCGCGCCAGACCACAATATCCTGCCCCAGAAGGCGGAAGGCACGCGGTGCATCGGACAGTTCATGCATGGGGAAGAGGCAGTACCAGAAATCCCGCAGTCGTGGTTCCTGTGTGGCAAGCATATTCATGACCTTATCAAGATGTTTTTTGTTATTTATACGTTACGATAACGCAGCGCATGCATGGCAGGTGAAAAAGATCGTGTACGGACAAAAAATTTCTCGTCGTGCCCTTGTCATGACAGGCTGCATGGGCGCAGGGGCCGCCCTGGCCATGCCCTGCATCGGGGCGCGCGCGGGCACCCGGCCCTTCACGCTGATGACCAACTGGTACGCGCAGCCCGATCAGGGCGGGTTTTACCAGGCACGGGAGACGGGCCTGTACCGGCGTGCAGGCCTGGATGTACAGATCCGCAGCGGCACACCGCAGCTCAATGCGCCCCAGATGCTGCTTTCGGGTGCGGTGGATGCCATTATCGGTTTTGATACGCAGGTTATCCTCCAGCGTGCGAAGGGGCTGCCGGTAAAAGCGGTCGCGGCCATCTTCCAGCAGGACCTTGAGGGACTGATCGCCCATACCGATGTGAACCACCCGGAGGAACTGCGCACGCGTACCCTGCTGCTCGCTCCCTCCTCCATGGCGGCCTACTGGCCGTGGATGAAGCAGCGCTTCGGCTTTTCGGACAACCAGGTGCGGCCTTACGCCTATAACCTGCAGCCATTCGTCATTGACCCGTCCGTTGCCATACAGGCCATTCTCACGGCCGAACCATGTGACCTGCAGCGGCGCAACGTGCCATTCCGCTTCTTTACCCTGGCGGATTACGGCTATCCGCCCTATTCGGGCACGATTGTTACGCGTGATGACACGCTGACACAGGATGCCGGACGGCTGCGTGCCTTTTTGAAGGTCAGCATGGAGGGATACCGTGATTACCTGCTTGGGGACCCGACACCCGGCAATAATGCCATAATGCGCGAAAACCGCCTGCTGGACGCAACACATGTTGCCTGTGCGCGTGATGCGCTGCGCCGGAGCAATGCCTGCTTTTCCGGTGATGCCGTGCAGGGCGGACTTGGCATCATGACTGCGGCACGCTGGCAGGCCACCGCGCGCATGATGGCGGATACGGGCCAGATCGCTGACGCGGCTGTATGGAAGGAGGCGTTTACGACGGAGTTCCTGCCCACCACGCCGGTCGTGCCGTAAACCGCATGGCAGTATGGGACCGCGCCACGAAAAGCGGGGACAGCGGGTTGAACCCGCCAAGGGCGAAGACCGTCAGGGCAGCCATCCGGTACAGGGCCATGCGGTCCTCTGGCCCTGCCGGCCGGTCCTGCCTTACGCGGCAGGCACCATAAGCCCCTGCTGCCGGGCAAACGCATCCAGCCGGTCCAGATAGGTGCTGCGTTCCCCCTCCCCGATCCAGGCGGCGTTGAAGGCATTGCGGCTGATGGCCAGCAGTTCCTCCGGTGTCAGCTGCGCGCCGTCACGCGCCATCTTCATGGCTTCGGTTATATAGACACTCTGCATGTATCCTGGGTCATCGGAATTGATCGTAATGGTCAGCCCGGCATCCAGCAGGGCACGGATGTCCTTTTCGTTACTGCCGGGGCGGATCGCCATGTTGGGGAACGGACAGACCGTAAACGGGATGCGTCGTTCCCGCGCCTGCTTCAGCAGTTCCGGCTTTTCAAGCACGTTCAGGCCATGGTCAAGCCGCTCGCTGCCCAGATCCTCCAGCGCCTGGCGGATATGTTCATGCGTGTTTTCCTGATCGATGTCACAGTGCATCGTCACATGCAGGCCAGCATCGCGGGCACGCTGGAAGACATGCGCGAATTTGGCGGGCGGATTGCCCTTTTCATCGGAATCCAGCCCGACACCAACAATTTCGGACAGATAGGGCAGTGCCTGTGTAAAGGTTTCATCCGCTGATTCAGCACTCATTTCCCGGATGAAGCACATGACAAGCTGCGAATGGATGCCAAAATCCTTTTCCGCATCCCTGCGTGCGCGGCCCAGGCCGGTGATGACTGTCCTGAAGGGAACGCCGCGACGGGTATGAAGCTGGGGGTCGAAAAACATTTCCGTATAGAGAACGTTCTGCGAGGCAACCTTCTTCAGGTAGGCATAGCACAGGTCATAGAAATCCTGCTCCGTATTGAGCAGTTCCATGCCTTCGTAATAAAGGGCAAGGAAGGATGGCAGGTCATGGAAGCTGTAACCGGAACGGATTTCCTCTTCCGTCCGGTTTTGCAGCGGGTGGCCATGACGGCGGGCCAGGACGATTTTCAGCCCCGGTTCAAGCGTGCCTTCCAGATGGACGTGAAGCTCGGCCTTGGGCAGCGCTTCAATAAAGGTATCAGAAGCAGACGTCATGGTAAGGAAGCCCTTATGGTCCTGTTGCGCCATGCAGCATACAGGATTGTCATGGAAATGAAACGATGCTGGCAGGGCTGGCGGCGCGCGCGGTCACGCTGTCCCGCGCCCTTCCCGGCCCCTCACATGAGGAGTTTCACGTCAATGGCCACTTTCACTGCGAGATCATTTGCTCGTCAGGCTCATAACCTGAAGGCCGCAGGTTCAAATCCTGCCCCCGCAACCATGAATCCCGTTTAATATCAAATACTTAGGCCGCCTCATGGGCGGCCTTTTGCGTTTCTGCTCCGCGCGCAGGATGCGTATAGGATGCAAATGGGAGTGAAACTCCAGCGTAGATAGGACTGAAATCGGGGCGTTTCACGATGGCGTGATCTTTGTCGGCAGCCTTATCGATCAGTGGAAATTACGCGATCTGACGACGATGCGCTCACCGGCGGAATCGCTGTCATGGGTGCTCTCAGCAGAGGAGCGATTACCGATGTCTGCGAGCAACCCGGAAAGGTCGGTGATCTCTTTTGCTACCAGATGCACGACGTCACCTTCCTTCTGGAGCATGCCCGTCACCGCCAGCATCTGCCCACCAAGCACCACGCGCCGGTTTGCATCGAACATATCCGGCCAGATGATGACGTTCATGTTGGCTGTCTCGTCCTCCAGCGTCATGAACACCACGCCTTCGGCAGACCCTGGTCGCTGCCGAACCAGCACCAGCCCTGCCACGGTGAGACGCTTCCCATCCTTTGCCGCCAGCGCCTGCCGACAGGTGACGATGTCCCGTTCTCGCAGATCCCTGCGAAGAAATGCGAGGGGATGGTCCCGCAGGGTCAGGCCAAGCCGGTTATAGTCCCGCACTACCTCGGCGCCATCCCGCATGGGCTGCAGCAACACATCCGGCTCCTCCGCTTCACGCGTTACTTCCGCAGCCGCAAACAGGGGCAGGGGTTCATCGCGCAGAGCTTTGATCGCCCAGAGCGCCTCGCGCCGTGTCAGCCCGAGCGAAGGGCGGAACGCGTCCGCTTCGGCCAGATGGGTCAGGGCTGCCGACTTCACGCCAGCCCGACGCCACAGATCATCAATGGATGTAAAGGGACGGGAGGCTCGTGCGGCAACAATCCGGGCCGCATCGTCATTGGCCAGGCCCTTGACCAGACTGATGCCCAG
The DNA here is from genome assembly GCF_011611525.1 of Komagataeibacter rhaeticus. NCBI lineage: Bacteria > Pseudomonadati > Pseudomonadota > Alphaproteobacteria > Acetobacterales > Acetobacteraceae > Komagataeibacter > Komagataeibacter rhaeticus. The sequence continues at coordinate 3,372,140 of NZ_CP050139.1, forward strand.
CCGCACGGCGAAGCGACCCTCCGGTGTTTCCGGCCCTTCCAGTGTGCTGTCCCAGCGTGAAGCATTCACGCAGACAGGCCTGACCTCCACGCCGTGTTCCCGCGCATCGCGGACCAGTTGTGCCGGCGCATAGAACCCCATCGGCTGGCTGTTCAGGAGTGAGGTCAGAAACACATCCGGATGGGTGCATTTCATCCATGACGACGAGTAGGCCAGAATGGCGAAACTGGCCGCGTGGCTCTCGGGAAATCCGTAAGAACCGAAGCCTTCCAGTTGCTGATAGATCCGCTCGGCGAATTCCTCATCATACCCATTGGCGCGCATGCCTTCGATCAGGCGTGTCTGAAACTGCGAGACGGTACCGGTATTCTTGAAAGTCGCCATCGCGCGACGCAACTGATCGGCCTCGGCGGCGGTAAACCCTGCACAGATCATGGCGACCTGCATCGCCTGTTCCTGAAACAACGGGATACCGAGCGTCTTTTTCAGAACCTTTTCCAGTTCAGGTGTCGGATAGTTTTCCGGTTCGATCCCTTCGCGCCTGCGGAGATAGGGATGGACCATATCCTCCTGTATAGGGCCGGGACGCACGATCGCGACCTCAATGACGAGATCATAGAACACACGCGGCTTCAGGCGCGGCAGCATGGACATCTGCGCGCGGGATTCAATTTGGAACACGCCGATCGTGTCGGCCTTGCGGATCATGGCGTAGGTGCGCGGATCCTCGGCCGGGAGGGCCTGGAGCGTAAAGTGTTGGCCTTTGTGCGCCGCCAGCAGGTCCAGACCTTTCTTCATGCAGGTCAGCATGCCAAGGGCCAGAATATCGACCTTCATGAATTTCAGGACGTCGATATCATCCTTGTCCCATTCGATGATCTGGCGCTGCTCCATCGACGCAGGCTCAATGGGCACAAGCTCATCCAGCCGGTCATGCGTCAGCACAAATCCCCCGGGATGCTGTGACAGATGACGGGGTACGCCGATCAGGCAGCGGGCCAGATCAAGCGTCAGGCGGATACGGCGGTCTGACAGATCAATGCCACTATCAGTCAGGGCGTCATCGTCCAGCCTGTGGCCCCAACCATGAGTCTGGCCCGAGAGCGTGCGGATCAGGTCTTCCGGCAGGCCCATGACCTTGCCAACATCCCGCAAAGCCCCTTTGGCGCGATAGCGGATCACCACGGCTGTCAGGGCCGCGCGGTCACGTCCGTAATGCTCATACACCCACTGGATGACCTGCTCGCGCCGTGCATGCTCGAAATCCACGTCGATGTCCGGCGGCTCGCCCCGCTCTTCGGAGACGAAGCGCTCGAACAGCAGCGAATTACGGGCGGGGTCGATGGCTGTGATGCCGAGCACGTAGCAGACGGCAGAATTGGCCGCCGAGCCGCGTCCCTGACAGAGAATATCCTGAGAGCGGGCATAGCGGACAATGCTGTTCACGGTCAGGAAATAGGGCGCGTAGGCCATGCGCCCGATCAGGCCGAGTTCATGGCGGAGCGTTTCCGCCACGTCATCCGGTACGCCATCCGGATAGACGGAACGGGCGCCCTCCCAGGTCAGCGCCTCCAGCGCCTGCTGGGGTGTCTGGCCAGGTACGGAGACTTCATCAGGATACTGGTAGGCCAGATCATCGAGCGAGAAGCGGCAGCGCTCCACGATATCCATGGTGCGGGCGGCGGCTTCAGGGTAACGGCTGAACAGCCGGGCCATTTCCTGTGGCGGTTTGAGATAGCGGTCCGCGTGACGCTCGCGGACGAACCCGGCCTCGTCGATGGTGGTGTTATGCCGGATGCAGGTGACGACATCCTGAAGGATGCGCCGGTCGTGGGTATGGAACAGCACGTCATTGGTCACAACGGTTGGCACCCGTGCCTGATGCGCCAGGTTGGCAAGCTCATACAGCCGCATCGGGTCATTGGGACGGCGTAGCAGGGTGAGCGCCATATAGGCACGGTCAGCAAAGGCGTCCTTCAGCTTGCGCAGATGCAGACCGCAGGCATCATCCGCCGTGTCGGGGATCAGGACAACGATCAGGCTGTTGATTTTCACTGAGAACTGACCCGGGTAGGGCGGAAATTTTCATCGAGATTAAACTGGGGAATTTTCAACCAGCACATTTGGGGAGATTACAACCAGCACTCACAGACGATACGCTCACCGGCGGAATCGCTGGCATGGGTGCTCTCTGCAGAGGAGCGATTACCGACGTCCGCGAGCAGCCCGGAAAGGTCGGTGATCTCCTTCGCCACCAGATGGACGACGTCACCTTCCTTCTGGATCATGCCTGTCACTGCCAGCATCTGCCCGCCCAGCACCACGCGTCGGTTAGTGTCGAACATATCGGGCCAGATGATGACGTTCATGTTGGCCGTCTCGTCCTCCAGCGTCATGAACACCACGCCTTCTGCCGATCCGGGCCTCTGACGCACCAGCACAAGCCCCGCCGCGGTGAGACGCTTCCTCGGCCGGGAGGGTCTGGAGCGTGAAGTGCTGGCCCTTATGTTCCGCCAGCAGGTCCAGCCCCTTTTTCATGCAGGTCAGCATGCCGAGCGCCAGAATATCGACCTTCATGAATTTTAGAACATCGATATCGTCCTTGTCCCATTCGATGATCTGGCGTTGCTCCATTGAGGCAGGCTCAATAGGCACCAGCTCATCCAGCCGGTCATGCGTCAGGACAAAACCACCGGGATGCTGCGACAGATGGCGGGGCATGCCGATCAGGCAACGTGCCAGGTCGAGTGTCAGGCGGATGCGCCGGTCGGACAGGTCAATGCCGGTGTCATTGAGAGCCTCATCGTCCAGCTTGCGTCCCCAGCCCCAGATATGTCCCGATAGGCTGCGTATCAGGTCTTCGGGGAGACCCATCACCTTGCCAACGTCACGCAGCGCCCCTTTGGCGCGATAGCGGATGACCACCGCCGTCAGTGCCGCCCGGTCACGGCCGTAATGCTCATAGACCCACTGGATGACCTGCTCGCGGCGGGCATGCTCGAAATCGACGTCGATATCCGGTGGCTCGCCCCGCTCCTCGGAGACGAAGCGTTCGAACAGCAGCGAGTTGCGGGCGGGATCAATGGCAGTAATGCCGAGCACGTAGCAGACAGCAGAATTGGCCGCCGAACCACGGCCCTGGCAGAGAATATCCTGACTGCGTGCATAGCGGACGATACTGTTCACGGTCAGGAAATACGGTGCGTAGTTCATCCGCCCGATCAGGCCGAGTTCATGGCGGAGCGTTTCCGCCACGTCATCCGGTACGCCATCCGGATAGACGGAACGGGCGCCCTCCCAGGTCAGCGCCTCCAGCGCCTGCTGGGGCGTCTGGCCGGGCACGGAGACCTCATCGGGATACCGGTAGGCCAGATCGTCGAGCGAGAACCTGCAGCGCCCCACAATGTCCATGGTGCGGGCCACGGCTTCGGGGTAACGGCTGAACAGGCGGGCCATTTCCTGTGGCGGTTTGAGATAGCGGTCGGCATGGCGCTCGCGGACAAACCCCGCCTCATCGATCGTGGTGTTGTGCCGGATAAGCGGACATAAACGCGCGACGTGCGAAGGTTGGTTTTCTCTGATCGCTGTCTAGCAGACTGTCGGGTTGGGGTGCCTACCTCTGGTGATCTGGGATAAGCTTTCAGGATGAACAGCTTCATTCCGTTTGATCGATCGCAGCCGTATCTTCTGCCGCCGGATCTGAAGTCATGGCTGCCGTCGGACGATGTGGCGCATTTCATCGTGGCGGCGGTAGAGCGGATGCCGTTGAGGGCATTTTCCGTTCCTGCGCGGACTGGCGGCAAGGCGCAGTATCATCCGCGCCTGATGCTGGCGCTGCTGATCTACGCCTATGCGAACGGCGTGTTCTCATCGCGTCGGATCGAACGGGCGACGTATCGTGATATCGGTATGCGCTTTGTGGCGGCGAACCGGTCTTCGGTATCATCAAGAGCGCCATGGGCTTCACCCGTTTCCATCTCCGTGGCCTCTCCAACGTCGCAACAGAATGGACGCTCGTCGCCCTCGCATACAATTGCCGCAGGATCACGCGACTGACGGCCGCATAAACACCGTCGTCGTCGTCACTCATCACTACGGCAGCGCCCAATCCGACAGCCTGCTAAATCGGGGTTGAATATGGGTTCATATACACTGTTGCCCGTTTTTGGAACAATTTCGGAAATTGCATCCAGGCATCCACTTTCTTGAAAAGAATGCGATCCGATGGCTTGGTGGGAGCAATCCTCAAACATACAAATTGATTTGTGGCCGGTTATTTTTTTATAACGGGTGCCAAATCTATATATTTTACTCTTCTGTTGACCTTTGTTTAGGGGCGAATTTTTAATCGTATCGATTAATAAACTACGATAATAATCTTTCTCTTTACTTGAGAACATTGTTTCGAATTCGCGCTTGAGACATGAGGCGGGGTATTTATCTAACAAAAATATAATCGAAAAAGTGCGCAAGCTGAAAGACAGTTAAGCGTTTTGGACCTACCGGTTCTGTGTCAATCTGTTTGACAATGGTATACTGTTCACCGACCTCAGTAGCTTATTCCCAATAAGCGCCTCTTAATAGGGTGCCGGAATCATCCCCTGTTGATTCTGGCACTCTTCATCCTACCAATCCTCCGCCACGGTTCGCCATGGCCCGCTGTCGTGACCGACAGCAGCCGAACCCAACCGGAGGGCCGATCATGCTTGATCCCAAGACGGGGGTGCCGCCCCGTTTCCTGCGCACGCCCGATGCGGCGCGTTTCCTCGGTATTTCCATCCGCATGCTGGAAAAGCACCGCACCTACGGCACTGGTCCGACTTATCGGAAGATCGGCGGTCGCATCGTCTACGCCCTCCCAGATCTTCAGGGATGGGTCGAGAACGGTGTCCGTCGCTCCACGACCGATGAGACACCCTGCCATGTCTTCCCAACCCGTCCGCTGACTCCAGCCGAAAAGGCGACCCTCTGAATGGCCGGCGTCATGCCGCAGCGCGGCCAGCAGGGGCAGGAGAGCGAGCGGCTGCGCCTCGATCCCTTCGTGATCGCGGGTGGGGATGCCAGTCCCCGTGAACGTCCGCCCCGTCCTTAATGGCGAAGGAGCCGAGACCGGCACTTACGAAGTCCCTGCTGGCGGACGACGCTTCCGCGCCCTCGAACTGCTGGTGAAGCAGAAGAAACTGGCGAAGACGGCTCACCGAGCCCTGGCGCCTGGAAATGAAGGCCAGGCTGCAACAGAACCCGGCAAAAGCCCTTTACGCCTTACGCAAGCAGACCGTCGAACCGGTCTTCGGTATCATCAAGGGCGCTATGGGCTTCACCCGTTTCCATCTCCGTGGCCTCCCCAACGTCGCAACAGAATGGACGCTCGTCGCCCTCGCATACAATTGCCGCAGGATCACGCGACTGACGGCCGCATAAACGCCATCGTCGCCGTCACTCATCACTCCGGCAGCGCCCAATCCGACAGCCTGCTAGATCCTGCGTGTTGCTGCTACAGGCCAGCTTCTCCCATAAAGACCGAGACAATCTTGCGATAGGTCCGCTGCACAAAACTGGTGGCGGTGGCGTGTATGCGGACCATTCCCCCTATGCGCTGTCTGACCGGTGGCAGCGGCCCATCAGGCAGGATAATAACCTGGTAGACCGCTTCTTCCGGTACGATCCTGTGGCTGGTTTCGTCCCGATGTGCCTTGATATGCCCGCCATACAGGGAGGCCTGTTCCAGCGCATCGATTTCCGGGACTGATGCAACCGAAATCGACCGTACATGCCCTGTTATCCGCTTGGCACCAGGGCTATTGGCCACAAAACTGGCCTTTGCCCCGGGTTGTATGAAGCTGATGTCCGTTTCATGCACATATGCTTCAATGGCGGCATGGTCTTCTGTTATGATTGATCCGATATAATCATGCTGTTTCAGCGTATCACCGACATGGATTTCCGGTGGAACATCCACCAGCATGCCGGTGAAGGGCGCGGTAAGGGTCAACTGCCTTAGAGCCTGAATCAGAAAGCGGTTTGATTGATTTTTCGCAGAACTCTGCGGAATCCGCAGAGTTCTGCGAAAAATCAATCAAACCGCTTTCTGATTCAGGCTCTTAGCAATACACTCTGATTATGCCACAGCCGTTCAAAATCCGGACTTCGGGATCGAAGCTCCTGCACGAGTGTTTCCACCAGATGCGTGTCACCACGGATGCTGGCAGCCCGGAATTCGGCAAGAACCCGTCGGGCACTGCCTTCCCAGTCATCCAGAAAGGTTCGGGCTGTAGGGTCGAGAAAGACGTAGCGCAGCAGGTTGCGCTCTTCACTGTCCAGCCATCCAACGAAGAGACGCCGGGCCGCTTTGTTGGCGACGCAGGCATTCCACAGGGGATCCAGCACATAACAGGGCATGGTCACCTGCGCCGGGAAAGTCCGGACGGGTTCGGGAAGACTGGATGCGGTGACTGGCCGTGAGGCATCGGGATCCTTCAACTGGGCCAGTTCGAATAGATAGAGCCTTTCCGCAGGGGACAGATGCAGAGCCGTGGCAATACGCGCAAGTGTCGTCGCCGAACAGGAGACATTCCGACCCTGTTCCAGCCACGTATACCACGTCGTGCTGATACCACAGAGCTGGGCTGCTTCTTCCCGCCGCCACCCCCGTGCCCGACGCCGTCCGGGCAGGACATGCAATCCAACGTCCTGTGGAGACAGGGCGTCACGTCGCGCGCGCAGAAAGGCTCCAAGGGAGCGGTGCTGTTCAGAAGGAAGGTTCATGATGGTGGTTTTTATACCAGTATAAAATGAGACATTATCCCTTCTTTTTGTGTCCGGCAATCTGACGTCACAGATTACATAAGAGGCAGATGAGAAAAGATGACGGATTCATACACAGCAAGGCATTATGGCGACCGGGCACAGGACTATGTTGCCAGCGCAGTACACAGTCAGGGCAGTGATCTGGACAGGATCGAACGTCTTGTTGCGGGCAAAGGCCTGCGGCGCGTTCTGGACCTGGGCTGTGGAGGAGGGCACGTGACCTACCGTCTGGCGCCGCATGTCGAAGAGGTGGTTCCCTGCGACATCACCGCTTCGATGCTGGACGCTGTGGCGCACGAGGCGGCACGGCAGGATTTGAATAATGTTGCGACGGTACAGGCCCCGGCAGAGGAGTTGCCATTTGACGCTGGAACTTTTGACGCTGTGTTCTGTCGCTTTACCACCCACCACTGGTCGGATGCTCTGGCAGGTCTGCGGGAGGCACGACGTGTCCTGACTTCTGCAGGTATGGCTCTGTTCATTGATGTGACGGCTCCATCTTCCGCCCTGCTGGATAGCTGGCTGCAGTCGATGGAACTGCTGCGTGATATCTCGCATGTACGGGATTATTCATCTGCTGAATGGACGGCCTGTCTGGGGCAGGCGGGCTTCGTTCTGAAGGCTTTTCAGACCCATCGTCTGCATATGGACTTCGCAAGCTGGGTGGCACGTACGAAAACCCCGATTGAGCAGACTGTGGCCATTCGTTCCCTCCAGCAGACTGCCCCGGAAGCGGTAAAACGCTATTTCGAGATCGAGGCAGACGGTAGTTTCATGATTGATGTCGGCAGTTTTCAGGTGGCGCCGTTGTGAACCGGTCTGTGATTGTGTCCCTGAAATGCAGGATGTGTCATCATCCGGACCACCAGCAGTTTTCCAGCATTGTGGAGGGGAAGAGATGAGCCGGGAGTCCGTGCAGGCATTTTTCGAGGCAAACGCACCCGATATCGAACCGGTGGTGCTGACAGACAGTACGGCGACAGTGGCGGAAGCCGCTCAGGCTCTGGGTGTGGAGGAAGGGCAGATTGCCAAGACGCTGGCGCTGAAAGTCGGGGATGAGCGGATCCTGGTTGTCATGGCCGGGACGGGACGGCTGGACAACCGCAAGACGAAGGATACGTTTGGCAACCGGCCTCGCATGCTGCCCGCGGACGAGGTGCTGCAACTGACAAGCCACCCCGTAGGTGGCGTGTGCCCCTTTGGGTTGCCGCGGCCGATCAGGGTGTTTTGCGACATCTCCTTGCGTGCGTTTGACGAAGTCTGGCCCGCGGCAGGTGATCGGAACAGTTCCGTATGTCTGACGCCGGAGCAACTGGTGGAACTTGTTGGCGCAGAATGGGTCGATGTCAGCCAGCACTAATGTCGGATTTTGCCCTCATGTCAGACATTTAATTGACTAAGTGTCTGACCGAAAATGAGTTGAGTGATTTCAGTGGATTATGATTCATGGGTCTCGATGAAAATTTCCGCCCTACCCGGGTCAGTTCTCAGTGAAAATCAACAGACCGTCACCATTTTCGCTTCATCGTCTCGCCCGAGGACGCAGCACGGATGGAGGATCTGCGGGGCTTCGCGCGGGAGTTGATGCAGGACATGGAGCGCGACCTCGGCACCAAGCTGGACTGGGTCGGGGTGGATCACTGGAACACTGACAATCCGCATGTCCACATCCTGGTGCGCGGCGTGGCCGACGACGGCAAGGATCTGGTCATCAGCCGCGCTTATATCAGCCAGGGCCTGCGCGACCGCGCCGCCGAACGGGTGACGTTGGAACTTGGCCCGCGCAGTGAACAGGAAATCCGCACCGCGCTGGAAACCGAGATCGGCGCTGACCGCTGGACCAGTCTCGATCGCGCGTTGCAGGACATCAACGACGAGCGCGGCGGCATCGTCGATCTGCAACCGGGCGCGGGTGCTGAAGACCCGGAACTGCGCCGCCTGCTGGTGGGCCGGGCGAGCAAGCTGGAAGGGCTTGGTCTTGCCGAACCGGTCGGGGTGGCCCGCTGGACCCTCAAGCCGGGGCTGGAGGCGACGCTGCGCGATCTTTCCATCCGGGGCGACATCATCAAAACCATGCACCGCGCCATGTCCGGCGGTGGGACAGAGCCCGACATCGCGGGTTTCGCGATCCACGGTGAGAAGCTGGCCGATCCGATCGTTGGCCGGCTGGTCGAGCGCGGGCTAGACGACGAACTGAAGGGTTCGGGCTACGCGGTGATCGCCGGCACCGACGGGCGCACGCATCATCTCCGCTTCCCCGATCTGGATCTGACCGGCGATGCGAAGCCGGGCGCGATCGTCGAGACCCGCACCTGGGAGGATGCCAAGGGCACGCAGCGCCTGTCGCTCGCCACGCGCTCGGATTTCACGCTGGCCGAGCAGGTGACGGCGCCCGGCGCGACCTGGCTCGATCGCCAGTTGCTCGCCAAAGATTCGGCGCTGGCCAATGCGGGCTTCGGGGCCGAGGTCCGCGAGGCGAGGGCGCAGCGGATCGATCATCTCGCCTCCGAGGGGCTGGCCCGGCGGCAGGGCGAGCGCGTGGTGTTCGCACCCGACCTGCTCGGCACCCTGCGCCAGCGTGATCTCGATCAGGCGGCCGCCAGATTGGCGGCGCAGACTGGTCTGCAACACCGGCCCGCGAAGGAAGACGAGATTGTCTCGGGGGTTTATCGCCAGCGGGTCAACCTGTCCTCGGGTCGGTTTGCGATGGTCGACGATGGGCTGGGGTTCCAGCTCGTGCCGTGGCGCCCGGCGCTGGAGCAGAAGCTCGGACGGCAGGTTTCCGGCACCCTGTCGCCGGGTGGAGCGGTGGACTGGACTTTCGGACGGAAGCGGGGACTCGGGATTTGAAACCTTGCCGGTCAGTTCGTCAGTCCCACGCCATAGATCTCCATCAGTTCATAGAACCAGTCCGCATCGAGATTGTCGCTCTGGGAGGCGATCGCAATCGCGCTCTCCGTCCGGTCGAAAAGGGCGAAACAGATCTGATCGTTGTCATGGCGGGCGCGGTAGCTGATGCCGTCGGCATCGGACCATGCGTCGTGAACGGCTTTCGACCAGGCGTGTGGCAGATCGTACGGCAGGCCGGATGATGTGACCTCCGCCGTGGCGCCGAGCACAGCCAGTCCGGGGCCATGCAGCTCCACCAGCCGCAGTTCCCGATTGGCGCTCAGTATGGTGCAGGCCTTGGCGGCGATGAGATTGATCGGCAGCAGCGTGCGGCCTGGCGCGCGCAGGAACGTCTCCGCGAACGCGCCGGCCTGCTGTTCCGCCGTGTACAGAACGCCATGAGAGCCGTCCGGCGCGTTGAGACGCCCGGAGCGCGAACGGTCGAAATAAATCGGATCATGAGCGCGGGAGTGAAAACGATGCAGGGGATGGCCCGCGGGCAGAATGCGCCAGCGGGGTTGCCGGGAGGCGAGGTCTCCCGGCGGCCAGGGCTGGTTCGGCACGCGGTCAACCGCCCTGGACGCCGATGGACTGCGCGGCTTCCACAACCGCTTCGGTCTTGCCAGCGCCCAGCGCTTCGATCGGTGTCTGCCCGTCGAGTTGTGCGAGCGGCGTAACCAGGAAATTCAGACGGAACCATGCGCTTTCGCTTGGCAGGGCGGCGAGCACCGGCTTCAGGCCCGACACGACCCCATCCCCAGTGAACTGCGCGACCGGATAGCGCCGCTCGCCGCTCGGTCCCGGAACCGCCAGGATCGCCTGTTCGCGGACTTTCTTCTCGATGGCCTGGCGGGTGACTCTGAGCAGTTCCCTGACCTGATCGAGCGTATAGGCGCCACCGGCACGGCGAAGATCGTCGTCCCTGATCTGTTTCCCGCGTAACAGGGCAAGTCCCCATGGGCCGACCGCATAGGCATCTGTTGCGGTCTCGCGGGAGGGAGAGCGACCGGCTTGCGGCCGAACCTCGTATTCCAGCACCTGTGGCTTCGCGCTGGCACGTCCGCGCGTTCGAGCTGTCTTGCGTGCAGCCAGTTCCAGGCCGGCCGGCACCGTCACGATGCTGCCCACGCCGAGAAGTCGGGTTCTCGTATGGCTTCCCGCAACGCGGGTGCGTGTTTCCGAACCGGGTGTCGTGGGCATCCTGTCGCCTCCTGGCAGAGTCCTCTTCGTGATGGCAATATAGGAAACCATGACAACCAAAGCAACCAATAGAACGCCGCCACGCTCCTGGCTTTGGGCTGGCGTCAGATCAGCGCCGTACCCGCCGGTTCAGTATTCGGAGCCCCTGCGTCGTCCGCCTTCGGCGAGTCTTCCGGTAGCCGCTTCGGCAGCAAGGCGCGACGCTGCCCGAGCCAGAGTCCGTCGCTGATGTGATCCCGGCGCGGAGAACGCGTATTCGGGTGGATCAGGATGCTCAGGCCCCGGTGATTGAGTATCAGCCAAGGAACGAGCGTCGCGAACAGCCCGGTCTCGAAGGCGATCTGATACATCGGTGTTGATTTTCACTGAGAACTGATGGTGTGGACGGCTCCCTGTGGTCCTGAGAGGTCGCTATCCGCGTTGATCTTGGCGCGATCTTCGTTTCACTGGAACTTGGAAAATCGAGTTGGCTGGTCACATCGCTCTCACCCGGAAGCGAGAAGATGTCGCGCCACTCGGTTCAAGGTGGCGATATTGCGGGCCTGTTCGGCTGTTTCACTAGTCTTCGTGACAAGGCCCGCGCTCGGGAAGGAAGACTTTTTCCGCTTGTGGTGATTCAGGAAGCCGGATTGGATGGATTCTGGATCGATAGAGCCTTGAAGCAGGAGGACTGGATCGAGAGCCATGTCGTCGATGCGGCGTCGATCGCAGTTCCCCGCAAGCACCGGCGTGCAAAGACGGATCGTATCGACGGGGAGATGCTGGTCCGTACGCTGCTGGCGTTCAAACGCGGAGAGGCACGGGTCTGCTCAATGGTCCGCCCTCCATCACGGGAAGAGGAAGACCGCCGACGTCTCAGTCGGGAGCGTAAGGTTCTGGTGGGCGAGCGCACGCGGCATATCAACCGCGTCCAGGGCCTGCTGCTGAGCCAGGGCATTCGAGGTTACCGGCCGCTGCGACGGGATCGGCGTGCCTGTCTCGACGAGTTGCGAACGGGCGATGGTCATCCCTTGCCGAAGCATCTCAAGGCGCAGATCGGACGAGAACTGGACCGCATCGAACTTCTCATGGAACAGATTAAAATGGTTGAGAGCGAACGGGACGAATTGGCAAAAGTGAATGACAACAATCAATGTTCGCCAGTTGTCCTGTTGCAGGGTCTCAGAGGGATTGGCGCCGAGTTTGCCACCGTTCTGACGCAGGAAGGACTGTTCCGGCATTTCGACAACAGGCGGCAGGTCGCGGCTTATGCCGGTCTGGCGCCTTCGCCGTGGAAAAGCGGATCGATCGACCGTGAACAAGGCGTCTCGAAATCCGGTAATCCGCGCCTGCGCACGGCCATGATCCAGCTTGCCTGGCTGTGGCTCCGCTACCAGCCTGACACCGCGCTGGCGCAGTGGTTCCATGAACACGTGGGCGCAAGAAGTAACCGGAGCCGCAAAACGGCGATCGTTGCCCTGGCCCGCAAGCTTCTTGTTGCGCTCTGGAAATATGTCACGAGTGGTGTCGTTATCGATGGCGCGCATCCGGCGTCCCGCTGATGGAAACACCACAGACATAAACCCCATCCCCAGGACCTGATCAGTCCTGTGGATCCAGGTGAACGGACCGATCGGCCCCATGGCTTGCAATGCCGACCTTTCAGAATGGTCCCGTTCTCCTGAGCCTTTGCCCCGAATGCGGGATAGTGGTGCTGCCGCGCGCGAGCGGCGACCGGATGTGAGGTTCTACAGGTGCGGCATCGCGCCGGTAGTCGTTAAACAGGCTCAGACCATGGATCCAAAACACGGAGAAGAAAAAATGATCTCGCAGTGAAAGTGGCCATTGACGTGAAACTCCTCATGTGAGGGGCCGACGCGGCGACCTGGTGAAACTGATCTGGCACGATGGGATCGGCCTTTCCTTATATGCGAAGCGGATCGAGCGCGGGCATTTCCTGTGGCCTTCGGCAAAGGACGGAGCGATCCATCTCTCCCCGTCACAATTGACTTGTCTGCTGGAGGGTGTGGATTGGCGCAATCCTCAGAAAACATGGAGACCTGAACTGGCGGGATAATAAAAACTGCGTCAGGCCAGTATATACTGGTACCCTTTTGAGCGCCCATGTGATCAACTGCCTTCATGACGGGAGACACGGACGACATCATCGCCTTGCGCGCAGCACTTGCCGCTGCCGAGGCGCGTGCCCAGGTCGCCGAACTCCGGGCGTCTACTGCCGAAATCCGGGCCATTGATGCAGAAGCGCGCGCGGCCAGCGCCGAAGCGCAGATTGCCCATCTCAAACATCTTATCGCGCGGATGCGCCAGGACCGTTTCGGCGCCTCGTCGGAGCGGGGGCGCCGCCTGCTGGCCCAGCTCGAACTCGAACTGGAAGAACTGGAGACGACGCTCGCCGAGGACGCGCCCGAAAATGCGGCGGATCCCGCCGTCCGTGCGACAGCACCCAGGAGCAACCGGGGGCGCCAGCCCCTGCGTGCCGATCTGCCGCGCGAGCGGGTCGTCATCCCCGCACCGACACAGTGTCCGTGCTGTGGCAGCGATCGTCTGAGCAAACTGGGGGAGAGCGTCACCGAGACGCTGGAGGTGATCCCGCGCCAGTTCAAGATGGGGTGGACGGCCCCCATGCGGCATCAATGTGCCATGCTGGGGTCGGAATGACCATTCAGAGGAGACCGCCCGGATGAAAATTACCATGATCGGCCTGGATATCGCCAAGTCCGTTTTTCAGGCGCACGGCACAGATGCAAACGGAAAATGTCTTCTCAAGCGAAAGCTCGGGCGCAGCGAGGTTGCCTCATTCTTCGGGAAACTCGAGCGGTGTCAGGTCGTGCTCGAAGCTTGCGGCACATCGCATCATTGGGCGCGCGTCATCCGCGATGCGGGTCATGACGTGAAACTTATTCCGCCGGACATGGTCAAGCCGTTCGTCAAACGTGGCAAGAAAAACGACGCTGTTGACGCCGCAGCCATCTGTCTTGCGGCACTCCATCCCGACACGCGCTTCGTCCCGATCAAAAACGAAGAACAGCAAAGTCTGCTCTCGTTACACTCAACGCGCACACTATTGGTCAAACAGCAGACGATGCTGGTCAATGCGTTGCGCGCGCTCGCAGCGGAATTCGGCTTGATCGTGCCGTTGGGAAACAGTCGCCTGCCCGATCTTCTGGCGAAAATCGAGACATCACCCGGTTTGCCCGACGTCATGAAGCAGACCGTCATTTTGCTCTTCGAACAATATGGAAAGTTGAGTGAAAGCATCGGATGCCTGGAAAGGCGAATCCAGGCGCACGCCAGGCAGGACGAAGATGCCCGTCGTCTTTTGACAATACCCGGCATCGGCCCGATGACCGCGTCCTTGATCGTGGCATCTGTCACGGATATCGACACTTTCGAAAGTGCGCGGCACTTCGCGGCCTGGCTTGGACTTGTGCCGCGCCAGCACTCGTCCGGCGGAAAGGTCCGGCTGGGCAGGATTACGAAAACGGGCAACCGGGAAATAAGGAAGCTGCTCGTTCTGGGGGCGACATCCATGTCCTTCCGCGCGCAGAAATGGACAGGCGCCGCAGGGGCATGGCTTTGCAAGCTTCTGGAGCGTCGCCCAACACGTCTTGCAACCGTCGCACTTGCCAACAAACTGGCCCGGATCGTCTGGGCTCTGCTGTCGCGCAAAGAGATCTATCGTCCGGCCGGCCGCAATGTCGCTGTAATCTGACATGCGCTGCCAAGACGATGGATGCCGGGGTTCGCCCCGGTACCCATGAATCATAATCCACTGAAATCACTCAACTCATTTTCGGTCAGACACTAACGCATGAGCCAGCATGTTTCGCCGCAAAATAACCTGACTGGGGAAGTATCTCTTCATCTTACGCATAATTGTAAGCAGCTCGTCGTCACCTCGCTGGAAAGCAATATCCTTAACTTCATTGAAAAGCGCAGCGCTATGGACATAGTGACTGTCGAGTAGTTCTTGCAAGGTTCCCAACTCCTTGACCTTTTCAATTTGAGCATCCGCCGCTTCCACAACACGTCTGCGGAGGCTCTCGGCGATTTCAGTATCAGCGCCATCCGCACCCAGCTTCGCCAAAATCGCACGAAAGTCTTGGTCACATTCTGCGACAACCCGGGCGGCCAAGCCACGCATGGACGACAGTCGATTAAGAGACGGTGAGAGGTGACCAACTAACTCTTCCACCCGACTGGCCAATCGATCGCGATGGACACAGTAGACGCCCTCGACAGACTGCTCGGCGATGCGCGCGCGGAGCTTGCTTTCATCTTCCGCGCTATAGAATAGGATCGTTGTTGATCTAAAGGCGTCCCGAACCTGCGACGCAAGCTTATCTCCCCGCAATCCATCGCCAAGGTTCAAATCCAATAGGATCAGGTCGAAATCCTGATAGTGGTCTTGACGTTGCGCGAACTCCCGGATCTCGTTAGGTGTTTCGATTCTCTTGATGAATGGTTCGAAGCCAGCACTCCGGACTGCATCTTTGATTCTATCGACTTCCGCGTCGCTAGCCTGATCTTCGATCCAGCACACACCAAGATACAGGCTCATTTCTCCTCTCCGGGCAGGGTAATAATGAAATCGACTCGGCCCCGCTCGCGATTAGAATCCAACGCGATGTCTCCACCCATTTTATGTAGGACCTGACGAACATGGAAAAGTCCAAGGCCAGTACCTCCATCGGTCGAAGAGTAACCCTTATCGAACAACTTCGTCGGATCAACCCTGTCTTCGTCCATGCCGCGACCATCGTCCGAGACTTCGATTTCAATTCTTCCACGACGATTACGCCTCGCCTTCAATTTCATTTGGCGTGCCCCGTGTTTACGTGCGTTATCCATGAGGTTGTCCACGATCACGACAAGATCGACAGGCGGAAATTTGGCTAGCTGCGACAAGCCATTAGCGTCAAAACTCACAGACTCGACGCCGTCACGATCGACCCTTTGTAAATGCTGTTTCAAAATTCCCCACATGTGCTGTCGGAAAATTCCCCAGCACGGATATGGTGATCAGCCATTGAGGTGATCGATAGCTCCATGCTTTGGGGGCCTACCGCGGCGCTTTGGCGCTGCCGGTGGCATCAGATTGGCGTGGGCCCGTGTATGCTCGGGGATCAGATCGGCAATCAAAGGCGCAATCAGCGCCCACTCCGCATCGCGAAGGTCGCTTGCATACTCCAGGTCGTCCCGGCGATACTGCGCGCGGGTGATTTCAGTCCAGGCCATCTTGATCTCATCAGGTTATCGCAAACCCATGAATCATAATCCACTGAAATCACTCAACTCATTTTCGGTCAGACACTAAGATAAATCGATAGCAGCAAATCGCAAACCTAAACTTTGAACAATCTTAACGCATTGAGTTTCAATATGATCTGGCAGGTCAAAGATAGAATAATTCAAATCAACCCTCGCCCCCTTTCGCCAATCTGTTCTTGTGTCGGAATGTTCCTGTGAATGAATCTGGACCGATATCACATCATCATTAACAACAGTTACACGGATGTCAGATTTCTTAATAATTTCATCTTGAAAAATAATAGGGGCTGCAGAAAAGGCAAGGCGCATTGATTCGTTAATTTGAATTCTATTTGTAAAAATAACTTTCCCCAGTCCATTCCCATCGTCTAAGAGTGCATGTCGAAGTGTTTTCGCTACGAGTGTTGCGTTTTTCGAAAATGATTTCGCCTCTTCAAAGTCATTTGTTATGAGCGTTCTGGGAACTTTAAAATTAGCATCTCTTGCTGCAGCTAATTGTCTCGGTTTATCTTCAGCCTGTTGAATTGCAAAAGGACAATTAAGCCAACGTCCACCAAGTGCATTCCATATTGTTCTCAAAAGTGCTGACCATTCACTTTTAATGTAGGCAGATTCCGCTGGAGATGCACTCAGACTCGGGAGAGGAAAAGCTGGCCTCCGATAATAGGCCGATGTTATCTGAGATATCGAAATACATGTTTCTTCTGAAAAAAGGATAAGATTTCTAGGATCTCCATCCTCCATGCGTATTTTGTATTTTGTAATATCCTCCGTATTCAATCTAAAATAACGCAGACCACGTTTTTGAATTTCGAGCACCACAAAATCAACAGTAATATCCCTTTTATTTGTAACAATAAGTATAAAAGGATCCAACTTCATAGGTCACCATCACACTAAAGAATCTACACAATCGTCTTTTTCAGTAAACGATTCGGTCTTCGTCACCAGTTCAACCAAATTATTGCCTTGATCATCAGTTTCCGGTGCCGCTGCGGTTTTTGTAACGATTTCAGTCAATCGTTGAGCACGCTGCACTATTGGTGACACGCCCATTGGACCATCTTCCACCCATACATCTAATTCGTCAGAATAATAGCCGCCAATATCAGGTATGTGAGTACGCGGAGTTGCAAGTCCAACAAGTAGTGGCGAAACGTAAATATCTGAACTCATTCTAACTCTCCCATTGTTACGGATGGAATGTGGGAACACAGTAAACAAAAATGATACATTTTAACATATACATATAACACATAACTTTTATTCATTTTATATTTTTATTTTGTTGGGTAATCGAATTAAATTATATATTATATGTTAATATTTGAACCTATTAATTTATTAATATGGAAAAATTATTGTGATTCACAGGCCTGCGATGGAGGGTAAGTCTGTGACTGATGTGTTTTGCTGTCTGGACGTCACATGGAGAGGATCAAGCTATTTTTCCCACTGGCACATGGGGTTCCGCGTGTAGATGACCGTCGTGTTCTGAGCTGGATTGTTTACGTGATCCGTAACGGTCTTCAGTGAAAAGATGCCCCGAAAGTCTATGGTCCGCACAAGACTTTATATAATCGTTTTATCCGGCGGAGCCGCCGTGGTGTCTTTGGCAGAATCTTCGTCGTCCTGACGGAGCAGCCAGGCCGTTCCAAGTGTCTGATGATCAATGTAACGCACCTCAAGGCTCACAGGACGGCAACCTCCCTGCTCAATAACGGACTTTTCGAAGCGTCAACGATATAAGGGCAGCTGAGCCTCGTGCTTGATTTTGCAGGGACGAAACCGGTGAACGGATCTTCCTTTCTCATAACTGGTGCTTAAAAATTGAAAATCCGTAAGCAAGTCCCAGTCGGTGACAGGGCGTCTGCTATGTGGCAAGCAATGTCGCAGCATGAATGACCAACATGAGGCGACTGCTGCCTGTCTGGTTCCATATTACTGAGCACACAGGCAGTTCAGGAGCGAAAGCGGTCAATCAGCAAGACACCTTCATACCGGATATGTAACTGTCCGGAGAGCGATATTTAAAGCAGCCAACTCAACCACTCACATTTTCCTTTCCCCGCTAATTATCAGCGGAGGATATCTGGCAGATCGTATAGTAGCCGCAGGGCGTCGGGCCATCCGATCTCTGAGAACAGTTGCAGGATATCGACGAGCATCGCAGGCCGCTTGGTATCTTCGAATACCCCCCGATAGTCTGCGATATACCTCTTCGCGACCTTGACGACAGCGCTATTGCCGAGACTTTCGAAATGATATCCCTCCTCAGCGCCCACCCCGGTTAGGAGCGAGTGAATCGCGGAGAATACGGCGACCGGGTTGCCGGGGATCAGGTGATCGTACAGCTTGATAAGGTGATGGAGGGTTCTGGGCTCTCGGGACTGCTGGAAAAGTCCGAGAATCTCCGCATAGTCTGCCAAGAAGCGCGACTTCGTGTCGGGGTTGCTTACTCCTTCCTCCTTATCATCGTTCTGCGCGCCTGCTCCGAAATAGAGTTGGTTCATAGCGTGGTTGATGACGTGCTCGGCTGCACCGTAGCGCTTGCCGGCGGCCACCTTTTCTTCGTGCGTGGCCGCCGACATCAGGATTGCGCGTTCCGTGGCCGACACCGCCAATGCTGGCACCAGAATTGTTTTGAGTCCTTCCTGCGCCCGGTCGCACATGCCTCCCCGATTGCCCTGCTCGGAATCGGCTGCGTAGCGGCTGAAGAATGCGCCTCGGAGGCAGGACGTGTATGCGTTCAGTGCATCCTGGAAGCGCTGAGGGTCTGTCGCCCATTCCCCGAGCCAAACGCGGGCGATCGGCCGACCTTGCTTAGCGTGCAGTTGGGCGGCCCATCCGCCGAGACATTTCTGAAGACGGCCCCCAGAACCGCCCTTGTCGGAGAATTCGCTAAGCCGCTCCTTCGCCAGGATTAGGATGCGTTCGCAGCGTTCCGGCTCGGCATGGCTGAACCGCCTCAGCGCGTGCGCGAGGTATGCGGTAAGGACCTCCTCGTCGGTCTCGCTGGCGGCGATGCACTCGCCAATCGACCACATCTGGTCGGGGGCCGCCTTGCAGATGACCTGTAGGTTCCGCGCGGCTTGTAGCCGAACAGCGGGTTCCTCGTCCTGCAGGATCTCATTGATCCGGTCAACGATCTCCGGCCGCTCCTCGGCGAACCGTGACGCCAAGGAGACCCATGCTTCCGCTGCGTATACTCTCACCGACAGGTTTCCCCAGCTAATGCTCATCCCTCGGTCTCACGAGTTTCGGGATACTGGCTAGACGACAGCCGACCGAGCACCGCGAACAGCGCGTCTAGATCGGGCAGGCCGTCGGCGCCGGGAACATAATTCGGGCTTGAGGCGACGCGCTCGACGGCGTGCGCGATGTAGCCCCAGGCTGAGCGGTCGACCTGGTCGTGGAGTGCGGGATTGTCATCGACCAAGGCCGTCATCGCCATCGCATCCGACCACAGCGCCGCGAGTGCGACAGGCTCGCTTTCGGCCGGCGTAGCCTTGTATTTGACGTTCAGAGCGTTCGAAGCATCGAAGACCATCCGGTTGGGGCCGGATTCCATGTTGACGCCATCCCGACGCAACTGCTCCATCTCCCAGTTTTCGTGGTTGTCCCACGAGCTAGAGAAATTTATGTTCGGCCGGTTCTCCTCCAGCCCCCCATCCTTTTCCATTTTGCGTCGTAGGTCGCGGGTAGCTGTGAGGACGAGTTCTTCCTCGGGGATCAGCGCGAGCAGCCGGGCCAGAATGCGGTGCCACCTCTTCTTTCGTTCTTCATCCAGATGCCGGGTGTCATCCACTGCCATAGTCTCGAAGTATTTCCTCTCTTCCGACGTTCGCGACGGCCAGGCGGCTGCAACGAAACGCACGGCGTCGCGAAGAGTGTCGATGTTTTCGAGCAGGTCGGGCTTCACCATCACTGGCCAGATCAGGTCACCTATCTCTCCGACGCGTTCGCTCGCGACGCCGAGGATCCGGGTCCAAACGGAGGCCGTCGCGTAGTCTCGGGATGCTGCGGCAACGCTCTTCGAGAACTCGTTGACGTTGCTTCCGCGCAGGAACTTAACGAAGTTCGCGAGAAGATCGTCCTCGCGTCCCGACGCATCCTCATCCTCCTCGTCCCAGGCATTGAATTCGAGATCACGGCCGCGGAATTCGATCTTTTCCGAGCCGAGGTCGATGACCACGGGTTCATCGGGTTCGCTATAGCCTTCTATCTTGCCTTTGCCGATGACGGCGTCAATGACCGCGCGAGTGCCATGCTCGGGCGATATCGCGAGGAAGTCGCCGAGCGATTTCCCCAGATGCCAACGCGAATGCTCATAGTCTTGCCGCCGGTTCGACGACAGCGGCATAATGCGGCTCAGCGCTCCGCCGAGGGCGGATGTAGCGGTATCCGTGATCATCTGGCCGTAGATGCTACGATACACCTCGGCCGCGAAGGTCGGCTCCGCCGCCGCAATCGGCATGATCTGCTCGGTTAGCCAAGGGGCTTCGCGGTCGGCATGCTGCGAAAAGTGCGGATCACGCAAGACGCGCTCGAGCAACGCGCGTGATGCGGCGATGTCGGAGGCGAAGCTTTTCCCAACGAACCTGATCGCACTGACGCTGATCGCCTGGAGCGGCGGCGAGTGCGACCAGGCGAATCCAAGCATCGCCCGCGCTGCGCGTCCGAAGATGCCGAGCAGGACGGCATCGGTGAAGTCACCGTGCTCGAACAGGGCGTGCATGAGCACCCGGGCGGGATCGATGAGCGGGAGCCGGTCGGTTCGCATGAGCTTTTCGGACAGGGTGGTCCAAGCGATCGCGCATTCAGGCGTAACGCTGCGCGTCGCCTCGATCTCCATCGATACAAACCGACTGAGGCGGTTCACTAAGCTCGCGAGCGACGAGTCATTGGGCGTCGCCGCCACGCGGTCGATGAGACCGGCGAGGTCCCCGACTTCGGTCACGTTGTTCGAGAGGGTGCGCAGCGCGACGTTGCCAAGCACCGGATCAACTTTGGTCGCCGAGAATATGTCGCAAACCAGTTTCCAGCTCTGGGGCCGTCCCGGCGCATCGATGCTCCAAATCCGCTCGATTGCGAACCGGAGCGCCGGCGCAAGCTGAAGGGCGGTGGATGTGTCGCCATCAAGCTGGGCGATCAGTCGATCCGGATCGTGCCACGCCAGATAGAACCGGCCAGCGACGTGATCGAACAGGACGTGGTGGGAGAAACTCACCAAATCACCTGTGGCAGCAAGCACGCCAGCTTGGATGATCTGATCGACGTCGACATGCCGGACGTCAACCTTGCGAACGGCGAGTCTGCGGCTTGCCACCATGGCCGTCACGGCTTCGGCCGCGGCCTGCGTCATGCCGGTCGTCGGCATGCGGCGGTCCTCGTAGGTGTCGATGAGCCCCGATTGGGTCGCGATCCCGGCGAACCCGGCCGGATCCGCGCCATCGGCGAGCAGTTCGGCGGCAAGGGACAGGTTGAACACGTTACGCAGTAGCTCGGCGAGCGCTTCGGATGCGGAAGCTAGGAGCTCCGTGAGCTCCGCGGATGCGGTACCGGCCGCGGCGACCTCCCCGTCAGTGAGGCGAGAGACGGAGAAGTGCCGGATGGTGCCGAGAGTTGCGTCGGCATGCGCGTCGTTGGCCGGGGTGCCCGCGAAAGCGGCGCGGTACCGACGGCCATTACGAAGGTCGAACGTTCGGATCGACGCGACTACCGTCCAATCCTCAGCAAGCTCAGTCATGGTCCGTTCGATCAGGGTCGTGAACACGCCCTCCGACAACCCGCCACGCGCTGCGTCCAAAGCGTCGATGATCAGGTACCGTGGTTGCGACCCCGGCATGGCTGACAGTATCTCGACGAGGTCGTGGCCGAGGCGCAATTCCGAATTGAGGTCTGCGGCGATCGCAACGCCCGGAAAGCGATCAACCGAGAGGAAGATCACGAGGGCCCCCTCGGCGATGAGCGACTTCGCCGCATGCACGAGTGTACCGGTCTTACCGGCGCCCGGCTCCCCCACAACGAGAAGGGAACCGCCCTTGATCGCCGTCACCATCGGCGCGTCGCTTTCGCGTGTGATCGTAATGCCGCCGGCGAGGGGGAGTTCCCCGTGGACGGCGAGCCGGTCCAGTTCCGCCGCCGTCACCGAACGCAGCCGACCGATGTCCTCGTCATAGCGCGGCGCGCCGACATCTATGTGGCCACGCCGCCGGAGTGCCCGTAGCAGGCCGTCGCGATTGGCAGGCGCTCCGTTTCCTATGAGTTCGCGCATGATACCGCGTAGGTCGCGCAACGGCGCCTCGCCGGCGGCATCACTGCCGTAGAGGTGACGGCCGAGAAGCGTCGAGGCCTCGCGCCAGTCGGTATCGCCCTCGTCCATCGAGAATCTTGCAACGTGGAAGGTGCGCGCCATGTCGGTGAGGTCGTCGGCAGTGGGCGCGACCTTGCGCACGGCAGTCCACGCCTTCGTGACGATGGTCTCTAACGCGTCGAGTGCCCTGCGTTGCGCGCCGTTCCGCCCGCCTTTAGTGACAGCCCAGTCTCCGCCAAGATCAAACGCTCGACATCCAGCTTCTAGGTCGTCGAGCGTGCGGGCAGCGTCCGACCTTACGGCGAGCACTGCGGCATTGGAGGTCGGATCTGGCGCACCTCCTGCAGCCTTCGCATCTGCTATCCATTCAGCTAACTGGGCCCCGGTCTTCGTCAGAGGTGCTTGCTCGCCGGTTGCGAGCGTGGCGGAAGTCTTGTTCTGGACGTGTAGCGCGCCGCCGTCGGATTGCGTCACTTCGATGTCATCGAGGCCGGTGCCGGTCTCGAGCCGGATCGTGACGGGAAGTGCCTGATTGTTGACGTTGAAGCGACCACCGACCGGTATCCGCGCCAGTATGTGGACCGCAAACCACGTAGCCACAGCGGCCTGAAAGGCCATGCCTGCCTCGGTCGCCTTCCCGCCTGCCCGCATCGGCTTCGTTTGTGGCGTCTTCGTCGATGCAATCACCATGCCGACACTATGCCAGAATTCTACTAATACTCAACCATCTTAGGGCGGTTATCAATGAATGACCGTCGATCACGACAACGAATACATGATGATCAACAGCACGATTGTCCGGACACAACACTATAGTGCGGGAGCCCGAAAAAAACAGGACGCCAATCAAGCCCTCGGCCGGTCCTGCTGGCAGGCCGACAACGAAGATCCACGTCATCGTCGATGCCACGGGAAAGGCTGTCGCTGTTTCCCTGACACCCGAACAGAGAGCCGACATCGCTGAACCAGAACTGCTTCAGGAGGAAGACGCTCCCAAAGTCTTCATTGCCGAGAAGCGTTTAGTCCCAGGGTTTGACGGGGTGGATTGATGATGAATCTTTCTGGTTCTGCCGTCCAGATCCTGCAGATGTATTCATAGGGCCTGCGACCATTGAGTATCCTTGAGCCTTCGCCCGAAATTATAGGAAGCCATGAAGTCATTGAGGTGCGTCTTCAACTGATCATAACTGTCGCAATGGAAGCGTTTGACGGTCGCGTGTTGATTTTCACTGAGAACTGACCCGGGTTTTTCATCAGGAATTGACCCAGCCACCCATGAATCATAATCCACTGAAATCACTCAACTCATTTTCGGTCAGACACTCAATGGTGGTCAATCGGGACTGGGCCGTCACCCATATGCCGGTCACCATCTCCCGTCTGCCCATCGGTTCGTCCTTTCGTCCATTACTCGGGTTTGGCTGAGCCTCCGGTCGGGGAGCATCCATTCTTCCCCGCCTGTCTGCGCCATAACATGCCAGAGGGTGTTATCTGCCTCGGTGCCTGACTGGTGCAGTAATCAGGGATGACGCCTGCACGCGAACCGTATCCCTCTGATGTATCAGACGAAGAATGGTCTCTGGTTGTTCCGTATCTGATCCTGATGCGCGAGGATGCGGAACAATGGCACCACGCATTGCGCGCACTGTTCAATGGATTGCGTTACGTGATCCGCTACGGGATGCGCTTTACCGCCATGGCCGGCGGTCTGCCAGCAATCCTGTAGCTGGATGGAGGCGGGCTGCTTCGAAGCCCGGTGTCGGACCCATGTGCCGTGCTGCGTATCGCCTCTGGCCGCTGGGCAGGTCTTGGCAGAAAAGTGAGCTTATGGCCGGGTGAATGACGGGACCGGCCGGGCGGGCAGGCTCATGGCTGAAAGCGGCAGGTACCCGCCAAATATTCCGGGATTGATTATTGATGTCTCCTGATCATCTATATTCATCCATAACCAGACATGGCCTGACGATTTCTTTATCATAAACACCGTTTATGATATTATGTGTAATCTGTCTTGGACATCATGCGTCTGGCTGATCTACCACGGTTCCCGAGACATCCGGGCATGCATCCGTCTTTCAGGGCGGTGCATTGCTACGGAACCACTATGCCAGGAAGTCATTTACGGTTTTGCTTGTTGAGCATAAGTTTTGGAAAGTATCGATGCAGTACGCACATGACCCGGCGCTTCTTCTGGCGCGCTTCCAGTTCGCCTTTACCGTAGGCGTCCATATCATCTTTCCGGCCTTTTCAATCGGTCTGGCGGCCTATCTGGCTGTGCTGGAAGGGTTGTGGCTCAGGACCGGGCGCCCGGTATTCCTTGATCTGTACCGATACTGGATCAAGGTCTTCTCGATTGTCTTTGGCATGGGGGTCGTCTCGGGGCTGGTCATGTCGTACGAATTCGGCACGAACTGGTCGATCTTTTCCAAAAAGGCCGGGCCGATTACGGGCGTGCTCCTGTCCTATGAGGTCATGACCGCCTTCTTTCTGGAAGCAGGCTTCCTTGGCGTCATGCTGTTTGGCATGAACAGGGTGGGACGTGGGTTGCATTTTGCGGCCACATGCTGCGTGTCGGTCGGCACCCTGATTTCCATGACATGGATACTGTCCTCCAATTCATGGATGCAGACACCGCGTGGTTATACCATCGACCCCGCCACGGGCCGGTTCATGCCCGCTGACTGGCTGGCGATCATCTTCAACCCGTCCTTCCCGTTCCGTCTGGTGCATATGGGACTGGCGGCCTTCCTGTCGGTGGCCTTCATCGTGGGGGCCACGGGGGCGTGGCATATGCTGAAAGCCCGCAAGGCAGGAAAGATCTCCAGCGAGCCGGTGCGGGTCATGTTCTCCATGGCCATGTGGATGGCGGCCATCGTGGCCCCGCTCCAGATCCTTGCAGGTGACGCGCATGGCCTGAACACGCTCAAATACCAGCCGGTCAAGATTGCTGCGATGGAAGGGGACTGGGTCTCGGAAGATCATGCGCCCGAACTGCTGTTCGGTATTCCCAACATGAAGACCGAACATACGGATTATGCCATCAAACTGCCGCTGGCCGGATCGCTGATCCTGACGCACAGCCTGAACGGCAGGGTGCCGGGCATGAAGGACTTTCCCCGTGACCAGCGGCCGCCTTCACCGGTCATCTTCTTCTCTTTCCGCATCATGGTCGCACTTGGCATGCTGATGATGCTGGTGGGGCTGTGGTCCCTGTGGCTGCGGCGAAACAGCACCCTGTTCACCAACCCGGTTTTTCATCGTGTCGCACTCTGCATGGCGCCCGCGGGCTTCCTTGCCCTGCTGTGCGGCTGGGTCACGACCGAAGTGGGGCGCCAGCCCTGGACCGTCTATGGCCTGCTGCGCACGTCTGACAGCGTATCGCCGGTTGCCCTGTCCTCCATGGCGTTTTCGATGACGGCGTTCGTGGTGGTCTACGTGCTCGTGTTCGGTTCCGGGATGGGCATTCTGGTCCGCATGCTGGGCCGTGCGCCGCAGGAGGGCGAGCATGAGACCCCGCCCTCCCACGCATCCGGGATTCTGGCCACCAGCATGCATCCGGGCGTGATTGATCCCTCTACTGGCAAAGGAGCCTGAGGCATGATGGACTTCGCATACTGGCTCCCCATCATATGGGCCGTCATTCTGGTGGCCGCCATTTCGATCTATGTCGTCCTTGATGGCTTTGACCTTGGCATCGGCATGCTGTTCGCACTCGAACGCCATCCGGACCGCCGGGATGTGATGGTCAACACCATCGCCCCCGTATGGGATGGGAACGAGACCTGGATGGTGCTGGGGGGTGCCGTGCTTTACGGGGTTTTTCCCGGTGCCTACGCCACCCTGCTGCCGGCCTTCTACCTGCCAATCGTGCTGATGCTGCTCGCGCTGATCTTTCGTGGCGTGGCGTTCGAATTCCGTGTCATGACGCGCGGGACGGGACGGGAAGGGCTGTGGAATGCCGGTTTTATGGCCGGTTCCGCCATGGCCACCTTCTGTCAGGGCACGATACTGGGTGGCGTGGTGCAGGGCATCAGGGTTGTCGATGGGGCTTTTGCGGGGGGGCCATTTGACTGGCTGACACCGTTCAGCATCCTGTGTGGCCTGTCCGTCATGTGTGGTTATGCCCTGCTCGGCGCAACGTGGCTGATCTGGCGCACCACTGGCGTGCTGGAGGCATCATGCCGCCGCTGGGCTGCCCGGCTGGCCGTGGGCCTGTTCATCGGCATTGTCGCGGTCAGCCTGTGGACGCCGCTGCTGCATGCCCCTTACCTGCGGCGCTGGACCGACTGGCCGAACATCCTGTTCGTGGCACCCGTGCCGGTTCTTACGGTGGTACTCGGCGCGCTGTTCGTCATGGGGCTGCGCAGGGGGCATTCAAAGGGGCCGTTCCTGTGCGCGCTGGGCTGGTTCTTCCTGTGTCTGTCCGGACTGGGGATTACGGTGTGGCCCTATGCCGTGCCGCCGGGCCTGACGCTGTGGGATGTGTCATCCCCGCCGTCCAGCCAGTTCTTCCAGCTGATCGGCACCGCCATCCTGCTGCCGGTCATCCTGACCTACACGATCTATTCCTATCACGTCTTTCGCGGAAAGGTGACGGAAACCGATGGGTATCACTGATATTGTCCGGGGGAACGGAGATGACGCGCCACCCCGCGCCGGGGTTCGGGTCGCATGGTTCGTTGCGATCTGGTCGTTGAGCACCCTCGTATTTTTCGGGGCGGCGTCCCTGCTTCACCTGATCATTCCCAGGTAAAACGGGCGGTATGACCGCCCGACATTCCCCTCCCGCCAATAAGGGATCTGGTCCCATGCTTTTTGACTTTGAACGTGACTTTGCTGGCTCCCTGCGCTGCATTCCGATGATCGCCCGCCAGAAGCTTGATATTGTCGGCATAAAGCTGAGCCTGCGGCAGTGGAGCCGGTTTACGCGCGAAGAAAGGGGCCAGCTGGCCGACCTGCCGTGCGAAACCGTGCCCGAACAGGCTACCTATCGCGCACTGGTAGCCCACCTGATCGCGGCTCGCAGTGACGAGCCCCTGCGCCAGCTTGCGACCCGTGGGCTGGAAGCCTGGCAGGAGGAAGACCAGATGCCCGACGCGGTCAGAACCCAGGCACAGGCTGATGGCATAGCCCCACCCACGCCGAGGCAATGGGCCGCGCTACTGCCGCTCCAGCGATTTGCCCTGGTGAAGCTGGCCCGCTCGAAGCATGAAAATGAAAATTTTGTGCCAGCGATGCGGGAGTTCGGTCTTGTGCAACAGCATGCGGGGCTGCTGCATGATGCGGGAGCTTCCCCCGGTTCCGCAGCCGTATCGCCTGCCCGCCTCCGCCTGCCCAACTGAATAAAGCCAAGAGGGTCGAGATCATGAGCAACGACAAAACGCCCGAATACAAACCCTATCATCATCCAGCTGGCGGGTGGGGGGCTGCTGGCGCGACCGCGAAGGTGCTGATGGAACAGAGCGTGCTGGTCAAGGGATCACGCGGGCTGCTGGCCATGAACCAGCCGGGCGGTTTCAAATGCCCAAGCTGTGCCTTCCCCGATCCCGACCATCGCAAGACGCTGGAATTCTGTGAAAACGGGGCCAAGGCACTGGCGCATGAAGCAACGAAGGCACGCGTGACGCGGGAGTTCTTTGAAAAATACACTGTCACCGAACTGATGCAGAAAAGCGATTACTGGCTGGAAATGCAGGGCCGCCTGACCGAGCCGATGCGCTACGATGCTGAAAGTGACCGCTACGTGCCCGTGGCATGGGATGATGCATTTGCCCTGATCGGCCAGCACCTGCGCGCCCTCGACAGCCCGCATCAGGCCGAGTTCTATACATCCGGCCGCACGGCGAACGAGACCGCGTTCCTTTATTCGATATTCGTGCGTGAATTCGGCACCAACAATTTTCCCGACTGCTCGAACATGTGCCACGAGCCGACCAGCCGTGGCCTGCCGCCTGCCATCGGCATTGGCAAGGGCACGATCGTCATGGGCGATTTCGAACATGCCGAGGCGATATTCGTGGTGGGGCAGAATACCGGCACCAATTCGCCGCGCATGATGACCAACCTGGTCGAAGCCCGCAAGCGCGGCGTGCCGATCGTGCTGATCAACCCGATGCCCGAGCGCGCGCTGATCCGCTTTACGGAACCGCAGGACGTGCTGCAGATGGGCACGTTCGGTTCGACCCCCATTTCCAGCGAATTCGTGCATGTGCGCATCGGTGGCGACCTGGCCATCTTCAAGGGCATGATGAAGGCGCTTTTTGAGGCCGAGGCACGCGGCGAAAAGGTGCTGGACCTTGACTTCATCAACGACCATACGGCGGGCATGGAAGCCCTGCGTGATGATGTCATGGGCTGTAGCTGGGCGGACATCACCCGCATCTCGGGCATAACCGAGGAACAGATCCGCAGGATTGCGGATATCTACATGAAATCCAACGCCACGATCATCTGTTACGGCATGGGGCTGACGCAGCATCAGGAAGGGTCACGCCTGATCCAGCAGGTCGCCAACCTGCTTTTCCTGCGCGGCAATTTCGGCAAGCCCGGTGCCGGTATCGCGCCGATCCGTGGTCATTCCAACGTGCAGGGTGACCGCACGGTTGGCATTGATGAAAAACCGACCCAGGCCTATCTGGACCGGGTGCGGGACGTTTTCGGGTTTGAACCACCGCGCGAACACGGGCACCATGTGCTGGAAGCGGTCGAGGCCATGGAAGCGGGCACCGCCAGGGTGTTCTTCGGCATGGGGGGCAATTTCATCCGCGCCGTGCCCGATACGGATCGTTCCTATGCCGCCATGCGGAACCTCAACCTGACGGTTGGCGTGGCGACAAAGCTGAACCGGGGGCATCTGGTGCATGGCAGGGACGCGCTCATCCTGCCGGTTGTTGCCCGTTCGGAAATCATCCGTACGGAAGCCGGTGAGCAGTTCGTGACCATTGAGGATGCGATGTCAAACGTGACGGCTTCGCGGGGGGTATTCGAACCCGTAACCGAACATGTGCGGCCGGAAACGGAAATTGTCTGCCGCATGGCCATGGCAACGCTGCCTGACTCCCGCACGCCGTGGGCGGATTATATGGTTGATTACACCCTGATCCGGGACAGGATTGCCGAGGTCTATCCTGAAATCTATGCGGACTTTTCTGAAAGGATCAAGAGTCCGCATGGCTTCCATCTCGACATTCCACCCCGGCGGCGTGTGTGGAAGACACCCAACGGCAAGGCGAATTTCCTCGTGCTGCCGGGACTGGAGGTCAACGTGCCGGTCAAGGACACGGCCATGCTGCGTCTTGCGACCATTCGTTCACATGACCAGTATAATACGACCATCTACAGCAACAGCGACCGCTATCGCGGGGTGTACAACACCCGTCTTGTCGTGTTCATGAACAGGGATGACATGGCAGAACGGGGCCTGACGAATGGTGCGGTGATTGGCCTTGAAACCTATAGCGATGACGGGGTCAGGCGCTATGTCGATGGGCTGAACGTGCTTGACTACCCCATGCCGCGCGGTGCCATAGCCGGATACTACCCGGAACTGAATCCGTTGCTGCCGCTGGATTACTTTGACGAGATCAGTGGAACGCCTGCTGCCAAATCCATCCCGGTAAAAGTCGTGGAAAGTGTTGCGGCAGCCCCCCCAATCCGCATTGCCGGCTGACAGGGCAGGGGCCATGGATGATGATGACGGCAGACGGTCGGTCCCATGCCGCCTTCCCGCCCGTTATCGGGCGGGAAGCTCCGTACCCGTCTTTCTGCCACGACAGGAACCGGCCCGCGCGCCGTTATGCGCGGTGGTGCTGACGATGGCGAGGGTGACCGGCAGTTGCGTGCCTTCCCGCCACGGATATGGCGCCACAGGACGGACCGCTATATTAAGGAACATGCGCGCCATCATGCATCAATGTCGCGCGGGGGGGGGGGGCAGCATACCGGCGGAAAAAAAAAATCGAAATGCATGATGTCGGGGGATGATATGGGCTTCATGTACGGTCCCCATGGCCTGGGGGGGCGCGAACCATGACGGCATTGCTGTATGGGCTGGTCCTGGCGGGGGGCGCGAGCCGCCGCATGGGGCAGGACAAGGCGGCGCTGCCCTATGGTGGCCGGCCGCAGCTTGCCCGTGCTTTTGACCTGCTGGGGCGCCATGTCAGGCGCTGTTTCGTCTCGATACGACCCGATCAGGGGCACGACCCGCTCCGGGCGTCCTATCCCTGTATCGTGGACCGGAAGGGAATGGGGGAAAAACTGGACGGCGGGCCAATGCTCGGCGTGCTGTCGGCCCATGCGGCGTATCCGGATGTGGCCTGGCTGGTCGTGGCCTGTGACCTGCCCATGCTGGATGACAGGACGCTTGCAACCCTTGTTGATGAACGCAATGCGGATATGGATGCCACGGCCTATCTGAGTGAAGGCGACGGACTGCCAGAGCCGCTCTGCACGATATGGGAACCCGCGATGCTGGCAAGCCTGCAGGAACATGCGGCCTGCAGGAAAATCCGGCTGCGGCAGATGCTCGCCAGTTCACCGGTGCGCTTTCTTGCCCCGCCGGGAACCGGCGCGCTGGAAAACGTCAATTCGCCTGATGAGCGGGACCGGGTACTAAGGCGCCTTGCGCGTTATGGACAGGAAGCAGGATGCTGAATATCGAGTTGCGGTATTGCGCGCGGCTTCAGGATGCTGTGGCGCGCGCATGCAATACGCGGGACGGCAGCCCCGGTGCATGCCGTTACATCCGTGATGAAATCAGGCGGCATATCCCGATATGGAAAAATGGGCGTTACGTGAACGGTGTGACGTAACGGGCTTCCTGCCACATCCCGTGAGTATTGATACACTGCCCCAGATGACCCGAGGCCGCCGTAATGTCTGCCCTTTTCCTTCCATTGGATGTCAGCACCCTGTCCCGCCCGGATGAGCCATTCAGCCTGAATGTGGCCGAGGAGGTTCCGGTCAGTCTCCTGTTCAACGGCATTTTCCCGTATGGCACGATGATGATGACGCCGGCGGACCTGAAAGATTTTGCCTATGGATACTGCATGACCGAACGGATCGTGGCTTCGGTTGCGGATATCCGGTCCGTGGATGTCGCGGAGACGCAGGATGGGCTGTCGCTTGATATTTCCATAAAGGGTGCGGCATTGACGCGTCTCATGCGCCGTGATGTCCGCATGCGGACTGGTCATTCCAGCTGTGGCATATGCGGAAGCGAGACGGTACCGGCATACGATGCCGTGGCCGCGACACCGCTGCCGGACGGTCCCCGCCTGTCGGTGGTAGCAATACGCGGGGCATTACATGAACTGCGCGGGTGGCAGACGCTCAATGCCGCGACGCGCATGGTCCACGCGGCAGCGTGGGCGGACAGGAACGGTAATATCCACATGATCCGCGAAGATGTGGGACGGCATAATGCGCTGGACAAGCTGATCGGTGCGCGCGCCTGCCATCCGGATGCGGATGCCCTGCATGGGGGATTCTGCCTGCTGACAAGCCGGTATTCGTTTGAAATGGCGCTCAAGACGATACGGGCGGGCATTGCCGTCGTGGTTGCGATTTCGGCCCCGACCTATCGTGCCTTCCGTGCGGCTGAAAAAATGGACCAGACCCTGATTGCCGTTGCCCGTCATGACGGGCAGACACTGTTCTGTGGCGGCAGGCGACTGGTCTGGTAGGCCGCCTTTTTTTCCGGCAGTGCGGGCACGCGGCCAACTGGCAGGGGCGGGGCAGGCCATGCCTGCCCCCGGCCGTGGCGCGGATGGGCGGCCGTCGAAAAATGTTTTGACATCGCATTATTCCGTGTGCAAATGGAAAACAGCGCAGGTTTCCTTACAGACTCGTTCATCAATGGCGGTGAATGAGGGGAAAATGGCGCAATCGGTCACGACGACACCCGGACGGCCAACGATGGCCACCGTGCCTGAAAAAGGCGTCTCCGTCATGCTGCTGGATGGAGACTGGATGCGATGACGTGGACAAAGGATTCCTCAAGGCTGGAAACCCGCGTACTCTTCTGGCGGCGTTCCTTTACTTCGATGTCTCGTTCATGGTGTGGGTCCTTCTTGGGCCGCTGGGAATTTCGATTGCCCATGACCTGCACCTGAATGCCGGCCAGAAGGGGCTTCTGGTTGCAACCCCGGTGCTGGCCGGTGCCCTGCTGCGTGTGCTGGCCGGTGCGCTTGTTGATCATTTCGGGCCGCGCCGGGTTGCAATCGGCGCCCAGATCCTGGTTATCGCGGGTCTGTCCCTGAGAGCCCGATCCGAAAGTTTTTCAAGCTTGACAATGCCTTGCTGTCCGTCGTGTGAGCATGCGGATCGAGGCGATCAATGTCCATGCGGTTGAGGAAGCAATGGACTTTTCCCAATCTTTGGCGAGCCGCCTGCACCGTCCCAGCCAGGCGAATGTCCGTTCAACCACCCAGCGGCGCGGCAGGATCTGAAAGCCTTTCACCGTATCGGACCGCCTGATGATTTCGATCGTCCATTTTCCCATGGAGGCGAGCGCGGATCGCAATTTGTCGCCAGCATAGCCGCCATCAGCGAAGATGTGACGCAGCCAGGGAAAGCGCCTGCGTATTGCCGCCAGAACATCAACCGCCCCATCACGGTCCTGGATGTCAGCGGCATGAACGAGGAGAAAGATCAGGAAGCCGCAGGTATCAGTCACGATATGGCGTGCTGGGGAATTTTCCGACAGCACATGTGGGGAATTTTGAAACAGCATTTACAAATGGTTTCGGATGCGCTGGATGACGCTCATGTTGCCGGGTTTGGAACGAAGGACGTTTCAAATGCCTGGGGACGCATCGGCATCGAGACGGCGGGCAATGCGCTGATAGCGGGCCTTGCTGGAGGAAATATCGGCTCTGTGGCTGCCAGCACGGCGGCGGGTGACGTTGCCACGATAGCCACGCGCCAGTGGGCTGAATCCGTAGCCCGATCCATGACGGATGATGCAGACGGCCAGCGTGTGATCGAGAATGTGCTGAGCAACGTCATTGGGGCCGGCGCGGGAGCAGCAGCCGGCGCGGCTTCCGGTGGCGATACGACGGTCAACGCCCTCAGTGGGGCGGGATATGCTTCAGCTATTCAGCAGTACAATGAAGCTCATGAGAATGAGAAAACCGTTGAGCAAAAGGATCTGCCGACAGGTTATGTCGGGACATCTTCGATCGATAACCCAAAAGTTATTCATCATGTATATAGCGAATATAACGGGGAAGATTACGATCTCGTTGGAGGAGCCGGCGCCCCAGTCCGTGATGACAAAGGGAATGTAATATTTCGTCAACGGGAAACTGGCGAATATTTTGTTTTTGTCAACAATAAAAAAGAAATACCAGAAATAAACGGAGTGCATACGGGACACACAACTGTATCGCAACATTCGGCCACAATTACGGATATTATTGATCCGGACACAAATAAGAGCGTATCAGATCGCGTAAAGATACAGACTGCCTTAAATGATTTGTATAGTTCTCATCTATCTTATCTTGTAAATCAAGATGGAACATTCATAGGTGAACGAGGCACCGGTAATGCGCAGATCATGCCGAGCAGCAGCGACCCTAATACTACGGCAGAAACTTTTGCTAGGCAGGCTTTCGGCGGTCAAGTGCCGTCAAGATTCCGACCATTGACAGTTAAGAATCAAACGGGAGGATGGGCAGCGATATTTGCGGATGGAATGGCTGTCACGTACCGACCTGCAGGGGCGGCAAGTTTTCGTACAAAAAAAGATATGGCGACGGTTGAAATAAATACAGATAGTATTAGAAATATAAAAGGTGGGAATCTGAAATTCAAATTTCCAAAGGACTGAGACATGGAATTAATTGTATATTACAAGAATTTTCTTGAGTTGTGTAAAGATGATGTTTATACTCTTTTTTATTTTTGGGAGCCGGAAATAATAAGAACGTGGAGAAATTCCGGTATTGAATACGAAAGGACATGGTGTCAGGAGGCTCTGGATTTTGCTTACAGAGTAATAAAAATAGGATTTATGGGTATTGATTATCCGGATGGTGATCCAACACAGGAAGAAATAAATTATATTTTTGCACAAATGTCGCAAAATACACCAAACAATATAGATGGATTTGCGATATGGTCTAGTTACCAATTGTACTTGTCAGACAAAGGAAGGGACTTCCTAGAAGCATGTGGAAATTCTCAAATAAATAATACTTTTAATAAAAGATTAGTTAATATATTGGATATAAATCATGTTGGATTTGATAAACATGGATTTGTTCCAATAAGATTCTGACATTATTGATTATGTCACACAAAATAGAAATTTTTATATCTAATTGTTTTGTAGTATAGATTTTTACTTACTCGTTGTTGGTCTAGGGCCTGTTAGGGCTTGATCCAGTCTGCAGCGGCAGCGATATGGATGACCGCGAGGAAGGACGTTGCTGTTTTTTCGTATCTGGTTGCGACAGCGCGCCACTCCTTGAGGCGAGCCCAGAGGTTCTCAACGAGATGCCGGCACCGATAAGCCCATTTTGGGCAGGCGACCGGCGCATCGCGTCGTTTTGCAGGAATGGCGGGCCGGGCTCCCATGTCCCATATCCGTTCACGGAAGACGTCCGACGCATAGCCCTTGTCCGCCACGACCCACAAGGGAATGGCGGTGAGGCTATCGAGCATGGCTGGTGCCAGGGGCAGTTCATGGGCCTGCCCCGGCGCCAGCGCAAAACCGATAGCTTTTCCGTGTCCGTCCGCGATCACGCAGACTTTCGTGCCATAGCCGCCGCGAGAGCGGCCAAGCGCTTCACGATGATCTCGCTCGTGGCGAGAGGCCCCCTTTTTTGGGCTCCTGCCGCCTTGTGGTGAACCCTGATGTTTGTGCTATCCAGAAAAATCATTCCGAGAGCAAGCCCCTGTTGTTCCTGAACCAGTGCGAGCAGGCGTTCCCACACACCCAGCTTCGCCCAGCGGATGAAAAGCTGCGCCGCTCGCCACCATGGCCCCAGTTCAGCGGGGATGCTCCGCCATTTCGTGCCATTCTCATGACGCCAGAAAATCGCTGCTAGCGTGCGCCGCAGATCATGGGGCGGCGTCTTCCCCTTTGGGCGAACCGCCTCAATCAAAGGTTCCCAGATCGCCCATGTCTCGTCCGTAAAAGTGCCGGTTCCGTCTCCTTCTTCCATCCTTACAATATGGGAAGAATTTCAAGATCTAACAGGCCCTAACTACGGGCTACGGCCGATCTTGTCGTTACGTCGAACACCATGCATCTGCCGGGCTTTCGCCGTAGCAGCGATCCGACCATGTCGACGATGATCTCGTTCATTTCGGGCGGCGCTGAACGGCTTGGTCGTCAACGAGGACCAGCTCAATACCTTCATGGTCGATGGCGGGAAGGCGCAGTCGCTGGGCGCGCAGGGTACCATCACCTCGGGGGGCGATGCGCAGATCTATGCGGCGAAGGACATCACGTTTGATGGCGGGTCGCTTAGCGCGCTGGGCGATACCACGCTTGTGGCAGGGCAGGGGATCACGCTGGGTTCGGTTGCGGCGAGCGCGTCGCAGGACATCGAGCAGCATGATTACAGCCACCGCGCGGCCGAGACGGAGAATTTCGGGGCGTCGATCAGCACGGGCGGGAACCTGACGGCAGCCGCCCTCGGCGGCGATCTCACCCTGGCGGGCGCCACGGTCGCGGCCGGGAAGTCGGCTACGCTGATGGCGACGGGCAACGTGAACCTCAACGCGGTCACCGACAGCCAGTCCTCCTATACCCGCACGGTCGAGCACGGCTTCCTGAACAGGACCACCACGACCTCGAGCGAGAGCTCCACCGACCAGGTCGGCAGCACGGTGGCGGCCAATGACAATGTCACCATGGTCTCGGGCGGGGATATGTCCGTGGCGGGCACTGTCGCAGGTGGCGGCAATGTCACGCTCCAGGCGGGTGGAACGTTCACCGAAAACGCCCTGAAGGATACGGCGCAGTCTGCCTACAGCCAGGAGAAAAGCGGCCCGTTCGTGGGCACCAGCGGCGCCGGGTTCGAGATTGGCTTTGGCAAATCGAGCCAGACCGCCAATGACAGCAGCACGACGTGGACCCGGACCCCCAGCGAAATCGGGTCAACGGGCGGAGACGTAACCGTTGCGGCGGGTGGTCCGGTCACGATCAATGCGTCCGGGCTTGAGGCGGCGAAGGACCTGAGTGTTTCAGGATCGTCGGTCTCGTTCAATGCCCTCAATAATGTCGCGACGGACTCCCAGACCAGCGATTCCAGCTTTATCGGCCTGAAATCCGGCCTGTCGGACAATTCCGTGGTCGGGCAGGTCGCGGACATGGCGCTGGGTGCGGCGCAGGCTGCGAGCGACACGGATACGGCGAACCGTACGCTGGATGCGGCGTCGGCCGGGATCAGTGGCGCGCAGGCTGGCATGTCTGTCGCGCAGGCGCTGAGCAAGGATGCAGCGAGCGGTGAGGTTGAACTGGTCGGTGTGAGCGCCGAGGTCGGGTTCTCGCATGACCGGCAGGCCGAAAGTTCCACCACGACGACGGTGCAGGGATCGACGGCCGCCGCCGGGGATGCCCTGACGGTCACGGCGACGGGGGCCGGGCGTGGTAACGCCGACAGCAATGCCGGTGACATCATTGCCACGGCGTCGCAGCTTTCCGGGCAGACGGTCACCCTGAACGCGCCGGGAACGGTGACGCTGCAGTCCGGGCAGGACACCACGCATACCACGTCCAGCCAGTCTTCGGAGTCCGCCTTTATCGGGGCGACGGCATCGCTGAGTTCGGATGGCGGCTTTGGGGTCAGTGTTACGGGCCAGGTCGGTGGCTCCCATGCCCGGAGCGATGCGCGGAGCGCCACGCAGGTTGATACCACGGTGACGGGCACGGATAACGTGACCGTCAACAATGCGGGCGGCGCGACCACGCTGGACGGGGCAAAGGTCTCGGGTGGATCCGTGGACGTGACGACGGGCAGCCTGGACATCACCTCGGCGCAGGACACGGCGAGCTATTCCAGCAACCAGGAAAGTGGCGGGTTCAGTTTCGCGATCCCGGTCTACGGGGTGGGGGGCGAGAAGGGCTTCTCGGTCAACGCCTCGGGCGGCGCGCTCGGTGATACCTACGCCTCGACGGAAGCCAGCGGGCTATCGGGGATCCATGCTGGCAATGGTGGCGTGAACATCGCCGTTGCGGGCAATACCAGCCTTGACGCCGGGGTGATCGAGAGCACGGCGGCATCGGCGCTCAACAGTCTTACGACAGGCAGCCTTACGGCCAGTGGGGAGAAGAATGTCTCCGATTACGCCGGGGCGTCGGCCAGTTTCTCCTACAGCACGATGCAGGGCGGGGGAGATACCGATAGTGCCGGGTTTGCGGATAACGGCATTCCCATGGCTTCGGCGGCGGCGGTAGCCGGTTCCCATGAGACGGAAAGCCAGTCGGCGATCGGTTCGAACATTACGGTGAAGGCAGGCGCTACGTCCGGCAGTCTCTCGCGTGATCCGTCCACCGCCAACCAGGCCATCGCCAACGATTTTGACGCCAGCAAGGAAAGCAATGTCCTGGCGCTCGCCAATGAGGCCGAGACAGTAGCCCAGGAGGCGGCATGGACGGCCAAGCAGGGTCATGACATGGCCACTGCTGGCAGTAAGGAACATGGCGCAACTGTTTCGGACGATGCGCGTAGCGATGCAGCCAGTTCATCAGAACAGTCTATCAAAGATAAAGCCGGACCTAACAATGGAAGCACCGATCTTGGTACGACACCGGCTTCTGGCGATACCGGGTCTGCGGATCGCATGGTCAGTCATGCGCGGCGGATGGGATCTGAGCAGCCAGCGCAACCGGATACAATTCAATCTGCGAAGGTGCAGCTAGGTAATGGTTCGGCTCCTTCGAAAGAACAGCGTCATATGGTTTCACAGACTGCGGCTCTGACCGTAGACGCCAACAATGATGAACACTGGCAGATCACGGCAGATCCTCATCTCGCAGATAATATTTACTCGTTCGCTCATGATCCTGCAGGAGGGCTGCGAGCTTTTCCCCGCATGAGTGCATCCCAGCAGGTCGAACTGGCAGGCAGCGCACTTGTCCTTCTCGGAGCGGCAATAACATCGTTGCCTGAGGATGGGGCTGCCAGCGTTGCACTTGCCGGTTCTTCTATAGCTTCAGATCTGGTGGCAGCAAACGCTGAAGCGGCTATCCTTGCTGCACAGAAGGCACTAGGAGTTGGTGTTTCTGCAACAGGCGTGACGACTTTGCTCAATGAAATGAGCGAGAGACCGACATGGAAAGAAACAGAGCAACACGTCTACGATCGAGCTGGCGAAAAAGAAAACAAGCAGGCAAGTTATAAAGATGGAAAAAAGTAACGTATGGGACGAAAGGAAGCGTTAGGCCTGAGTACGTCGATGAGACTACTAATATTAGCTATGAAGCTAAAAATTATGATCTCAGCAGACCATCGCGCGTTATCCGCTTTATAGTGAAGCAGGCGTTGCAAAGACGTGTTCATCTGCCTCCTGGGACTAAACAAACAGTGTATATAGAAACCCGTGGTCAGGTTGTATCTGAATAATTAAAAGATAAAATAATTTCTGGAATTGTGCGTAAAAGCAATGGTATAATAGATTACGACGATATATTCTTTATCGAATAAGAGGTGATTATGGAAAAGACATATGTACATGGGGGATCTGTTGTGAAAGAGCTTGGATTCCCATCTGATCTGGAGTTATTCTTCAGATGTATTAATTTTTTTGTTGCTGATGAATACCGTGACCATGGATTTATTCTAGTATTGGATAATTTATATAGGCGGTACGTACCCTTGACCAAAATCCCGGAACTTAGAGAGGAATTCGATATAATTGAAACGATATTTAAAATAAAAAAAAGCGAAGAAATTGATTGGAGTTCTTTCCCAAATGGAGACATTGAAAAAACCGAATTGGACCCACGGTCAGAAACATTATACACGTTATTTGAGAGATTTTTTATCGGATTTAACGTGGCCATTAATAATGGATTTAGTTTTTATAAAAAATATAATAAAGATAAGCCGATTTTCATTAGTAAGGGTATATTTTCTGCATCTTTCGTTATTGGTCGAGATAGGGACAGCGACAAAATAATAAAAGAAAAATATGATAACTTAACTGGACATCCGTTATGGTGGTAATTTTTAAATTTTTAAAAATACATAATATAAAAATAAAATTATCAATTATGACTTTAAGAACCTGTGCGGATCGCGAAGATAGCCCAAAAGACGAAACGCTCCCCGTCTGACATAACGAACAAGGAATGAAAAAACCACTTCCTAGGGAAAAATGTTACCGCAACACATGAAAGGGAAATTTTCACATTATAAGTAAGTTCTTACCGAAATGGCGCATGATTTATATTCATGAATAATTATATAATAAAATATAACCGGGATTTATTATTTGGAAATGAGAAAATATTCGTCGGTAATTATTTTTTTTCTGGTAGGTTGCCAGCCATCTCCTGACTCCCTACGAAGCCTTGGAAGCGCGCAGGATATGTCATGGTCTACAAAAGAGGGCACGGCAACGGTGACGGGTTCTGCATCCATGCGCGTTTTTTCCCATCAGAGCGTGCCCAACGGTCACGGTGGACTCACTCAGTACGCTGTTGGTAAGGGGCACGAACTGACATGCGCCGGGCATGATGTGCAACTGCTGCCGCAAAGTCCAGCGTCTGATCCTGTTGTGGATAATATGTTCCGTTACGGTGTGATGACCGGGCCCAAAGTTGCTTCTGCTGATGTTGCACCCTTCGTTCGGCATGTCACATGTGGAGCGGATGGACGGTTTACATTCTCTAACCTGCCTATCGGCGTTTGGTACGCGGTTACAGAGATCGGTAGCAAGAATATTGCCGTCAAGGAGATCAGGACCCTGCCTGAACAGACAACGTCAGTTACCCTGCAGCATCGCTGGAATTATCCGCCTTCGTGGCGACACGGACCGTCTCTCTGGTAGGCGGGCCTGACGAGGAAATCCCTCACTCCTTTTCCTGATACTCTTTCTGGCAACCGGTTCAGGCGGGGCAGGGGATCACGCTGGGTTCGGTTGCGGCGAGCACGTCGCAGGACATCGAGCAGCATGATTACAGCCACGGTAAGCGGCCTCAAACGGCCGCTTACCGTGCAGTTCGAACAACAGCAGGTTTTGAATGCTCAAGGCGTCCAGAAATCTGGGGGCTATTCACCTCTATTGTCAGGTATAAGTTATGAAGAAAATATATTTGTTAAGTTTTTTGGCTCTTACTGCATGTGGCGGCCCACGTTTGCCAAAGCAATTCGATGTGAATGAAGTCGCCTGGTCAAAAATCCCTTCATCGTCAAAACTGATTGTACGCGGCTATACAATTAACAGATATGGTAAGGAAAAACGCTGCGATAGCGGGGGGGCAACCTATGCTACCCTATACCCGCAAAGCAGCTATTTTGATCAGTGGTGGAAAATCGAGACGTCTGGATGGCATTTTACGGATACACCCTCAAAGCTGGCACAGTCTTATATGAAGAAGGCTCCCTTGCAGCGTTTCTGTCAGTTTGAATTTGATAATGTTGCTCCAGGAAAATGGTATCTGGAAATGAACATGGGATACTATTCTTTCAGTATGTATGAGACTTATGGGTCTCGTGAAGAAAAGACATTCAAACCCAGATATGGAGACTTAAACGATCACTATGTGCATGTCACAATTATTATAGACACAACAGATGAAATTAAAAAAACAATGATTGTTTATTATCCTCATAAAAAGGGCAGTCCGGTCGAGCAGCTTGAATGGGTTGAGCCTCACAAAGACAAGAAAAAGGATACCAATGGTATGTTCGAGGGGAATTAAAGAGATGATCGTTGATTTTCACTGAGAACTGATGATGTGGGCGGTTCCCTGTGGTCCTGTGAGGATGCTGAGGAGTGGGACTGTCAGGAATTTCGTGTTTGGGCGTTTGATGCGAAAGAAGGAGCAGCTCTACCGGAAGTGTCCTCTTTGTAGTGTATGGACCATTTCTTTGATAGGCAGGTTTGACGTAGAAAGCCGTCGCGCATCGCTACCTCTGATAATGGCATTTATCAGGGGTAGAAGGTGTACTAGACCCAGTTCAGGGGAAGGATTGCACATGCTGTGGGGCGAAGAGCGCGTTGGTATCAGAATCGAATTGGTGCCGAGTTGGGACGATCCACCGAAACCAGATACCGGATACCAAAACGAATTGACTGATCTCGACCATGCCTTGAATGACGTGGAAGTAGATTATAACAGGACAATCCTGTCCCCGCATTCGGCGCAGGGTTTCGATTACGCGCTGGGGGAATATCTCATCCGCTATGTGGCGCCTGCTGCTTTTTCTGCGGTGGCTGGCGCGTTTTGCGCGTGGCTGCAAGCCCGCTCCGGTCGGAAGGTTCGGCTGAAAATCGGTGATATTGAGGCTGAGGCCAATTCCGTCAGAGACGCCGAGCATTTGCTCGTGCAGGCAATGACATTGCAAGCGCAGAAGGTGGACGACGAGGTATAATGTCGCTGAATCACAGCAATTTTGGCTTTGGCGGGGGAAGAGGACACGCATGAGACGGGACATGGAACTGGTGCGGGATATTCTGCTCAGCATTGAGCGGAATGACGATCTCAATGGCACCGGTTGGTACCAGTTCAATGAACCAGGCGAGTTGGGGGTGTCAGAGTGTTCGTATGAACGGTTTGCCTACACCATGAAGCTTTTGGCGGATGCCGGTTTTCTTCAGGCAAAAGACGATATGCGCATGCCGCTGGTGGCTGGCTTGACGTGGGAAGGACATGAATTCCTCGATACGGTGCGGGACCCGGAAATCTGGCGTAAGACAAAGGAACGCGCCAAAGGGGTGGCAAGTGTCGGTATCGGTTTCCTGTGGGAGATCGCCAAGGCCGAAACCCGTTTGAAGTTGGGGCTTCCATGATGCCGCCCTTTTCTCTGGTTATACTGGTGTGTCAGGCGAGTTAATTGCGTTATTTGGAATTCGTTGCCGGGCCGATCGGTCGTCTCAACACCAGGCGGGCTTGCTCCTGCTGTGGCGGTCACCTTGTCCCTGTAAGGGGGAGGTAAACATGCGTGAGACTCTCTCGTCACAGTCAGGTAAGAGTTACACTATGATGTTGTACTCCTCTTCATAAGCCGTAAGGCTTATGAAAGGATACACTATGGGTAATAGTGTGACAGGCCGGGCCTGAAACCGGCAGCCTGCCCCGCGTCAGCGGCGGTTTTCCTGTCCGGGGCGGGTGACATGTGTTACACTTTTCAGGATATCATGCCCAAACGCATCCCGAAGGCCCCTGTCCGGCCGGCTTGCCAGCTCTCGCTGTTTCCCGAAACGGCGGCGCTGGTGCGCGTGGACCCGGCCGTCAACTGCTGGCGCTTCTACCATCTGTCGCTGCAGCCCGACCTGTTCGGCGGCACCGCCTTGGTGCGGCAGTGGGGGCGGATCGGGATGGCCGGCCGACAGGTCTGCGAACTGCATCATGATGCCGGGCAGGCGCTCGACGCTCTCGCCCGCCAGCTCCGGGCCAAGCGCCGACGGGGCTAAAGTGGCGGGTTCAGTTTTGCGATCCCGGTCTACGGGGTGGGGGGCGAGAAGGGCTTCTCGGTCAACGCCTCGGGCGGTGCGCTCGGTGTGAGTGCTGGTTGTAATCTCCCCAAATGTGCTGGTTGAAAATTCCCCAGTTGGGGAATTTTCAACCAGCACATTTGGGGAGATTACAACCAGCACTCACACCTGATACGGCACTCAGGCCGAAAGCAGCGGTCGATGCGGCCAGAATCAGGAGCCAGGGCAGCATTGGTCGAATATCCCGTTCCGGGTCCCTGCACGCCGGGACCATCGCAGGCGGCCACGGCGCGGGAATACGCAGGGCGTCATCGATATCTGGCGAAAGCTCACGCCGATGTCAGCTTACAATGCCCCAATCTTTCCGCCGCATCCGTAACGGGCCACCTGCGGGGGGCGGGTACCTGCCCGCGCGGGCTTACCGATGCCCCGTGGGCAGGTGGATGACGCATTTCAGGCCGGGGCTGTTATCGGACAGGACGATCGTGCCCGCGTGAAGCCGCACGATGGCTTTCACCATGCTCAGCCCAAGCCCGTTCCCGTCATGCGTGCGGCTTGTATCAAGGCGGACGAAGCGGTCGAATACCCGCAGCATCGCCCCGGCCGGGATGCCGGGGCCGTTATCGGCTATCTCTATGTGGATACCGGTACCGGATGCCGTGACGCGGGCCGTAATGGTGGTGTGGCGCGGTGTGTGACGGATGGCGTTCTCGATCAGGTTGGAAAAGGCCTGTCGCAGAAGGACGGGATGCCCCGTAATGGCGGGGCAGGCGGGCATGATGTCGGTTGCCAGATCCTGCCCGTGGTCTTCCATGACGGAGCGGTAGGGTTCAAGAACCGATTCCAGGAGCCGGGCGGGGTCAAGCGGTTCCATCTCGTTGTTCCACGCACCCGACTCAAGCTGCGCCAGCTTGAGCAGCGAGGAAAATATTTCCAGCGCCGCGTCCAGATCCCCGATGGCGGACGCGACCTGCTCGTGCATGGTATCCGAAGGCGCACTGGTCCCGATGGCGCGTTCAAGATTCTGGCGCAGGCGCGCCAGGGGGCGGCGCATGTCGTGCGCGATGTCATTGGAAACCTGTTTCAGGCTGGCAATCAGGAATTCGTTCCGATCGAGCATTGCATTGAGGCTTTCCGAAAGATGGTCAAGTTCATCATCCGTGCCCCGCAGCGGGATGCGGCGCGACATGTCACCGTGCATGATGCTGCGTGCCGTCCGGCTTATGGTCTCGATCCATTTCAGGATCAGGCTGCTCAGGAAAAGGCCGCCCGCCATCCCGATCAGGCCAAATCCCGCGATTTCCCACAGGATCGTTGTCCATAACGCATGCTGCAGATGCGTCAGGGGGGAGGCATCCATGCCAACGAAGTAATAGCCTCCGTCATCCAGAAGATAGCCTATTCCATAAACGATATCCCGGTTTGCCTCCTGTGGCAGGCGATGGGACCACGCCAGCCAGCGTTCGCCGGGTACCGGCCGCAGATGCAGCATGTTGCCCACGACAATGGCCTGTGCGGGGTCCTGAAGCAGATAATGGAAACCGGGTTCATGCGCGATCAGCCCCTGCACGACGGGCATGAGATGCCGGACATCCGCAACGCCGGCATCCGCGAATGTCTCATGGCCCTCGTTCTCCACCTCCCGGCGGATCTGCTGGCGCATGGTCGACTGGCTGTACAGGCCCGACATCACGGTCATGACCATGCCGCCCAGTATGAAAAGACTGGCGAACAGCGTGACGATACGAAACGACGTACTGGCAATAATGCGTCGTGTCG
Organism: Komagataeibacter rhaeticus; assembly: GCF_011611525.1. NCBI lineage: Bacteria > Pseudomonadati > Pseudomonadota > Alphaproteobacteria > Acetobacterales > Acetobacteraceae > Komagataeibacter > Komagataeibacter rhaeticus. The sequence goes on from NZ_CP050139.1 coordinate 3,417,021, forward strand.
CCATATTCCGGCGTCCGGACATCCTGTGCCAGAACATCATTGGGTCCATCCATTCCGTAGCGGCATTTCCCGCGCCCCGGCCCGAAGCTTACCCGAATGCCCCCCGCGCATTAACCCCCGCTCCCGTATGGCCCTGCTGGAAACCGTTGCCACGCAATGCTTTCCCGATACATGCGGGCAGGGCGCATCCGCTTCCATATTACAGGGCAGGCGCCATATTTACACGCCTGCCGATAATGGAAATGGCATGGCGCCCTGTCTGGATGCCCCGGCACGCATTGTGGATGATGGAACCGATACATTAAAAAGTGCCAATCATCGCCTGTCCGGCCTCATGGATGGGTGTCATGTCATCATGATCCTGATACCCTTGATGGGCAAACCAGTCCCGTCCGGGATGCCAAACCAGTTGATTGGCCTGCATCATGACGCCGGTAACACGCCCCCGCCTGCTTTTGGTTGAAGATGACCCTGCAACCACGGATTACGTGCGGCAGGGACTGCGGGAAAACGGGATTGATGTGGTCTGCGTCGCAGACGGCAATGACGGATCGCGCCAGGCCCTGTCGCAGCCATGGGATATCATCATCCTGGACCGGATGCTGCCCGGCCTGGATGGTCTGGCAATTCTCATGCGCATGCGCTCCCACGCCATTACGACGCCGGTCCTGTTCCTGACAACGATGGACGGCGTACCAAGCCGCGTTGCCGGCTTGCGGCACGGCGCCGATGACTACATGGTCAAGCCGTTTGCGCTACGCGAACTTGTCGCGCGCGTGCAGGTACTGCTCCGTCACGCCTCCCCAGTCCGGCATGCGACAGTCATGACCGTGGCCGATGTGGAACTCAACCTGCTGACGCTTGCGGTGACACGGAACGGGGAAAAGGTTTTCCTGCAACCACAGGAACTGAAACTTCTGGAATATTTCATGCGGAATGCCGGTACGGTGCTGTCGCGGCAGATGCTGCTGAAGGATGTCTGGCATATGGATTTCCCGGTCCGGACAAACATTGTCGAAACGCATGTCTGCCGCCTGCGGGAAAAACTGGGCCAGAGCGGCCAGTCCCTGATCCATACCGTCAGGGGCAGCGGTTATGTCATGGGCGCGTAACCCCCGGGGCACCCGCACCGCAAACAGTCCCGACCCGCCCGCTGCCAACCGCCCATTGCGGGAATGGCATTATCCCGCGGGTCCGTTCCCGTGGGATTTCATGTAATGTCTGTCATGATGCAGGCGGAAGACAAGCCGTATGCATAATAATGAAACGACAGCTTTCACCAGCATGATTACAAGAATTACATTCATGGTACCTGTTCATTCTTCCCATATGTGAAAATATTCAACGCATCACGTCTGCACCCCGAATATCCGGCCAATCGCCGCCGTGACCGCCATGGCCATGATGCCCCAGAAGATGACCCGCACGGCCGGACGCAATGGCGCAGCCCCCCCGGCGCGTGCCCCCACCACGCCCAGCACCGCCAGGCCGATCAGGGATACGGCGCAGACAGCCCATGACACCACGCCAGCCGGTGACAGCATGGCCGCCAGGACGGGTAATATGGCACCGGACGAGAACGCACCGGCCGATGCAAACGCAGCCTGCACCGGACGCGCCGCCGTTGCTTCGGAAATACCCAGTTCATCACGGGCATGGGCACCCAGTGCATCATGTTTCATGAGCTGGAGGGCAACCTTGCGCGCAAGGATGTCGTCCAGGCCACGCTGGCGGTATATCCCGGCCAGTTCGCTGACTTCGGCGTCCCAGCTTGTACCAAGTTCCTTTTTTTCGCGGGCAAGGTCGGCCTTTTCTGAATCCGCCTGCGAACTGACGGATACATATTCCCCCGCCGCCATGGACATGGCCCCGGCAACCAGACTGGAAATTCCGGCCAGCAGGATGCTGCCCCGTGTCGCATGGGCGCTGGCAACGCCAATGATCAGGCTGGAAGTGGACAGGATACCGTCATTCGCCCCCAGCACAGCCGCCCGCAGCCAGCCCAGCCGGGATGTCGCATGGATTTCCACGGGGCGTGACGGTGTACTACTTTCCATATTCATCAGATGCATTCCCTGTAACCAGCATTCTCTGGAAAACATCATCCCGGAGAACGAAGTAATGAAAACACGCCGCCAGCCCGTGACCCGTGGCAAGCACGATGATCAGCCAGCCATTCCACTGGTGCAGTCCGTGCAGCAGGCTGATGGCTGATGCCGAGAACCTGCCGAAAGGCGGCATGAACTGAAGGGACAGGAAACTCATGGCCTGTCCATTGCCCCACCGCCACATGTATCCCAGCACGATTTCCAGCATGACCAGCGCATACAGGCTGTATTCCACGCCGCGCGCCAGCACGGCATCAAGCCAGCGGTCGGCGGCGCGGATATGCCGCCCCCAGCCCAGCCGCCACAGCAGGCGCGCGGGAAACAGAACGCTCAGCACCATGCCCGCGGTCAGATGGGCGACCACCAGCTGATGGTGGAGCGGGTTGTGGAACAGGCCCCATGAATTCGCGGTTGCGAACTGCAGCACGATAATGGCCGCGCACCCCCAGTGGAAGATGACCGTCGGCACGTCATAACGTGTGGGGGGAAGGCTGGCTCTGTATTTCATCGGGGCAATCATGGCATCTAAACATGACGCGAACCTGAACGGGCAGGGATCGCCCCCGTGCGGCCGGCCGGTTATGTGCGCGGGGCGGAAAAAGGAACGGTGCCGGCGCGGCGTCAGGACCGGCAGGCGCGCGGTGCCGTGGCCTGATGAACGCGGCGTGCGGGGCGTGCCCGGCCGCCCCTGCACCGTCACGGAATGACGGGTTTTCCCTGCGCCATCCGGTTCGCCAGGTCGCTCCACAGGCGGGCGGTTGCAAGATTGATGTCCGCCTTGACCGAAAAGGGGGACTGTGTGCGCGAGAAGGGGGACAGGGACATCCGTTCGCCAATGACGAAATGCCCCTGCGAAAACAGCATGACGGACAGCGACCCCTGCTGCCCCTGTCCCGTGGGGCGGGTAACGGCAACGCGCATATGGGGTGGCGGCATGGCAATGGCATGGAACGCGCGCAGTTCGGCATCGCCCGACGGGCAGGTCACGCTTTCCAGTACCGCATCGCGCAGGACGGAATGTGGATACCCGCCATACAGACCATCCACATGCAGGCGGATACCCTGTTCCACCGTCTGGCAGATCCCGTCCGTGTCCGTTTCGGCATGGGCCGCGCAGCCAGATATGCCGGTCATCATGAGGACAGCCAGCCCGTAACGCACTATCGACTTCATTTTATGTGTCCGGCCTCCCGCCGTACGACCCTGTTCATGCCATCGTGCTGATGCGTTTCATGGCCTAACACGCAAACATGACGTGAACCTGAACACCGGGTGGACGGTTATGACCGGACGGTGGTGGCCGCCTTCAGCCGGATACGGGATTGCCCGCAGGCCGCAACGGACGTGAATGCGGTCGTTCCATATACGGATACCCGGTCTGTCTGGCACTACGACAGGCGGGATAAGCTGCTGTGGCAATCAGTATTTTCGTTTCATGAATCAGTAAAAAATAAATCAGTATAAAAATACAATTTTTACCATGTTTTTTATATTTAATTTTTAATAAAAACATCATGTTGTGAAAAGAAAAACAGGTGTATAATATCTTCCCGGATTAGGACCCGTTTTTTACGATAATAATATGAGAATCATTTGCGACCGCGCAGGCTGACATCATGCAGGATTCCGGCTGTTTCCGGTACCGGACTGCCCTGGCGCGCCTGCGGGGGAATTCTTGTCTGGGGCCTTGGCGGTTTCATGTCCGTTCCGGGCCATGCCCAGACCATTCCAGTTGCCGCGCGTGATGTATGGCAGGCGGATGAAATCCCTGCCAGCGAGAGCCAGGATACCCCGTCCGCCGCTGGTGGCAGCCTGCTGGGCGACATGGGGGGACTGCGCCCGTGGCTGGCGCGTTACGGCATGACGCTGGGCATTCAGGATGTCAATGAACTGTGGGGCAATGCCACGGGCGGGATCGCCAGCACCAGTGGCGACGGCAGGGGAGCGGGCACGGGCGCGTCCTATATTGGCGTTACCATGCCCGACCTGACGGCGGATCTGGAAAAACTCATGGGGCTTGTGGGCGGGACGTTCAATGTCAGTGCCCTGCAGATCCGCGGGCGCGCCATTACCCAGGACCATCTGGCCGATTTCAACCCCATCAGCGGGTTTGAGGCCGATCGGTCAACCCGTCTGTTCGAACTGTGGTACCAGCAGTCTTTCCTGAAGGACACACTGGACATCAAGATCGGCCAGCAGGATCTTGATACGGAATTCCTGATCAGTGACTACGCATCCCAGTATCTCAATGCCAGTTTCGGGTGGCCCATGGGTCCTTCGGCCAATCTTTATGCCGGTGGTCCCTCATGGCCCCTTGCCGCGCCCGCAATCCGGCTGCGCTATCGGCCCGGCGGAAACTATACCGTCATGTTCGCGGCTTCCGATGACAATCCGTCAGGCAACCGGGACAGCAACGTCTTTGGCGTGACCTCAAACCCGGCGGACCCCACAAGCCAGACGATGAACGATGGCAGCGGCACGCAGTTCAACATGGGAACCGGCGCCCTTCTGATCACCGAGATCCAGTACGCCCTCAACCCCCGGTCCGGTGACCGCCCGGGTGCGGTCCGCCATGCGGGGCTGCCGGGTGTCTATAAACTTGGGGGATATTACGACACCGCCCGCTTCCCGGACTATCGGTATAACATGCAGGGGCAGTCCCTTGGCGCATATGGCGGCACGCCACGCTGGGACCGGGGGAACTGGCTGATCTACGGGATAGTCGACCAGCTAATCTGGCGCCCGTCACCCGAAGGGGCGCGCGCACTGGGAGTATTCGTTCGGGCAACCGGGAATAGCGGGGACCGCAATATCATAAGCTTTGCCATTGATGCCGGGCTGAACCTGAAGGCGCCCTTTGCGGGCAGGACAAACGATACACTTGGCCTGGGCTGGGGCATCGGCCGTGCCACGTCGGGCGTACGCGCCTATGACCGCGCGCGCGGGGCGCTGGTGCAGGGAAATGAAAACCATTTTGAACTGACCTATCAGGCCCAGGTCACGCCATGGATGGTCCTGCAGCCCGATTTCCAGTACGTGCTGGATCCCTCGGGCGGTCTGGGCAACCCGTCCCGCCCGATGCGCCGCATTGGTAATGAAGCCGTATTCGGACTGCATACCAATGTGAATTTCTAGCTGTCCGGGCAATGCGCCGGGCCGGCCGCATCTTTCCACGCAGGCCCGCAGGCAGGCAGGGTGGTCAGAATGTCACGCTACCGTGCAATCCGAAGATGGCTTCGTCATGCACGCGCCGCCCCCTGTCATCAAGCACGCCCCCGCTGGGTGACACGATGCCCTGGATGTCGGGCTGGAGCATGAACCATGGCGTGACCTGGGCCTGATAGGTCAGTTCCAGGTGATACTCGTTACCCTGCGCGGGCAGGCCGGACCGCCGGTCCGCCGCGGCAAGGCAGGGACTGGCCGCGCCCAGTCCCGCCCCAAGCCCCAGTACGTCGCCACGGCGGTGAAACGGTGCGCTAAGGGCAATCCCCCCATCCACGGCATACACGATCTGGTTGCGGTCGGTATCTGCCGTCCAGTTCCCGCGGATGAAGGCATCCAGCGTCGTTATCCGTCCGAAATGCCGGAGCGTCTGGTCCACGATGCCGTAGACGGCCCAGTTGGTTTTATGGCTTTTCGCAAAGTCGGACTGATCGGGAAAACGCCCGGTGTCAAAGTAACCGCCAAGTTTGTATGTGCCCTGTCTGCCGGATATGTCCCTGCGGTACTGGACTTCGCCAAAGAAAAGCGCGCCGGTGCTGAAACTGAACCGCGTGCCGCCCGGGTCGCGGTTCTGGTTCCACGGGTCCCTCACGTTGATGAAGGGGCCGCCAACAGGATTGTCATCGGCCGCCGCGAACAGGAAATTCCATCGTGGGGACAGGGTATAGCGTAACCGTATCGCGGGCGTGGTCACGGGGGAGACCGGCCCCTGGTCATACAGGTCATTATCGGGCATGATGGGCCAGGAAAAGGACGCATTGAGGAAGGTCAGCCCGACACTGCTGACCATGAAATCATGCCCGAGATCCAGCTTGCCGATCCGTAGCGCCAGCCGTTCCCGCAGGAACTTCTGGCTGTACCACAGTTCATACAGCCGCCCGTTATCATCGGCCTCGATATTCGATGTCTGGTTGAAAACATACAGGGGCGCATTACTGAACGGGCGCCCGCGGATTTCCATGGCGCTGATGTCGAATGTTCCCAGCGCCAGGCCGGTCAGGGCGTGCAGGTCCGTCACCATTTCAACCGCCGTGGAGCCTATGTAGTTCTCCGATGCCTGCGCGCCCCCCACGGGGTTGGCCCATAACTCGTCGGTGTCCGATATACGGATGTCAATTCCCTGCGCCAGCAGCCAGTTCCGCATGCCCCCCCAGTCACCGGACAGACGGGTGCGCGGGTCAATATGATCAGGAACGCTCTGCCGTGGCGTCACACCTGCGCTTGGCACGCTGACGGGTACCGTCTGGGCATATGCAGGGGAGAGCACTGCCAGGAAAACAACCATAAGCAACCATGCATGATAATGATTGTCATATCCAGCATACCTCATCTGAACAATATAGCATCATGAAGTAGAATTTAAAATAAACTGTTCATTGCATTATCCTTTTCATTAATTCAAAATATATTTTCATAAGGTGTACGGCTTCATTGTGCCGGAATTTATATGAAATGCGTCTTAATGCGGAATACATGCCAGAGTTTTTATTGTACATTGCGTACACTCCCTCATCCATCCTTGACAGGGTTCAGACCGGCACGGGTTCCGCCCTGACCGGACGCATGACAGGGGGCACCTGCCAGCGCCCCTGGTCCACGTCCCTGATCTCCCGGTCAATCTCACCGATAACCTGTCGTGAAAATGGGCCAAGATGCAGGTAGAGCGCGCTGATCATGACTACGTAAGGCAGCGCCTTCGGGTTATGCAGGGCGCAATCCAGCAACATCCTCCAGAACTGCCCGGCCGTACCCGGCCCCGCGCGATGAATGCGCAGGAGAAGCCGGACAAAACCGCGCAGGTCCCCCTTTACCATCCGGTGGGCGCGCGTGCGCCCAAGCAGCCGGCCCAGCCGGCGCACCCGACCGAAATAGGCGGCCGGGTCATAGATCGCCCCGAGAACCGTCCTGTAGTCGTCCAGTACGTCACGGCGTGGCCGCCTTGTCTCGAAATTCAGCCCGGCGGTGCACTGGTCCCCCGACCGGGTCTGTTCACTGCCGGAAAAAAGCCGGCCTTCGGCCAGCAGGCGACGCGTCAGCTGGGTCGTGGGCAGGGCATAGAGCAGGCCGACCATGCAGACCGGGATCGGCGTGTCCTCGATACAGTCGATCATGCCTTTGGCCACGCTGCCCTTTTCGCTGTCAAATCCCACGATGAAACCGGCATTGACGAAAATCCCGGCCCGGTGGATCGTCTCGATGCTCTGTTGCAGGCTGCGCCGTGTATTCTGCTTTTTCTGCATGAGCACGAGGGAGTCTGTATCCGGGCTTTCGATACCCACGAATATGGCGAAGAAATTGGTCTGTGACAGGCTGCGCAGCAGGTCGGGATCATCGGCGAGGTTGATCGATGCCTCGGTCGAGAATTCGAAGGGAAATTTCTTCTCCTCCTGCCAGCGTTTCAGGTCGGGCAGGAATTTTTTCAGTGCCTTCTTGTTGCCGATCAGGTTGTCATCCACAAAATCCACATGCCCGCGATATCCCAGCGCGTACAGGGCATCGAGTTCGGCCATGACCTGTGCATTGGTCTTGGTGCGGGGCACCCGGCCATACAGTTCGATGATGTCGCAGAACTCGCAACTGAACGGGCATCCGCGTGAAAACTGGATACCGACATGCAGGTACTGGTCCAGCTTCAGCAGGTCGAAGCGGGGCAGGGGACTTTTCGTGACATCCGTCTTGCCCATCGGTGCTTCAAACACGCCCCGCCTGGCCCCGCCGCGCCAGGCGGCGATGAAATCATCCATGATGCCTTCGGCCTCGCCCAGTACCTGAAAATCCGCGGTGCTGTAGAGGGACGGGCTGGATGTGACATCGGGGCCGCCAACCACAACCGGCCTGCCACGGGCGCGGCATGTTTCGATAATATGCAGGGTATCATTGCGTTGCGGCAGCATCCCGCCGGTCATCACGATATCGGCCCAGGCGAGATCGGCATCATCCAGTGTTTCGGTATTGCGGTTGACCAGCCTGATTTCCCAGTTTTCTGGCAGCAGGGCCGCCACGGTAATCAGGCCAAGCGGGGCAGCCGGATAGCGCGCGCCAGTCAGATCGCAGGCTTCCGTATAATTCCAGAACGAGTTTGCGTTAAAGAGCGGAAAGACCATCAGCACCCTGCACATGTCGGTCATCGTGCGGGAGCCTGCTTTCCCGGGGTGTGGCCCTGATCGGGGCGGATGCCGGCCGGTCCATTTCCACAGACCATGCGCCCGCGCAGGACGCCGCTTGACGGGAAGGGTGACATGGGGGGGACCCCTTTCGTAGTGGTATCGATCGCGTAAGCGGGAATGACATCCGTGGCGGCCGGTATCGCGCCGCAGGCAGATGGCGGGGCGGATCTGGCAGGGCGGGCCATCATTCTTCGGGCAGGCGGCCCCGGTTATCCCGCAAGGGCAGGGAAAGGGCGCGGGTTACAGGGCGCAACCGGAATGCGGCGCGTACCCGCGCACCGGCCGGGTGCGGGCACGCAGGTACACTGCCATGCGCCGGTGCCCGCCATGCGGGCCCGGCCTGTACTGCATGGCCGGAGGGATGTTACTGTTTATGGCGCTTTTCAATGGGGGACATTCCATAACGCTACGCTTGCAACAAAGTATTTCTTTTTGTTTTTTACAAGCGCGCCGATAAAGCGACAAGATGATTGCATGAAGATTGGGATTTATTAATCCAGATCGCAGGGGCGGGAGGACCGGCCCCACCGCCCCTTCCGCTTCACGGTGCCTGAGAGGGGTCATGTGCCGGGCGCCGCTCGCTGTAACGATCCACAAGGTAGCTGGCCCTGTCACGCAGAAGCCATGTGAACTTCATCAGTTCCTCCATGACATCCACCATCCGGTCATAGAGTGGTGAGGGCTTCATCCGGTCATCGTCGCCAAACTGCGTATAGGCCATCGGCACGCTGGACTGGTTGGGTATGGTGAACATCCGCATCCACCGGCCCAGAACGCGCAGGGCATTGACGGAATTGAAACTCTGCGAGCCGCCCGAGACCTGCATGACCGCCAGCGTACGCCCCTGTGTCGGGCGGATCGCCCCCTGCGATAAGGGAAGCCAGTCGATCTGGTTCTTGAATACCGCCGTCATGTTGCCATGCCGTTCGGGGCTGCACCAGACCTGGCCTTCGGACCAGATCGACAGGTCCCGCAGTTCCTGCACCTTCGGATGCGTGGCGGGCACGGAATCCGCCACCGGCAGGCCGGTCGGGTCGAATACCCGCGTCTCGGCCCCCAGCATTTTCAGGATGCGTTCCGCCTCCAGCACCAGCAGGCGGCTGAAGGAGCGGGGCCGCAACGAACCGTATAGCAGCAGGATACGGGGCGGATGGTCAGAACGTGGCAATGCGTCCAGCCGTGCGGGATCGATCGCTTCGAGATACCCCAGGTGCAGGGCGGGCATTTCGGGTCTGGACATGGGTCCGTCTGGTCCTTCGGTCGTGTCAGGAATGGGGGCAGGGGCGTGTGCCGCACGCAGGGGAACGGGCGGGGCGCGCTTCCCGCCCTGGCGCCGTACGGGCCTATCCGGCGCCTGTCTCCCCGCCCGGACAGCAGGAACCCAGATGTGCGACAAGGGGCGCGCAGAGTTCGGGACTGCCCGCGCAGCAATCCCTGACAAGAAAGAGCATCAGGTCCCGCAGCCGGGCCAGGCTGGCGCGATAGACAATCAGGCGGCCACGGCGTTGTGACGCCAGCAGGCCGGCGCGGGTCAGGGTGGCAAGATGGGCGGAAATGGTGTTCTGCGGAACGTCAAGATGCCGCGCGACATCACCGGCAGGCAGCCCGTCGGGTTCATGGCGCACCAGCAGGCGGAAGATTGCCAGCCGCGTGGACTGTGACAGGGCGCTGAGCGCGGCAAGGGCCGATTCCGTATCCATATATCCTTGATTATGGATATATTAGGCCATGTCAATCCTGGCCATTGCATGGTCCATGCCGCAGGGTTTCCCACGTTCACACAAAAGCCATGAGGGCCTGCGTTCCTTATGTGCATGATTATGGAGGCAACATGACAAGACGATTTCCGGCCGCCATCCTGTCGGCCTGCCTGATCACGGCCAGCACGGCGGCATCCGCCGACCCGCCATGGGCGCGCGGGGAACAGGGTCATCATGGCGGGGAACGCGGCCATGGCCACATGCGGGACTGGCGGAAAGGGGAGTATTATTCCCGTTGGCGGGAGCAGCGGTGGCGGGTCCAGGACTGGCGCCGCTACCGTGGTCTGTGGGCGCCCCCATCCGGCTGTTACTGGATGCAGTCCGGGGGGCAGTACCTGCTGGTGGTGGCGGCAACCGGACTGATCGCGGGCGTGGTCGCCGCCACGGCCGGGGCGGTGCCCGCCGTTCCGGTGGCGCCTGCCTACCCGGCACCAGCCTATCCGGCCGTACCGGTCTACCCGGGGCAGCCAGCCTATCCTCCACCCTACTGAATGCGCCATTGATCGCAACGCCACTACCAACCGGCAATGCCCGCCCGCCAATCCGGGTCGGTCCGGAACCATGGCGGTGCCGGGTGATGCAGGGGCGGGTTCCCACGCTGCGGCAATCCGCCCGTAACAGGGCACGGGTTGCGGCCCGATCGTACCTTCCCCCCGGGTGGTGACATCTGGGACGGGGCGGCGGGGGTTCTGATGTTTCCATATGTCGAAAAATGAAGATATATGGAAAAGTCCTGTGCCCGGATGGCGATGTGGCCGGTGCCTGCGCGCGAACAGGCAGGACCAGCCGTTCAGGAGGGCAAATGAGTGACGCGACCTATCCCCCCATGGCCGGGACATCGGGGCTGGCGGTGCAGGCATTGCGCTGTGCCCATGGCGGCCCGTTTACCTTCGTGGTCCCGAGGGGCGGATGCGTGGCGGTTACCGGGCCATCGGGAAGCGGGAAAACGGTGCTGCTGCGCATGATCGCGGATCTTGACCCGCATGAAGGCGTGGCGCGGATTGACGGGCTGGCCTGTCCGGCCATGCCCGCGCCGCAGTGGCGCCGTCTGGTGCAGTATGTCCCGGCGGAACCCGCGTGGTGGTCCGATGCCGTACTGGACCATATGGCGGATACGGATACGGTACGCGATCTGGTCGGGCGGCTGGGCCTTCGGGCGGACTGCCTGCACAGGCCACTGTCACGCCTGTCCACGGGCGAACGCCAGCGGCTGGCGCTGATCCGGTCACTGCTGCTGCACCCCCGTGCCCTGCTGCTGGATGAACCCTGTTCCGCACTGGACGCCGCCACGACGGACAGGGTTGAGGCCGTCCTGCACGCGGTACGGGAACAGGGTACGGCCATTGTCCTGGTTTCCCACGACATGCAGCAGGCTGGGCGCATGGCCGCAGGGCGGTTCCAGATGGCGCAGGGACACATGGAAGAAATCGCGCCATGAGCCCCATCGTGCTGACGACAGGGGACATGCTGCTTGCCGTTGCCCTGATTGCCGCCGGCGCAGCCCTGTCGTTCCTGCTGTCGCTGGGGGTGCAGCGGACGCTGCTGGTCTGTGCCGTGCGCATGGCGGTACAGCTTGCCCTGGTTGGCAGCGTGCTTCTGTTCGTGTTTGGCCATGCGTCCGTGTGGCTGACCGTCGGGCTGCTGGCATTCATGTTCGCCGCCGCCACCTGGGAAGCCGGGTCGCGCCAGCAGGTCCGCCTTGCGCCGGGCTGGCATTTCGGGATTGCGGGCATCGCCACGGTGGCCGGGACGGTTGTCGTGGCACTGGTCGGGCTGCTGACCGCGCTCCAGCCCCATCCGTGGTATGTGGCCCGTACGGCGGTTCCGCTGACCGGCCTGCTGCTGGGCAATGTCATGAATGCAACCAGCCTGTCGATGAACACGCTCCTGTCCACCATCATGCGTGAACGCCTGGCGATCGAGGCGCGGATCATTCTGGGGGCAACCCGGGCGCAGGCCATGAATGGCATGATCCGTCAGGCAATCCGGACGGCCCTGCTGCCCACGCTGAACCAGATGGCGGCTGCCGGGATCATCACCATGCCCGGCATCATGACAGGGCAGATCCTGGCGGGCATGAACCCGCTGGCGGCATCCAGATACCAGATCCTGCTGATGTCGCTGATCGTCAGTGGCAACCTGATCGGCGCGACATCCGCAGCCTGCCTGACAGCCTGGCGCCTGACGGACAGCCGGGGGCGGCTGCGGCTGGAACGGCTGCGCGCCCGATCCGCAAAGGGCTGAGGCGGGGGCACCGGACCATCATGCCGGTTGCGCCATCACGGTGAATGCGGAATGTGAACCGCAACGCACATCCGGATCAGTCGGTGGCCGGGCGGCACCGCATCCATGCCACCGCGCGGGCCTGCGCGCACCGGCGGGTATCGCACCCGTGACCTGGCGGATGGCCCGGTCTTGCACCATGGATGCAACAACCTGAATACCAGCAGGAAGATACTTTATCGCGCGTATATTTTATTGCCTGTACATTATGTATAATAATTCTTAATATCATAAATAGAGTACAAAGATACCGATTGAAAATTTTCCCGATGATTGCACCCTGTCCTGAAACTTAACGGACATGCCTACGTTTTTACAGACGCCCGTCATGTAACGTGGCCACATTCTTGAAAATTCATGCCCGCTTTCGAACAGGAAGTCGTACCATGCCATTCTTTTTCACAAGATGGGATGCCACGCATGAGGGCGCCCATGCGCCACATGCGTGCAAACCGGACCTTTACCGTGAAAGCGGCATTTTTTTATTTATGGATTACGCGCAAAGCGAAGCGGTTTTTATCTTTTATTATAAAATACAGGAAAATCATTCAGGCACACCCATCCCCAATGGCAATGGACATCTCGCCATGCCGGCGGCAGTCAGGTGCTTCCCTGAATACAGTTCATATTTACCAATGGCCCCGTAAAACATGATGAAATCATGAATAATGACTTGATGTATATTTCATAGATCAGGCCGGGAACGAAGCATCCCGCCATGAATCCGTCCATGGGGTTTTGTACGCTATGCTGTCCCAGAAAGCATCCAGCCTTGCGGTCATTGATGAAGACATCCGGCATCAGGCCACACGGCGCATCCATCACCTGTTTGTTCGTCAGGCCCGCCTCCGGCCCGAGGGCGTGGCGCTCATCCATAAGGGGGACAGGTGGTGTTACCGCGATCTGGAAGAACGCTCCAATCAGCTGGCCCGGCATTTACGCGGTCGCGGCGTATGTGCGGGAACACTGGTGGCCATATGCCTGGAGCGCTCGCCTGAACTGGTCGTGACCATCCTGGCCATCATGAAGGCGGGCGGGGCCTATGTTCCGCTGGACCCCGCCTATCCCGCCGGGCGCATCGAAATGATGCTTGCGGACTGCCTGCCCGCCCTTGTGGTGACGCAGTCCGCCCTGCCGCATGTGCCCGGATTTTCCGGCTCGCGCCTAGCCCTGGATATCGAGGCGGGGATGATTGGCGCATGGAGCACGGCGCCCCTTGATGAAGGGGCCAACACCGTTGATCTGGCCTGTATTTTCTATACATCCGGCTCAACCGGCCGCCCGAAGGGTGTCGTACTGCGTCATACCGCGGGCGCGGTGATCGAAAGCCTGGCGGAAACGTTCCTGCCAGGGGACCTGGCATGTGGCGCGGCAACGACCTCGGTCTGCTTTGATCCCTCACTGCTGGAAATCTTCCTGCCCCTGAGTACCGGCGGAACCGTCCTGCTGAAGCGTGACCTGCTTGAACCTTTTTCCCCGGCTGAAAACCCGACCTGGCTGAATGGCGTTCCCTCCGCCCTTGCCCTGCTGGCCCGGGCGCGCCGCATCCCGGATTCCGTCCGCGTCATCAGCGTGGGGGGTGAAAAGCTGACAGCGGCACTGGCGCGGGAAATTTACGCCAGCTCATCCGTGCGGGCGGTCAGGAATCATTATGGTCCGACCGAAACGACCATCTGCGCCACCATCGCCCATGTGCCGCGCGATATTCACCTTGATCCCCCCATCGGGCGGTCCATAGCAGGGGCAAGGCTATACATACTGGATGAAAACGGGCGTGCGGTCACATCCGGTGAAACAGGGGAGCTGTTCATAGGTGGCCCGTTACTTGCCGTTGAATACCTGAACCAGCCCGCCCTGACGGCTGAACGTTTTGTGCCGGACCCATTCGTGCCGGGCGAAAGGATGTACCGTACCGGCGATATCGTGCGGCAAATGGATGATGGCAACCTGCTTTTCGTGGGCCGGTGTGGACGGCTGGTAAAATTCCGCGGGTTCCGGATCGAGCTTGACGAAGTGGAATCCACGCTGGCCCGTCTTCCCGGTATCCGTTCGGCAGCGGTCATTGCAATCGAGCATGAACACAAGACCGAACATCTCGCGGCCTTTGTGGTATCGGACCGGCCCATGACGCTGGCGGATGCAAGACGGGCACTGCGCACGATGCTGCCCGCCTACATGCTGCCGACCCGCCTGACGGTGCTGGACAGCCTGCCCCTGACCCCGGTGGGCAAGATCGATCGCATCGCACTGGGTGCGATGGACGTGGTGGGAACGCAGGACATGGCACGCTCCGATACCGCCCTGCGCCCGGTGGAAGAAGTCATTGTCGGCGTGTTCCGCGATATCCTTCGCCAACCCCTGCTGAACCAGCATGATGATTTTTTTGATCATGGCGGGGACTCCCTGCTGGCGGAACAGGCCGCCACGCAGCTGGAGGAACTGCTGGGCCATGCCGTTCCGGCCGCGCTGCTGTATCACGGGCGCAATGCCGGAGCACTCGCGCCGATCGTGCAGCGCCAGGACAGGCGCCCGGCCCATGTCATGGCGCTTCAGGCGGGCGGGGGGGGCGTTCCCATATTCTGCCTTCCCGACATTTTTGGCAGGCCCCTCAGTTTCCTGACCTTCGCCCGATATTTTCGGGATGAACGCCCGGTTTACGGACTGGCGGCCGGCCCGCTGGAAGCCGACCTGATCAGGCGGCCCGTGCTTGGGGAACTGACATCCGCCTATGTAACCGAAATACGGAAAATACAGCCAGCCGGTCCCTATGTCCTGATGGGATATTCCGCAGGGGCGATTCCGGCGGTCGACCTGGCCTGCGCGCTGGAAAACAGCGGCTGCGCGGTTACATTGATCCTGGTTGATCCCCGCGCACGGCACATTGCCGTGGATATCCGGGACTGGCTGCGTCGTTACAGGCAGGCGGCCTGTACATGTATCCGGTCAGGATACCGGCAGGCCCGGAACGGATACCGGCAGCGGGAACTGCCGGACTGGATACCTGAAGCCTATCGTGAACTGGCCGTAGCCCTTGCCCGGGCAGAGACCGACTGGATACCCCGCGCGTTCGGTGGCCGTACGGTCATTGCGTTCTGCCGGCCCCGCTCACGCCTGACCGGTGCGCTCCTGTACTTCCGCACCACCATCCTGAGGCGTGCCCCGTATGGCTGGAACCGGGTGCTGAAAGGGAAAACCGTAACAGAAATATTCGATGTCGGTCATTACGACATCATGCGTGATCCGTTCATCCAGAACCTGATCCGGATGGTCAGGTTACATATTGCATAAGGCCGGAACAGGTCAGGTCGCGCCGTTTTATTTCATGAAAATGCAATGGCGCATGAAAACAATAAAACAAAGGACCGGAACCATGAAGTACGAGCATATCTTCCTTCCCATGCCCAGGCACCTTCTGCAGGCGGACATATCGGTTGACCATGAATTCGGCCCCTGCCTTTTCAGGTACGCGGGCATGATGTCGGGCCATGCCGGGGACGGTGGAACAGACGCCTTCCCGGCCCATGATCCCGTCATGACCTGCGGGCCATATGCACTGGATCTGCACGACTACAGGATTCCCGATACCCAGCGTAAAGCCGACCATGCAATGTTTGACCGGTATTTTGGCATTGCGCGCGTTAACATGGATGTCAGTTCCGTTGATATGCTTGGCGCTTCATGCATTGTTGTCATGTCGGCCTTCATGGCCGTCAAACAGGCTGAATGGTCATATAATCCAGAACAGTCACGCTCCATCATCCACGGTATCCGTACCGTTCTGGAATGGGTCCTGCTACACCATGGGCCCGATCCGGGCCTACATGGTCACGATACATTCCACCACGCGCGTGCCGCATCCCCGCTGGCCCCGGATTCACAGGGGAATGATGCCGCGCCCGCCCGTATTCTCAACCGATGGAAAGTCGGGCATCAGATTTTTTTTATCCTCATCCAGGGGATCCTTCTCTGTTCGCGCATGATTTCCACCGTATCGGACCCCGGAAAAGTGGATACCCTCATACAGGGCCTGCGGGATGTCCTGATCGCATCGCGCTCTGCCATGGAACTTGCGGGGGATATGCTGCCCGCCGATTATGTTTCCATCGTGCGCCCCCATATGTCACGGATGTCACCGTCGTTCAGTGGGCTGTTTCTTGAAGACCATGCCGTCATGCTGGTCGAGTTCAGGAAAATAAACCAGAAAATTGGCGCGGACAGCCGAAGCGCGCTGGTCGGCATCATATCAGAACTGTACGAAGCCCATGCGGGTGTGTGTGAACATGTAACGGGCAAGGACAGGCAAAGCCTGATGTCCGCCCGGCACAAAAGCGCAGGCCTGTCCGCGTCGCAGGACCTGCGTACCAAATGGCTGAAGCGCGCGATATCAAGATTTGAATCTCCTGACCAACCTGCCTCCTGTCCCTTTTAACGGGACACCTTATGTCGGGTTTGGGCTGACACATTAATAAATATACGTGGCGCCAGCCGCAGGCGCCCCTGTCCGCTTCCGATGACGGTCGGCCGGCCCGTTTTCATGCCTGCCCCCCATGGCGCCGGTTTCCACCTCAAGAAAGCGTGTTCGGCCCTTATGACCGGGGAACAGGAAGGTTGATGTGGGTCAAGTAGTTACCCCGTATTTCATGACATTGTGAGCCGCAGGATCAGACAGAGCTGGAGCGCGGCCCAATGGATACCGTCAGTCACATGCCTCATCTGGATACATCGTCAGGCGGCATGGACCTCCTGGCCATCAATACCATCCGTACGCTGGCGATCGATGCCATCCAGAAAGCCAATTCCGGCCATCCGGGTACGCCGATGGGCCTGGCGCCCGCGTCCTACGTGCTGTGGCGCGATATCCTGAAATACGACCCGGCGGCGCCGGGGTGGATCAATCGTGACCGTTTTGTACTGTCGGTCGGCCATGCCTCGTCCATGCTCTATGCAACACTTTTCCTGGCGGGCGTGCGCGAGATGGCGGCCAGTGGCCATGTGACCGACCGCCCGGCCGTAACGCTTGATGACCTGCGGCAGTTCCGCCAGCTTGGCTCACGCACGCCGGGCCATCCCGAATACGGTGTCACGACGGGGGTGGAAACGACAACCGGGCCGCTGGGGCAGGGGCTGGCGGTTTCGGTCGGCATGGCAATCGCACGGGCCTGGCTGGGCAGGTATTTCAACCGGCCCGGCCATGACGTGTTCGACCATCACATCTATGCCTTTTGCGGCGAAGGCTGCCTTATGGAAGGCATCAGCGCCGAGGCCGCCTCCCTGGCGGGGCACCTGCAGCTGGGGCATCTTGTCTGGCTGTATGACTGCAACAGGATATCCATCGAGGGCAATGTCGACATCACCTTCACCGAAAACCTGGCGGCGCGTTTCCGCGCGGCCGGGTGGGATGTGCTGGAAGTTGCCGATATAAATGATCTGGAGACATTGCGCGCCACCCTGCGCGCCGCGCGCGATGACCTGACAAGACCCACTTTTGTCATCACGCACAGCGTTATCGGCTATGGCGCGCCGCACAAGGCGGGCAAGGCATCCGCGCATGGTGCCCCGCTGGGCGTGGAAGAGGTGCGCGAGACGAAACGCGCCTATGGCTGGCCGGAGGATGCGCAGTTCCTCGTGCCGGACGGCGTGCTGGAGCACATGCGCTCGGGCATGCAGGGCGCGCGGGCGCATGGGGCATGGCGCACCATGATGGATTCCTATCGCGCGGCCTGGCCGGATCTTGCCGCCGAACTTGACCGCATGGAACACGGTGGCGCGGACATGGCGCGGATCATGAAGGCGGCGTGCCCGGATTACGCGCCCGATCCGGCTGGCAAGGCAACGCGCGAGACGTCGGGCGAGGTGCTGAACGCCGTTGCACAGGTCATGCCGTTCCTGCTTGGTGGTTCGGGCGATCTTGCCCCGTCGAACAAATCCGCGCTGACATTCGGGGGAACAGGCTGGTTTGAATCCCCCGCGTGGCAGGGTGATTACAGCGGCCGGAACTTCCATTTCGGCATCCGCGAGCATGCAATGGGCGCGATCTGCAACGGCATGGCGTCCTATCGCCTGCGTCCGTACGCCGCCACCTTCCTTGTTTTCATGGATTACATGAAAACACCCATCCGCCTGGCCGCCATGATGGGCCTGCCGGTCATCTATATCCTGACACATGATTCCATCGGCATGGGCGAGGACGGTCCAACCCACCAGCCCGTCGAGCATCTGCTCCAGCTACGCGGCATCCCGAACCTGCTGACCATCCGGCCGGCGGATGCCAATGAAGTGGCCGTCGCATGGCAGGTGGCCATGGAATCCTCCACCCGCCCGGTTGCATTCGCGTTGAGCCGACAGGCGCTGCCCACGATTGACCGTTCGCGCTACGGCGCGGCGGACGGGCTGCGCAGGGGCGGCTATGTGGTTGCCGACATGCCCGACCCGCAGCTTATCCTGATCGCGACGGGGGGTGAACTGCACCTTGCCATCAATGCCCATGAAAAGCTCCGGGCCGAAGGCGTGGCCACGCGTGTCGTCTCACTGCCATGCTGGGAACTGTTTGAAGAACAGCCCCAATCCTACCGGGAGTCCGTCCTGCCACCGGAAATGACGCGGCGCATTACGATCGAAGCCGGCAGCGGGATTGGCTGGGAGCGCTATGCGGGGGCGCAGGGCAGGATCATTGCCATGCAGTCCTTCGGGGCTTCCGCGCCCTATCAGGACCTGATGCGGAAATTCGGCTTTACGGACGATGCCGTGCTTGCGGTCGCGCGCGCCATGCTCTGAACCGGCATGTCCCGGCCATGAACGCATGGCGTATCAACCATCAGGGGGAGGCAAGGCGTCCTGCTCCCCCGCCCGCACGTCCCGTCAGGGGGGCGCTGGGCTGACGGCACGGGTTGCCGTCCGCGCCCGCGCATGGTCCCTGGTTGGCCTGAGCGACATGCGCGATGCGCAGGCCGGGTTCCTTTTCCGCCGGGTTCTGTGCCCATGATGGAAACGGATTTCCCGGCGGTCCGGATCGGCATCAGGGACGGGTGCGATGGAAAATCTCCGCAACCCAGTCAATGAAAAGGCGTACACGCGGCGACATCTGCCGGTTATGCGGGTACAGAAGTGCGACGGGGGATGAGGTGGGCGGAAACGCCGCCAGGATGTCTACCAGTGTTCCGGCCATGAGGTCGTGCGTCGCGTGATAGCGCGGGATCTGGATGATGCCCAGCCCCGCCCGCGCGGCTGAAACATAGCTTTCCGCCGCGTTGACGGCCATGTGGAGGGGCAGGACCATATCACGCTGCTTTCCGTCAATGACGAATTCCAGCGGCAGGATGCGCCCCCGCAGGCTGGACTGGAAGCCGACCATGAAGTGGCCCTCCGCCAGCGCGTCCGGGTGGGTCGGGACGCCATGGGCTTCCAGATAGGCCGGGGCGGCAAGGGTCACTTCCTCCAGCATGCCCAGTTGCCGGGCCACCATCCCGCTGTCTTTCAGTTCGCCCACCCGCAGCACGCAGTCCATGCCTTCACGGACGGGATCGACCAGCCGGTCGCCCTCGCTCATATGCAGTTCGATATCCGGATAGGCGGCAAAGAATGCCGGCAGGGCCGGCAGCAGGAAATGGCGCGCGAGCGTGCCATGCACATCAATCCGCAACGTGCCTTTGGGCCGGACAGTGCCGAATGCCGCCTCGGCATCCTCGATCTCGGCCACGATATGCCGGCAGCGGCGGTAATAGGTTTCGCCTTCCGGTGTAGGGCTGACCTGGCGCGTCGTGCGGTGCAGCAGGCGCACGCCAAGCCGGGCTTCCAGCGCCTTGATGACATCGGTCGCGGTCGAACGCGGCAGGTTCATGTCCTCTGCCGCCTGGGTAAAGCTCTCGCGGTCCACGATGCGCATGAACAGGCGCATGACGTCCAGCCGGTCCATGGACTGTTCCCTTTTTCCGAATGGCCTGTCCGGATTATGCGGGATTATCCGGCGGCCGAAAAGGGGCAGGGTTCCCTTCATGGTCCAGATGACCACAGGCAGAAGGAAAATGGATATGACACAGGACAGGAAAGTCGCGATCGTCACGGGCGCATCACGCGGGATTGGCGCCGCCATCGCCACACGACTGGCGAAGGACGGTCTGGCGGTTGTCATCAATTACGCGGGCAACGCTGCGCAGGCGGACGAACTTGCAGGGCAGATCCGTAAGATTGGCGGCGAGGCCCTGCCGGTCAGGGCCGATGTGTCCGACCCGGCGGCCGTGACCGCGCTGTTCGATGCGGCGGAGAAGGCCTTCGGCGGGGTCGATGTGCTGGTCAACAATGCCGGGATCATGACGCTGGGCCGGATTGCCGATGTGGATGATGCCGCCTTTACGCGACAGGTGGACATCAACTTCCGCGGCACGTTCAACACGCTGCGCGAGGCGGGGAAGCGGCTTCGGCAGGGCGGGCGCATCGTCAATCTCTCGACCAGTGTCGTGGGGCTGAAATTCGAGAATTACGGCGTCTATGCCGCTACAAAGGCGGCGGTCGAGACCCTGACGGCCATCATGGCCAAGGAACTGCGTGGCCGGAACACCACGGTCAACGCGGTCGCACCGGGGCCGACCGGAACCGCGCTGTTCCTGGATGGCAAAAGCCCGGAACTGATCGAAAAACTCTCGAAGATGAACCCGCTGGAACGGCTGGGCACGCCGGATGACATCGCGGCGGCCGTGGCCTTCCTTGTGGGGCCGGATGGCGCGTGGATCAATGGCCAGACCCTGCGCGCCAATGGTGGCATGGTCTGAGGGCAGCGGTCGTGGAAGGAAAAAGCAGCATGGGCAGGCAGGTTGTCCTGATTACCGGGGCGTCGAGCGGGTTTGGCGCCATGACCGCACGGGCGCTCGCCACTGCCGGGCACTGTGTCTATGCCGGTATTCTGGACCCCACGGGCCGGGGAAAAACGGCGGTGGAGGACGCGACCCGCTTTGCAACGGACTGGAAAGTTGACCTGCGGACCGTCGAACTCGATGTGCTTCAGGACACACAGGTCGGGGCGGCGGTCAACCGGATCATCGCGGAACAGGGCCAGATCGACGTCGTGATCCATAATGCGGGCCATATGTGTTTTGGCCCGGCGGAAGCGTTCACGCCAGAGCAGCTGGCGGCGCTGTATGACGTCAATGTCCTGTCCACCCAGCGCCTCAATCGCGCGGCCCTGCCGCATATGCGCAAAAGGGGGCAGGGACTGGTCGTGTGGGTCTCGTCATCCAGCACGCGGGGCGGCACGCCGCCTTTCCTCGGCCCCTATTTCGCGGCAAAGGCGGCAATGGATGCGCTGGCCATTTCCTATGCCGGTGAACTGACCCGCTGGGGGATCGAGACGACCATCATCGTGCCGGGCGCCTTTACCAAGGGCACCAACCATTTCCGTGATGCCGGTGCCCCGGCCGATCAGGCCGTGGCGCGGGCCTATATGGATGGGCCATACAAGGACGTGGAGCAAAAGGCGCTTGCAGGGCTGGCAGCCCTCGAGCCGGCCGATGCAGACCCGCAGAGCGTGGCCCGGGCGATCGAAGCGGTTGTGGAGGCACCGCGCGGTAGCCGCCCGTTCCGGGTGCATGTCGATCCGGCACAGGACGGGGCGGAAATCGTCAACGGTGTAGCCGACAGGATGCGGGCAGAACTGCTACGGCGCATCGGTCTTGAGGACCTGCTGCATATCGCGGCACCCACACGACCGGCTTCCCCCTGATCTTGCATCAGGCGGTGTCTGGAGCCGCCTGCCTTTGCATCCGGGTGTCGCCCTTTGCGGAAGGGCGACACCCGGAAAATTTTATGTCCGTTTATCGGGGTCACGCATCCGTTGAACAGGACAGCGTCCGCCAGCATTGGAATTCCGCCTGCAGGCGTGCCAGTTGATCGCCGACAAGCCGCACCGCGTCACTGCCCAGCAGCAGGTGGGCAGGCGGCGCCGCGACCTTCAGGATTTCCAGCATTGCCCGCGCGGCCCGTTGCGGATCACCCAGATGAGGCCCGTCATTTTCGGCACGGCGTTCGTGTAGCTGCTCAAAGACTGCGCGATAATCGGGAATATGACGTTCTGCCCTGACCATGGACCGCCCGGCCCAGTCGGTCCGGAACGCACCGGGTTCCACGGCTGTGACATGAATTCCCAAACCGGCCACCTCCTTGCCCAAGGCCTCGGTAATGCCTTCGAGGGCGAACTTGCTGCCATGGTAAAGACCCAGCCCCGGCATGGTGATCATCCCGCCCATCGAGGTCACATTGAGGATATGACCGGCCTTGCGCGCGCGCATATGCGGCAGGACCGCCTGGATCATTGCGATGGCGCCAAAGACATTGACCTCGAACTGCCGTCGGATCTCGTCCAGCGATGCCTCCTCAATCGTGCCTTCCAGCCCGTAACCCGCGTTGTTGATAAGCACGTCGATCGGTCCCTGATCGGCTTCAATCCGGTCGATGGCGGGTTTGATGGCGGCGTAATCCGTGACGTCGAGCACAATGCCGGTTGCACGTGCTCCAAGCGCCTCGAATGTCTCCCGCGCCCTGTCCGTCCGGACGGTGCCTGTGACATCATGACCGTCAGCCAGGGCCTGCTCGGCCAGTGCGCGGCCCAGACCGCTGCTGACGCCGGTAATGAAAAAGCGGCGCGTCTGAGTTTGTGTCATCTCTGGTTCTGTTTCCATGTGTTTTATGATGGTTTCCGGTCGGATGAGGAATGGTCGCAGGCTCAGGCCGCATGGACCGCACGGCGCAGCGCCAGCGGAAACGGCCCGGTCATTCCCGCAACCGCCGTATTGGTCAGCGCCACGACACTCAGTTCACGCGCCGGGTCGACCCAGAAGCCGGTGCCATAAAGGCCCGACCAGTTCCATGAACCGGGTGAGAGCGGCAGTCCCGCCTTTGCCGGGTCTGTCAGGACCGCAACGCCCAGCCCCCAGCCAAAACCCGGACCCGCCGCCCCGACCGGGAGGTCGCCTATGGCATTGCCCGTCATGGCGGCGACGCTTTCTGGCTTCAGTATCCCGGCACCTCCCGTCCGGATGGCCTCGGCAAAGCGCAGATAATCGGCGGCCGTGCCCAGCATGCCGACGCCCCCGGATGGCCACGCGACCGGATCGAAGGCGCGGGAAGGCGAATACACCACATGACCCGGCCCGAATTTCAGGCTGAACGGGTCTGTCATGCGCACGGCCCCCGCCGCTCCGCCATCGCCATACGGGATGGCGACCGGCGTGCCTTCAGGCACCGTGAAGGCCATGGTGTCCAGGCCAAGCGGGCCGGTCACGAGATTCCTGACCGCCGCAGGCAGATCATTGCCAGTCACACGTTCGATGACCCCGCCCAGAACATCAATGGCGAGCGAATAATGCCATGTCGTTCCGGGGGCAAAGAGCAGGGGAACCGATGCGATCCGGGCGATGTTTTCTGCCAGCGTGAGAGCGGAATGGTCCAGCCCGTCCGACACGCCTGCCCGATGGTAGGGGCCGGTTTCAGGTTCCAGAAAGCCATAGCCAAGCCCCGCCGTGTGCGTCAGCAGGTGCCGGATGGTGATGACGGGTCGCCTTCCGTCCGGCAGGGCGGGGCGGAAATCGGGCAGCCAGCGTGTTACAGGCGCGTCCAGTGACAGTCTGCCCCGTTCCATCAGGGCAAGTGCTGCAACGCAGATGACCGGCTTGGTCATTGAGGCCAGGCGAAAGAGCGTGTCCGTCCGCATCGCAACGCCAGCCTCACGATCGGCCAGGCCGACCGCGCGCTGATAAACGGTCCTGCCGCGTTCCGCGACCATCACGCCCGCCCCGACAATCATGCCCGAACGGACAGCCTGATCCAGAACATTGTCGATCGCGCCTGCGCGCGCACTGGCGGCTGATCCCCCCGCAGCCGATGCGGGGGAGAGCGATGATGCCCACATGGCGGCCGGCAGGGCCGCACCAAGAATGCTGCGCCGCCCCGTAACGGCGTGATGCCGTGCCTGTGTTCGCTGTCGCATGCCTTCGCCCCTGCTGTTTTGTGTCATTGTCAGGGCGCTATCGTAGTTCCTGCCGTTTCGGGACATAATCAGGCAGGAAATCAATTCAGTTTATACGGACAGTCATCAATCACATGCTCGACCGCATTACCGGCATGCAGCTTTTTTCCCGTGCCATGCAGATGGGCAGCATTTCGGCCGCCGGCCGGGCGCTGGGCCTGTCACCCGGCATGGCCAGCAGGCATCTGGATGCGCTGGAAAGGCGCCTGGGCGTGCGCCTGTGCCATCGCAGCACCCGCAGGCTCAGCCTGACCGAGGCGGGCCAGCATTATCTGGAACTGTGCCAGCGCCTCCTTCCCGAACTGGAGGAGGTCGAGGCGCGTATTGCCTCACAGCGTATCGAGGCGTCCGGCGTCCTGCGCTTCAATGTCCCGCTGTCTTTCGGGGTGCGGTATATCGCGCCGCTGATCCCGGCGTTTCACGCGCAGCATCCCGCAGTCACGGTCGATCTGGGGCTGAATGACAGGATTGTGGACCTGACGGGGGAGGGATGGGACCTGACCATCCGCATCGGCCGCCTCAGGGACAGCCGCCTTGTCACCCGCAGGCTGGCCGCGTGCGAACTGCTGGTCTGCGCGGCCCCCGATTACCTGACAGGACGCGGTCGGCCCCGATCCTGGGCTGACCTGTCGGAACATGACTGTCTGGGGTTTTCGCTCTCCGGCATCGCCAAGCCGGGAGAGTGGTTTTACGGGCGGTCACGGGAGCGGCGCGTTCCCGTGCGTGGCCCCCTGTGCGCGAATAATGGTGATGCGCTGGTCGCCTGCGCCAGCGCTGGACTGGGGATCATTTACGAGCCGGACTTCATCGTGGCCGATGCCGTTCGCGCGGGTCGGCTGGAGGTTCTCACGCTTGATGCGCCCCCCGCCGCACTGGGCGATATTCACCTGTTATATGCCCCGGACCGGACGCCGCCTGCCAAGGTACGTGCCATGATCGACTTTCTGGTGCGCGCGTTCGATGGCACGGCCCCGTGGACCATGCAGCCGGTATAGCCAGACAGGTCAGCGGCATTAATCGAACGCGCCCTGTTCCGCCTCCACCTGCTGGATGATCTCCGTCACGAAATCCATGAACGCGCGCGCCCGCGCACTGGTCAGGCGCCCGGCGGGCAGGAGCGCCCACAGATCGACCGCCGGGAGCGTCCAGTCCCGCAGGCAGCGCACGACCGCCTGCGTGCGCAGTTCGCTCAGGAACATCCAGTCAGCGGATACCGTCAGCCCCAGATCCGCGAGCACGGCCGCCCGCACGCCTTCCGCCGCACTCAGGCGCAGGCGTGAGCCGAGTGTGACATCAACGCTTTCTTCTCCCCGGCGAAAGGTCTGCCTGAGTGTGCCGCCGCGTGTGTACAGAATGGCCTGGTGATGCGTAAGGTCTTTCGGGGATATCAGGGTCGGCCCCCGGGCAAGGTAGGCTGGCGTGGCGATGACGGACCGTCGCCCGCGCGCCAGACGCCGCGCGACCACGGCACTCTCATGCAGTGGCCCCACGCGCAGGGCCACGTCGATTCCTTCCGCCACGAGATCGACGCGCCGGTCATCGAGTTCGATATCCACCTCAAGGCGCGGATGGGCCGACAGGAACCGCCCGAGCCGGGGAATGATCTGCAGGCGGCCAAATGTCGTGGGGGCCGCCACGCGCAACCGGCCGCTCAGATCGGCAAGACTGTTCCGCGCCAGCGTATCGGCCTCGTTCGCATCCGCGATAACGCGGGCGACCCGTTCGAAATAGCGCTGGCCGGTATCGGTCGGTGTCAGGCCGTGGGTCGAGCGCAGGAGAAGCTGGGTGCCCAACTGCTGCTCAAGCCCGGCCACGATCTTGGACACCGCAGGCTGGCCCATCCCCATCTGGCGGGCAGCGGCGGTGAAGGAGCCGGTTTCGACAACGCGTACGAACACGGTCATGGCCTGAAGGCGGTCCATGGTTATTCCCTTATGGAATGAACATTAGGTCAATACAGGGTCTGCCAGCACAGGATCGGCATGTCTATCGTTCATTTCAGGGCAGGGAAGTGCCCATACAATCCGCAAAACGAAAGACCGATTCATGACCGATCTGCTTTTTACCCCGA
Source organism: Komagataeibacter rhaeticus (assembly GCF_011611525.1). Lineage (NCBI taxonomy): Bacteria > Pseudomonadati > Pseudomonadota > Alphaproteobacteria > Acetobacterales > Acetobacteraceae > Komagataeibacter > Komagataeibacter rhaeticus. Next base: position 3,443,645 of record NZ_CP050139.1, read on the forward strand.
AATTCGTCGGCTCCATGCTGCTGAAGCACCGCGTTGTCATGGCCCCGCTGACCCGCATGCGCGCAAGCCCCGGCAACCTGCCCAATGACCTGATGCTGACATACTATACCCAGCGCGCGACCCCCGGCGGGCTTCTGATCTCCGAAGCCTCTCCCGTTGCCCTGTCCGGTTACGGCTTCGAGCGGGCCGCCGGTATTTACGACGATGCGCAGATCGCGGGCTGGAAGCGTATTACCGATGGCGTGCATGCCAAAGGCGGTCGCATGATCCAGCAGTTGTGGCATGTGGGGCGTCAGTCGGCCCGCATTCTCCAGCCCGGCGGTGGTGCGCCGCTTGCGCCCTCGGCCATCCGGGCGGATGGCGTGGCATGGACCCTGCGGGGCACCGTGCCCTTCGATACGCCCCGCGCCCTTGAGCGTGACGAGATTCCGGTGCTGGTGGCCGCCTATCGCGCGGCGGCTGAACGTGCCCTGAAGGCCGGGTTCGACGGTGTGGAAATCCACGGCGCGAACGGTTACCTGCCCGACCAGTTCCTGCAGGATGGCGCAAACCGGCGGACGGACGATTATGGCGGCCCGATCGTGAACCGCGCCCGTTTCCTGCGTGAGGTGACACAGGCGGCCATGGATGTCTGGGGGCCGGCGCGCGTGGGCGTCAGGCTGTCTCCCAGCGGTTCGTACGGGTCGATGTCCGACAGCGACCGTCACGCGACCTTTGGCTATGTGGCAAGCATGCTGGAGGAGATGGGGGCAGGGTATATGCATATCGTCCAGCCCCGTCTCGGTCTGGATGCCGAGGACAACCCCGTGGATGCCGCCGCACTCCGTCCCCTGTTTTCGCGCACGATCATTGCCGCTGGCGGGTTTGCGCATGACAGTGCGGACCGGCTGCTGGCGTCGGGGACTGCGGACCTGGTTGCCTTCGGGCGCGCATTCATCGCCAATCCGGACCTCGTGGCGCGTCTGCGGCATGGCTGGTCACTCAATGCCTATGATCGCACGACATTTTATGGCGGTGATGCGCATGGCTATACCGACTATCCTTTCCACGATGTCCCGGTGAAGGAAATGCAGGCATGACAGGTCAGATCATCGCAACAGTGGCGGACGATACCTGTCCGCCATTCGATCCGGGGGCGTTCTGGAGCGTGTTCGGGCATGAAACGGCCCGGACGGGCGGGGTGGATCTTCACTATGTGGCAGGCGGGGACGGGCCACCCGTCCTGCTGGTGCCGGGCTGGCCACAGAGCTGGTACGCGTGGCGGCATGTCATGGACCTGCTCCGTCAGGCCGGGCGGCGGGTCATCGCCCTCGATCCGCGAGGCATGGGCGATTCAGGCCGTCCCGCCAGCGGGTATGACCTCCAGACGGTTGCCGCCGATATTCATGGGCTGGTGCAGGCGCTGGGCCTTGCGGCGGATGGTCCCCTTGATGTGGTGGGGCATGACGTCGGAAGCTGGATCAGCTACGCCCATGCGGCGGACTGGCCGCAGGATGTCGGACGGCTGGCGGTCCTTGATGCGGCCCTGCCCGGTATCACGCAGGTGCCGGCCGTTGATGTCCTGCCGGATGCGGTCAACCTGAAAACATGGCATTTCGCCTTCAACCGCCTTGATGACCTGCCGGAAATCCTGCTGCAGGGGCGTGAACGTGAATTCCTGACATGGCTGTTCAGGGTCAAGGCAACCCGCCCATGGACCATCACGCCGACGGATCTTGAGGAATATGTCCGGGTCAACGCGGCGCCGGGGGCAACACGGGCGGCGCTTTCCTATTACCGGCATGTCTTCAGCCCCGATGGCCTGAACGCGAACCGGCGGCGCGCCGCGCGCCCGCTGTCCATTCCGGTGCTGGCATTGGGTGCGGATAACGGGGCGGGCACCGTCCTGTATGAAACCATGAAATCCGTTGCGACGGACGTGCGGGGCGGCGTGTTCGAAAATTGCGGTCACTACATGCCCGAGGAAGCACCGCGCCGGGTTGCGAGCGAACTGTTGCAGTTCTGGGCGGAACGCGGAGCATAATACGGCGCACGCATGAGATGGCGATGGTGGCGACAGGATACGGCCACAAACCAGTCATGGCGTGCCGATCTGGCGCGCCTGCAATTCCTTCACAACGTCTATAAAGGCCCGTAACGCGGGCGGGACCAGCCGGTGTCCGGGATAATAGAGGGCATAACCGGGAAAGGCCGGCGACCAGTCATCCAGAATGATCGCAAGCCGTCCCTTTTCAAGGGCTTCCCGGGCCGTCTCTTCGGAGACAAAGGCGATGCCCTGCCCCGCGCTGGCTGCATCGACCATCAGATCCATGTCGTCCAGCGTCAGGGCACCGGCGACATCCATGACATGATCCTGCCCGTAACGCGCGAACTCCCAGCGGTAGAGCCGCCCGCCGGGCAGGCGAAAGCGGATACAGGCGTGATGGAGCAGGTCATCGGGCGTGCGCGGGATGCCATGCGTGGCAAGATAATCAGGCGAGGCAACGGCGACAAAGCGCCCATCAGCGCCAAATCGCACGGCGATCATATCCTGTGGCACAGCTTGAGCCAGACGGATGCCCGCGTCAAAACCTTCCGCCACAATGTCGATGAACCGGCCATTGGTCACAAGGTCAACATGCACATCAGGGTAGCGGTGCACAAAGAAGGGCATGATGTCGCGCAGCAGGGCGCGGGCGGCATGCCTGGAGGCATTGATCCGCAATGTGCCCGAAGGGCGTGCCTTCAGCATGCCGACAGTGGCAAGCGTCTGCTCAAGGCTGGAAAGAATGGGGGCCAGTTGCGCGACAAGCTGCGCGCCTGCCTCTGTCGGGGCGACGCTGCGCGTTGTCCTGTGAAAGAGCCGCAGTTCCAGCCGTTCCTCAAGGGCACGGATCATGTGGCTGAGCGTTGAGGGCGAAAGGGCGAGTTCGTCTGCCGCAATGCGGAAGCTCTGGTGCCGCGCAACAGCAAGGAAGGCCGTCAGTTCCGGCAGGCTGGGCGTTTTATTCATGGTGTTTTTTCAATAGTTCATGCGCATTTCCGTGCATAGACCCAGCTATCGGGATGCGGCAGATTTCCTGCCAGTGGCCGCAACGCACCGGGCTTCGTGGATCGGGAAGGGATTTTGATGTCCAGAAACTGGCTTATTACCGGAACGTCCTCGGGGTTCGGCCGTATTATGACCGAGCGCCTTCTCGAACGCGGCGATACCGTTGTCGCCACCTTGCGCCAGCCCGACAGGCTCCACGGTCTTCAGTCCCGGTATCCGGGGCGCCTGCATCTGGCGGCGCTGGATGTCACCGACACGCAGCAGGTCCGTCAGGTCGTGGACCGGGCCTTCGCGCAGCTTGGCCGGATTGACGTGATCGTCAGCAATGCCGGCTACGGGCTGTTTGGCACGGTGGAGGAGGTCTCGAGCGCCCAGATCCGGCAGCAGCTTGATACGAACGTCATCGGATCGATCGAACTGGTCCGGGCGGTCCTGCCGCATCTGCGCGCACAGGGGGGCGGGCGTATCCTCCAGCTTTCATCAATGGGCGGACAGGTCGCGTTTCCGGGGCTCAGCCTTTATCACGCCAGCAAATGGGCGATCGAGGGGTTTTTCGAAAGCCTTGTGCAGGAAGTCGCCTCATTCGGGATCGAGGCGACGCTGATCGAACCGGGGGCAGCCAGAACGCAGTTCGGCCGGGGCAGCATGGTCATGGCCGCGCCACTCGCGGCCTATCAGGCGGTCCCGTTCAGCGCACGCCGCGCGGTTCTGGCCCGGGATTCCTACACGCCCATCGGCGATCCGGAAAAGATGGTCCACGAGATGATCGCCTGTGTGGATGTCACACCCGCGCCCCGGCGTCTGGCCCTTGGCAGTGACGCCTACCGGCTGATGCATGCGGCACTGGCAGGACGGCTTGCACAGCTCGAGGCACAGAAAGACATTGCCCTCTCGACGGATGCCAGCCCGTGAAGGGCGGGCCGGGACCGGCACATTTCAATCCTTCATCCAGATACCATAAAGGACAGGTTTCATGAGCAATTCCCTTCAGGGCAGGGTCGTGGCCATTACCGGGGCCAGCAGCGGGATTGGCGAGGCCACGGCCCGGCGGCTGGCGCGCTCCGGCGCTTTCGTCGTGCTTGGGGCGCGCCGGATGGACCGGCTTTCCAGCATCGTGGCGGATATCGAACGCGCGGGCGGCAGGGCCATTGCGCTTGAGCTGGATGTTCAGCAACGGGGACAGGTTCAGGCGTTTGTTGACGGGGCTGTCAGGGAATTCGGCCGTCTGGATGTTCTCGTCAACAATGCGGGCGTCATGCTGGTCGCCCCCCTGGCTGACCTGAAGGTCGATCAGTGGGACCAGATGATCGACGTCAACATCAGGGGCGTGCTGTACGGCATTGCCGCGGCCCTGCCGGTCATGCAGGCGCAGGGTTCGGGCCATGTCATCACGGTCTCGTCGGTGGCCGGGCACAAGGTCGGGCCGGGTTTTGCCGTCTATTGCGGCACCAAGTTCGCCGTGCGCGCGATTGCCGAAGGGTTCCGTCAGGAAGCCGGGCCGCACATCCGCAGCACGGTCATCTCCCCGGGTGCGGTCGCGACCGAACTGCCCACCCATATCAGCGCAGGCCCGGCGAAAGACGCGGTGGAGGCCATGTATGCCACGGCGGAGATCAGTGCCGACGCAGTCGCCAAGGCTATCCTGTATGCGATCTCCCAGACGCCGGATGTCGATGTTAACGAGATTATTATCCGGCCAACGGCACAGACATTCTAAAGGCAATGACGGGCTGCGCCGGCATGGGACAGTACCGCGCAGGGCGGTCTTGCAGCAAGGAGAACGGAATTGGTTTACAAGGCACTTGTCGCGGGCGCGAACGGCATCATTGGCAAGGCCCTGCTGGAGGAACTGGCCCGCGCACCCGGCTGGGAAGCCCGTGGCCTGTCGCGCAGCCATGGCGATATCCGCGCGGACCTGACCGATGCCGCGCAGACGCGCGGGGCGCTGGAAGCAGCGGCGGACTGCACGCATCTGTTCTATGCCGCCTATGGTCCCGGTGGCGGGCTGGCCGGGGAGGATACGCGCAATGCGGCCATGCTGCGCAACCTGCTTGATGGATTGCAGCACGCTGGCGCACCGCTGCGGCGGGTTGTCCTGTATCAGGGCGCCAAGGTGTATGGCGTGCATCTTGGCCCGGTCTCGACGCCGTTTTACGAAGATGAAAACCCCCGTCCGATCGGCCCGAATTTCTATTTTACGCAGCAGCGTGAATTGCAGGCCCGCCATGAAGCCAGTGGCCCCGAATGGACCATCCTGCGGCCTGATGTGGTCGTGGGCGATGCCGCGGGCAATGCGATGAACATCGCAACCGTCATCGGCGCCTATGCCGCCATCTGTGCGGCTGACGGGGCCGCGTTCCGGTTTCCCGGTTCCTATAAAACATATGACAGGTGCCTGGCACAGGTCACGGATGCCCACGCTCTGGCCCGCGCCAGCCTGTGGGCGGCAACATCCGGTGCGGCTGCCGGTCAGGCCTTCAATTACGTGCACGCGCCCTTCCGCTGGCGCCGGATATGGGAAGGTGTGGCGCGGCATTTCGGCCTGACCACAGGTGAGCCGATCCCGTTCTCGCTGGCCGGGCACATGCCCGCGCTCGCCCCGGTCTGGGACGCGATTGCAAGGGATCTGGTCCAGCCCGATTACGCCAAAGCCGTTGGCTGGGGGTTTGGCGATTTCGTGTTCGGGACACAGGCCGATGTCATCTCCGACATGACCAAGATCCGGCTGGCCGGATACGCGCAGGATGCCGATCCGCTCGCGGTCCTGATCGGCGCGATCGAACGCCAGCAGCAGAACGGCGTAATCCCGCGCATCATTAACGCTGACGTCGGATGATATGCAGCTGTATCCCGCCCGCGCAGAGCGGGGCGACCGGGTCCGGCCCGCAGGGAGCCTGAACCCGGCCTGCCAGAGACTGTTTGAAAAGTTAGGCCGGAAGACATCCAGCAATCATAAAGAAGTTTTTGGTGAAGCTTTTTTCAAAAAGCTTCAAAGAACGCCGCCTTTTTGAAAAAAGGCAGCATCCAAAAAATTTTATTATTTTTTTATCAATGACTTGTTTTTAAACAGTCTCTTACAGTACGCACGGCTCTATCGTGCCGCCTGTGGCAGGGCGAAGACCACCAGCTGGTCCGTGACCGGCGTCATCATGAAGTGATGGCCGCCCGCCATGATCGCCACATACTGCCGTCCGTTGACCTCATATGTCATCGGGTTGGCCTGCCCGCCGCCGGGCAGCACATGGGACCACAGGACCCTGCCGGTGCGCTCGTCAATCGCGCGGATCAGGTTGTCCGTCGCGGCCCCGATGAACACCAGCCCGCCCGCCGTAACCACCGCGCCGCCATTGTTGGGCGTGCCGATCTCCCACGGCAGGCCGGTCGGCAGGCCCCACGGCCCGTTGGCGCGCGCCGTGCCCAGCGGGTGCTGCCACAGCACTTTCTGGCCGTGCTTCATGTCAATCGCGGTAATCATGCCATAAGGGGGCTTGTGGCACAGCATGCGCGTGAACGGGTCCCAGAACGGGGCGATGGTGATGGCGTAGGGCGTGCCTTCCATCGGGCCATTGCCCTCGGCAGCGCCTGCGCCGGGGTGGTAATGCGGGTCGTCGATCGGCATGAGCTTCAGCGCATCGGCCTTGCCGCGGGTAATCAGCTGGGCATACATCGGCGATGCATTCCAGTTCGCGATCAGGTGTGAGTGCTGGTTGTAATCTCCCCAAATGTGCTGGTTGAAAATTCCCCATGGCGATCAGACGTCGATGATGAGAGATTTATGATGGAAGTGGTTGCGGGGGCACGGTGTGGCCGATACCAACATTCACTTCAAATTGCGATCTAACGCTCACAAAATTATGGGACATATGCATAATACGATAAATACGAACATCGTGCAGGTGGGAGCCGAATGGCAGAACTTCCGATATTCCAGACGGCACGTCTCGTTATAAAGCCGAGAACTCTATCCGATTTGAATGCGAGCGTCGCAATGGATCGTGATCCTGAAGTCACAAAATTCGTGGTGGGTCCATGGGACGACCCCGATCAACATATATCATTCGTACGCAAACGGATCGAAAGAAACTACGGAAATGGTCTCGGATACTGGTCGATATTTGAACATGGACAACCCGATGTGTTTCTCGGCTGGATTCTGCTGGCCCCTCATAACAGTGTCGGCCCAGACATTGAAATTGGTTGGCGCTTGGTCAGAAAGGCATGGGGCAAAGGTTACGCGACGGAAGCCGCAACAGCAGTTCTCCGATACGCATTTTTAGTTTCTGGTTTGGATAAAATTATCGCCGACATTCGTATAGAAAATGAAGGATCTATCAATGTTGCGACGAAGATCGGAATGCGTCCAGAAAATGTGCCGCACACTAAAACGACAAACGATCAAATTTTCATTCTCACACGGGATGAATATATAAAGGACAATTTATAAATATTTTATATAACTCTTATTTAATTAATGTTTGTTTTGTAAACGTTACAAAATGAGATCATGGAATTATTTCGCTAGGAGGGATAGATGGAGGGTGGGTGTCTTTGCGGCATGATCCGTTACATCATTAACGGGGCTCCGCTCAGTAGTGGTATTTGTCATTGCAAGACCTGCCGGCGCACGGCATCGGCACCTTGCCTTCCCTTCATTGGCGTCCGCTCCGCCGACTTTCGCTATACCCATGGTGAACCGATTGATTACACGTCCTCCGTTGGCGTCACCCGTAGTTTCTGCGGTCGGTGCGGGTCGCCCCTGACATATCGCCGGGATGACTCTCCCGCCGAACTCGACGTCATGACAGTGAGCCTGGACAACCCGAACGCGGCCCCTCCGACTTTCCACGTCTGGGCAGGCGAAATTCTCGATTGGGGCCAGATCACAGACGACCTTGTAGTTTACCCACGATCACGTGACGCAAAAAAATCGATATAAATCAGAGGATAGACGCTTGTAAATGCTGTTTCAAAATTCCCCACATGTGCTGTCGGAAAATTCCCCAGCGCGATGCCGTCGGGAGCGGGCATCCACCCCATCAGTTCTCAGTGAAAATCAACAGGTCGCGTCCTTGATTGTCCAGTTCATGCGTTCCACTTGGCCATTGGTTCTGGTCGGAGCCTTCTGGCATGCCGATTATGGACTTCGCTCCATTCCTTCTCCTGACGCTTTCATGGCCGTACGGCAGGGAGATCTCTGCAAACTGGTTCTTGGCTTTACTGTCGCGCCCATTAGCAAAAGCAGGTGTCGCCTCATAACCGAAACACGTGTCCTCTGCCTCAGTGACAAGGCCAGACAACGCTTTACCCCGTACTGGTTTCTGATCCACCCCGTCAGCGGGTTACTACGCCGCCGCATGCTGTGGAATATTCGCAGGATTGTTGAGCAGCACTCATGAAGTCGTATCCGGACTTTCCGTCCCACGTTTCGCCATCCGCGGAAACCCAGACTTCAAAGTCACATGCTCTTTCCAAGCGGCAGATGCGGGTTACCGATCTCGCGGGCCTTTTCCGCAGCCCGGTGAAGCGGCATCACATCTCCAGACGTAGTGATCCACAGCGTGGCCCCCTCAAGCTGCGCCAGTGTGTCTGCGGCAACGGTGTCCGGGTCGGAAATATCGCCGACCCGCAATATCTGGGTCATTTTCTCCCGTAGGGCCGTAAAAAACTGGCAGACCGCTGCCCGCGCTTCAGGCGTGGCCGATGTGACGCCATAGGCCAGATGCAGCCCCACACAGCGTTGGCGCTCTTCAAATGTCTTTTCGATACGACCTATCAAAGTTTGCCAGGTGAGCTGCCAGTCATCGTTCGGGTCCGGCAAACCCTGGACAGTCTCTTCCAGAGTGAGCGCGAGGACTTCCGGGACAAGCGCCGCCTTATTCGGAAAACGCGTGTAAAGACTGGCTTTTTTCAGTCCGACGCGAGACGCGAGATCCTGCATGGAGGCACCATCATAACCGTACTCCCGAAACAGCTCACGGGCCTCCATCACGATATTACGCAGCGTCGTCTTCATTTTAGTCTTTACACCCGACCGGTCGGTAGCTTTTATAAACTCGCCTGAGTGCAGAGGCAAGGAAGATGGGAAAAGGTTACGAGACGATGCAACTCTATAATCTCGAACTATCCGGAAACTGCTACAAGGTGCGCCTGTTCGCAGCTCTTACCAGAATTGAGCTGGAGCTTCTCCCCATTGACCTGAGCGCTGGCGAACAGAAGAGTGCTGCCTTCACAGCCCTCAATCCCTGGCAGGAAGTACCGGTGCTGATCGATGGACCAACTGTCATCCGGGATTCCCAGGCCATTCTTGTCTATCTGGCGGCAAAGCTGGAAACACGAAGCTGGTGGCCGGAAGATGGTCGTTCGCAGGCTCTGATCATGGAATGGCTGTCAGTGGCAGCATCTGAAATTCGCAATGGGCCGAATACGGCACGACTGATCCGCAAATTTGGATATCCGCTGGATATGGAAGCGGCGCTCCGCTGGACAGATCGGCTTCTGCCTCGAATTGACGCCCATCTTGCCACTCATGACTGGCTGGCACTGGGACACCCGACCATCGCGGATTGCGCCGTGTTTCCCTATCTCGCTCTTGCCCCTGAAGGCGGCATTGACCTCACACCCTACCCTGCCCTGCAACGCTGGTTCGAACGGGTTCGTGCGTTGCCCGGTTTCGTGGCAGTTCCAGGCCTGTCGTAACAGGCGTCTGCATCAAAGGCCTGTTCTGCATTGAGACTGTCACAGGACACCTGAACGACAGCGCTGCCCCCGCTAAGCTTTGACCGAGCGCGCTGTCTGACCGAAGAGGATTTTCTTTCCCTCCTCTGTCACGCTGGGTCGCGCCGACAGGTCTTTCCCTTTCTCATAGGCCCGTATCGTTGCCGGGCGCGCGGCGATGGTATCAAACCAGCGCTTCAGGTTCGGAAACTCCTCAAGATTCTGCTGCTGGCGCTGCCACGGCACGACCCATGGATAGCTGGCCATATCCGCAATGCTGTAATTGGCACCGCCGAGGAATGGCACCCGCGCCAGACGCCGGTCCATCACGCCATACAGACGGTTGGTCTCGTTGACATAGCGCGTTATGGCATAAGGAATTTTCTCCGGTGCATACTGTCCGAAATGATGGTTCTGTCCCGCCATCGGCCCCAGTCCGCCGACCTGCCAGAACAGCCATTCGGTGACCGCCGTGCGACCCCGGACATCCGCAGGCAGAAACAGGCCCGTCTTCTCCGCGAGATAGAGCAGGATCGCACCCGATTCAAAAACGCTGATGGCTTCACCACCATCTTTCGGGGCCCGGTCAATGATCGCGGGCATGCGGTTATTGGGAGAAATGGCCAGAAATTCCGGCCGGAACTGATCTCCCGCGCTGATGTCGACAGGATGAATGGTGTAATCCAGCCCGGCTTCTTCCAGAAACAGCGTGATCTTGTGGCCATTCGGTGTGGGCCAGTAGAAAAGATCGATCATGGAACGCGTCCTTTCTCAGAGGGTCGTAGGCTTCAACACGTCAGACAGCCAGATGTTCAGATCCCGGATTTCGGCCTCGATGATTGTATGATCCATGGGATAGGTCCGCCAGATTATATCATATCCCCAGCCAGCCAGATGACGGCGCGCTGTGTCAGCAAGTGCCAGCGGAACTGAGTAGCCCCTAGATTTCTGGACGCCCAGGCTCCTAAAAATGAAGACAGGAGGCGTTGATGGGGAAGCCCAATTTCAGTGATGAGTTCGAGCGTGATGCGGTGGCGCAGATTACCGAGCGGGGATATCCGGTAGCGGAAGTTTCGCAGCGGCTCGGGGTCAGTACACATTCGCTATATGCGTGGAAGCGGCAATTCGCGAAGATGGCATCAGGCGATACCGGCAAAGATGCCGAGATCCGGCAACTGAAGCGCGAACTGGCCCGGGTAACCGAGGAGCGCGACATCCTAAAAAAGTCGCCGCGTATTTCGCCAGGGATGCAAAGTGAGATACGCCTTCATTGCCGAGCATCGCGATCATTTTGGAATTCGGGCAAGGTGCCGCTGTCTGGCCGTGCAGCCCAGTGGGTATTATGCCTGGCGGAAGGAGCCGCTGAGCCAACGGGCTCGCGAGGACGCCCGACAGACCACGTTGATCCGTCAGGCCTGGCACGACAGCGGCAGGGTTTATGGCTACCGTAAGCTGCACGATGATCTGCTCGATCAGGGCGAGACCTGCTGTCCGAACCGCGTGGCACGGCTGACAAAACTGGCGGATATCAAGGCACAGATTGGCTACAGGCGACGGCCAGGTAGCCATAGTGGCAGGCCATCCCTCGTCATCGACAACACGCTGGCCCGGCAGTTTGATGTCGAGGCGCCCGACAGGGTATGGGTCACAGACATCACCTACATCCGCACCCTGGAAGGATTTGCCTACCTTGCTGTCGTGCTCGACCTCTATTCGCGTCGTGTGGTGGGCTGGTCGATGCAGAGCCGCCAGACCTCGGATGTGGTACTGCAGGCGCTCCATATGGCCATCTGGCGACGAAAGCCCAAAAGCCGGGTGCTGATCCACTCCGATCAGGGCAGTCAGTTCACCAGCATGGACTGGACTGCCTTCATACGGGCTCACAATCTGGAACACTCGATGAGCCGCCGCGGCAATTGCCACGACAATGCTGTAGCGGAAAGTTTTTTCTCATCGCTCAAGCGCGAGCGCATCCGGCGTCGAACTTACAAAACGCGCCAGGAAGCCCGGCAGGACGTGTTTGACTATATCGAAATGTTCTATAACCCGGTGCGCAAGCACGTCAGGAACGGGATGCTGTCACCCGTGCAGTTCGAACAACAGCAGATTTTGAATGCTCAAGGCGTCTAGAAAATTAGGGGCTACTCAGTGTGACGATGAATGACGCCGTGAGCTTCCTGAAGGCAAAGGCAGCGGAGTTCCCGCCCGGCTACATGTACAGGAAGGAAACGCACTGATTTTTGCGTTCCTTTTCGCACTGATTGCCATCTATCTCGTCCTGTCGGTTCAGTACAACAGCTTCACCGATCCAGTCCTCATCCTAGTCAGTGTGCCGTTATCCGTGTTCGGTGCCCTTATTCCACTCGCCCTCGGTGTGACGACCTTAAATATCTATACCGAAATCGGACTCATTACGTTGATCGGACTGCTCAGTAAGCATGGCATCCTGATGGTCGAGTTCGCAAACGAGATCCTTCATCGTGACAATGTAGACCGCAGGACAGCAATCGAGACGGCCGCCGCCATCCGTTTCCGACCGATCATCATGACCACAGCAGCAATGGTCGTAGGTCTTGCGCCCCTGGTCATCGCTACCGGTGCGGGCGCGAATAGTCGCTTTGGATTGGGAACGGTGATCGTCGTTGGCATGATCGTTGGTACCAGCATGACGCTGTTCGTGCTACCCTCGGTCTATACGGTGGTCAAGCCGCGCCGTGGCAAAACGATATGACGCGCTGTGGGCAAACTTCTTCGCTTACAGCGAGCCACTCCATTCGCGAGAGAGACAGGTAAGCGGGGTAAACCGTCCCACCGCTTTGGATGTCCCTGACGATATTTCCTGCTGTTCATTCAACTGCGTTGTGACAGCCACTTTGCGCCCATCTTCGTCACTGCTGGTTACCTTCTTATTTAGCGAAAGCAGCCACTCTGCAAATCTAGATGTAGAAAAACAGGAGCGCTACAAAGCGCCCCTGCCTACACATACTAATCGTCGTCTTCGTCCTCCAGCGGAGGCAAGTCAATTTTCTTCAGCATCTCCTGCAAAACCTTGAAGTCACCAGATCGGAGGCGCTTTCGCTCCGCAGCAACTCGCTTGCTTCCAAGTCGCAGCCAACTCGAGAGAACTGACGTCTGTATCAAGGCAAAATCATCACCGGCAGGAAACATTGTCCAACCCCATTCCGCGAGTTCCACGATCACCTCTGCAGCGAAACTTTCGTGTAAATTTCTCCGGATGCACAGTTTACGCATTGTCGCTTTTGAAAAACGAAGGCGCGTAATGTCTTTTCCTTTTTCGCGACGGTAATGGTCGATCACATAAAGTATAACGATAGCTGACTGCTCTGCAGTCAACCGGTGTTGATTCGGTAGCGCGGCCAAATTAGCCTCCCAAAAGAGTGACCGATGAAGGTCAAAGTTGCATAAAAACATGATCCGGTGGAGGATCACCGTCATTTAGTGGCCTAGTCCACAAAAAGTCAAATCAAAAAAATATCGTTGCGGCTAAAACATTACGGCTTTTTGCTGCCGAATATCCGGTTTAAACTCCGTTTGTAAGCTGCTGTGCGGCGCCCAGGAGGAAGCTCCGCACGTATTCCGCGCAGGTCGCGACGAAGCAGCCGTGGTCAGATAGCCACCTCCAGACCACGCCGATTACTTGTGCCAATTCGGGAGTCCAGTCCTGTTCAGCTATCTTTGTTGCGACGAACTAGGTATCGCACACGGGCGGGTCGCTAAGGCCCGGTCGCAAGGGTAGGCCCCGGTCTTTCATCGCCTGCGTCGGCGTCATGATCTGCGTGAGCGGCGCGCGCACGAGATCTCCCAGGCCAGCCTACAGCATGGCACGGCCGCGTTCGGCACGCCCTTTCGAGTTCACCTGTAGACGCAACTGCAGCCACTTCAGGTCCAGCGTAAACAGCACGATCGCGCCATCATTCATCTCCGTGTGCAGGAACCCCCGTTTTCATCCCATCCAGCCTTGCACACGGGATCGCTCATCGGCTCTCGTTCAGTCAGTTCCAGAACGACCGGTTTTCCGGTCGCAGGGCCATGATCTCGTCAAGAACGCCCTCCATGTGAGTGCTGGTTGTAATCTCCCCAAATGTGCTGGTTGAAAATTCCCCAGTTTGAGGACTGTGCGTGATCGTCATGGGGGCATGCCCCCATGACGATCACGCGGCACATTTATCCCTGCTGATGCCAAAGGAAGGGCGAGCAGGTGATAGGACTCAGGGAGGTCGTTTTGATCCAGGAACTCAAAAGACAGGGGCTCAGCATCAGCGCCATCGCGCGCCAGACAGGGCTCGATCGCAAGACAGTGAAGAAGTATCTGGCCAATGGGCTGGAGACTCCAGCCTATGCACCGCGTAAACCGGTGGCCAGCGCAGCAGAACCTTATCGAACCTATCTGTTGGAGCGGATGGCAAGTTATCCCGGACTTTCATCGCGCAGGCTGCATCGTGAAATTCGCGACATGGGATATGACGGTGCCTATTCATCGCTGACGGAATATCTCCGGCAAATCCGCCCCCCGCTGCCCAGGCCTTATGAGCGGCGCTTCGAGACCGGAGCCGGCGTTCAGGCGCAGGTCGATTTTGCGGAATTCCAGACAGTCTTCACCGGCGAGCCAGGCATCGTGCGCAAGGTCTGGTTGTTCAGCATGGTGCTGGGGCACAGTCGCTGGCTGTGGGGACGTTTCTGCCCGAACCAGGGTCTGGAAACAGTGATGCGTTGCCACATCGCCGCCTTCGAGGCGATGGCGGGCTGCTGCACGGAAATTCTCTACGATCGCATGAAGACCGCTGTCATCGGTGAGGATGATGCGGGCGTGGTGACCTACAATGCCTCGCTGGTGGCGCTTCTGGCCCATTATGGCAGCGCCCCCAGAGCCTGCCAGCCCTATCGCGCCAAGACCAAGGGCAAGGTCGAGCGACCCTTCCGCTACATCCGTCAGGACTTCTTCCTTGGCCGCAGCTTCCATGATCTCGATGACCTCAACGCCCAGTTCGACGTCTGGCGCGCGGATATCGCCAACGCGCGGGCACATGCCACCACCGGGCGGATCGTGCAGGAGCATTTTGCACAGGAGCAGCCCCATCTGCATCCATTGCCTGCCCTGCGCTACGATGCTGTTCTGAGCGTCGAGCGGCGGATCAGCCGCGAGGGGATGGTGGCGGTGGCCGGCAATTATTACAGTGTGCCTGACACTGCCCGCCGTCGCGTGGTCGAGATCCAGCACCATACACATGAAGTCCTGATCTTCAATGCTGTCGTCGTCCACATCGAAGGTGCCAGCTATCGCCTGCGCCAGCATGCCGATCTGATCCCCGAGCATACACGGGCCCACGCCAATCTGATGCCACCGGCAGCGCCAAAGCGCCGCGGTAGGCCCCCAAAGCATGGAGCTATCGATCACCTCAATGGCTGATCACCATATCCGTGCTGGGGAATTTTCCGACAGCACATGTGGGGAATTTTGAAACAGCATTTACAATCGTCGTCAGATCGCGCAATTTCCACTGATCAATAAGGCCGCCGATAAACCTCACGCCATCGTGAAAATCCTCGTTACAAGCCCAACCTACGCTGGAGTTTCACTCCCATTTGCATCCTATGTGCATCCTGCGGCGTGTTCCGGGCACAAAAAAAGCCGCCTCTGAGGGCGGCATTTTTTGTTAGATATGAGTATGTTCGGTATGGTTGCGGGGGAAGGCAACCAACGATACTTGCGATTGGTGGACCGCGAGATACCCCGTCTCGCCGCGTGACAAAGTAATCATGCCAAAGCGCATGGGCATGTCCAATTGGAATCCTTGTCATAGACAGACCGCCTCATATATAATCCCATTCTATGGTCAATATGTGAGGCAATCTGTCATGTCTGAGACCACGTTTCTCTCCGATGCCTACGATCCGTCCGGACTGATCGCGGCCGAACGGCTGAGTAGCATGCTGCATATCACTCGTGGCGAACTGGCTGCCACCTTGGGCCTGTCCCGCGATGCCGTCTCCAAAAGCGCCCGCCTCGGCCGCCCCGCCACCCAGGCGAGGCTGCGCGACATGGTCGAGATCCTCAATCGCGTCCGGCCATGGGCGGGCTCAGCCCAGCAGGCTTTCGCATGGTACCGGTCACAGCCCTTGCCTTCCTTCGGTGATCAGACTGCCGAGGCGCTCGTCCGGGAAGGACGCGCCGACGCCGTCCGGCGCTATCTCGATCGGATTGCAACCGGCGGTTACGCGTGAGGTTTACCGGACGGGTATTCCGGGCTCATAATCCCCGCTGGTCCTTTACACCCTTATCCGGCGACGGTGCGGCATTGCATGGAGGACGGTTCAACCCGGTCGGCACACCTGCCCTTTACACATCACTGCGGATGGAGACTGCCTGGCTCGAGGCCCAGCAAGGCTTCCCGTTCAAGCCCCAGCCCCTGACCATCTGTGCCTATGACGTCGATAGCGAACCCGTCCTCGATCTGACCGACCCGCCCAATCTTGATAATCTCGGATTCTCCTCCTCTGCCCTCGCCTGTCCCTGGGAAGATCTTGCCGACCAGGGCAAGACGCCACCATCATGGGAACTGGCAAAGACACTCATCGCCAATAAAATAGCTGGCATCATCGTTCCGAGCTTTGCCCCCGGAGCGACGAAAAACGACCAAAATCTCATCTTCTGGAAGTGGTCAGGCGACCTGCCTTCCCGCGTGATCGTCATTGACGATGAAGGACGTCTGCCCAGGACCGATATGTCGTGGCCGTAAGCCGACCTCCGGCGGCAAAACGGGGCAGAATTGCCAGCGTTATCCGTCGGCAACCCTGTCAGGTAGGCTATCGGGCACTTAATAAATGGCGAGCCAACGAGTGCACCAGTTCGATCAGGACAATATGCGGGGCGGCCTCAAAAGCATCGCACAGAGCGAGTGCGCGTCACGCGATGGATGCCGTGCGCGACCGGTCGGATAACAGCTTCAGCCCGTCTTCATTCACCGACCCGATTGCCGTTGTACCATCGGTTGCCGAATCTCCGGCACAGACGTTTCCTTCTTCCTCAGCTATGTTGCGTCCGTCAGGAGAGATCGCATGTCAGGTAAACAGCAGATGGACGGTCAGCATATGTCCACATCTGGCGCCGTTTGGACCTGTCCAATGCATCCGGATATCAGGGAAGCGCATCCTGGGAAATGCCCGATATGCGGCATGACACTTCAGCCGATGAGCAGCCCCGATACCATGGTGCCAATGAAGGGAATGGGCCACGACCGGGCAGTTCACGATATGGCCTGCCATGATCAGGACCGCCATACGCCCCGGACCGCCGCCTTGCCGCCAGCAGCAGGCCACACGATCTGGACCTGCCCCATGCATCCGCAGATCCGGCAGGACCATCCGGGAAGCTGCCCGCTTTGCGGCATGGCGCTGGAGCCGGAGGAACCGACCGGACAGCATGATGACAATCCGGAGCTGAAGGACTTCACGCACCGCCTGATCGTAGCCGCCGCCCTTGCCATCCCGCTCATGGCCATTGCCATGGGCGGCGATATCGGCCTGCATCTCGTGCCACCTGCCCTTTCACCGTGGATCCAGTTGGCGCTCACGCTGCCTATCGTCGGCTGGGCCGGGCTGCCGTTCTTCCAGCGTGGCCTCGCCTCACTGCGCACCGGCCATTTCAATATGTTCACCCTGATCATGTTCGGTACCGGCGCGGCGTTCGGCTACAGCCTCGCAGCCACGCTCGCGCCAGCGGCCTTTCCTGCAACCTTCCGGCAGATGGACGGCACGCTGCCGGTCTATTACGAAGCAGCGGGCGTTGTGGTGGCGCTCGTGCTGCTGGGCCAGATCCTGGAACTGCGCGCCCGCGCCGCAACCGGCAACGCCATCCGTGCCCTGCTCGATCTCACGCCGAAGCAGGCGCACCGCGTCGGTCCAGACGGCCACGAGAACGACGTGGCGGTCGAGGACGTCGTGAAGGGCGACCGGCTGCGCATCAGGCCAGGCGAGTCCGTTCCGGTTGATGGGTTGGTGATCTCCGGCACGTCCAGCATTGATGAATCGATGATCAGCGGTGAGCCTGCACCCGTGGCGAAAAAGCCCGGCGACCCGGTTACGGGGGGCACCATCAACGGCACTGGCAGCCTGGAAATCGAGGCACAGGCCGTAGGCAGCGACACCATGCTGGCCCGCATTGTAAAGATGGTCGCGGCCGCGCAGCGCTCCCGCGCGCCGATCCAGACCGTTGCTGACCGGATATCGGGCTGGTTTGTGCCGCTGATGCTGGCTATTTCCGTGCTGACCTTCATTGTCTGGTATGTCACAGGCCCCGCGCCACGCTTCGGCCATGCGCTGCTCAATGCCATATCGGTCCTAATCATCGCCTGCCCCTGCGCGCTGGGTCTGGCCACGCCGATGTCCATCATGGTCGGCACCGGACGCGGAGCGCGCGAGGGTGTTCTGGTCCGCAATGCCGAAGCATTGCAGGCGCTGGACAAGGTGGACACGCTGGTGGTGGACAAGACAGGCACGCTGACGGAAGGGCACCCGCGGCTGATCGGCCTTGACGTGACAGAAGGCTGGCAGGAGACCGACGTACTGCGCCTGGCTGCCTCGGTCGAAGCACAATCGCAGCACCCTCTGGCCCAGGCCGTGGTGCGCGCGCTGAAGGATCGTCACGGCGATCCCGCGCCGGTCAGTGATTTCGCCTCGCAGCCCGGCCTTGGTATCAGCGGCACGGTAGACGGCCATCAGGTGGTGATTGGCAATGCCGAGCGGCTGAAACAGGCCGGTGCTGACACAACACCGCTGGAGGCTGCCGCCACGGCACGGCGGCAGGGTGGCGCGGGCGTGATGTTCGTGGCGATCGACGGAAAACTAGCGGGGCTGATAGCCGTGGCCGATCCCCTACGGGCGGATACGCAGGCCGCCCTTGCGGCATTGCATGCCGACGGTCTGCGCATTGTTATGCTGACCGGCGATAACGAGACGACCGCGAAAGCGGTGGCGAAGGCCGCAGGCCATATCGCGGAAATCCATGCCGGGCTGAAGCCGCAGGACAAGGCGGACATCATCCGACGTCTGGAGGCATCCGGCGCGCGTGTGGCCATGACAGGCGACGGCGTGAACGACGCACCCGCCCTGGCGGCGGCCTCCGTCGGCATCGCCATGGGCACCGGAACGGACGTCGCCATCGAGAGTGCGGGGATCACGCTGGCGCACGGAAGCCTTGGTGCCCTGGTCCGCGCCCGGATGCTGGCGCATGCCACCATGCGCAATATTCGGCAAAACCTCGCCTTCTCGTTCCTGTTCAACGGGATCGGCATCCCGGTCGCGGCAGGCGCCCTCTACCCGGTTTTCGGCATGCTGCTCTCGCCCATGATCGCGGGCGCCGCCATGGCCCTGTCATCCGTCACGGTCGTCACCAATGCTCTCAGGCTCGGAAAAGAACCGGTGGCGGCAAGGCGCCCTACGGACCCACACCATACCGGTTCCATATAATTGGTCCGCTGTCGCTTTCATTGCGGACTTCTGTGTACTATTAAAGGTTCTGCCAAAACGGACTACGCTAAAGGAGCAGATCAACTTGTATTTTTTGCTCCCTGTATGCAGGTTTTTACTGCTATACTAAATACAGTTCGAATTGTGACACTCACTGATCCGAACTCTCCCATAAATTTATGATCCCCCCAAAAAAACTGCAATATACGCAGCCGTAAGATCATCCATACACACGTAAAGCCCGCCCTGACCGGCGGGCTTTTTTGTGCTTGTATTTCAGGACATATCATGTCGAATACCAACCAGCATCCCGCCCTGACATTCGTCATGAGCGAACATCAACTCGTCAGCGTCGTCAGGCGATACCTGCCAGGCCACGAAAGTATCAACAGGGCCGAAGCTCTGGCCACGATGGGCTTGGGCGCTGCGGAAATGGCCGGTGCCGCAGGCCTGATGGCTACCCCTGAACCGTTGCTCAGCAAAGTTGGCGGCATTGCGCTTGCGGCCCATGGCGCCGACATGATGGCCGCCGGACAGCAGGCATGGAAAAATGGCACCGAACCGCACACCCTGACCGAACGCGCGGTGCATGCCATGATGCTGAAGGCCCATGCGCCCCCTGCTGTTGCCGATCTGGCCGGTCAGGCTGCGGATGCCATGATTCCCGCTGGCATACTCCATGCGGCAGCGCATTTCGCGGCAACGCGGGCCATGCGTGTTGCCACGGCAGATGCAAACCGCCTTGCCTTCAGGCAGGACGACATCACGACGGAGCACTTCCACCGGCCTGTGCAACGCATGGCCCAGCCCACACGGACACCCGCCAACCAGAACCTCCTCTCACCGCATCGGCAGAACCGGCTTGACCTCAACCATCATGAGGCGCCGGCCCATAACCGCAAGGCAGGCGGGCATGTGCTGCTGAAACACGTTGACCCGACCGAGGCATATATCGAGCGCCGGTTTACAAAGGAGAGACATCCGGTCATTTCATTCTTCATCTCGAAGGAAGAGGCTGAACGTGCTATTCACGCAGTGCTGCGGGATCATTCCCATAAGATTGATGCATGGCTCATGGACGCCAGAGATGGAAGTTCAGTTCACGTTGAAGGACATCTTTCAGGCAGCGGGGCTATTGTTGTCGAGAACACCGATCGGGTACGCAAAGCTGCGCGATATATAACGGTTACAATTACTAAAAAAGAACATAATGGGATGATTTACTATGTGCAGACTGTTAGACTTAAATAACTTTCGTATTTGTAAAATATTTAAGCGTCTGGATGACCTGGGCGCCAGTTCTTTAGGCGAAGATGCCGATATGTTTGGAGATACGCTGGAGGAAGCAATCCAGTGCGGACCGCGAACGCATGACCTTCCGTTCAAACTGCAAACGATCGCCGAATTAAAAACTTTACTGGCCTGCACCGATGCGGAAATCGACCATGTTACCTGGGCCTTGATCCGCATAGATCCCACTGCTGATGTTGAAGAACCACCCAACTGGGGTCGTTTTCCCAGCCTACGCGCATTCTGGTCTGCCGTCCTACATGCCTTTGAACATGATCCCGAGGTGCAGGAACAAGGAGACACCTGAGCCGGATAAGCAGGTTATCCGCCAATACTTATGTAGAAACGCATGTTGATTCGACCAAGGTGTATCTCCGGAACCGGTTTATGAAGGCGCACCGTCCCGTCATTTTATTTTCAACTTAAAAGTAAGAAGAACGCAGATTGAAATATATACTTATGTAAGAGGGACTATCGTCGTTCAGTATGTAGGTCGGAAGCGCAGTAATGCATAGCGCATCAAAATTTCAATTACAAAAAAGAACACAATGGGATGACATATTATGTCTATACCGTCCAACTTAACTAAATATGATCTTCATGATATGTTTCCTCGTCTAAGCGAACTTGGAACCATTTCTTTAGGATAGGATGCAGATACTTTCGGATATACTTTGGATGAAGTCATTCAGGAGGAACCGCAAACCCGAGGACTCTCATTCAAAAAAGAAACGATACGGGAACTGCGCACCTTACTGGCCTGCACCGATGCGGAAATCGACCGCATCAGTAAAGCTTTGCTTGGTATCATTCCAACAGTTGAGCCTGAATGACGCGCCCCCCGAAAATGTGCCCATTTTAAAGTAGAGTCCGATCGAGAAGGATACGGACGGATGAAACGCAGTCGCTTTACGGAAGAGCAGATCATAGGGATCCTGAAGAAACAGGAGGCTGGGCTGAAGGTCCCTGATCTTTGCCGGAAACACGGGATCAGTGACGCAACTTTCTACAAATGGAAGACCCGCTATGGTGGTCTTGAAGTGTCCGAGGCCAAACGGCTGAAGGCGCTGGAAGATGAAAACAGCCGCCTGAAACGTCTTCTGGCGGATGCCATGCTGGATAATGCAGCGCTGAAGGAAATCGTTGGAAAAAAGTGGTGACGCCTGTCGCCAAGCGGCAGGCGGTCGACCATATTCGCGGTGTTCTGGCCCTGAGTGAACGCCGTGCCTGTGCGCTTGTCGGTCTTGCCCGCCGTGTTGCGCGCTATATTTCGACCAGGGCGGACGATGTCGTCCTGCGCCAGCGTCTGCGGGAACTAGCGGGCCAGCGGCGCCGCTTTGGATACCGTCGCCTGAGCTATCTTCTGGCGCGGGAAGGCCTCACACCCAATCATAAGAAGCTGTTCCGCCTCTATCAGGAGGAGGGGCTGAAAGTCCGTCATCGGGGAGGCCGAAAGCGAGCATTGGGAACGCGTTCTCCCATGACCGTCCCCCAGGAACCTGGGCAGCGTTGGAGCCTGGATTTTGTGTCCGACGCCCTGATCTGTGGCCGCCGGTTCCGCATTCTGGCTGTTATCGACGATTTCAGCCGGGAGAACCTGGCATTGGTTGCCGACACATCGCTGTCAGGCGGACGTGTGGCGCGGGAACTGACAACTCTGGTGGAGCGATATGGCAAACCCCTCATGATTGTCAGCGACAACGGGACGGAATTCACATCCCAAGCCATTCTGAAATGGGCCGACGGGATGCAGGTCGAATGGCATTATATCGCCCCGGGGAAGCCGCAGCAGAACGGGTTTGTCGAAAGCTTCAATGGCCGGCTCAGGGATGAATGTCTCAACGAAACGCTGTTCACGTCCCTGACGCACGCCCGCCAGATTCTGGCTGACTGGCGGGAAGACTACAATACGGTACGCCCACATTCCCAACTGAATGGCAGGACACCGGATCAGGTCGCCAGACAAGGGTCTCGGGGGCATGCCCCCAAGACCCTTGCTATTCCATCAACTCCAAGCCATGAAAAACGGGAACTCTCCTTTTGAGTGGATACAAAAAGGGGGGGCACGTCAGATGACATGAAGACCTATGCGTGTTGGAGCATAATGCTCATAATCCTTGCCCAGTCTGCGGCATCGTGTAGTTCATGCGAAAGATCGTTCAACGACCCATCGGCATGGCAGCAGGACAAAGCCACGTACGTTTGGCCTCGGGCAACCTGACAATTTCAGGCGATTCCCCTGGGTCCGTATAGCCCTGAATTGTTAGACGCCTTGAGCATTCAAAAGCTGTTTCCGTAACTTAAAACTGAGGGCACGTTCGGGACAAGGCCACCTTTTCATTTGTTTCCTGCAGTGGAATTCAGGACGCAAAAAACCGCCGTGTTAGGGCGGGTTTATCGTGTCTAATCAAGGACTTATTCATGGTTGCGGGGGCAGGATTTGAACCTGCGGCCTTCAGGTTATGAGCCTTTAGTCCCAATCTACGACCCGATTGTCTGCGCTGCGCCTGAGCCACCAATTTTACGCCACCACCATCACTTTTTAGAGATTACTTTCGTTCGCACGTGTTGCGTCTACGCTGCTTTCCCCTTGCTTACGCGGAAATACACTTCCCAATTGCATCCTATACACATCCTTATTTTTACCTATGGCCTCTCTCGCCTCTCCATCTTTTTTGTCGCTCCATCACAAACGGATGCATCGATACATTACCTCGTTCGTACGCTGGCATTGTACCAATGATTGGTATATCGTTTAGACGCAAGGGGGAGGACTCCATGGCACGCAACACATCAATCTCACTCGGTGACCATTTTGCAGACTTCGTAGACCAGCAGGTAAAAGGTGGACGCTACGGCTCAGCGAGCGACGTCGTACGCGCTGGTCTGCGGATTCTTGAAGAGCGGGAGACACGACTTGAAACTCTCCGCTCTGCCCTGATCGACGGCGAGCAATCCGGTGCAGCCGAGCCGTTCGATATAGAAGATTTCCTCGCCGCGAAGGCTAAACAGTTCCGGTGATGCGTTTCCTTTTAAGGCCAGCAGCTCAAGCCGATCTTTCAGCAATCTGGGATTATTCAGCACAACGATGGGGAACCACTCAGGCCGATGACTATGTTCGAGCTATTGGGCGAGCCTGTCAGGATCTTGCGGACGGAACACGGCATGGACGGACTGCCGACGATATTCGGGAAGGGTATCTCAAGATGCTCGTCGGCTCTCATCTGCTTTTTTTTCGGGTAAACGAGAATGGCTTTATCGACGTAATCCGCATCCTGCACGGGCGTATGGACCCCACACGCCATATGACGGATGTCTAGTCTCGGTTAAATTTGAATGCACGTGAGCCAACTCTGTCGTCGAGCGCTGTACGTGTTATATCGTGTCGCGTGTAACTGCACAAATAAACCCATTCCAATCAGGCTCGTTCGTTGACTAGCAAATATATTCTTCCCGTTTACTTGCAAGTTCTGAACGATCCACTTTCTTGGCAGAACCCTGATAACGGAAAAGGACATTGAGCACGCGCGTTCATGAACGATGTTGCCCGCCGGGCCGACCCCACCGCAGGAGCTTAGATTTCACTTTGGATGTCTGACACACCTCCTCGAAACAGAAAATGACAGCTACTGGTTCCGCCCCAGCACTGCTGCACCAGAGAACAGAAAGGGTGGGTTCCATTACTTCTCCCAAGCTAATTCAGGTAAGGATCGAGGCAATAGGGGATCAACGCGCTGACCACAACGCTACGCGATGGTTATGGCAGGACTACCCGTAGTTTAACTGGGCATGCGATTGACCGACCCCGATTTGTAGAAGAACACGATCGGCGTATTGGGTGCTGTGTAACAGCGATACCTTATCCAGGCACAGCGACCTAAATCCTAACCCAAAGAAGGGCTACCACCTGCTCGTCCGGGATTGAATCAGCACCGACGACATGAATAAAACAGGAAACCATTAATTTGTATTTTATATAATATATATTATATAAAATATTAAAAATTCTATTCCTATAATAATATATAACTATATAGAATAAAATAAATACGAAATTTTTATATTTATTTTATATATTTCCCAGAATTATCTGTTTTTTTATCCATCTGCCATATTCCTGTTGCCGAAATTAAAGGTAAAAATAAGGCAGGAATCAGCTCTCTAGCAGGAAAAGCAGTCAATCATGGCCGAAAATTTTATCGATAATCCTGATACCATAAATCAGAACGGCGCAGATGAAACGATTGCTGAAGATCCTAAATTACAGCTGAACATTACCCTACAGGATTCCATAAATTCCGCTTTGTGGGAGAATAGCGTTCCCTTTTTACTAGAACTGGCAATTGATAATCAGACCGCAGAAAGCTGGCCGGAACTGGAAGTCAGCCTGACCGCGGAACCACAGGCTATCCAGCCGTATACATGGCGGCTTCAGCATATTACCGCAGGCGAATATCGGGCCCTGAAGGTGCAGGATGTTCGTCTTAATGGTCCGTGGTTGCAACAGCAGAACGAGGCATCAAATGCGGATGTCAGCTTTACCGTCACGCATGCTGGTAATAAACTGCTAAAAGAAACGCGTACAATTCGGGTGCTAGCCAAAAATGAATGGGGCGGACTATCGGGCATTCCTGATATTCTTGCTGCTTTTGTCCTGCCGAATGATCCGGCGATTTCACGTATCCTGCGTAGCGCGTCTGAAATCCTGCGGCAGGCCGGAAAAGATCATGGACTGGAAGGTTACCAGAGCAATCGTGGCAGGGTGTGGGAACAGGCCCAGGCTATCTGGTGTGTCGTTTGCGCGCTTGATATCGCCTATGTCAGCCCTCCTGCTTCCTTTATGGAAACAGGTCAGCGTGTTCGCCTGCCTTCCCAGATTGTGGAGGAACGGCTTGGTACATGCCTCGACACTGCAGTCCTGTTTGCTGCCTGCCTAGAGGCAGCAGGGCTTGATCCTATTATTGTTCTGACAAAAGGACATGCTTTTTCTGGCGTGTGGCTTTCAAAAACAGATGCTGTCACTTCAATCATGAATGACCTGCCGGCACTGCGCAACCGTCTGAAACTCGACGATATCAAGGTATTCGAAACCACGCTGGTTACGCATGCTCATAAACCAGGCTTTGCAGCCGCATGTGAGAAAGGGGAAGCGCAGCTTCGTCATGCTGACGAGGATCAGGAGGATACTTTCCGAGAAGTGATCGACATCCGACGTGCTCGGCTGAGGCGTATTCTTCCACTTTCCTTTGAAGCGGCTCAACCGTCATCAACACAGGAAAACTCTGATCAGCAAGAGGCCCCACAACCTGTTTTTGAAGCGGCTCCTACCCTGCGGGAAGAAACAGCAGAGCAGATTGAAGAACAGATTCCCGCAACCCCGGCTGACCGTATCAGTCGTTGGTGCACGCGGCTTCTCGATATGTCCGGTCGTAATAGATTGCTAAATCTACCCAAAACTGAAAAGCAGATCGTTCATATTGATTGCCCTGACCCAGCAGAGCTTGAAAATATCCTGGCTGGAATGCGTAATGGCAGGAAAAGTAAGGCTTTGCGCCTGTGTTCCTGGCCCAATGTCATGCAGGACGGACATGATCCTCGTGATGGTATTCTGCATCATGATCGTCAGCATGAAGATGCGGCTATTGCGTATGCCAGGGAAGCCCTGAAACGTCACGAACTACTCGTATCACGTACGGAAAAGGGTCTTCAGTCAACATTAACCGAGTTATATCGTCGCGCCAAAGCCGCCGAGCAGGAAGGTGGCACCAATATCCTGTATCTGACCATTGGCGCACTGGCCTGGACCCGGGACACATCCGGGACGGCAGCAGACACAAAGTGGCTGGCGCCGCTGATCCTCGTGCCGGTTGTCCTTGAACGACGAAGCATTCGGTCCGGGTTTGAACTGCGTGCCCATGCCGATGAAGGCAGGGTTAACCTTACCCTTCTGGAAATGCTGCGTAATGACTACAACCTGCATTTTCGGGAACTGGAAGGAGACAGTCTGCCAGAAGATGAGGCCGGGCTGGATGTCGGTCGCATTATTGATATCTTTCGGGCCGGCTTAAGAAAAGTCCCTGGTTGGGAAGTGCAGGATGTTGTGACCCTGACGACTCTTTCATTTGCCAAATTCCTGATGTGGAAGGACCTGCAGGATCGAAGAGACAGCCTGCGCAGCAATGAAGTTGCACGCCGTCTTCTTGACGGAACAACAGAACCGTTACCCGATACGCCAGTTCATTCAGGCTTCGCAGATACAGATGGACAGCTTGATGATACACTTGCCCGAGCGAACCTGATCTGCCCGATGGAGGCAGATTCATCCCAGCTACGTGCTGTAGCCCGTGCTGCCCGAGGGGAAAATTTTGTTCTGATCGGGCCACCGGGTACCGGCAAGAGCCAGACCATCACCAACATTATTGCCAACACGCTGGCCCAGGGCCGTACCGTGCTGTTTGTGGCAGAAAAACGTGCCGCACTGGAAGTTGTCCGTAACCGGCTTAAGCAGATCCATCTTGCAGAATTCTGTCTGGATCTGTTTTCCCCTAAAGCCAATAAAATGGCAGTTCTGGAACAGTTTCAGACGGCCCAGAATATTCTTGAGCAGTTCAATGAGGGTGATTGGCAAAGAACGCGTGATCAGATCGATCATATTCGTTCGGAACTGAATGCTTATGTTTATGATCTTCATCGTCAGTGGCGCAATGGCTGGACCGCCTATCGTGCCATAGGTGCAGTTCTGCGCGCCGACGCCATAAAAATTATTGAGATTCCTTTGTCATGGCCAACGCCTGATGCACATGACGAAGCGGCATATGCCGCTTTGAAAAAGGCTGCGGAAGACATTTCCAGTGTGCATGAACGTATTGGCGACGTCATCAGCATTCCTGAACTGGCAGGATTAGGGCAAACGGAATGGGGCCCGCAATGGGAAAAGGATTTCCTTGACGCCACACGAAGTGTCCTTTCCGCAGCTGAACATCTCATGGCAGCAGCGGAAGCAGCACGTAAGGCTCTAGGTCTTTCTTCGTCAGACCTGTCCCTGCCTACTCTCCAGCATCTTCGTAAATTGTGCGAGCAGGTCACCAGGCCTGAGGCGGCAGCATGGGCCTTTTCTGAAAATGCGGATGAAACGCGTGATGCCCTTCATGCCGAGCGGCTTCATATTGACAGGCACGGGGCACTTGAAGGTGAACTGGCCTGTGAATGGCAATCAACAGTTTTTTCTCTGCAGCTTGATGACCTGTCAAAAAAATGGAATGACGCTAAAGAGAAATCTGTTTTCCAGTTCCTAGCCAAAAACAAGGCTCAGAAAGCCGTTCGTAAGGCACTCGAAGCCCATACTGGCAGTTCACTGCCAGAAGACTGTGAAGATGAACTCAAACGTCTGATTGAAATTCAACAGATCCGGACCGGCCTTGATGCGGCTCCCCATGGTGCAACGGTGGGAACAGTCTTATGGAAAGGTCTGGAAACAGATTTTGAAGCTATTGACCGTTGTCATGCATGGGGACAGGCAACGCGTGCCGCGCTTGCTTCTTGTATATCTGATGTCACGGTACTTTTGGCAGCGCGAACCCACCTTAAGGCCCTGTTTGGAGAAGGACGCGACCTGCTTGTTGACGGAGGCGCTGTCCAGCTTGTGCTCATCCAGTTCCAGACAGCTCTCGTCACGCTGGAAAGTGACATTCAGAAACTGGCCCGATTGAGCGGGACAGGTCTTGATGCCATTGCCCAGACCGATAACCCTGCTTGGCTATCTACCCTATGCACGCGCCTGAAAGGCTGGATTGATAAATCACGTAATTTGCGGGACTGGTGTAATTGGAAGCTGACATGCCAGCGGGCCGAAGAACTCGGACTGCGGCCGCTGGTTGAAGCCGTTGAGCAGGGAATGGTGCCAGCGAACGAAACCGTTGCGATATTCGAAACGAATTATGCCCGCTGGTGGCTGGCAGGTGTAGTACAGCAATCCCCGCTTCTACGTGGGTTCGTTGCCGCAACGCACGAAAAAAGCATTGAGCGTTTTCGCACTCTTGATCGCCAACTCATGACAATGGCTTCCTACCTGACCCGTGCACGCCTGGCTGGAAATATTCCGGACGCCAGCGCACGTGAACAGGATGCCGAATATAAGGTCGTTACACGGGAAGTCGCCAAAAAAGCGCGCCACCTTCCTATTCGTCAGCTTGCGGAACGAATGCCTCATGCCTTACGTCAACTGACCCCATGCCTCATGATGAGTCCGCTCTCCGTCGCGCAATATCTTCCGCATGACGCACAGCCATTTGATCTGGTCATTTTCGACGAAGCCTCGCAGATCCCTACATGGGATGCCATTGGCGTTATCGGCCGCGGTAGCCAGGTCATTGTGGTGGGAGATCCCAAGCAACTTCCTCCTACGGATTTCTTTGCACGCGGCTCAGGTGAAAGCGATGATGCACAGGATGCAGAAACGTGTGATTTGGAATCCATTCTTGATGAATGTCGGGGGGCGGGGATCCCTTCGGTCTGGCTTAACTGGCATTATCGTAGTCGGCACGAAAGCCTGATTACCTTTTCAAACCACGCCTATTATGGTGGGCAACTGGTTACCTTTCCCTCTCCGATCACACATGATCGCGCAGTTTCATTCCGCTATGTACGTGACGGGGTTTATCAGCGAGGTGCTGCCCGTACTAATCCAGTGGAAGCCCAGGCGGTTGTTAACGCGGCGTTGGCCTATCTGCGCGATGGAACAAACCGTTCACTTGGTATAGTCACATTCAACAGCGAACAGCAGATGCTCATCACGGATCTTTTGGATCATGCCCGTGAAAGCAACCCTGATATCGAGCATTTCTTTGGTGATGAGACCGTTGAACCCGTTCTGATCCGAAATCTGGAAAATGTGCAGGGCGAAGAACGTGATGTCATGCTATTTTCGCTGACCTACGGTCTCGATCAGGTCGGCCATATGACAATGAATTTTGGTCCTCTCAATCGTGACGGTGGGGAGAGGCGCCTGAACGTGGCTGTAACGCGTGCACGTGATGCACTGGTCGTTTTCGGGTCTTTCAAGGCCGACAGTATCGATATCAAACGTACAAGTGCACAAGGTGTAATCGATCTGCGCAAGTTTTTGACATTTGCAGAACATGGCGCCACTGCTCTGGCGGGAATAGACCGTGGCTCCGTTGGTGATTTTGATAGCCTGTTTGAATATCAGGTCGCGTCATTACTACGCGATAAGGGGTGGCAGATCGTGCCGCAGGTTGGAGTTTCCAGCTTCCGTATAGATCTTGGCGTTGTTGATCCGGATCAGCCTTCAATTTTTCTGGCAGGAATAGAATGCGACGGCGCAACCTATCATCGCAGTGCCACTGCAAGAGACCGCGATCGCCTGAGACAATCTGTTCTGGAACATCTAGGCTGGGTAATCCTGAGAATTTGGTCGACAGATTGGTGGACCAACGCACCGCGTGAATGTGACCGAATACACCAGAAACTGAACGAACTTCTAACCATATCAAGGGAAAACCGCGCCAGGGAGGAGAAGGAAGCGCGCGTAATCGAGACGGTCGGCCTGCCGATCTCTGATAGCATGGAGGAATCTACATCTTCATCCCATGCTGATGACCGAAATCATGATGGCACAAACAACATAGCTCTGGAGTGTTGATTTTCACTGAGAACTGACCCGGGTTTTTCATCAGGAATTGACCCAGCCACTGGGGAATTTTCAACCAGCACATTTGGGGAGATTACAACCAGCACTCACACGCTGACCGGGAGACGGCGCAGCGTGTCGGAGAGCGGCACGGAAAGGCCGTTATTTTGGTCGTAGAGGCCGGTCTGATGTTTCGAGATAGGATTCCATTCCATCAGGCCGACAACGGCGTGTGGCTCGTTCCTAGCGTCTCTCCGGCCTATCTGGCGTTCTAGGTGAAACTCAGTCCGTCACATCTCCTCGCTTTTCATGCTTCTTGAGCAAATTTTCTCTTGCCCGGTTCTGCTGGCCTTTCAGGTCCGGAGCGAGCGCAGAGCGGGAGCGGCGTAGCCCGCCGTAGGCGTCCGGACGTGTTCGCGCCTGCTCGCGCGTACACTCCCACCGTGAAGGTTCTGCGCGTGGATATGTGGATCGCCCTTCGGGCCGCGCTCCGCCCATGGACAGCCCGTGGACAGCCCTTCGGCCTGCCCACCGCCTGCCCACAGGCTCCACGCTCGACCCACATACCCACCCGTTCAACAGACATCAGGATTCTTAAATTTTTAGGGAAAAAGAGGTCCGTTCGGGCATCGCCCCAATGCCGATCGTCCCAGCAAAACGGACCTCCCTTAGATCATAAGAAGGGACGAATTTTTTTTCTTTATTTTTCAAATACTTATTGGGGGGGGTGCCACATCCCTAGAGTGTGGGGGGTGCCACATCCCTAGAGTGTGGGGGGTGCCACATTTTCGGATGGTTTTTCTACAACGCAGTGTAGTTTT
This sequence comes from Komagataeibacter rhaeticus, assembly GCF_011611525.1. Taxonomy (NCBI): domain Bacteria; kingdom Pseudomonadati; phylum Pseudomonadota; class Alphaproteobacteria; order Acetobacterales; family Acetobacteraceae; genus Komagataeibacter; species Komagataeibacter rhaeticus. The sequence goes on from NZ_CP050139.1 coordinate 3,474,636, forward strand.
TTCACTTGTTGATGTTTATTTTAAACAATACAGTGTGAAAAAACCACACTGAAATTGCCATGCAAAAAGACCTACCTACCAATCGAAAACCTTCTCCAAATTTATGGGTTCAAGTGCCTCGTGTGACCCTTGAAGAATGGGGGTCTTTAATCGTTCGCAGTCCGGCAGCAGCTCGCCTCTTAATGCTCTTGGCGTCACGAGTAGGAGAAAATAACGCTGTAGTGGTTAGCCAACCAACGTTGGCTACTCTCCTCGGCGTCCATCAGAATACCATCGCAAAAGCCGCTAAACTTCTGGCAACCGAACGATGGCTGGAAATCCGTCGTGTTAGTGGCTCTGGCTCAACAAATGCTTATGTTTTGAATGATCGTGTGGTGTGGTCTGGCCCTCGTGACGGCCTGCGATACAGCCTATTCAGCGCAACCGTGATCGCATCCAGCGCAGAGCAACCAGACCAGAACGAACTTGGCCATCAGGAGCCAATTAGACGCCTCCCACGAGCGGATGAAATGCAAATGCCGGTTGGCCCCGGTATGCCGCCGCCCTCACAGCCATCTCTTGACGGTCTGGAACCTGACTTGCCCGCCACCAGCCGCGATGATCCTGCACAGTGAGCGCGCACAGGGCAGGCAATGGATGCAGATGGGGCTGCTCCTGTGCAAAATGCTCCTGCACGTTCGCCGAACTGACGCGCAAGCAACTCCAACGCGGCGTGCATCGGTCAACAACTGCACTCGAAGCCGACATCATAACTTTTATCGACGCACATAACGAAAATCCAAGGCCGTATCGGTGGGTCAAATCAGCCGACCAGATCCTCGCCTCGGTGAAACGCTTTTGTCACAAAACAATGAACCGAACTTCAGTTCCAGGTGACTAGGCTCAGGACTCATAGCCAGAACAAGACGGTTGCGGCGAGGCAGACTGCCGAGAAGAAGACGGTCGGGCATCTGTCATAGCGTGTTGCGACCCGTCTCCAGTCCTTGAGCCTGCCGAACATGATCTCGATACGGTGGCGTCTTTTGTATTTCCGTTTGTCGTATTTGACCGGTTTTGCACGAGATTTTCGACCAGGAATACAGGGTTTGATCCCTTTCTCCTCCAGGGCCTCTCTGAACCAGTCAGCGTCATAGCCCCGGTCTGCCAGCATCCATTCGGCTGGTGGCAGACTGTCCAGAAGGGCAGCGGCACCAGTATAATCACTGATCTGACCTGCTGTCACCGAGCGGACGTCCGTTCCGGTCGGTGACAGCATGCAGCTTCGTATTCATCCCGCCTTTGGTCCGCCCGATCAAACGGCCTGAGCCCCCTTTTTTAACCGCAGGCTCGAAGCCGTGCGATGTGCCTTGAGATAGGTCGCATCAATCATGATTGTCTGAGACTCTGCCTTGCCAGTAGCCAGTCCCTCCATCATGCGGATGAATACCCCCATAGCGCTCCAGCGCTTCCAGCGGTTGTAGAGCGTCTTGTGTGGACCGTATTCCCGGGGCGCATCACGCCAGCGCAGACCATTTCTGTTCACGAAAATGATCCCGCTCAACACACGACGATCATCAACGCGAGGTTTGCCATGGCTCTTCGGGAAAAAGGGCCGCAGACGATCCATCTGCTCCTCCGTCAACCAATACAGGTCACTCATCTTCAGTCTCCTCACAGAGGCTGAATCAGATTTCCGCAATCATATCAATGGGTCCTGAGCCTACCAAGCATGCTTTTGACGCGGAATTCAGATGAAGGTTGACGAAATACCTTCTACGGCGTGTCGTCAGTCAAGAAGGATAATGATTGAAGCGAAGCGGTTGCCCGCTGCATCGTTCTATTGCGTTTTGGCGGTATGACCGGGGTAATCCCGCGCTCTGTCGATCGGTCGATCAACCTGTCTGCATCATGCGCCCTGTCGACAAGGAAGGCATCTGGGTCCATGTTTTCCAGCATCGGTTCCGCCCGGTTGGTATCCGCATTCTTTCCCGATGTGATGTCAATCTCCACCGGGTTACTCAGGGCATCGCAAATGGCATGGATCTTTGTAGTCAATCCGCCCCAGGATCGTCCGATGGCCTGACGCGATGAGATCGTGGCCTTCCTGACACGCAAATGGAACGTAGAGCACGAATACCGCCTGATCAAGAAACTCTGGGGTTTCCGCAATAACCGCATGGCTGTCCGTTTTGCCTATGAATGGCATGATGATGCGGGTCGATGGTTCCGGTCTTACGGCAATGAACTGTGGGAATTCGATACCGCCGGGCTTATGCGCCGCCGGGTCGCATCGATCAATGACCTGCCGATAGAGGCCGGAGACCGACTGTTCCATTGGCCTGCGGGAAGACGCCCCGACGATCATCCGGGGCTGTCCGACCTTGAACTTTAATGTCCTGAAGAAATTGCTCCCGCCGAAGTTCTTTCATGATTCTGATCCTTACCATCCCTGTTCGGTGGGCAGAACGAACAGTTCTGCGACATCCATGCGGGATGGTGCGTTCAGGGCAAACAGGATTGTATCAGCGATGTCCTCGCCATCCAGATAGGTCATGGACGCCGCCAGGTCATCCATCTGCCTGCGGTAAGTGGCATCCGTAATCTGCTCGTACAGTTCCGACTTCAAGGCACCCGGTTGGATGCAGGTGACGCGGATATTGTGCTTTGGCCCGATCTCCATCCTGAGTCCATCGGAAAATGCCGCGACGGCGGCCTTGGTGGCGCAATAGACGGCTAGGCCGGTAAAGACTTTCCGGCCCGCAATCGAGGACATGTTGAAGATATGGCCCGAATGCTGTGCGATCATCTGTGGAAGAACCGCCGCCGTTGCATTGAGGACACCGGACACGTTTACGTCCACCATACGCTGCCATTCGTCCACTTTCAGGCTGTCAACGTTGGACAGGGGCATCAGGCCCGCATTGTTGACCAACACGTCAATCCTGCCGAACTGGGTGATAAGCGCATCTGCTGCAGCCTTGCATGACGTCAGATCCGTAACGTCGGTTGGAAGGGCAACGGCTTTGCCGCCTGCCCCGGTGATTTCCGTCGCCAGCGCGTCCAGACGGTCCTTGCGCCGTGCTGCCAGACCGACAATCGCCCCCTCTGTTGCAAGTTTGCGTGCTGTTGCAGCGCCTATCCCGCTGGAGGCTCCGGTAACAAGGGCGACCTTACCTCTGATACTCATGATAATCTTCACCTATTCCGTTTAAAAAAGAACGAGAAAACAGGTAAAGACCAAGGCAGATGGTTTCTGTCGTCCTCTTGCTAAAACCATTGTGATTTTGCGTTTTTGTGAGTTGGGCTGGACAATTCACGGCACGCCTGAAAGGGAAACCGGATGCCTTACCCGCATCGTTCTTCGCTGCATGCCGCCTGTTATGCCCTCGAGGACCGTATTCCGGGCCGGAAGATCGGGCAAAGCCAAGGAGGGGCATGGAAAGAGGCCGAGGCACAGATATTCCGCCGGCCGCAACACGAGGATGAAGTGCTGGTCCCGGCCGTGGCCGAGCCCTTGCTGGTCTGGATCATCTCGGGAGAAGCGCAGATCGAGGAACGAGAACTGACCGGTGAATGGACGAAAAGTGAGGTCGGATCCGGATCATTCTTCCTGACACAGACCAATGCGCCTTACCTCATGCGCTGGCAGGCCGATCCGGACCGTCCGTTTGAAGTCCTGCATCTTTATCTGGGCCTTACTCTGGTCAACCGGGCTGCCCAATCGTTGGGGCTTAATTCGTCCCGGCTCTCCATGCGCGACATTTCCGGTGTTCAGGATGCATTCATCTCTGGCGTCATGACAGGTCTGACAGCCGAGATCCAGACACCTCATTCGGCCAGTTCGCTATTTGTGAATGGACTTCTGGAAAGTCTGACCGTCCATCTTCTGCGTCATTATGCCCAGACACAGCCTTCGCCCACACCCAGACCCGCACAACTGCCAGCGTGGAAGCTGCGCAAGGCGCTGGATCATATGGACGCCCATCTCGCCGAACCGTTCGATCTCGATTTTCTGGCCGGGTTGTGCGGGATGAGCCGGTTTCATTTCAGCCGGTCATTTCACAACACCATGGGGCAAAGCCCGTCACGCTGGTTTATCCGACGGCGTGTGGAACATGCGAAAAACCTTCTATCGCAGACCAACAGGTCCATCATCGAGATTGCCCTGACCAGCGGCTATGAGAGTGCGAGCCATTTTGCACAGATGTTTCACAGGGAAACCGGCATCAGCCCACGCGACTACAGGAAGCTATGACATCATCGGAATGGATATGACTGTCAAACGGGGATGCAGCGAAAGAAGATGCCGCGCGCCAGACAAGCGGGGTAAATGACTACACCCTGATGGCCAAATCGCTGCTCCCGCCATCAACCAAAATTGTCGTCACGCCTCAGCGCGAGCGGGTTTGCAAGAGCGGGATCTGTCGCATTGGTCTTCAGCAAGCCCCTCCTCCTTTTCGCCCATTTCCCGTGTATTTCTTGCGACACATCGCGCTGTCCTTTTCCCGACGATCTGCGGGACAGAAAACGCGCCAAAGCTGGCCCGGTGACCAGAACACAGAAAAACCGGGCGACCTGCATGGCAATGACGAAAGGCATGTCCACTTTTGTGGTCGAGGCGATAATGGAGACGGAATCAGCTCCACCAGGGCTGGTTGCAAGATAAGCCGTCAGCAGATCCACATGCGCCAGCCGGGCAAGTATCAATGCAAAGCCGCCACACACTGCAATCAGCGCGAGGATGGAACCCAGCACGCGTGGAAAGACACGTCCGGCATAAGCCAGCACGTCTGGCGTAAACCGCATGCCGATGCCCCACCCGACCAGGACATAGGCCGCGACCAGCAGAAAATGCGGCTGTTCGATCGGCAGATGAGCACCAAGCCTCGCGGCCATCCCGATCCCCATGGGCACAAGCAGTCCCCCGGCCGGCACGCGCAGACGGGTTCCCACGGCGCTCCCTGCCAGTGCGATCACCAGCGCCAGTAAAGCCCCCTGCCATGAGAGGGTCTGTGCCACGACCAGCGGGGCGGACGGCGTTCCGGCTACGCGCGCAACAACAGCCGCAATGACGGCGCAGCAGGCCACGCGCAGATATTGCATGAAGGCGACGAGCCGCATATCCGCCCCGTATGATTCCGCCATCAGGGTCATGACCGTGGCCGCACCGGGTGATGAACCCCAGATCGCGGTATTGCCGGGTAGCAGGCGCGAGCGTGTCAGCAGCCAGCCGAGAAGGGCTGCCGCAGACAGGGTAGAAAACGTACCGGCAACAAAGACCGGCCAGCTGGCTGCCATTTCGTGAAAGATCGAGGCTGAAAGATAGCTGGCGATCATGACCCCGACCACGCCCTGTGCGCCGAGAAAGGCCCAGCGGGGAATACGGACCGCACTACCCCGTGTGGCCAGTACGACCGCCGCCCCCAGTGGTCCCAGCAGCGGCGCGGCCGGCAGGCGTAAGACGGCCAGAAGCATACCGAAAACCAGCGAAAGCAGCGCCAGTAAGCCCCATCGCCCGGTCAGCAGCCACGCTGATGGCCCCACCCTCACCGCTTAACCGCCAAACACGATTGTATCGGAAGGCAGCACGCGTGCGATCCGCAGGAGGATCGAGCGGATGGAGACATCATGAAGGTCTGCTGACAGGCTGGTGCAGAGATCCTCGGCAATGACGATGTGATAGCCAAGTTCCCAGCCATGCCGTGCTGTGGATTCAACCCCGAAATTCGTCGCAATACCGCCCAGCACGATCGTCCGGATGCCCCGCCTGCGAAGCTGAAGGTCCAGTTCCGTGCCTGTAAATGCCCCCCACTGATGTTTGGTGATGACGATATCGCCGGGTGCCACCAGCCCGTCAGCCAGGTGCGCCCAGTCCGCTGGCAGGCCGCCTTCCGGCGGGCTTAAGGGCTGGTCGGCCAGACCGGGTGGCGCGTCGGCAAAGTCGAGTGCAAACGCGACCCGAACCAGTACGACCGTAGCACTCTCATCCCGGAAGCGGGCAGCAAGCGATTTACCGCTCTCCAGCACCTGCGACGATGGCCGCGGGGCGGTTGGCAGGGCAAGAATGCCATTCTGCAGGTCAATGAGGACAAGGGCGGTGGTTCGCGGGTCAAATCTGTTCACGGATCGGCGCCTTCTGGGATCTGGATACATGGTCGGGTCAAACATCGACCGGCATTGGAAAATCGGTTATGCGAGGACTGTCTCGCATAAAAGAAAGTTGAGGGTGCCCTCGCATTATGTCAAGCCCGCCCCGTTCATCACCACTCGCGCCCAAGCGGCAGCGCGGACGCGACCGCGTTGAAGCGATCCTTACGGCCGCAACAACGGTCTTTGGCGAGAAGTCATACGAGGCGGCGACAATGACCGAGATCGCTGCCCGCGCCAGCACGGCAATCGGTTCGCTCTACCGTTTTTTTCCGACCAAGGACGTGCTGGCCGCCGCAGTGCTCGAACGCTACGGCGCGCGGTTACTACATGCCTTGGATGAGTTGGTCGATCGCGATCCGCCGCTGTCGCCACGTGATGCAGCAGAAGGACTGCTGGACATCATCCAGCGTCTGCGAACGGAACGCTCAGTCGTCCTTTCCCTGCTCGACAGCGGGATTACCCTACCAGATGGGACAGGAACGCTCCGCAAGGCGCTGATCGGGCGCATGAGCCAGTTATTGTCACGGCTGGGTGGTTCTCCGGGTCCACATGACGAACGGGCCGTGATGCTGCTGCATCTGGTCAAGGCGATCTTTGCCCTGCCACAGGATCATTCGGTCCCCCGCCCGGCACAGGACAAGGAAGCCGTTACGGTGCTGCGTCTCTATCTGGAACATGCGGTCGCCTCCCGCTGATCCGGGTCAGAGGTCGCTCCGTAACCTCTGAATCCGCACACAGCCGATCGATATCTTCACCAAACGCGTCATCTGGATTGAACGGGTCTGCTTTTCAAAGCATAACTGACTGTAATGAGGTAAAATCGAGCTTTTACTCCAACTGTTTCGCGAAGGTCAGAGAAACGCATCAAGCCGATGCAGCAGTTCTGCCGGTGCTTCCTCCTGCGGACTATGACCACAGTCGATCACGTATCCCCGCACGTCCACGGCTTTTTCGCGCCATGTCTCGACAACATCATATAGCGGGCCCACGGTGCCGCGTGCACCCCACAGAGCCTGTAATGGGGCCTCAATCCGCTTGTCTGCATCAGCTGCATCATGGACGAGGTCGATGCCTGCTGCATGACGCATTGCCGGGTCGGCGTAGCATCGACGATATTCGGCCATGACACGCGGATCGACCGATCCTGGTATCTTGATCTGTCCTGCAATGTGGCTTTCGAGAAAAAAGTCTGGATCCCCACTGATCAGCCTTTCAGGCAAGGGGGCAGGCTGGATCAGAAAAAACCACCTGAAATAGCGTCGGGCGAATTCCATATTGGTTCGGGCATACATCGTTGCTGTCGGTGCGATATCGATCAGCACCAGTTTTTCCACCGCTTGCGGTGCATCCAGCGCCATGCGGTGCGCCACCCGTCCGCCCCGGTCATGCCCGACAACCATGAACCGTTCAAATCCAAGCTGGTGCATGACGCCAACCAGATCAGCCGCCATGACCCGCTTGGAATAGTTGGCGTGATCCGCCCCACCTTCAGGCTTGGCGCTATCGCCATAACCCCGCAGATCTGGGGCCACGATGGTAAAACGTTTCGCCAGTGCGGGTGCCACCTTGTGCCAGGTCAGATGCATCTGCGGATGACCATGCAGCATGAGCAGCGGCGGTCCGTTTCCGCCGGTAGCCGTGCGGATCCGCACGCCATTCACCTCGATATCCCGCCAGCTAAAGCCCGGCAATAAATCGGGGAATTTCCTGATTGCGATCATGCTTTCACCTGCATTCGTCCAGTGGACACACAGCAGAAAAGCAGATTATCAGGAAACTAGTATTTCCCCTGATGAAGACCTGTTGATTATCTCCCTGCCGCGACTCACAACGGCGTCACTGGGTAGATCAGTTGGGATATCCGAGAGGGTCGATTCGCAGAGTCTGCGGAAATAGACAGGGCCATGTCACGCGTGATCACGGACGTCAGCCCCCAGTGTAACCACAACATCCAGATGAGGACTTTGGCGGGCATAGCCCACGCCACGACATTATCCCGACAGACCGTAAAACGTACATCGACGGAGCCAGCGTCTCAGCGCGCCACCCGACCAAGTGAAAGTTCTGAACACCTGTTCCAGGCTACATTCCCGCCAGAGTCCTCATGGAGTTTCTTTCAGAGGCAAAAACTGAGGACTCTGGCGGGAACATGCGACGCGCAAGGTTAATTTCTGAGATATGCCGGAAATCTGGAGCCGAAATAGATCGCAAAACGGTCCTCGAAGTGAGGACTCTAGCGGGGTTTTGTGCGCCAAAAACAGGTTCATCCGCCGAACATCAAGGAAAATCGGGCTGTTAGAAGCCTCCTAACCTGAAAATTTCTCAGTTTTGAGGACTTTGACGGGGGCCAAATTAGCGCTATCTGCAAATCGAGGACTCTGACGGGAAACTTGATGCCTTCAGAGATACCGATTCGCTACACCTCCCTTTTGCGAGGTGACCAACAGGGGACTGAGGACTGTAGCGGAAAAACTGAGGACTCTAGCGACACGTGCTTACGGAGCAAGCACGATTCGCATAAGTTATCCCGAGGACACTAACGGGACAAACTAATATTAGAATACAATTATCTTTAACTAGTATTAGATCCCGCTACAGTCCTCAGAGACATTCTGAACAAATCCGTGCATCATGGACGCAGAATCGAGCCAACATACATATGCCTAGGGGAGCCATGATGGCGGAAGTGCATGACTTGCTTCAGGAGCATGGTCGACAGCATGTACTCCAGCTGGACATGGACCGCCGTGTCGTTGATGCGGCCGCCGCATATCTGACGGACGAAGATGCCGGACTAGGTTTCATGTATAGCGGCTGGGCACAAGCACCGCTCCCACATAAAAAACAGCCCGACTCTGCACCTTGGCAGGTTCGCACCGACAGAGTTACCCTTCTCGTAGAACCAGGTCGACGAACACTTCCGAATGGGGAACTTCAATGGATTGGTGTCCCATACGGAAGTCGAGCCAGACTTATACTGCTATATCTACAAACCGAGGCTCTAAGAACCCAGAGTCGCGAAATTGAGCTCGGAAAGTCGCTTCGCGACTGGCTTAAGAAGATGAACATCTCTCCTGGCGGCAAAACGATAGCCGACGTAAGAGAGCAGGCACTCCGCATCACGCGCTGTCGTCTCACTTTCGAGGTCCAACAAGCAGGAAAGTCAGCATTAGTACAACAACTTATAGTCGACAAAGCACTGTTTACGGAAGATGGCGAGGACTCTAGCGGGGGACAACTTTTAGCGCGGACGAAGCTAAGTGAAACATTCTACGATCAGCTTCGTCGACATCCTGTTCCTATCCAGGAATCCGCAATTCGAGCGATCAGTAAACACTCGATGGCTTTAGATATATATTGCTGGCTTGCATATCGGCTGCATGTCCTCCAGAAGGACACGCCAATCACTTGGAAGGGTCTTCACGCCCAGTTCGGCGCTGGAGTAAAACGCCTAGACCATTTCCGTGATACCTTCTGCGCTCAACTCAACCTGGCACTAGCAGTATATCCAGAGGCGGCAGTCAAACTGAGTGCTGTGGGCCTAACGTTAGTTCCCTCACCTCCACCTGTTGAGCCAAAACGCACGGTAGTCGCGTTTCCTAGGTCCCGCTAAAGTCCTCACTCAACGTAGACGATGAAAACGTCTGCGTCGCATAGAGGCAAATCAGTAGACTAATTGCGGACGAACAGTCGAAGATAGCCGCATCGGGCTGAAACCTTCAAACTGTCGACGGACCCGCTATCCGTCGACAAGGTTCGGGATATTGTCGGTCTTTACATGTCGCCACCGAACCGCGCGATCGTGCTGTGCGTCGACGAGAAATCCTAGATCCAGGCGCTGGACCGCGAACAGCCCGTCCTGCCCATGGTACCGGGCGTGCCGGAACGACGTACCCATACCTATCTCCGGAACGGCACGACGTCGCTGTTTGCAGCCCTCGACACCGCAACAGATGCGGTAATCGGCAAATGCTACTAACGTCATCGTACCATGGGATTTCTCGACTTCCTGAAACGTATCGATGCCGAGATGCCTGATGACCTGGATGTTCATCTCGTGCTGGATAACTACGCCACACATAAAACGACCACGATCAAGACGTGGAGGGTTCTAAAAACCCCCTGGTTTTGAGGTCTTCTGTATGATTCTATTTCTTCTGCGTTGATTGAGGGAATGGCGATATGAAGCAGCCTGGTTTTTTTGATGTTGAAGAGCGGCTTTCCCGGTTGAGCGGGCTTGGCGATCAGCTCGAAGCGTTTTCCCGGACTGTGGATTTTGAAGCGTTCCGTCCTGATCTGGACAAGGCCCTGGCGTATTCCGATGGAAGCAAGGGCGGACGACCGCCATTTGATCCTGTGCTGATGTTCAAGATCCTGGTGATCCAGACGCTCAACAATTTGTCTGATGAGCGGACGGAATATCTGATCAACGATCGCCTCTCCTTTATGCGTTTCCTTGGGCTGGGACTTTCAGATCGGGTGCCGGATGCCAAAACGGTCTGGCTGTTTCAAAAGCGTCTGACCCAGGCGGGTGCGATCGATGGGCTGTTCAACCGCTTTGATGCGACCCTGCGCAACGCCGGGTATTTGCCGATGTCAGGCCAGATCCTGGATGCCACGCTGGTAGCGGCTCCGAAGCAGCGGAACACCAATGCAGAGAAAGCGGATCTGCGAGCAGGCCGTATTCCTGAAGACTGGCAGGACAAACCCGCAAAGCTGTCGCACAAGGATCGTCATGCGCGCTGGACACTGAAGTTCACGAAGGCGAAGCGGCAGGATGATGGAACCATGCCATCCAGCGATCTCGCCATCCCGTTCTTTGGCTATAAATCGCATGTTTCCATCGATCGGAAATACCGGTTCATCCGCAAATGGAAAACAACGCATGCCGCTGCCAGTGATGGCGCGCGATTGAGAGAGGGGCTTCTGGATAAAACCAATACGGCCTCAAGTGTCTGGGCCGACACGGCCTATCGCTCAAAAGCCAACGAAGACTTCATGGAAAAGCAGGGCTTTGTCTCCAAGGTTCATCGCAAAAAGCCGCATCTCAAGCCTATGCCCCGGCATATCCAGAAATCAAATGCTGGAAAGTCGGTCATCCGTTCGCGTGTCGAGCATGTCTTTGCCGATCAGAAGTCACAGACGGGGCTGTTTGTCCGGACTGTCGGTATCAGTCGAGCCACCATGAGGATCGGGCTCGCCAATATCGTCTACAATATGCGCCGCCTTCTCTTCCTCGAAAGATTGAACGCGAGCCCATAGCCATCCAGCGAGAGACAACTCCCAATCTGCTCAAAACGCAGACTGGACGCCATCGCAAAAACCGTCAATCAAATCGCCAAAACCCAGAAATTACCGGCCAAGCACATCAATCAAGGGTTCTTCGATCCCTCCACATCGTTCAGGCGCGCCGAGACGATAGGGAATACATGGCGGCGGCGCGTTCTCCGCCACGATCGGAACCGGCGAACAGCCAGGCTTTTCTGCCCAGGGCAATGCCGCGCAGGGCGCGTTCTGCTGCATTGTTTGAGAGGCAGATCCGGCCGTCAGTGAGGAATCGTGTGAATGTATCGGCACGTCTGAGAAAATAGTTCATGGCGTGGGCAACGGGATTTTTGGTCGACATGCGCCGGCAACACTCCCGCATCCAGTCGAACAGATCGTCGACCAGAGGGGCTATGTCTGTTTGACGGACTGCCAGCCGATGTTCTGGGGGCGTACCGTTGATGGTGCGCTCGGCTTGGAATATGGCGTCGATCCTGCCTACTGCCTCTATGGCGAGGGGCGCCTTGTCCCTCTCGGCGATTTTGAACAGCCCTCTGCGTCCGTGGGCCCAGCATCCGGCGGAGACAACCGGCGCGGGTTGGCGTCCCGGTTTCGCCAGAGTGTTATAACCCGCATAGGCATCTGACTGCAGAATGCCGGTCCAGCCGGTGAGATGGTCCGTGGGATGTTCGCCCTTGCGGTCCCGGGAATAACGGAACCAGACGGCTGGGGGCGCTGTACCTCCAAAGGGGTGATCGTCCCGCACGTAATTCCACAATCGTCCGGTGACTGTCCGGCCTTTCGCCAGAACCGGCACGTTCAGGCCAGATGATAGCTTATCGCCCTGTCCGAAAAATGGGGACCACTTCTCACTATGTGGGGCAGGAAAAGCTACGCCCATCCGCAGGGTGGGGGCCAGTCGCGTTTGCGGGGGACTGGGGCGGCCCGCCACGCCGAATGAACGGCACAAGCTTCTTCTATGCACATACAGACCAGTGGCGTTATGAGCAGTTAACACCAAGGGAGCAGCTTTCACCTCTGGCCTCGCCTGAAAAATGGCCTCAAACCGTGCTTGATTGTAACATTCAGGCTGAACGACGCGGCTGGCTGCCAAGTGCGCCACAACTTGCGGTCAATCCGTTACAGCTTGGTCAAAAAGCCGCTCAAAGTGGGCAGGATCCTGCAACATATGTGAAGGACGCTCTTGTATCCGGTTCCATCAAGCTGGCTTGTGAAGACCCCGATGCACCGGAGAACTGGCCGCGTAACATGTTTGTCTGGCGGTCAAACTTGCTAGGTGCCAGCGGCAAAGGACATGAATATTTCATGAAGCACCTGTTGGGCGCGCCTAACAATGTCATGAACGAGGATAGTGACCAGAGGCCGGATTTTGCAAAATGGCATGATAAGGCTCCAGAAGGAAAACTGGACCTTCTGACAACTATTGATTTCCGCATGAGCACAACAGCAATGTTCAGCGATGTCGTTTTGCCAACCGCAACATGGTATGAAAAATCAGACCTGAATACGTCTGACATGCACACGTTTATTCATCCGCTGCAGGCTGCTGTTGACCCGGCATGGGAAGCCCGCACGGACTGGAGCATTTTCCGTGGTTTGGCTGAGACGTTCCAACGGTTGGCAAAAGGCCAGTTGGAGAGTGAAACAGATGTTGTTCTGTCACCCTTGCAAAAAGACACACCAGCCGAGCTGGCGCAGCCTTATGGTGACGAGATCTGGCGGTCAGAGCACCCGATAGCTGGTGTACCGGGCAAGACAATGCCCCAGATTGCTATTGTGCCAAGACGTTATGATGAGGTCTATGATCGCTACATTACGTTAGGTCCGGGTTTGGAAAAGAAGGGGAACGCAGACCACGGGTTACAGTGGGATACAACAGCAGAGATACAGGAACTTAAGCAGACACATCCCTCAGTCTCAGTGAAATATCCGGAGAGGTCTTCTCTTTTTCAGGATACCGATGCCGTTGAGACGGTACTTATGCTGGCACCTGAAACAAATGGTGCAGTTTCAGCCAGAAGCTGGAAGTCTCTTTCAGACAAAACCGGGCGAGACCTTTCTCACCGTCTGGGCGGAAGAGAGGGTGACCGGATTACATTTGCAGATATCATTACACAGCCTCGGCAGGTTATAAACTCGCCGATATGGAGCGGTGTGTCGTCAACGCAGGAAGCCTACACCGCCAACTGGCTGAATGTGCACGAATATGTGCCATGGCGTACATTAACGGGTCGGCTTCAGTTTTATCAGGATCACCCTTGGCTCCGTGACTTTGGGGAAACCTTTGCCACATACAAGCCACCTATTGAAACACACTCAACGCCAGAGGCCTTAGGGGCTGCGCATGATAACGGAAACCCGGTTATCCCGCTGAATTTCCTGACCCCCCACCAAAAGTGGGGCATCCACAGCACCTATGCTGAAAACCTGATTATGTTGACACTTGGTCGTGGTGGCCCGGTTGTCTGGATTAGTGAGGATGACGCAACACGGCTCAAGATTGTCGATAATGACTGGGTAGAAGCTTTTAACTGTAACGGGACATTGGTGGCGCGTGCTGTTGTCAGCCAGCGTATTCCGTCTGGTGCAGCGTTTATGTACCATGCGGCCGAGCGCACCGCCAATGTGCCGGGTAGTGAAATTACTGGCAAGCGTGCCGGTATTCATAATTCAGTGACGCGTGTTGTCATGAAACCCACCCATATGGTGGGTGGGTATGCACATCTTTCATGGTCATTCAATTATTACGGGCCGGTTGGGTCTAATCGTGATGAATTTATTTTCTTACGTAAAATGAACGATGTGAACTGGTTTGACACCACCGAAAAAGGGAAGGGATGAAGATGATTTTGAGTAATTTTCCTGCTTCTCCCTCCATTATAGGTAAGTAACCGTGAAGATACGTGCGCAGATAGGTAAGGTTCTTAATCTCGATAAATGCATCGGGTGTCATACATGCAGTGTGACGTGCAAACAGGTCTGGACCAACCGTGACGGTGTTGAATACGCATGGTTTAACAATGTCGAAAGTAAACCCGGTGTCGGTTTTCCGCAGCAGTGGGAAAATCAGGAACTGTGGCATGGCGGCTGGCAGTTGGGAAAGGGAGAGTCACTCCGCCCTAAAATTGGTGGAAAATGGCGTATTCTTTCGAAAATTTTTGCAAACCCAAACCTGCCCCAACTTGACGATTATTATGAACCATTTGATTTTGATTACGCTGCATTGCAGAACGAAAAAAGCGAGCAGGTTGTTACGTCTGTCCGGCCGTATTCCCGTATTACCGGGCAGGTCATGGATAAAATTGAACGAGGCCCGAACTGGGAAGAGTCTCTGGGCACAGAATTTAAACATCGTTCCAAAGACTATAATTTCCGTGATGTAGAAAAAGAAATATATGGAAAGTTCGAAAATAGCTTTCTGATGTTTCTCCCGCGACTGTGTGAACACTGCCTTAACCCGACTTGTGTTGCATCATGCCCATCAGGTGCTATTTATAAAAGGGAAGAAGACGGCATTGTTCTGGTTGATCAGGAAAAATGTCGTGGGTGGCGCATGTGTGTCAGCGGTTGCCCTTACAAGAAAATTTATTACAATTGGCACACAGGAAAATCAGAAAAATGTGTGTTCTGCTACCCCCGTATAGAAAGTGGCCAGCCTACCGTCTGCTCTGAAACCTGTGTGGGGCGTATCCGCTATCTTGGCGTCATGCTGTATGATGCCGACAAAATTGAAACCGCTGCGGCTACAACAAACCCTGAAGATGCGTATGAGCAGCAGCTCGACCTTTTTCTGGACCCACACGACCCGGCAGTGGTTGAGCAGGCACGTCGGGACGGCATACCTGACGCATGGATTGACGCGGCCCAACGCTCGCCAGTGTACCGTATGATCAAGGAATGGAAAATCGCCTTTCCGCTCCATCCTGAATACCGCACCCTGCCTATGGTTTGGTACATCCCGCCCTTGTCGCCCATTCAGGAAGCAGCTTCTGCTGGTAGTCTGGAAACCCTGAATGGTATTCCAGATATCAACAGCCTACGTATACCGGTCCAATATCTGGCTAATATGCTCACTGCGGGGGATGAAGCGCCCGTCAAAGCGGCTCTTAACCGGCTGCTGGCGCTCCGGGCCTATATGCGCCGTTTCCAGATTGAGAATGTACGTGACGCCTCTCTCTTGCAGGGGGCAGGGCTGTCAGAGCAGCAAATTCAGGACATGTACCGTCTTCTGGCTATTGCGAATTATGAAGATCGCTTCGTTGTGCCAACCGCGCATAAAGAAGATGCAGAAGACCCTTACCATCAGCGCGGCATCGCGGGTTTTCATTTTAACCAGAGCACAACCTCCGGGAAAAGCCGCTTCAGCCTATGGGGGCAGCAGGGTGTAAGACCGGAAATTCGTCGTCATACGGTGAAAGGGGGATAACAATGTCTCAGTCTCTGTCATTCCTCTGTCAGTTAAGCGCTATTTTTCTTCGGTACCCTGATGAACTTATAAAGCAGGAAAGTGTAGAATTAGGCACGCTGATTTCGCTTTCCAATCTCTCTATAGAACAGAAAAAAGCTTTCGAAGAAATCAGGATTTTTCTTGAAAAAACACCACTTCTGGATGCGCAAAGCCAGTATGTGCAGCTTTTCGATATGTCCCCCTCCTTATCGCTCTACCTTTTCCAGCATGTGCATGGGGATTCCCGTATGCGCGGGCAGGCAATGGTGGATCTGTTAGAGGAATATCGTTCTGCCGGTCTGGATTTGCAGGGGAACGAGTTACCAGACTTTCTTCCCGCCTATCTAGAGTATGCGTCTGTGTGTGACCCTCAGAAAACACAGGAGCTTCTGACAGAAATAGTGGATATTCTTGCAGTTCTGAACAGAAGACTTCAAGAAAGGCGGTCTATATATTCTGGTATTTTCCAAATTTTACAGGAAGAATCCACACGTCTTCCTGACAAAGAAGTTGTGCACGCGCATTTAAGAGACACAGCCGTGATGGATGATCCCGCAACCCTTGATATGCGGTATGAAGAAAAACCTGTCACGTTCGATCATGCCTCCTCACCTGCGGCATGTAGCGCAGCGTGTACTGGCTATTCAGGCAAGGATCATGTGGAGGCAAGAGCATGAACTGGGTCGAGTACTTTCTGTTCCAAATCTATCCGTATCTATGTTTGTCGGTCTTTGTCATCGGGTGTTGGGCGCGGTTCGATAGAAGCCAGTTTTCATGGCGCGCTGAGTCGAGTGAGTTCCTTGAAAGAAAAACCCTGAAGTGGGCCAGTAATAGCTTCCACGTTGGTGTGCTGGGGTTGATGATGGGCCATGCTGCGGGGCTTCTGACCCCGCCCCAACTGACTGAGATGCTGGGCCTGAGTGCTCACGCCCACCAGTTGCTGGCTGTCGGTGCCGGAAGTGTGTTTGCAGTGTTCGCTGCTGTTGGTGGCGCAGGGCTTATTTACCGCCGTGTCTTTAACAAGCGCGTCAAGGTCACCAGCCGCCCAACTGACCTATTCATTCTTCTGTTTGTCTATGCGCAACTCTGGCTCGGAATTCTTGGGTTGCCACACTCCATGATGCATTCAGACGGACACACAATGGAAATATTAGGGGAATGGTGCCGGGGTGTTCTGACATTCCGGTCAGGCCTGCCAAATCTGCTCACCACTATCCCGTGGGTTTACAAGCTACATCTGGTAACCGGCATGACGTTGTTTCTGCTAACGCCGTTTACCCGGTTGGTGCATGTTATCTCTGCTCCTATCTGGTACGTTTTTCGGCCGGGGTGGCAGATTGTCCGCCAAAACCACCATGTCGCTAATGATGAGACGTGAGCCCTGAACATGATGAGTTCTCCCAATCAAACCGGTCACACAATTTTTGTAAATGACACCGCCATTTCATTGGAGGATGTTCAGGCAGAAATGCCGCACCACAAAACAGCGTCTCTTCAGGCGCAACGGAATGATGCCGCAAGAGCGCTGGTGGTAAAAACACTCCTGCTTGATGAAGCCCGGAAAAAGCTCGACACTAAGAGCGGAGACAGTTTGACCGATGAAGCGCTCATTCAGGCTTTGCTAGAGCGGGAGGTCGAGGTGCCAACACCAACGGATGATGAGCTTGAGCGCTGGAGTGCGTCCAATATTGCCCATATGCAGGCTGGTCCCGCCATGCATGTGCGGCATATTTTGGTATATGCAGACAAATCTATGCCGGGTTCAGTGGAAACAGCGCAAAAAAGAGCGCAAGAGTTTCTGGACCACCTGAAAAATAACGCCATAGATTTTGAACAAGTAGCAGCACGTTATTCAGAATGTCCTTCCTCCAGTAGAGGGGGGGATTTAGGCATAATGCAAGAGCAAGATCTTTTGCCAGAGTTCAGGAAAGCCCTTCAAACTGTCCAAGAAGGTGAATTCTATGATGGTCTGATAGAAACACGATATGGCGTGCATATTGTGCAACTTTTAAAAAAGTTTTCCGCTGAGCTAAAGGTCGAAGCGTTAAATAAAGAAGAAAAACAGCGTATTCGGATTTTCCTTGAAGATAGTAGTTGGAAGCAGGGCGTGCAGAACTACATTGCCATGCTTGCCTCTAAAGCGCGAATTAAAGGGTTTGACGTGTTTTCTGGCACAACAGCGCAGGCATCCAGCACCGGTTGGCCGGATGGAGGAAACTGCACAGGGAAAAAACCTTCCTGACTGTATAACAATACTTTCTATCTTACGGCTAAAAAATCTGAGGGCTTTTATGGTTTTGGAAATAATTTTTAAAACATTTGCCGTTCTGGTCTCTACAGGGGTCATGGGGGCATTAGTGTGAGTGCTGGTTGTAATCTCCCCAAATGTGCTGGTTGAAAATTCCCCAGTTTGAGGACTGTGCGTGATCGTCATGGGGGCATGCCCCCATGACGATCACGCGGCACATTTATCCCTGCTGATGCCAAAGGAAGGGCGAGCAGGTGATAGGACTCAGGGAGGTCGTTTTGATCCAGGAACTCAAAAGACAGGGGCTCAGCATCAGCGCCATCGCGCGCCAGACAGGGCTCGATCGCAAGACAGTGAAGAAGTATCTGGCCAATGCGCTGGATCGTGGAGCGCAGCTTTGCATGGCTCGGACGCTGCCGTCGCCTCACGAAGGATGTCGAGGCAACAATCTCTTCATCCCACGCGTGGTTGATGATTGCCCATATCCGCAGAGTTCTGCGAAAAATCAATCAAACCGCTTTCTGATTCAGGCTCTCATAGGGGTTAATGGACAGGACGATTTCGCGATGAAACGCCTCCATTCGTTGAGTATACGCGACCTGCATATCCTGCAGGTACTCGACATGACGCGCAGCCTTGGCCGCGCGGCGACCGAACTGGGCACCTCCGTTGCAGCGCTGAGCCGCCGTCTCACCCGGATCGAAGACGTGCTCGGGATGACTCTGTTCGAACGCGGCGTGAACGGCACGGTGATTACCGCCCCGGGACGCCGCGTCCTGCAACATGCGCGCCGCATGATCGTCGAAGCCCATCATCTCCTTGCGCTCGGGAGCGGTTCCATGGACAGCCTCGAAGGCGAAATCCGCCTTGGCCTCGCCTGCCCGCCGCTGCATCCGATGGTCGAAACATGGCTGCAGCTATGGAATGAAGCCCATCCCCGGACACGGATCGGGTTATATGCGCCGCTGGAAGAAAGCGTGACGGCCCTGTTGCTGAACCGGGGCGTCGACGTTGCGATTCTCCACCCGGATGCACTGACTGCCAGCCTTGCGTCCTTCGCGCTGTACCGTGAAAATATCATCGCCGTAATGCCCCAGCGCCATCGTCTTACGAAGCGCCAGACGGTGCTTTTGGCGGATCTGAGGGCGGAACACCTGTTGGTGCCGGTCATGACACAGGATGACCGCTGTGCCCGTTTCCAACTCGGGCTGCTCGGACCACAGGCGCGCATCGTGATGCATCGGGGCGGCATGCTTACCCTGCTGTCACAGGTCCGCGCTGGCGCCGGGCTTACCCTGTCCAGTACCGCCATTCGCGACCTGCAGCCACCGGGCCTCGCGTTCCGCAATATTGCCGACATTCAGGCTGAATTCGACATGCACCTAGCTTGGCGCGCCGAAGCCGAGAATGCCCTGCTGGGTCGGTTTGTCCGGTTCATGCAGACGGTGTCCCGGACCGGCCTCCTTCCCTCGTCTGCCCGTTCCGCAGACGCCGGAAACCCCGATCCGCCTGCATGAACCGGGCCAGCATGGGCACAACCAGTCGTGCAGGCGGATAAGGCTCGGCCAGATTGTCCTGACGGGCCATGATTTCGGCATAAGCCACCAGATCCCGGTAAAGGGCCGCGGGCAGGTCCACCGTCAGCCTTACGGGTTTTTCATCCTCGATCGTCGCAAGCCTGAGCTTCGTCATTCTCCTGTCTCCCCATAGGGTCTGAGCACAAGGTCACTCTTGACCATGACACGCATGGGCAGGCCGGGGCGGTTGATCGCCGTCGGCTTGATCGAGAGCGAGCGCGCCACGATCTGCTCTCCGGCCTGATTGAAACTTTGCGATGCCCCCATCCGCAGTGCCTGGGCGATCCCCCCCTGCCCGCTGCTGATATCAGCTTCCGAGCCGATGCTGAGGATGGTCGAGAGGATGGCTGCCTCGAAGACCTGTCCCCAGTGATTATCCACCCTGTCGTGCAGGCCGGTATAGCCGCTGGCATCCATGCCGGGCAGGCGCTGCAGGGTAAGGGCGCGGGTATCGGGGAAGATAAGGCGGGTCCAAACCATCTGCATCCGGGTCTGGCCGAACCCGACCTGTGAATTATAGACCCCGAACAGGATGCTTCCCTGCGGGATAAGCAGGATATGACCGGTACGGCTGTCATAGACGTTCTCCGTAACACGGGCGGTTATGTCGCCCGGCAGTTCCGAACGGATCCCGGTGACAAGGGCGGCCGGGATGATCGACCCTGCCATCAACGTGAAGGGGCT
Organism: Komagataeibacter rhaeticus; assembly: GCF_011611525.1. Classification (NCBI taxonomy): domain Bacteria; kingdom Pseudomonadati; phylum Pseudomonadota; class Alphaproteobacteria; order Acetobacterales; family Acetobacteraceae; genus Komagataeibacter; species Komagataeibacter rhaeticus. The sequence continues at coordinate 3,495,007 of NZ_CP050139.1, forward strand.
TGCCGGTGCCCCGATCCGATCGGTACTGACCGTCTGGCGGTCTGCGGGACCGTTCAGAAACTGCTCTTTGCCATCAGTTTCTGCTGGCACCGGCTTATCTGCCTCATCCTGCGACGTGGACGTCGTGCCGGTCGTCGCCGGTCCTTCATGCGCCGTCTGGGTCTGGGCAAACAGCCGACTGAGCCGCGCGGCATCGCGTTCCTGCGCCATTTTCTGGGCCTGCGGATCATGCTCACGGGTTGGTGTCGCCATAACTGGTCCGGCAACCCCGGCCCTGAGCATGGGACCACCCAGATCACCCGGCAGCGGCGCCCCGAGACGCGGTGTGGCATGGGGCAGTTGCGAATAATCGCGGGGTAGCCCTGCCAGGCCATCGGGCGTGTTCCGGTTGCCGGTATTGTAGAGTTCAGGCGGTTTCACAGGGCCTGACGGCCGGAGCGCGTAATAGAGCGCGCCCTCCACGCCTGTCGCGCCGAGTGCGGCGAGAGACAGCAGGACCCGTCGCGACAGCCTTGTGACAGGTGGCCGTGTCGATCGCAGCCGCATTTCGGACGGCGGACGGACCGTGTCGGGTGGCCGTTCCTCGCTGGCCGTGTCGTCGTTCCCGCTCATGACCGCCGCGCGCCATCCGTGCGGACGATCCGCACCATCTGTTGTTTCCCGGCCCCGAGTTTGAGCTGGGCTGCGGCAAACAGGCGATCCACGACCATATGGGTGCCGCGCACGCGGTAATTGACCAGTTGCCCGTCCCCTTGCGGTCCGATCACCCAGAGCGGCGGCATTTCACCCTGCGCGATCCCGTTCGGGAAGTCGATGAATACCTGTCGCCCGTCATCATAGGCCCGGAGCGGTCGCCAGGGCACGTTGGCTCCTTCAATCCGATAGCGGAAATTCAGGGCATCGAGATCGACGCCTGTGGCTACAGCCGCCTGTTCATCGGCATCCGCGTCCTGCCGGCGCAGGGCCAGAAGCTGGTCCTGCGGATAATCCCACGACACCGATGCCATGTAAGTCCGCTCGTCGGAACGCAGTTCCAGATGATAGGTCCGCCGGTCGGTATTGATCACCAGATTGGTCATCAGATCCGGCCGTGTGGGTTTGAGCAGGATATGTACGCGGTGTTCGGCCCCGGTCCCGCTGGTGGTGTCGCCAATAATCCAGCGCACCGTATCACCTGCCGCTACCGGCCCCGTGCCCACCAGCTTCTCGTCGGGCTGGAGGGCGATATCCGTGATCTCGCCGGGCGCGGCATAAAGCTGGTAGAGCGCTCCATCGGAGAACGGATAGACCTGAATGGCGTTCAGGTAGCCCGAGCGGGTCGGCTGCACACGCGCAGCATTGTTGGCGGCCCCGCGGGACCGGTTTGAGCTGACCCGGCAGGGGAAGCGGCTGGGGCAGTGCCACCACCTGCACCGGTTTGGGTGGATCAGGTAGCTTCACGGCCTGCCGGGGTGTGTTGTCATAGGGCACCGCTGGCGGCTTCCAGGTGGCGCAGGCGCAGAGCGGGCCGGTGGCAAGCAGCAATGGGACAAGCGAGAGGACACGCATCAGTTCAGCTCCCGTGACCAGTTGAGGGCATGGATGTAGATGCCCAGCGGGTTTTTCCTCAGCCGCTCGGCATTATCGGGCGATCGGACCACGACCGTCAGGATCGCGCTCCAGCGTTCGGTGGCGGACAGGGCGCTGTCGACATAGCGACGTTCGACCCATTCGACCCGGAAGCTGTCATCCGAGGCGCGGATGACGCTGGCGATCTCGACCGAGACCTGCTGCCGTCCGACCAGGGCAAAAGGATCGTTGCTGCGCGCGTAATCGTTGAGCGCCAGCGCGCCGCGATCGGTGACGTAATCATAGGCATCCAGCCAGTTCTGGCGCAGTACCACCGGATCGGCGGGAATGCCCCGCACTTCGGTAATGAAACGGGCCAGATACCAGGCGATCTGCGGATCGGTCGGGCGATAGGCGGCGGTTGCCCGAGCAGCTGCTGGGTCTGGGCGATGGACTGCTCCAGCGGCGCAAGGGTGGAATACGGCAGGCTGGCAAGGTTGCGCGCCTGGTTGGCAAGCATCGTGGCCTCGTTGAGGAGGCTCTGGGCCTCCTGATTGACCTGCTGCAGTTCACGGGCGGCAATCAGGACGTTCTCGACATGATTTGCCCCGTCGTAGACGGCCCATTGGGCGCGGGCTGACCGAGCAGCCAGAGCACAGCGCCGCCGACCCACAGCCGCAGGCCAAGCCCTAGGGCTGCCGCCAGCGTGCCATTGACGATGGCGACCGTGCGCGGTGCACCGTGACGACGGCTTCCTGGATCAACTGTTCCAGCCGCCTCAGCGCGGCGATGGCCGATCCGGCATGCAGGGTTCCGACGCCACCGGGATGAGGTGCCCCCGACGACAAGGATGTTCCGGCGCTGGCGGACAGCCTCACGCAGGATGTCAGCCTGCGTGGCGGTCATGATTGCGGACGCGACATAGTCAGCCAGTGAAAACACCGCTACGGCGGGACGTCGGATCGCAAAACAGGGTGCTGCGACCACAGGTGGCAGCAGCCCTTCGAACCGCTCCCCTGTTCCCGGTAGCTCGGCGGAAACGCGGGGACAGGCAGGATGGACTTCTGCCCCGACATGATGAGCAACCAGACGCATGATGCGTTCAGCATCGGCGGCATTGATCCGGGTGCCCGTATCCTCCATGCCGCCTGCCATCCGGTCGATCCAGAGCCGTCCGTCGGGATTGAGCATCACCTCGGCAATGGAGGGATCGTCGAGATGACAGGCAATTGCGACCCCCAATGCGGTACGCAGCATGCGCGCTCCACGGGCAGCCGCTTCGGAACGAGGCGAAATGACGGACATGGAAGACCCCGGCGACAGGCCTCGCAAGCGAGGCAGTGACGTAACGGGGTCAATTAGAAAAAGACACGGCCATGCAAACGCAACAAGTCAGTTGCGCGATAGGGCGCGCGGATAAAAAAACTTGCGACCGGCAGTATGCAGGCTGGTCACGCTATTCGGGCCATCCAAGACGATGGGCCACATGCTGCCACCGATGACAGGGAAGCACATTCGGAATTGGTAGAACTGTATAAAGACGCTGCCAAAAGAGCCTTCATAATGTCGTCTTTTTTTTGGGGGGGGACGGAAGGTCGGCTATTGGACAAAATGATTAGAACGCAAACGTCCGCAAGAACGGTGGTAGGGATGGCTCTGCACCTAATAGTAGCCGTTCAAGGCACCGTCCCGGATACCTCCGACAGGCCGAGCGATCCTTAGCGGATGACCAGCGGCTTGCTGATTTTACAAATGGGGGTGGCAGAAGCGAGCAAATCTCTCAGCATATGAATTGGAAGAACTCTGGCCTACCATTGCGTCAGCAATATCGCTTTTATACATAAGATCAAATGAGTTGCGCTCAGCCCTAGTCCTATGTTCGCAACGCCGCTAAAATAGCAAAAATTAGTGAGGGTAAACATGGCCAGAAACGTAGAAGACGAAATCGAGATTGAGATTGAAGATGAAGTCGATGGTGAGGAACTTAATACGCATGTCGAGTTCAAGATAGCAACCTATCCGTCTGACCTTACCCTGTCCGTTATCCATGAAATGTGGAAAGATAAGGACATAACAATCCCTTCATTTCAGCGTAACTTCGTCTGGAGCATAAAGCAGTCTAGCCTACTTATCGAATCGTTTCTACTGGGCCTTCCAGTCCCTCAAATCTTTTTCTACATTGACGACGAAAATAAGAACTTGGTCATTGACGGCCAGCAGAGAATCATGAGCGTGATTTTTTTCTTTGAAGGCTATTTTGGTTCTGAAAACCTGCAGGGCCGACGCACTGTATTCCGCTTGACTGGCCTCTCGAAAGGTAGCCCGTATGCAGGGAAAAGGTTGGTAGACCTTTCCACCCAGGACCAGAGGCGATTCAAGAATGCAGTTCTCAGGGCGGTAAATATCAGGCAATTGGCACCTGCCGACCAGTCCACGAGTATGTATCACATCTTTGAGCGACTGAATACAGGCGGCACTCCTCTTCGGCCACAGGAGATACGCAACTGCGTTTTTCACGGGAACCTAGTGGACGAGTTGCACGAGTTAAACGAGAATTCCGCCTGGCGCATTATTTTGGGCAAAAAGCCACTCGATAAGCACCAACGCGATGTAGAGATGATTCTTCGTATATTCGCTATGACAGAGAGAGGCGACGATTACGAGAAGCCTATGAAGGAGTTTCTTAATCAGCAAATGAAAAATTACGTTAAAAACAAAGGGCAATCCAAGGTCGCCCGCTTCGCTGAACGGTTTAGCGAAGTCACCAGCCTTGTCGCTCAGAGCCTGAATCAGAAAGCGGTTTGATTGATTTTTCGCAGAACTCTGCGGATATGGGCAATCATCAACCACGCGTGGGATGAAGAGATTGTTGCCTCGACATCCTTCGTGAGGCGACGGCAGCGTCCGAGCCATGCAAAGCTGCGCTCCACGATCCAGCGCATTGGCCAGATACTTCTTCACTGTCTTGCGATCGAGCCCTGTCTGGCGCGCGATGGCGCTGATGCTGAGCCCCTGTCTTTTGAGTTCCTGGATCAAAACGACCTCCCTGAGTCCTATCACCTGCTCGCCCTTCCTTTGGCATCAGCAGGGATAAATGTGCCGCGTGATCGTCATGGGGGCATGCCCCCATGACGATCACGCACAGTCCTCAAACTGGGGAATTTTCAACCAGCACATTTGGGGAGATTACAACCAGCACTCACAACCCTTACCTGATTCACGTATTCATCCAAGAACTCAAGAATATCGCCCTCGAGTAAATCGGTTTCGAGGTCGAATCTAGCATTCGACGCGAAGCGCGCGACGGCCATCAATCGATCGTTTTCTAGATGGATATATTCGAGATCGTTCATGGCTAATTTGGTGTGGTGCCGAGTTGCAGCGGCTGCGGCAGCGAGATCCTCATCCTCTTCGCAGCCTTCGATTTCTTGTGCCGCTTCTGATGCCTCTCGAAGGTTTCGTAGACCACGGTCGAGCGCGGCGCCAATGTGACCCGCGTAGATCAAGACCTGATGGAGGAGCAGGGCCATCTGCTCGACGGTCATATCTTGCGTTGAAGCAAGATAGGTTGCTTGACGCTCGAGTAACGCGATCCGCTCATTAGCCCGTGCGGTCGCTGCCATGGCCTGCCGAGCCGCTTCCACGGCCTCGCGTTCAGATTGTTCTAGGGCCTCTTGCCTAGCGCGTGCTGCCTCAACCCGAGAGAGCAAAGACCGATCACCTTGACTCTCTGCGATCGAAACCAACGATTCGAGTGCAGTATCGAGGGCCTCGGCTTCCGCATCGAAGATATCAACGATATCAGGATCGTAATATTCAATTTCGACAGCAGCATTCGCGGCAAGCTGTGCAACCAACTGCGCAGCGCGGCTACGTGTAGAAACTTGCTCGAAACCGCTGGCATCCTCCCGCCATTGGTCCGCTTTGTCTGGCCACATGACGCCTACAACAAAGCGCTCTAGCCGCACAACGGCCTTTCGCCTAATTGCATCATAGAGATCACGAACCCTAGCGTCATCGATCAGACCAGCGTCCCGACTAGATGCTTCCCGAAACATGCCCATCGGGGCCGTAACATCGACCCGGCCAAGTACATCTCTGGTTCCAAGGTAACGCGACGAACCTTGTTGTTTCCTTCGGTTCAGCCCAAGGGTATCGTCATTTTCTTCTCCGATCGGGAAAATACGAAAACCGTTTAAAAACAGGAAAATACTTCCAAATTCGACGGACCGCACCCCCATCTGCAACTTAAAATTGTGCTTAGCTGCACGATTTAGGTAGAAGATCTCCATTGCTACGGACGCATTCTGGAGACCTTGATAAGAATTATTTTCTTTTATACGATATATTAGTCTGCCCCGGTCGAATAATTGCGTTTGGATGGCCTCCCCCTCGACATTCACGACTATCCTTGTAGTCTTTTCCGCTAATAAGTTGCGGATATCGTTGCCTATGGGACCGGAAAGGGCACCGATCGATTCTCTATTCCAGCGATTATCGACAACTGTAACGTGAACAGGTGTATCCTCTGTTGTTCCAAAGGGATCGATTAGCTTGCCAAGATACCGTCGTAGCTTGTTGATCTTTTCAAAATCCCAGTCACTGCGCAGGTCACCAATTCGAAGAACAGTCCCAGAATCTTGCGGCATTGTGATCGGAGCATCTTCAGGAAACCTATCAGCTTGCTCCAGTTCGACCCCAATCCGCTGGAATAGTTGTTTATTGTCTAATTCAAACTTTCGCCATTCGACAGTCAGCACTTGAACTGCTTCTCGCAGCGAAGTGCGCGTCGACATCCTTAGCACTCCTCCCAGGGTATCGCAGGAAAAGCGCCCAATGCCCTTGCTCCCGGCAAATTGCCCACTGGGTTTTATCCGGTCTCGGTAGTCACTCGAGGTGCGTTCAGTCTCACTGCCATCGGCTTTCGCCGAATAGGCAACGAACAGCCAGCGATCCTTTATACCGGTCTCATTCATTCCCTTTCCGTCGTCGACGATCCAAATCTCGTTATGATTATTATCGAAGACGATATCGACACGGCGCGCACGAGCATCGAAGGAATTCTTGACCAACTCGAACACTGCAACAAACTCATTGGTGACAAGGTCTTGCCCAATGATGTCCTTGAGATGTGAGCTGACACGGAAGTGTTGAGGCGTTGTCATTGAGAGCAAGTTATCGGAATGTAGGAAAATGTCTATTCTTAACCCAGAGGCACGTCGCAGGCTCATGGCCCGGTTCCGGAGCAAGGACACCAAGCCAGAAATTCTAGTCCGGTGTGCCCTCCATGCCGCAGGCCGGCGATTTCGGCTCCACGCGAAGCATTTGCCGGGTAAACCGGATATCGTACTACCTCGGGATCGGACCGTGATCTTCGTCCACGGCTGCTTCTGGCACGCACATGAGAACTGCTCAGTGGCCCGTATTCCAAGGTCTCGACCTGACTACTGGAAAGCCAAGTTCGACACGAATCGCAAACGCGATCGTCGCAATGTCGAAGAGCTTGAGAACCTTGGATGGCGGGTAGTGACGATCTGGGAGTGCGAGGCTCGTTCGCCGCGTCTGGCAGAAACGATCGAGCGGTATGGGCTTATAGGCAGCATCTCGGGAAAAGGGCTAGATCCCACCACTTCTTTCTGAGAAAAATTTGGACAGGCCGAAGATACGGCGCAACCGCGAACGCTCACCTAACCCCTTATTATTTGTAAAGTAAGAAAAATATTTAACGTATCATTTTTGGTTAAATTGTAATATCAGCCACTTTTATGTCTGAAATTCGATGGATGACATTGCTTTTTGGCTCACCTTCCGACGCTTTAATTGACCGACATGAAGGCGTTATTTGCCATTCGGCTTCTGCCTATGCTCGCCTTCATTCTCCTGTAACCCGTGATAAACTCGCTCGTCGTGCCTTCCCGAACCCCCGATCAGTAGCGATGAACCGCTCCGGCATGGGTAAAATGAGGCGCACTGGCTCGGACATAGTCTGCCCGGTACCTCGACCAAGGATTGCGGCATACGCGACAAGATCGCGGTGCAGGGCGGCGGTCAACTCCAGCGTGACCTTCACGGGCTTGTCGTCCTCGATCGGACCAAGCTTCAACTTCGTCATGGGTGGGTTTCCTTCTCTTTCTATGGCTTGAGGATAAGATCGCGATTCAAAATAAGCGTGAACGGCAATCCAGGCCGATCGGTCAGGGTGGGCTGGACGTTCAGGCTTCGATCGATCAGCCGGTTACCGACCATGGAGAAGCCGTTGCTGGCGCCGGAACGGATGGCCTGCATCAGGTTGTTTTCGTTCCATGACGTGCCCGCTTCCGAGCCGACGCTGAGCAGGGTCGTGACCAAGGCGGCTTTGAAAAGCTGACCCCAATGATTATTGACCTCATCGGACAGGCCAGACTGGCCGATGGCGTCGCCACCGGGCAACTTTTCCAGGACGAGGCTGTCGCCATTCGGATAGATCAGCCACGTCCAAATGATCTAGGTGCGCTGCTGCCCGAAGGAAATCCCACTGTTATAGGCCCCGAACAGGGTGCTGCCCTGCGGGACAAGCAAGAACCGTCCGGTCGGACTGTCATAGACGTTTTGGGTCACATGCCCGACGATCTGGCCGGGTAGGTCGGAACTGACCTTCGTGTTGAGCGCGCCAGCAATGATGGTCCCAGTCTGGAGGATATAGGGCGAGGCGGGAGAACCCACCTGATGTTTCCCCAAACGCCAGGGTCAGACCCGTGACCGTGATGATGATCACCGAGATGATCTTGGCGACCGGTCCCTGCACGGATTCCAGAATCTGGTTGAGCGACTCCTCCCACGGCATGTCGGAGCCCGACGCCAGGGCCGAGGAGCACCATGCGATGGAAAGCAGCAGCATGGTGGAGATGGCAGGCGCGTGCCGACGCACACGGAACAGCGTGAGGTTCATTTCTAATCTCCATCGGTATCAATTGAATGAATGCGATAGGCACCAATGCCGGGATCAATCCCGTCCACGGTGGCGAGTTCGGACAGGCGACGGGCCACCCCGCGTCCGGACAGGACCGCGATCACGTCAATGGTTTCCGCGATCATGGCGCGCGGCACCGTGACCACCGCTTCCTGGATCAGTTGTTCCAGACGATACAGGGCAGCCAGTACCGATCCGGCATGCAGCGTACCGATGCCGCCCGGATGGCCAGTACCCCATGCCTTGACCAGATCGAGTGCCTCAGCGCCACGCACCTCACCAATCGGAATACGGTCGGGGCGTAGGCGGAGACCGGACCGGACGAGATCCGAAAGGGTAATCACACCTTCACGGGTCCGCAGGGCTATGAGATTAGGCGCCGTGCATTGCAGTTCTCGCGTATCCTCGATCAGCACGACCCGATCACCGGTTTTCGCGACCTCGGCCAGTAGGGCATTGACCAGCGTGGTCTTGCCGGTCGAGGTGCCGCCGGCGACCAGGATGTTTTTCCGTTCCGCAACAGCGCGACGAAGATATTCCGCCTGACCGGACTGCTTCGCGTTCCCCTTTGCCAGAAGATAGGCGCTTTCGTGCTCATAGCGCAGAAAACCCGAAGATGACGCATAGGACTTGCGAAACACAATATGCCCGACCATGCGAAACCCGGCTGCCTTCCAAGCTTCGGCGAACAGGTCGATCTTGTTCCAGCCGTAAAAACTGACGGCAAGACCACCCCATTTCAGGACACGGTGCATCTGGTTAAAAGCGGGCCGAAGCCAGCGCGCATTGTCGTCGTTGCGAACCTTCCGCCCGTCCCTGCCCTGATAGTTCACCAGGTAAGGCGGGTCCGGGTCTGGCCATCGGGCCGCAAGGTCTACGTCATTCACTACCGCTCTGGCGGGAGGCTGCGGCGTTACACGATTGGCCAGCATGGCAGCCCGTGGACGGCAGATCTCGCCCGTGATGAAGCCATCAGGATCCTCGCGCGGGTCCATACTGGAGAAAATCCGGCGGACAAACGGTCCGATGATCGCAAGGCCATGACTGTCACGAGCTTCTCCAGGCGCTTTCTCGACGAATATGTCGATGTCCACCTGAAACCCAGAACACGGGGGGAATACAGGCGCTCGGTGGAACTGTTCATTGTCCCGAAATTCGGAAGCTGGCGGATGGCTGACCTTTCACGGGCTGAAGTCGTCGAATTCCATGGCAGTTTCCGGCATATCCCCTATCAGGCCAACCGGACGCTGGGCGTTCTGTCAAAGATGTTCAGCCTTGCCGATCTATGGGGTATCCGCCAGGACGGTGTGAATCCATGCCGGGGCGTCAAACGCTATCGGGAGGAAAGACGGGAGCGTTTCCTCACCAGAGAAGAGTATGCCCGCCTGGGCAACAGCCTCGACGAGGCCACCGAAGATATGCCCGAAGCGGCACGAGCCATCCGTCTGCTTGCCCTCACGGGGTGCCGGTTGCGGGAAATCCAGACGCTCCAGTGGACGCATGTCTGGCTGAATGAAGCCGAACTGCGCCTCCCCGACAGCAAAACCGGAGCGAAGACTGTCCAGTTGGGCACGGCGGCGGTTGATGTACTGAAGGCCACCCCTCGCCTGCCCGACAATCCCTATGTCATCACCGGACGCAAGGCTGGCGAATATCTCACTGACCTGCAAAAGCCGTGGCGTCGTATCCGCAAGGCGGCAGGCCTGGATGGCGTCAGGCTCCATGATCTCCGTCATTCCTTTGCATCAGATGCCCTGGAGATGGGAGCGGACCTGACAATGATCGGCCGGATGCTGGGCCATAGCGACATCAAGACGACCTCCCGCTACGCCCACCTGAAGCGGGAAAATGTCAAACGCTCGACGGATCAGGTTGCTCAGCGCATTTCATCCGCGCTCACCGATACAAGGATACAGGCCTGAATACCGAAGATACCCAATCAACGGCCTGCCCACCAGTATCGACCCGCGTTTTACGTCTCGGGAACAACCAGCACATAGCTGGTGCTTCTGCCTCCTGCAGCCTCCCTGGCCAGAATATTGCGCGATACGAGATCATTGATATCACGCAGGGCTGTATCCGGTGACGTCTTTGCAAGCTTCGCCCATTTGGAAGAGGTCAGCTTGCCCTCGAACCCGTCCAGCAGACGGTTCAGCATGAGGCGTTGCCGGTCATTGATCGATTGCCCGGCCAGATTGTCCCAGAAACGGGCTTTCTGGATGACTATTCCCAGGACCAGTTCAGCGCGATCAAAGGCCCGATCCAGAGCCCCCAGAAACCAGAGCAGCCAGGCCGTGATGTCCATATCCCCTTTCTGGGTGGCCTCAAGAATTGCGTAGTAATCCTTCCGCTCCTGACGGATCTGGGCCGACAGGCTGTAAAAACGCTGCTCTGTCTGTTCCGAACGCGCCAGCATGAGGTCACCGATGGCCCGCGCCATGCGCCCGTTGCCATCCTCAAACGGATGAATAGTAACAAACCACAAATGTGCGATGGCTGCCTTCAGCACAGGATCCAGCGCCTGCCCGGCATTGCACCAGTTGAGGAAGACCTGCATCTCTGCGGGCACCTTGCTGGCTGTCGGCGCCTCATAATGAACCTTCTCCCGTCCGACAGGGCCTGATACGACCTGCATCGGGCCGGTTCTGTCATCACGCCATCCTCCGACCAGAATGCGTGACATGCCGTTTCGGCCAGTGGGAAACAAAGCCGCATGCCAGGCGAACAGCCTCTCCTCGGTCAGCGGATCGGCATAATGTCGGGTCGCATCCAGCATCATCTCTACGACGCCTTCGACATCCCGATCCACCGGTGCCAGCGCGCCGATATCCATCCCCAATCGCCTGGCGATGGAAGAACGCACCTGCTCACGATCGAGGTTTTCGCCCTCGATCTCGCTCGACTTGATGACATCTTCCGTCAGGGTCTGGAGCACGGCTTCCGACCTGAAATCGAAGCCGAGGCTTTCCATACGGCCCAGGAGGCGTCCTTGCCGATGACGCACCGCGGCCAGTTCATGGGAAATGGTGTCCTTGTCCCACTGGAGGCGGGGCCAGTCTTCATGCTGATGAATGTATCGCGCCATATTCCCTGCACTCCTTGCGGGGAATATGGCGCTTAATCACCGCAAACCGCAAGGCTATATCCGCATAATATGCGGCGAATAAATCCATTATTCCTGCACACACTGGTCGAGCGCTTGGCAAAGAAGTTCCCGCTACCTTTTCCACCCCTCCCGAAAAGCTGTGCCGCCTTTTGCACACCAGATCGTCTTTCACCCTTCTTCCCGACGGAAAAATGACGGCAATGGGGAAAAACGGAATGTCGGCTGTTGAGCGATGTGATAAGAGAATTGCTCCAGATACCTTCTGATCATAATATATCTATATTCATGTCTGAACGTCTAAAAAGCACACATAAACATAATTCTGGAGAATTGAACCATTCCTAATAACAAACATCAAAATTGCATTGATCCTATTGTAAATTTCGAGCGGGTTCGTGGTGAAATAAACGTTCTCACCAAGCCAGGTTTTATTGGAGACTTCCAATATATCGAGTTGATGGAGGTAATTGGCACGCCAAAAAACAGCAAGACACTGAATATTATATCTATTGCAGTATTGAAAGAAAATATTGCGACTGAAGACACTGTGGGAAAACAGAACTTTCTCACTAAACGCTTTAAGATTGAAGGATTCAAGGACTGGACCTTTGGGGTCGTTCGTACAATTCTTCCACTTAGCGCTTTGGATAATGCCCTGAAAAATCTGGCTGAAAAAAAGTTGTGGAGTCCAAGCGGTAAAGTGCTGGAAACAGGAGCATTAAGCCTAGAACCTTCGATGTTTGTACGATCAGACGGCTCAGTTCCAGTTGCACTGAACAAGATTTTACAGAATAATTTTTGGGCTGGATCTCACGTATTTCGTCTGATTGACCATACAAAAGGAAAGCTATTTCCTTTTTTTTCTGATCGACGAAGACTACAAACACTCTCGGATGTTGTGTCTGGTGTGGTTCCGATAGAAATTTCCAGTTTGTCAGATTTCTTAGGAGATATTCTGATTCAAATACCGGTTTCAGTGGTGGTCCTCAGCATTAAAGCGCCCCGCAACGCAGGATATTCAGAGGTAACCGTGACGTGGAGACCTGGTTCAGCGCCACGCCCGCTAGTGATCGCAGCCCGTACTCAATGGGACCATATCCTAACAAATGTCACTGTCGGAGAGAAATTTCAAGAGACTGTCCGGTTGAGTGTTAACAATCATTATCGTCCTTTAGAAACGGAAATTTTAGACGAGGAAACTGGCATTATAATGAGCGCCACGGCTTTAACGCCTTTTCCCTCCCGAGCTAATATTCGTATGTACATTCAAGAACCCGAACCACGTCTATTCACTATACCGCGATCCAAAGTTGAAACAACTCCTGAACGAATCAAGATAAGACGTGTAAACATTAGTTCGTTCGGTGGACCAAACCAAAACGATGCAAATTATTGGCTAAATCGGCGGCAAGATCTTGATGAAAAAAAGCGTCTTTCAGATACTCGTGATTTTGTACAGTACCGTCCATTATTGAACTCTTCTACTGAAAGAAATCGTGCTCTAGAAGATATACGTTTCCTTCTGGATAAACATGGTGATACTGGTGTTGATTTGTGGGATCCATATCTGACGGGGCATGACCTTCTCGAAACACTTTTTTGGTGTGACTATGGAGGGGTTCCGCTGCGCGCTTTAACTGATGGCAAGGAACCAATAAAAGAAACGGCAACCGATACCCCCAAAAAAGGAGTGTCTTTTTCTGATGAGCAGAAAAATGTACTCGATCGGTGTGGAGGGAATCGACAGGGTTTATGTTTGGAGTATCGAACCCGAAGAGGCCCCAAAGGCTGGAGTTTTCATGATCGTTTTTTGATTTTTCCAAATGCTGAAAGTGGCCCATTAGCATGGTCACTGGGCACATCAGTAAATAGTCTGGGACTTGCTCATCATATTCTGCAGCGCGTTTCTAATCCGGCAATGGTAGCTGGCGCATTCGAAGACCTTTGGAATGAATTAGACGAACCACAACATCTCATCTGGAGGTCAAAGTGATATTACGCGAGGAGGTTCTCAATTATCTTCTGGAAATCCAAGACGGAGAAACTATACCACCGACCAATTTAGAGAATATAATTATAGACTTCGAAACGCAAAGTAAAAACCTAGAAACAAGAGATTTGACGCAGGCAGCCATAACAGATCTAGGGGATGTTCCAGATAAATTAAATAATTTTACTCTTTTGACGCCAGACCAAATTCTTGAACTGGCAAGACGCTTTGGTTGGACTATCAACGCGCTTACACAATGGGACATACATAACACCAACTTCAAAATTTGGATTGAATGTATACTCGCGTCAGTTGCTATCTGGGATTTTAACGGTGATTTTTGGCGAGCTGTATATCCTCGGCTCGCCGAGCCTGCCAAAGCATTGCAGGGCTGCGCAGTTGTAATTCATGATCGTGTACCAAAAACTTTCGTCCCTTCTCAGGCGCCTATTTGGGAGCAAGAACATGAGCGTGGACTGTGGGAGGCAGACCGGACAGAAAACTGGAAGCAGCTATTTGAAATGGCACAGGCATTTCCGCAACTTCCTTTTTTAGATGGTGGCGCGAGGCAGGCGTTATTAGCTCTTAGATTTTTTGATTGGCTCCGCATAATTCGCTTGGCAGACAGAACTGATAGCTGGATTCGTACTCACTTCATGTTGGAATCACTCTCGCTTGCAGACGCTCTCCGCGTTGCAATTGCGTGTAGAAATAAATACGTACACTTCACGGTAATTGAACGAGTTACTAGAAGAGAAACTCGCATATTATCGCCAGAAGAAAATAGGTATTTGAGAAATTTATTAATAATACTATCAAAAGATAAAATAAACTGGCCCCATTGGCTTGAAATATTTAATAAATACCCTGTTCGTGCAGCTCATATGCAAATTGCGATAGGACAGGCACTGGCTCACGTTGACCAGCGTGCATGCCAAGATTATGTTTATAGTATTTCTTTAGATAATGACAGCGTAGAAAATCAGGAATGCGTGGAGCGCTGTTTGTCTGTGTTCAAACGAAGTACAACAAGGGCACGACGTTGCATACTGTGGCGGTGTGCTTTTGAATGTTGGCAAAATTGGAATTTTGGTATCGAAAAAAATAATAATCTTACTGCTATTAGTCGAAGTGCATTGGACTATGCCGTAGTAGGATGGCTTGTTGAAGGTGAAGAAAAGAAAACATTAAGTGATATCGAACGCTCTTTCGAAAAAAAATTCCGCACATTCGAATTACAATGGCATAAGTCCGAAACTGCCGTCACTTCTGGATTCTTCCGTTTACTTTCTCAGTATCAAATTAAAAGGCACGCCATTGACCAGTCAGTAAATGATTTATATTGGTTGCCAAAATCTATTGTCTACACGCCAGAAGCGGTCGACAGTGATTTTACTCGAGCAAAATATAGTTACGATTAAATATAATCCGAAGAACGCTGCCGCATTCCGCTTTTTCTCATCGCATGACTTTTTGTGAAAAATGAGCTTAGTAAATTGGTCCGTTTATCAAAAGCGCACTTTATCATATGAACGTCCTAATATGAGGCGGATGCCGCCAGTCCGGCCCTATAAATGATCCCATCCAGACGCAGCCGGCTATCTGGAACTGGAATACCGTGCGCCAATCCCAATTTTATTGACAAGAAATGGCAAAGATTGTCATATTTAGGTTAGGAGGCGCCGATGGCAACAATGAACGTATCCCTGCCCGATCCCATGAAGGAATGGGTAGAGGCTCAGGCCAAAACGGGACGCTACAGCAATGCAAGCGACTATGTCCGCGACCTGATCCGGCGTGATCAGGAGGCCCGTGCGGCGCATGATGAGGTTCAGGCCCACATCACGGCCGGTCTGCGTAGTGGCGTCGGGACCAGGAGCATGAAGCAGTTGCTGCAGGATGCTCGCGCGGCTGCCGGGACGACGGATGCCGACCTGTAGAAAGACACGGCTCGCCGAAGACGACATCGTCAACATCTATATGCAGGGCGTGAGGGATTTCGGGCCGCGGCAGGCCGAAATCTACCATGCAGGGCTGTCGGACGCGTTCGACCTTATCGCCTCACATCCGCAGCTTGCGCCTGAACGTCACGAATTCGACCCACCGATACGGCTGCACCGTCATCGGGCTCACCATATCCTCTATCTCATTGACGACGATGGGGTTCTGATCGTCCGCGTGCTGCCCCGACTACGGCGCTGGGAGCGGCTTATGGAAACAGACTGACGCTGCTTGTGCTCGCCAAACCTGCTTTACCCTTCGCTGGAGACGCCTGTCGTTCCTGCCGTTGACGCTGGCTTTCTGCCCCGCCGCTGTTTCTGGAAGGCCCGATCAGTCTCCATGAAACGCCCGACCATGAGCGGCACCAGCCGGGTCGCATCGGGGATGGCATCTGCCGCCTCACCTGCTTTCCCCGAGACCAGTTTAGCATACAGCAGCAGGTCGCGATGTATCTCTGCGGGGAGTTCGATCGTCAGCTTGACCGGCCGACTGTCAGGAATTGTGCTGATACGGAGTTTTGTCATGGCGCTGCTCCTTCATGCAGATGCCAGGGTTTCAGGACCAGATCGCGATTGACGATCAACGTGAACGGCAGGCCCGGCCGGTCAGTCAAGGTGGGCTGAACATCCATGCTTCGGTCGATCAGGCGGTTTCCCACCATGGAAAACCCGTTGCTGGCGCCGCTGCGGATCGCCTGAAGCAGGTTGTTCTCACCCCATGATGTCCCGGCTTCAGACCCGACGCTCAGCATAGTTGTCACCAGTGCAGCCCTGAAAATCTGGCCCCAGTGCTGGTCCACCATATCCTTGAGCCCAGTCTGACCGATCGCATCGGCGCCCGGGATCCTGTCGAGCACAATGCTCTCGCCATCGGGGCGGGTGAGACGGGTCCAGATCACCTGCGTGCGCTGCTGCCCGAAAGAAACGCTGCTGTTATAAGTGCCGAAAAGGGTGCTGCCCTGCGGGACAAGCAGGTAGCGTCCGGTCGGGCTGTCATAGACGTTCTGCGTCACATGCCCGATCAGTTGCCCCGGCAGGTCCGAACTGACTTTCGAGTTGAGCGCGCCTGCGATGACCGTCCCCGCCTGAATAACGTATGGGGAAACAGGCTGCGTCAGGCGATCCGGGCTGATCGTGACGCGATCAGGCTGTCCTGCCAGAAAGGCACGGTTGGCGGCCTGCCGATCATTTGTGCCCGCAGACGCAGCCGGAGTGCTATTCCCAGCAGTGGGCGACGCAGGAGCAGACACGCTGTCCTGCCGCCCGGCGTCCTGAGTCTGCACGAACAGCTTGCTGGCGATGGCTGCCTCGACTTCCTGTTCGGCGCGCCGGTCACCCATACCGGAAACCGGTCCGGCCCTGCCTTCCTGCTGCGCCTTCAGGATCGGTTTCCCTAGATCACCGGGCAAAGGCTGCCCCAGCCTGGGCACGCCGGTATAATCCTTCGGCAGGGCATCTAGCCCATCGGCAGAAGGGCGCGCATCAGAATCCTGTACGGCGGACGTGGGCCCCTGCCGGGTGGAATTCTGTAGCGCGTAGCCCAGCGCCAGTCCAATCCCGATCATGCCTGTGCCCGCCAGCCCCCAGACAACATAGCGCGACAGACGCACGACACGCGGCCGTTCCGCCCGCAGACGCAGATCGGGCGGCGATGGCGGGACCGCAGGGGATGCGTTTTCTGTGCCGCCTTCGCCGCTTTCGTCCCGGCGTTCTTCCTGCCCGTCCGTCATGTCCGCCGTCTATCGGTGCGTACGATGCGCACCCGCTGCTCGGAGTGTTTGTCGCCTAGCCGCAGTTCGGCGGCCGCGAACAACCGGTCCACGATCATCCAGTTCTGCCGCACCCGATAATTGACCAGTTCCGGCCCGCCGTCGGCCCCAAGCACGAAGAGCGGGGGCAGTTCCCCCTGCCCTATGCCAGCCGGAAAGGCGATATAGACCTTGTGGCCATCATCGAACGCCCGGCTGGGCAGCCAGGGCGGTGTGCCGCCTTTCACCGGCTGGATGGCATAGCGGAAATTCAGCGCGTTCAGATCCAGCCCTGCATCCACCGGCGCCTCGTCATCGGCCGCATTGTCCTGCCGATGCAGGGCGATCAGATCATCTTCGGGGTAATCCCACGACACCGATGCCATGTAGGTCGCGGGCGTGGAGCGTAGTTCCGCCAGATAGGTCCGCCGGTCGGTGTTGACGATCAGATTGGTGGTGAGGTCCCGCCGCGTCGGCTTGACCAGGATATGAATCCGCTTCGTTGCCCCTGCCCCGCTCTCGGTATCACCGATGATCCAGCGCACCGTGTCACCGGCAGCAACCGGCCCAGTGCCGACCAGCTTTTCACCCTGCTGGAGCATGATGTCGGTGATTTCGCCGGGCGAGGTGTACACCTGATAGAGGGCACCCGGAGAATAAGGATAGACCTGCACCGCATTAATGAATCCAGCCCTCGTGGGCTGGATGCGCGCCGACAGATTGGCCTGCGTCACACGCGCGGTCGGGTCGGCAACTTCGGGAGTCGGATGGGCCGCGCGTCGTGAGGGCAGCGGCTTGAGCTGTCCCGGCAGGAGAAGCGGTCGGGGGACTTCAACCACCCGCACCGGTTTCGGTGGGTCCGGCAGGCGCGTGGCCTGAACAGCGTCATCGTAGCGGATGACAGGCGGACGGTAATGCTGCGCGCATCCGGCCAGAGGCAGGATCAGCAGCGGCAGGACACGAAGAGCGCGACGGATCATTGGCCCAGCTCCTTCGACCAGTTGATGGCAGAGACAAAAACACCAAGGGGATTTTTCCGAAGATGATCGGCATCGCGGGGTGTGCGCAGAACAACGGAGACGATGGCGGTCCAGCGTTCAGTGCCAACGAACGCCCCGTCGCGGTAATGCCGCTCGACCCAGGCAATCCGGAAACTCGCGGGCGACGCCCGGATGACGGACGACACGTCCAGTTCGACCTGCTCATGCCCGATACGGGCAAAGGGATCGTTCTGACGGGCATAATCGTTGAGCGCCTGCCCGGCACGGGTGCGTCGGGCAAAATTGGGGGGACCACGTGTCCTTGACGCGGTTTGCCCTCGCGCATGGTAGAATGGGAAGGCTGAGGGAAAGCCTCGTATTCCTCCTGCGTCTCACGTCGGGCGACCAGCACGATTACCCGCGCCCTGAAAGAACCCGCCAGAAAACCCGGAAAGCCCCGCCCGGAGAGACCGGGCGGGGTTGGTCGTGTGAGGTTCAGTCCCCGTTCCGGCTGCGCGGCCGGGTCCAGATGAGGGAGTAGCCCTCGCCTTCCTCGTCGGTGAACAGGTTGGCGAAGATCGGGGCGGCGAAGGAGGGATCGTCCAGCTTCAGGCTCAGATAGGTGCGGCCTTCGCTGGAGCGGCGGGTCCAGGGCGATGTGCGGGTTGCTGGCGAAAGCATCTCGCAGAGCGAGCGTGCGCCAGGCTGTCAGTTCCGTGAGAAGCCGATCAGGCAACGGCTTGATCCCGTCTTCCTCCTCGGGCTCGACGTCAGGAGCAATGCTATCGCCCACTGCGCCTTCATCACTGCCATAATCAGCAATACGTTCATCTCGCCCATCATACGCGGGGTGTTCGTATTCATCCGAACCATCGGCATTACCGGTCTCTTCGGGCTCGGCCGGCATGTCCTCGGGCAGCACGAAGCCCCGCTCCACCTGCAATGTGCCATCACTAGCGAGGCTGACGAAGGTGCCGGCCCGCGCCATGTCAGCGGGATCGAACGCCAGAGGCCGTTCCTCCAGGGCAAGAATGGCCTGCTCGATCTCGCCCAGCCGTGCATCAATCTCGTCCGGATATTCGTCGGCCCGGGCGTATTCAGCCTCTATGGCTTCCTGCTCGGCGCGCAGGGCTTCGAGGCGAGCAGTTTCTTCGTCGGATAGTGGCACTTCCGCGCCTTCGATTTCCGCGAAATGCCGTGTGTGCCCCCATGGGAACGACAGGGCGGTTTCGACCCACTTCCAGCCCTCGGCGCAGGCCTGTTCAGCCGCCTCCTGCAGCTTTTCCATGACCAGCCGGTCCAGAATGGCCGGATCCTGCAGCCAGCCGCCGTCATCGGCCTCGAACAGATCGCGCATGATAGGCCCACCGGCCGCGAGATAGGTGTCCAGTCCGACGAAGCGGACGCGACGATCCGAAGCCCGCACAGTCTTTTCTGTCAGCATGCGGCGGATGACGTAGGGTTCACGGTTATGGCTCTGGGACACGATGTCCCAGACCTGCTCCTGGCGGGCATGGTCATCGCTGATGGAAAAGGCCATCAGCTGTTCCAGATTCATGCCGTCCTGCTCGTAGATCTCCAGCAGCTTGTCGGACACGGTCATCAGCCGCAGGCGCTGTTTGACCACGGCCGGTGCGACGAAGAACGCTGCGGCGATTTCCTCCTCGGACATGCCTTTCTCCAGCATGTCACGGAAGGCGCGAAACTGGTCCAGCGGATGCAGGGCCACGCGCTGGACATTTTCGGCAAGGGAATCATCCTCGGCGAGAATGGCCGATCCGGCCTCGCGGACCACGCACGGCACGGGGGCCGTCTTCGTCAGTTTCTTCTGCTTCACCAGCAGTTCGAGGGCGCGAAAACGACGCCCACCGGCAGGCACTTCATAGGTACCGGTCTCGGCCCCAGTGTCGTCGAGAACAGGGCGGACGTTCAGACTCTGCAGCAGGCCGCGGCGCTCGATGTCGCGGGCCAGCTCCTCGATCGACAGGCCGGACTTCACACGCCGGACGTTGGACTGGGACAGCACCAGCCGGTTGAACGGGATGTCGCGGGACGAACTCAGGGTGATTTTGGGAATAGCGGTCGCCATGGCGAAAAACTCCATGACGGGCGGACAGGAGACTCTCTCCCATCCTCTCAACCCGTCACGAAAATCAGCGCAGCCCTCTGACTCTGAAGGCCCCAGACCCACCCAAAATCCGCAACCTTTTCCCGGCAGGAAACGACGGCAATGGGGGGATAACGGAAGGTCAGCTTCCGGATTACAATTTAAATTACCTGACACTCAGTCAGACCATAATACTATTGTCCTGCTGGGCAGTCTTTCTTAATTCGGATCACGGCGCTTCCACCGATCTTCGAACCAGTAAAGTGGCATTGATCCAACCATCTCGTCTGAATCGTCACGCAACTTCCTGCGCTCTTCATGCCTAATCGCGAATGACACATGAAACAAGGCCGATCGGGCAATCTGCATTACGCGGATCGCCTTCGATTCCAGTTCGTCGCTTCCAATGGCAATCCCGAAACTACTGGCGTTGGACGGCCCGATCGTGAACGGCTTGGCCCAACCCATGCTTACACGCAGATAGGTGTGTTCAAGAGCGTTGCGGATCGCATGGAGTTCGCGGGCATCTGCGGACGTTGTCTGCTTGAGTTGATCGTCAAACAGTTCCTTTGAGAGCCAATAGAGTCCTCGTAGAGACCAATTGTTTGATTCTGCGAACTGCGGAAGCAGTCTCTGTTTCTTTTCGACCATCCAGACATTCTTGAAGCTGATATGCGCGGGTATCTTTCCCAATTTCCAATACCGGTCGATCAAGAATGCAATCTTGTCGAGTAAGGAATATGCGATACGGAATGCTGTGCGCACCCTCTCGCTCGCAAGTGAATAGAGCGGGTAATCGAGCGTATTAGTGAGCGTGACCCCACGGTCGGAGAAATGGACCCGTGTGCTACTTATTCCTTCGAACAGCATGTAGCGCGCCGAGACGTATTCCTGTTTCATTTGGCTAAAAAAGCCGATAATCGGAGGCGGTGAATAGTCACCGGGCCGCTCGTCGAACCTCTCCCTAATGCTGGGCAACATCAGGTCATCGGTCGCTGCGGCTAGATACGGTCCGAGATCGTTCAATGGGCAAAGAAACAGCCGTTTATCGAGGCACCACTGACGATAAGCGCGTTCCACTTTCGATCGGCCCGGTTCACCCTGATCGAGATTCTGCATTGCTCGCACAGCATCGACATTGACCGCTCTTCCAAGAGCCTCGGCCATGTCCTTGAATTGCGCAACGACGGGCAGAAAGTTGGGAGACTCATACATCGCATCCGGCGCCACCGCCTTGCAAAGGCTGTCATAGGCATGGAGCGCCAGAATAGCTCGCTCTCGATTGTCGTCGACCATACCGGCATAATACCTAAGTCCGGCACCGCGATTACCGAGAGCCATTGCGAAGTGCGGGCCGATGCGGAGCGCCTCGTCCCAACCGGCGATAGCATCGATCGAGCGGCCGACCTTGTTGAGCAGATTGGCACGATTGGTCAGGATCTGGCAGCGCCGTCCATTATCGAGCCTCATGAACCCGGGATGGCTGGCTGCGCGCGTGAGCGCCAACATCTCTTCCTGAAGTTCGACACTCTCCCAAGACCAGGATTGCCGAATATTAGCAATCTGCGATCGCGTAGCCCAAGCATTAGCCCGGAAATATTCTGCCAGCACGGCCGCTTCTTCGGTGAGTGGTCTCTTTGTAAGTTCATCAAGCAAGTACAATGCGCGCTTCGCACCACGTTCAAATGCAGCATCACAGGAATCGTCGATCAGCCGACCGATATGTTCGAGTGCCTCGTCGTCACTCATTTTTGTAATGCTGCGTTCGCAGCTTTTATTAAGAGATTCGAGATTAGGCTGATTGGACAATTTGACTGGCTCTCTGGATTCTGACTGAGGAGGACTCCTCATGATAATTTTGAGTTTCTCGGCTGCTGTGACGCCTATCAAGGGGCTACCAGGGGACGAAGATCAGCAATTTGTTGCGTTCAATGCTTACGTTGAAACGGGGGGGAAGCAGTCATTCGGTCATAACTTACGGAGCCCGCAAAAATATGACGCCTGATGCCGCATGAAATTTCCAAAAGCTGTAAAACGTAAGTGGACATGACAAACACCGCTTAAAACAATTCTTTTCAGCGATCCGGAAACTACCTTTGACCTGCCGCCCTTACGAGGCACGCTCACCTGCATTCCTGCGTACGCGGGCAGGCACACCACAGATGATCCGACCAAAATTTCGAAGAGTAGATAGGAACTGCTGGAAAGCCTCACGATCAAGTATTAGGGAATGACCAGCGCTAAAAGTGACGTAACCAGGAACGACACCATTAATGCGATTAATGGCAGTATTATTATAAGAATTTGCGCCATGGCCAACAATATTCCGCACCACGACAGCATGGACAACCGCACCCTGACCGCCGGGAACTATATCCCAGGTTACTTTCGCAGCATTGAGAAGAGCGGAACCCCAAGCTTCAATATTTACCTTTCGGATATAGTGATCTGTGGCTTCCGCGTTTGTGCCATGTAGCTGCATGCCGGGAAAGGCAACGCGGCCTACCAAGTTTTCGTCTAGAAGTTGGGTGACAATTACGCGTCCAAACTCCTCAATCAGCGACGTATGCCCTACTATCAGCAGCCGATACAATTGGGTTTCGTCCTTCAATACATCAAGAAAATCATTATAAGAGCATTCAAAACGGGTCACCCCTCGCTCATCATAGATCTTAGCATCTTGAATGCCACGCACTGGCAATTCAAGGAAGCTTTTCCGATAAGAAGACAAAGCCATTTCACAAGCAAGACGGAAGCGAGTCAGTTCTCTCCAACGTTCCCAAACTAATTTGAATGACATTGGCAGCAACCTTCCTCGACTTGTTTCATTGCCAGCATATGGTAGGCAATTGTTTCAGATCAGGGAAGTTTTATCAGTTTGAGTGTCACGTGCATGACACACTCCGTGTCTGCTGCAATCGCGGTCTGTGCCGAGTCGCCTTGGGCCGACCGACTATGAGGAGGCGCAAGGAAACTAGGGCGCATGTTTAATGTCTGCTATGAGGGCGAATACGCCAGCACGCAAAATCATGCGCTCGATCCATGAAGGCGCCCGGGATCTGGCCCGCGAACTCGCGTTGACGGACGCTTATGTCACGGCACGTCGACAGCGAAAGAAAGTCGAGATGCTGTTCGCCCATCTCAAGCGGATCCTGAAATTGGATCGCCTGCGATTGCGCGGTCCAAACGGCGCTCATAATGAGTTCCTCCTCGCCGCAACCGCCCAGAACTTCCGCAAGATGGCCAAGCTCGTCCCGCCCCAGGCGGTGATGGCCGCCGGGTGAGGTGAAGAGCCCGATCAGTCCGATCTCAGGGCGATGCTCACCGCCAATCACAACGAGGGTTTTTCAACACAATCAGGGCGATTGCCGCCAGTCTGCTCAAGAAGATGGAACAAGCAGGCGGATTTGGGGGGCTGAACGGGAGGTCGGCTATCTGTAAATGCGGACGTTGGCCTCCTGCCCCGAGACTGACCTTCATTGGCTGGCGTCCGCAAGCTCGCCAACTTTTGCGGACACTGCCTTTGGGCTTTCCCGCCGTCCGTGAGCAGTGCTAAAGCCTCGTACCGATTTTCGATTCGGCAGTTCAGTCTATGACGAAAGACGGCTGGTAACTCTTGTTTCCAGCCCTATCAAAATCAAACTCGTAGACGATGCAGGGTGAGATGCCACGGTGCTGCTGACCGAGATAGAATAGCAGGCTATTCGGGCACGCAGCGAAAATATGGACCGTGCGATCAGGGTCGTCCGCCTTCAGAGCCCTCACCTCATTGGCGATATGCTCTGCCAGAGCAGCGGCATGCCCGCCGCCGGCAATAGCCTGCTGTCCTGGGCCAGTCGGAGGAGCAAACGAGATCAATGTCCCGACAGCCAAGAGTTCCTTGTTGACATAGCGGCGGGTCTGAACATCGACGCTTTGTGAGATGCCGATTGCCAAGGCGATATCGGTTCCGGAACCGATACTCGTCGTCGCGCTGTTCAATCGAGCCACGTTCTGTTCGGTACCGTCGTCCGCGCGCCAAGTCCTCGAACCCACCCGGCCTTTCTGGATCAACGAGATGTCGACGCCCGACTTCAGGTCTAGGACGGCACCAGCGAGAAATGCGATGGAGGCGTGTGCATCCAAAATGATCCTCAGCACGCCCGAGCGTTTGGCGGCACCTCGTAAGAACGTCTCGACCCGGGGACGAATGTCCCCTTGCCAGGACCGGTCATCGAGGAGGTAGCGCTGATTGAAGCTATCGGTCAGCGAGAGCGTGTTCTGCGGTGACGTGCCGCCAAGATCGGCCGCCACGCCTTGGAAGGTCCGGATCGCGATCGTTAGCCCTGGAGGATGGGCGACGACGTTGTCGGTCAGAACACCTTCTTCACGGAGGATCTGCCGCATGGCCTCCCGCGTGAAGCTATTCAGCTTCCGCGATTTCAGCGCTTGAGCGAGCCCGTCATATCGAAAGTCGGATTCTGTCGAACAAGTGAGTGCACCCACGATCTGGGCCCGCACGTTTATGTCCTCACGCAGCTGCTCCAGCGAGCGCTCGCCGTCCATGATCCGGAGGCCCGTCACGATCTCCTTGAGTTCGTCATCAGACGCGAAACCCAGATGTTCGCGCCATAGCTTGCGGACCTTGCCCATTCGGCTGCGGTCCGTCGTGCCATCGAACAGGCGGCCGAGGAGAATAGATTTGTCGGTCCCCGACTGGACATAGCTCAGTGGATCACTGTCCTTGATGCGATACGTCGTGACGAAATCGAACCGCGCGCCGGCCGGTGCGGTCTTCTTGGCATCGCGCAAACGCTGAAGGAGCGACACGCTCGTCGCTCCGATAAAATCGGGATCGACCAAATCCTCATAGCCGAACCGCCCCCCGGTATCGACGTGCCATTTCACCTGCTGATAGGCCGCCGGTACGCGTTCCGGCCCACTTCCCGGAAGTGGCGGATCATACCGAACGACAACGTCGTCGAACGACTTCGGCGCGTCGGCTTCGAAGGTAACTTCCACCACGACCGAGTCATGCGCGAGCATGCTCAGCGCGTTCTGCCAGAAAACCCGCGCCTGATATTTGTCGCCATTCCAGCGCGCGGTAACGGCGTCAGCCATTGCGCACCCCGATGGACGTGGAGGAAGTCTCGCATTTCATGAGAGCGGGAATTTTGGGCCGAACAGCGCCCGCCATGCCTTTAGAGCCTCGCCATTCTTGCCCTGCCGGGCGAGATTGATCGCAACGCTCGCTTCACGGCTCGCCGTCATCAGAAGAGTGCGCGCACGCTCCTTGCGCGCATTGTCCATCCCGTCGCTCACCGGTGGCCCTAAACCCGCTGGGTCGGGCCACGTATCGAAGATGCGATCCGCGAGTGTAGCGAATAAGGCTTGGAACTCGTAGGCGAAGTTGCCTTGCCAGCCGCCGTACAGACACTCCAGCGCCATCACCTCGATGAGGAAGGACGGCTTCACTGGCTTCTCCCCGTGGAGGGGCAGGTTATTCCAATACTTCACCATACGGACCAAACCCTTCCACTCATTGGAATATGCCTGGTGTGCGGTTGTCGCTTTGGCCGCGTGGGTTTCGGGATTGGTCTTGATCCACTCACCCTTGTCGGTGTCAGGTATTTCGTAGTCTGAGGCCGATGCGAAAGCGGGCACTACGTCCACACTGAGAACGCGATAGTCGGTGTTGTCATCGGAATCGACGACCACGCCGAAGTCGACGTTGACCGACCGGCCCTGTTTCCGGACCGCGCTGGAGCCGTACTTCTCGACCAGGGCATCGTAAAAGTCGCCGATCACGACCGACGGCGCTTTGTCACGATATTTGCCCGTCTCCGAATCCTTGAGGACGAAAAAAATGTCGATGTCCTTGAGCGGCTTCGTCTTAGTGTGTCGCTTATAGGAGCCCGTCAGAAAGCTCCTGGCGATCGCGAACTTCGTGACAAGATAGTCCCGCACCTCATTCTGACGGTCGGAAGCGTTCTGCTGCTCCTTCTCGTTCAGTTCGAGCCGGCTCTTAAACTTTCTAAAAGCTTCGTCGATAGTGATCATCCGGTCTGCCTCCAGTACGAGGTGTTCGCGCCCAAGCCATTATGATCGATGGTCGTCCCCAGCGATTGCCGCGTGAAGCCGGCCGTCGACCGGGCCGTTACCTTGCTCCAACCATCGACATCAGGGCGCCCCGGCTTGGTGCGGACGAGCAGACGGTATTTCGCTTGGCTAGGCACGAGACCCGCCTTCTTGATCGCGTATTTAAGTTGCTCGGTGTCGACCCAGAAGTTTCCGTCGCCGGAGCTCCAGCCGTAGACGACGTTCATGTCCCAGCGGAACAGGAGCGCATCAGTCTTCGGGTCGTAGATCTCCAAATCGACGCGTTCTAGGTCCTGAGTCTCTAACCAGTGCTTGATGCCGCGCATGTTGACGTCCCAATCTTCGATGAAGTTGGTCGGGTCGAGACCGCTCAGCCGAATGATGTCTTTCAGACTCTTGAGCATGTTGTCGGCGACGTAAGTCACCGAGTGGGTATAGGTGTTGACGCTTACGACCGTCATGGGCTGAGAAATCCTTTCGGATCGAAGACCAGCGCCACCGCACCTTCCGAACTGCTGGCGGTTTCCTTCATTTTTTCCGACTTGTCGCGAGCGGTAATGCGCTCGCTGTGCTTCTTGAGCGCGCCTTGGACCCAAGCGAGATCGTCCGCCTCGCAAGGAAGCGATATGCGCCAGTCGCCATTCAGGGGGTCGAACCCCAGCGCGTCTTCATTGGTGTCGGAGCCATCGGTCGCGTCTTCATCGTAAACGCAATAGATGCGGGTCCGAGGGCCATCGCAGGTCACGACGATGGCTGCGTCCTTCGCAGCCTTGTCAGCGATGATGCTAGACACGGCACCGTGCACTGCCAGGAGTTCGTCGCGCTTGACTCCCGTCTTACCCTGCGTCAGCAGGTCGACGATTGCACGCCAGGTCTCACCCGCATCACGGTGAGGCGTACTGCCGAAGGTGCGCCGGACAACGGTCGTCATTTCACCTTCACCCCCGAACCGCGGTTCAACTTCGCCTGCTGAGCCGCCCGGTAGATGTCTTCGAGGGTCACCTTGCTCGGATCCATCGCCACCTCCGGCCGGCTGGCCAGAGCGTTCGCCACCATCTTCCGGATCGCACGTCCATCCAGACCGACGCATTCCCCCGCGCACCGGTCGAACCCTGGCTGGGAGGCCAGCGCGGAGATGGACGAGTAGGTCTGACCGAGCCCGGTTAGGCAATCGCGAAGCATATGCACGCACGCAGCCCGGTCGGGCAGCGGAACCCGCACAACGAGATCGCAGCGCGACGTGAAGGCGCTGTCGACCGCGTCGGGGAAGTTGCTTGTCGCCACAAAGAGAAGCTGAGGGAACCGCTCCGCCAGCGCGTCGATCTGGACCAAGACCGCGTCGGTCGCCCGGTGGATGTCGATGGGGTTTGCTTCGAGGCTCATCTTGGACCGGTCAGCCGCTAGCGTTTCGACCTCGTCTAGGAGCACGATCGTCGGCCCGTTGCTGGCGGCCTCGGCGATGGACTGAGAAAAGAGGTCGGACACCGCACGCTGGGTCTTGCCCATCGCCGAACTGGTTAGGGAGTGCGGCTCGACTTCGAGGAGCTTGAATCTCGCCCCGGAGAAGGATGTCGCCGTACGGTGCGCCAGACCACGCGCGAGCGAGGTCTTACCCGTCCCCGGCTCGCCGGTTAGCAAGATGACGCCGTGCAGGGGAATGACGGTCCGTGGAACTTTGCCCCGCACTGAGAAGTTCAGCATGGCTTGCGACAGCAGTTGTCGCTTCAGCCCTTCGTCAATGAAGATCGAGTCCCAGAGCGCGCCGAGCGCGGGGTCGGGCAGAGGCCAGATACGGCTGATCCCCTTCGGCAGATCGGCTCCAAACGCGGGGTGGGCAGTCGCACTCATTCGTCATTCTCCGTTCGGCGCACAGCCTTAGTCGACCGAATCACCGGTTCGGCTCAGCAATCTTTCTATGTATCTCTTCGTTAAACGACGCGCATCGTGGTCCCTTAGGGCGCAACCCTTCTGGTGTTTGACCACATATCGATCGTCCTTAGACATCATGCTCCAATCGCATTGACGACGATTCTTCCATCAGTTAAGAAAGTATATGGGCATTGTTTCGCTGTCAATGTAGTTACTATGCTGATCGGAGTGCGCATGTCAGCTGGTGGTCCAGATCTGCGGTGGGGGGTCGAGCAACGGCTTGAGTTTATCGAGTTCCGCCTCTTCTGGGAGGGTGGCATCAACCGTTCAGACATCACCGGATTTTTCGGTGTATCAGTGCCGCAGGCGTCAAAAGACCTGACCCAGTATCAGGAACTCGCACCCGAAAATGTGCGATACGACCGCAGCGAGAAGCGCTACTTCGCAACCGGATCGTTCCGCCCGCGTTTCTTGAAACCCGACGCGGATCACTACCTTGCGCAGCTTCTGTTCGCGGTCGATCCCGCTCTCCACGGTGAGCGGACATGGTTGACCAGCCCCCCGAGCGTGGACACGATGCCCGTGCCGAATCGCCGAGTTGACATTACTGTCCTCCGTATGATCCTAGCTGCGGTCCGGGGCCAAGCCTCGGTGGAGGTTCTCTATCAGTCGATGAACGAACAACGGCCGGAGCCTCTTTGGCGGCGTATCAGCCCTCATGCCTTTGGCAGCGATGGCTTTCGCTGGCACGTCCGCGCCTTCTGTCACATCGACAACAGGTTCAAGGACTTCCTTTTGTCGCGATGCCTTGAGGGCCGATCACTCGGGGAACCTGCCGCGCGGCTTGAAGATGATAGGCAATGGAGGGATTTTTTTGACGTAAAACTTTCTCCGAACCCGAGGCTCGGAGAGAACCAACGAAAGATAATAGCGCAAGATTACGGCATGCGCGACGGCAATGTTACAATCCCGGTCAGGCGGGCGCTGCTTTACTATTTCAAAAAACGGTTACGTCTGGACGTGGCAGATGTTCTCGATAATCCACACGAGACGCCGGTCATCATCATTAATCGCGCGGAATTTGATGCTGCGTTGACCATTGCACTACTGGACAATAAGACGGGCCGCTAACCAGCGGCTGGTCTCA
Source organism: Komagataeibacter rhaeticus (assembly GCF_011611525.1). NCBI lineage: Bacteria > Pseudomonadati > Pseudomonadota > Alphaproteobacteria > Acetobacterales > Acetobacteraceae > Komagataeibacter > Komagataeibacter rhaeticus. The sequence continues at coordinate 3,524,529 of NZ_CP050139.1, forward strand.
CGCACCCGTAGCTGATCGCTCCCCGTCAGCCCAAACGAACGACGGCTTCACAGAGTAGTCGCTGACAACCTGATAGTCATCCAGTTGCGGTCACTGTGGGTGGCCCGACTGCTGAATAATGGATGGCGGGTATTGGCGAGAACTTGCCGCTGTACACTTTGCGAGGGAGCGACCGGAAAGTCGCAAAAGCGAGCTTTAGAGGGCTATGGCGTAAACGTAGTTCTCATCCGGTTCTGGCGCGACCCGCCTGATGAAATTCGAATCTCAACTGGGTCGAATGCGTATGCGAGTCCGCATCCATCCTTGTCGGCAGAACGTTGGATGATTCACGTCCGCTATGCGGAAAGTGACCTGAGCAACTATATGTCTGAAAAGTAGGCGATTACTGACTGTCTGCTTTCTGCTCCACTCGAGCAGAAAGTCTGATACGCGCTTTCTTACCTTTCTATCGCCCTACACCTTCATACGGGCAATGCGTCTCCACAAAACGCAGCAATCAGCCAAGCTTCACCGACAGTTCGACGTCTCCATCAAACGGCAGCGAGAGATACCCGGCGCCCGGAGAACGCACCCGCGACAGATAATCCGGACTATAATCGGCATTGTCCGCGACAATCATCGCGCCAGGGCGCAGCCTGCTTTCCAGCAGCGTAAGAATATCAGGATAAAGCGGCTTGGCACCGTCGAGCAGCACAAGGTCGATGGTCTCGGGCAGATTGGTGGCAAGTGTGGTCAGGGCATCCCCCTCGCGTATTTCCACCAGATCGGCCAGCCCGGCTTCTTCAACGTGCTGCCGCGCACGGACGATCTTGGAAGGCTCGAACTCGGTGGTGATCAGTCTGCCACCGCCATTGTCGCGCAGGGCAGCGGCAAGATGGATTGTCGAAATCCCGAAGGATGTTCCGAATTCCACAATGTGCTGCGCCCGCATGGCACGGGCCAGCATGTATAGGAGCCTGCCTGTTTCGCGTGAGACGGGAAGCCACAGGTCTTTTGCGAGGCCATAGAATTGCACATAGTCAGCCCGGCTACCGACCAGACGCTGCAACTCCTCTGGAGCCAGATTGGAGACGGCAGGGCTTGTGGCCACATCCGCCTCGGCGAACAGCCGGTCGAGCAGCGGAGCGACTGGTGCACTCATCAGGATGGGAGCTTTATCAGGGGTCATGATGTGATCTCTGTTCCGTAACGGGGTTGCTGTGGCGCGTTACCTTGCGCACCCTGCAAAAATACGATTAATTCATCGCGTTTTCTATTCGCATTCCCCGGCCCCCTATGACCGATCGCCGCAACCCAAGGATTTCCGTCCGCAAACAGCCCGGCCAGGCGCGTTCGGCCGCACTTGTCGCCACGATTCTGGAAGCGGCTGTTCGTGTTCTGGCCGAGGAAGGCGCCACACGCTTCACCACGGGCCGTGTCGCGGAGAAAGCTGGTGTGAGCATCGGTTCGCTCTATCAGTATTTCCCCAACAAGGCCGCCATCCTGTTCCGGCTCCAGACCGACGAATGGCGGGAGACGACCGCGATGCTGCGCAATACGCTTGAAGATGCCGGCAAACCACCGCTGGCGCGTTTACGCGCGCTGGTCCACGCCTTCATCCGTTCGGAATGCGCGGAAGCATCCGTCCGTGTCGCACTCGACGATGCCGCTCCCCTCTATCGGGATGCACCAGAAGCTGCAGAAGTGCGACAGGCGGGGAATGAGATCATCGAGCGCTTTATGCGCGAGGTCCTGCCGAACGCCTCGAACAATGAGCGCACCCTGGCAGGTGACCTCATCAGGACGACTTTCGGTGCCGTCGGCAAGGCGTTCTCGGAGACACCCCGAAGCGACGTGGAAGTCGCAGCCTATGCCGATGCCATGGCCGATATGTTCGAAGCCTATCTGCTCCGGCTCTCCGGGAGCATCTGATCAGAATCTATCATCGGAAAGTCGGCCGTTCTGCGAACGTCAGAGCATCTTTCGGCTCAGTCGGCCGACGTCCCAAGCCATACTCACACACATGTGATCTTCGACAAAACTGCGCCGGATTACCTTTTCGTCTGTTTCCTATGTGTTTCCTGCGGTGGATTTCAGGCAACAAAAAACCCGCCTCGATGGGCGGGTTTTAATGTGTGATATCAATCACTTATATCTGGTTGCGGGGGCAGGATTTGAACCTGCGGCCTTCAGGTTATGAGCCTGACGAGCTCGTTCAGGCCAGATGATAGCTTATCGCCCTGTCCGAAAAATGGGGACCACTTCTGGGATATGCCTTCTGCCGTGCTGACACAGGAAATGGCGGTATCGTTCAGCACGCGTGGTCCAGCAGGCGATGAAGGTAGGCGGCCAGTACAACCGCCTCGTTATGCTGCGTGTCACGCGCGCCATACAGCAGGGTGATGGGACCGGCGCGCGCCATGTCCAGCAACTGCTGCACCGGATTGGGATTGGCCTGCAGTTCCGCGCTGTAGCGTTCCTGAAACCCGTCCCACCGGGCCGGGTCATGCCCGAACCATTGCCGCAGTCCGGTGCTGGGCGCGATATCTTTCAGCCACAGCGTCAGGTCAGCGCGCTGTTTGCTGACCCCACGGGGCCACAGCCGGTCCACCAGCACGCGGCTGCCATCATCGGGTGCGGGCGGGTCATAGACCCGCCTGACGTGAATGGTGTGTGTCATGCCTATCCGACCAGTGTCGCATCGGCCGCCGAACCGAAGAATTCGAAACGGATCTGGCTTTCGGGCACGCCACCGGCCTTCAGCGTGGCTATGGCATCACGCATGAAGCCGTCGGGGCCGCAGATATAATATGTCGCGGTCCGGTCGATTTCCCGTGCAAGCCATGTCGGTGTCATGCGGCCTGCATGGGTGGTGACGCCCGTGGCGTCCTGTGCCGCCTGCGGTGTCGCGCGGCTGTAGAACAGGTCGGCGCGCAGCATGCCCCTTGCAGCAAGATCGCGGATATAGGGGCCGAAGGCTTCCGTTGCGGGCGTACGGGTGGTGTGGATGTAACGCACGCCCGTGGCCGCAGCCGCATCCAGCGCGCCCAGCATGGAAATGAATGGCGTCAGGCCAGAACCCGCGCTGAGGAATACGATGGGTGCGGGGGCCGGGTTGCCCAGCGTGAAATCACCCGCCGGAGCGGAAACCTGCAGCACCGTGCCCTCTTGCACGCTGTCATGCAGCCAGTCGGATACCACGCCATTGTCGATACGGCGGACGCTGATGCGGTAGGCATTTGAACCGGGGGCGGAGGAAATGCTGTAATTACGTCGTTCCGAGCCATATCCCGGCACGTCGAGGCGGAAGCTGAGATACTGCCCCGGCACATGGCGCATGACGGGCTTGCCATCGACGGGCGCCAGTTCGAAGGAGGTAACGGTCTCACTTTCCACCGTGCGGCGGCTGACACGGAAGGGACGCCAGCCAACCCAGCCACCGGGGGCCGCGGCATGGGCCACGTAAATCTGTTCTTCCCGCCCGATCAGGATTTCGGCCAGGAACCAGTAGGCCTTGCCCCATGCATCCATGATCTCGGGGGTTGCCGCATCCCCCAGAACATGGGCGATGGCGCCCAGCAGGGCATCGGCAACATAAGGATAGTGCTCGGGCAGGATGTTCAGCCCGACATGCTTTTCCGCAATGCGTTCGACCGCACCGGCCATGGCACCAAGGTTGTCGATATTGCGGGCATAGGCCAGCACTGCAAGCGCCAGCGCCTTTGGCTGCTCTCCATCCTTCTGGTGCGAAATGTTGAACAGGTCACGAATGTCCGGATTGGCCAGCAGGCGGCGATACATTTCCGTCGTTATCGCCAGACCATGTGCTTCCAGCGCGGGCACGCAGGCCTTGATGATGCTGCGGGTCTTGTCATCCAGAGGTGACGCCATTTTTTCCGATCTTTCTTAGTGTCTGAGTCCCTGACATGGCTTATCGCGCCGCACAGCTATGGCGCACTGTTCGGGGTTGCACTTGTGCTTGGTGTTGCCGGGGCGTCGTTTGCTATTGCGCTGCCGCTCGCCTCTGCATGGTATCCACCACACTATCAGGGCACGGCGCTGGGCATTGCCGGGGCCGGCAATTCGGGAACGGCGCTCGCCTCGCTGTTCGCACCCGGCCTGGCCGTGCTTTATGGCTGGGTCAATGTGCTGGGACTGGCAACGCTGCCGCTGACCGCCGTGCTGGTCGCCTTTGTATTGCTGGCCAGTGAACCGCCGCAGCGCCGCTCCAGTGGCGGCCTGGTAACGTGGCTGCCCGTCCTGCGCAGCGGCGACTGCTGGCTGCTGATGTTCTTCTATGGTGTGACGTTTGGCGGCTTTGTGGGGCTCGCCTCGTTCCTGACCATCTACTTCAACGATCAGTATGCCCTGCCGCCCGCCATTGCAGGAAGCTGCACGGCAATGGTCGTGTTTGTCGGTTCGTTCGTGCGTCCTCTGGGGGGCGCCATGGCCGACCGGATTGGAGGGGAGCGGGCCCTGAGCATCCTGTTCGCGCTTGCGGTCGCCATCTTTGCCGTGATCGGCTTTAGCCTGCCCACGATCTGGCTGGCTTTCCCGGCCTTTTTCCTGGGCATGCTCGTGCTGGGTCTGGGCAATGGCGCGGTGTTTCAACTGGTGCCCATGCGTTTTCCCAGCCGGGTTGGTATCCTGACCGGGCTGGTGGGCATGAGCGGCGGGGTAGGCGGGTTCTATCTGGCGTCATCGCTGGGGGCCGCGCGTCAGGCCACGGGTTCTTACGGTCCCGGCTTCCTGGGCTTTGCCGGGGTTGCGCTGGTGGCGTTTGCCTGTGTTGGCGTGTGCCGCCGCCGCTGGGCGGCTGAACGCCCCCGGATGTCGGCTGAAGCCGATGCGGCCGCCTCTTCATAAAATCAGATCAGGAACGTATCCCGTGACCTGTATTTCCGACGTGCACCGGCCCGCTTCGCTTACGGTCGGCTTTACCACCGTTCTTGCCAGCCTGTTTACCGGGCATGCGGCCCATGCCGATACTCCGCCCGCCGCGGGTGTCACGGCAACCGGTATCCTGCCAACTGCGTCCCGTCCGCCTGAAAAGGCGGCCATCCACCGCCTGGCCCTGCCACACAGCCCTGACTGGGGTGTCTTCAACGCAGGCAAGGGGGCCGCCGCCGGGTTCGGCACCGTGGGTGGTTTTGGCCAGGCGCGCTGGGCCGAGGACTGGAGCGATATTGTCAATACACCCCCTGAACAGCGCCGCAATGACTGGTTCAACCGCCTGAAATACATTCCCCTGACAGATAAAGGCGATATCTGGCTGTCCATCAATGGGGAGGAACGGCTACGCTATGCCTTTGAAAACCAGCCGCAGATGGGGACCGCCGGCAAGACCAATGCCAGCCGCGTGCTGCTGCGCAGCCAGTATGGCGCCGACCTGCACCTGGGTGAACATGTCCGCGCCTATGCCGAGTTCCTGTGGGGCGAAGCGGGGGGATCGAACTATTATGGTTACCAGACCGGGGTGCAGCGCGAACGGCTTGATCTCCAGCAGGGCATTCTGGAGGTAAAGGGCAGGATGCTGGGGGCACGGATGGGCGTGATCGGCGGTCGCCAGATCTTTCTCGATGCTCCCGTTACCATGCAGTCTGCGCGCGACCTGACCAATGCCCAGCAGTCGTGGGATGGATTCCGTGGCTACGCGGTGTGGAAATCCTTCCGGCTGGACCTGTTCGATTTCATGCAGACCAGCAAGCTGCCGCGTAACGTATTCGCCGACGGCACGAACTACAACGCCCGGATGTATGGGATTTATACGTCCACGGCGCTGCCGAAGTTTTCGGTCATGGGGCAGAAAAGTCAGGTTTTTGCTGATGTGTTCTTCATTGGCTACCTGTTCAACGGTGCATCGGCGGCGCTGGCCACCACAACGGGCACGCAGGCCGGATCGACCCGCCGCGACAATATCGGTGCACGCGTGTGGGGGAATGTCGGCCCCTTCGATATCAGCCTGACGGGCGTGTTCCAGGGCGGCGAATTCCGTCCCGCCAGCGGGGGCGCAACACGCGCAGTGCGCGCCTATGCCGTTAACGGGACATTGGGATGGACGGCAAAAAGCCGGAAGGCAAAACCGTCCATCGCATTGCAGGGCGATCTGTTTTCAGGCGGGTCCTACCATAGTCAGGATGGCGCGGTCGGCACGTTTGCCACTCCCTATTTCCCGCTGCCGTATTATAATGACGTGACACTGGCCCTGACATCGCAGAACCTAGTCGGCATCGGGCCGGTCATTACGGCAGCCCCGCTGCCAAACCTGCATCTCAAGCTGCATGTCCCCGTTTTCTGGCGCGAAAGCACGCAGGATGCAGTGTATGGCACCGGTAAGATCTATAGCTGGTGTAACGGCCTTTCGGGCGGCTTTATCGGCACCACGTCCCAGACACAGCTTGCGTGGAATTTCGCGCCCCACTGGACATGGACGCACGATATCGCAGGCTTCGTCGCATCACAGGGGATGCACCGTGCGGGGGCGAAGGACGGGGCATTCTACATGCAGACCATGGAATTCAAATTCTGACAGCCGATTGTACGACAGGGGAAACGAACATGACCGGAACGCGAAACATCGTCATCATCGGCAACGGTATGGTTGGCCATTACTGTGCCGAACAGCTTGTGGCGCATGGTCTGCATGAGGACTGCGCGATTCACATTTTTGGTGACGAACTTCACGATGCCTATGACCGTGTGCACCTGACCGAATATATGAGCGGACGCGACGCGCTGGCGCTGCGCCTGCATGTGGATGATTTCCATACCCATCACGGCCTGACCCTGCACCGTGGCGTCAGGGTGACCCGCATCGACCGCGCAGCCCGGATGGTGGAAAGCGCCGAAGGCCCGCTACCTTACGACACGTTGATCCTTGCCACTGGTTCCATGCCGTTCGTGCCGCCGGTTCCGGGCAATACGGGCACAGCGGGGCTGGTCTATCGCACGCTGGATGACCTTGACATGATCCGGGCCGCAGCAGAGGGCGCATCGCACGGTGTGGTCATCGGCGGTGGCCTGCTGGGACTGGAGGCCGCCAATGCGCTGTCGGGGCTGGGCCTGTCCACGGCCGTTGTGGAATTCGCGCCGCGCCTCATGCCCGTGCAGCTTGATGATGATGGTGGTCAGGCCCTGAAGCAGCGGATCGAGGCACTGGGGATCGAAGTGCTTACATCCCATGCCACGCAGCAGATCTCCGCGGGCGAGACACATCGTCACCGCCTTGTCTTTGCCGATGGTACATTCCTTGAAACCGATCTGGTGGTCTTTTCCGCAGGCATCCGCGCGCAGGACAGGCTGGCACGTGACTGCGGGCTTGCCATCGGTCCGCGCGGCGGTGTTGTGATAGACGGGCAATGCCGTACGTCCGACCCGGCAATCTACGCAATCGGGGAATGCGCGTGCTGGAACGGGCAGGTTTTTGGCCTGGTGGCACCGGGCTACACCATGGCGCGCACGCTCGCATCCACCCTGGCGGGAGAAGAAGCTGCTTTTACCGGTGCGGACATGTCCACCAAGCTCAAGCTGCTGGGTGTGGATGTCGGCTCGATTGGCGATGCGCATGGCGCGACACCGGGTAGTCGGAGCTACCGTTTCATCGGGGAAGTGGACGGATCCTACCGCCGTCTTGTGCTCTCGGATGATGGCAGTCGTGTGATCGGGGCCGTGCTGGTGGGGGATAACGCCTATTACGACACGATCGTGCAATATGTACAGAACGCCATCAAACCCCCGGCGGACCCCGCGGCCCTGATCCTGCCGCGTGGGGAGGGAGCGGACCTGCTGGGTGCTGATGCACTGCCCGATACGGCCATGATCTGCTCATGCCACAATGTGACGAAGGGGGCGATCTGTACCGCCATTGAAGGAGGCTGTACGGATATTGCCGCCCTGAAGCAGTCCACAAAGGCCAGTACCGGCTGCGGCGGCTGTTCGGGCCTGCTCAGGAACGTATTCGAGACCGAACTCGAAGCGCGCGGTATTGCGGTTGACCACAGCCTGTGTGAACATTTTTCCTATACGAGGCAGGAACTGTATTCCCTTGTCCGTGTGCATGGGATCCAGACTTTTGAAGACCTGATGGCGCAATACGGCAATGGTGGCCTGGGCTGCGATGTCTGCAAGCCCGCTGTCGGTTCCATCCTGGCATCGGCCTGGAACAAGCCGATCACGGACCCGCTCTATATTCCGCTGCAGGACACGAACGACACGTTCATGGCCAACATGCAGAAAAACGGCACCTATTCGGTCGTGCCCCGCATTGCGGGCGGTGAGATCACACCGGACAAGCTGATTGTGCTGGGTCAGGTTGCGAAGAAATACGGTCTTTATACCAAGATCACGGGTGGCCAGCGCATCGATCTGTTTGGCGCGCAACTGGACCAGTTGCCCGATATCTGGGCTGAACTGCTGGAAGCAGGATTCGAGACCGGGCAGGCCTACGGCAAATCCACCCGGACCGTAAAATCATGCGTGGGCAGCACATGGTGCCGCTATGGCGTGCAGGACAGCGTGGGCAAGGCGCTGGATCTGGAAAACCGTTACAAGGGCCTGCGTTCGCCGCACAAGCTCAAATTCGCCGTATCCGGCTGCACCCGCGAATGCGCGGAGGCACAGAGCAAGGATGTGGGGGTGATCGCCACCGAGAATGGCTGGAACCTTTACGTTTGCGGCAATGGCGGCATGCGCCCGCGCCATGCGGAACTGTTCGCGACTGATCTCGATGCACAGACGCTGGTGAAATACATCGACCGTTTCCTGATGTTCTATATCCGGACAGCGGACAAGCTGCAGCGTACCTCGGTCTGGCGTGAAAATCTTGAAGGCGGGCTGGATTACCTCAAGGATGTCATCATCAACGACAGCCTTGGCATCTGCGCGGAACTGGAACGGCAGATGCAGATGGTGGTGGACCACTATCACTGCGAGTGGCGCGACGCGCTGACGGACCGTGAAAAACTCAAGCGGTTCCGCACCTTCGTCAATGACAGCCGCCCCGACCCGAACATCCGCACCATTCCCGAGCGCGATCAGGTCCGTCCAGCCGAAAACCTGCCCGAAACCGTAGCATCACCCGGCCCGCATGACTGGACCGAACTGTGCGGACTTAATGACCTGGTGGCAAAATCAGGTGTCGTAGCCTGGCATGACGGAAGCCAGATTGCCCTGTTCTACCTGCCTGCAACGCAGGGCGCGCCTGCCCGGGTCTATGCGATCGACAACCATGATCCGTTTTCAAACGCCAATGTAATCGGGCGCGGCATCATGGGCGACCTGAAGGGACAGGTGGTGGTGGCCTCCCCGCTCTACAAACAGCATTTCCGTCTGGAGGACGGACAGTGCCTGGAAGATCCCGCCGTCCGGCTGCGGACATGGGACGCCCGCGTGGAAAACGGGAAAGTGGCGATCCGGGCCCGGACGGCTACAGCCACGCCGGAACCCATTCCGGCCTGATCCCATGGCGCGGGAGGACATCCGCACGGTCTGCCCCTATTGCGGGGTGGGCTGTGGGGTCATACTGGAGGTGGAGAACGGCCGTATTGCAAAAGTGCGGGGCGATGGCGCGCACCCGGCAAATGGCGGCCGCCTGTGCACCAAGGGCAGTTCGTGCGACCGGCCGCTCCTGTCCGACCAGCGCCTGCGCCATGCCGCCATCCGCCCCCGGCGCGGGGAACAGGCCGTATCTGTGGGCATGCAGCAAGCTATCGACGCCACGGCGGAACGGCTGCGCGCCATCCTTGACGAGCATGGACCCGACGCCATTGCCTTTTACGTATCGGGGCAGATGTCGCTGGAAGCACAGTACCTGATCAACAAGCTGGCCAAGGGCTTTGTCCGCAGCCAGCATATTGAATCCAATTCCCGCCTGTGCATGGCCGCCGCGGGCACCGGCTACAAGCTGTCGCTTGGTGCCGATGCGCCACCGGGCAGCTATGAGGATTTCGACTGCACCGACCTGTTTTTCGTCATTGGCGCCAACATGGCTGACTGCCACCCGATCCTGTTCCTGCGGTTGATGGACCGCAAGCGGGCGGGTGCACGGCTGATCGTGGTTGACCCACGCCGGACGGCCACGGCGGAAAAGGCCGATCTGTACCTGCCCATCCGTCCCGGCACGGATCTGGCGCTGCTCAATGGCCTGCTGCATCTGCTGGTAAAAAACGATGCGATCGACAGGGACTTCATTGCCCGGAGCACGACAGGATGGGAGGCGATGGAACCCTTCCTGGATGAATATGCCCCCCAGACCGTGGCTGAAATCACCGGCCTGCCGGTCGAGGACATCCTGACCGCCGCGCGCTGGATTGCGGAGGCCGGGGAGTGGATGAGCCTGTGGACCATGGGCCTGAACCAGAGCATTGCCGGTACCTGGAACACCAACGCCCTGTGCAACCTTCACCTTGCCACCGGTGCCATCTGCCGCCCCGGCAGCGGGCCGTTCTCGCTGACTGGGCAGCCCAACGCCATGGGCGGGCGCGAGATGGGCTACATGGGGCCGGGCCTGCCGGGACAGCGCAGCACGCTGGTAGCAGCCGACCGTGCCTTTACCGAAGAACAGTGGTCGCTCCCCCCCGGCACCCTGCGCGAAACCGGGGGCAATGGCGTGATTGCCATGTTCGAGGCGATGGAACGCGGTGAGATCCGGGCATGCTGGGTCATCTGTACCAATCCCGTTGCCACCGTCGCCAATCGCCGCCATGTTGTCCGGGCGCTGGAGGCGGCCGAATGCGTGATCGTGCAGGATGCCTTCGCGGATAGCGAGACGACACGCTTTGCCGATATCGTGCTGCCCGCTGCCCTGTGGGCCGAAGGGGACGGCGTGCAGGTCAATTCCGACCGTACCATGACACTGGCCCGCAAGGCCGTGCCGCCGCCGGGCGATGCGCTGCCGGACTGGGACATCATTGCCCGCGTGGCGCGTGCCATGGGGTATGAGAAAGATTTTGCCTTCACCTCTGCCGCCGACGTGTTTGCCGAGGCCAGCCGGTTCGGCAACCCGAAAACCGGCTATGACATTGCAGGCGTCAGCCACGTACGGCTGCGCGAAGGGCCGGTGCAATGGCCCGCGCCCGCAGGCGACACGCAGGCCCGGCACCCGATCCGTTACCTTTGCCCCGACGGCACCGGCCCGGTCTTTGCCACGCCGGACGGGAAGGGCGTCTTTTTTGCCCGTCCGTGGATGCGGCCGGATGAATGGCCGGATGAGGAATTCCCCTTCGTGCTGAACAGCGGCAGGCTGCAGCACCAGTGGCATACGCTGACCAAGACCGGCCGCGTGGACAGCCTGAACCGCCTGAATCCCGGCCCCTTTGTAGAAATTGCCCCGCCCGATGCCCATGCGCTTGGCCTGACGCAGGACGATCGCGTAAGGATTACATCACGGCGGGGGCAGATTGTCCTGCCGGTCCAGATCTCCGCGCGAGTACGGCCCGGCACCTGCTTTGCCCCGTTCCACTGGAATGACCGTTTCGGGCCGGACCTGACGGTCAATTCCATTACACCGGATGCTGTTGACCCGATTTCGCTGCAACCCGGTTTCAAACTCTGCGCGGTGGCGCTGGAACGGGTAGAACAGGCCGCAGGCCCGGCCGCCGATGATGTGGAACCAGTCAGGAAAGGAGAGTCCGCCATGATGCTGCGCGCCCTTGCCAGCCATCTCGGTCTGGAGCGGCCGGACCAGTCCGTTGCCGCAACCCTGCCCGAGGAGGGACGGGCATGGCTGTCCGGGTTCCTTGACGGGCTGGAAATGGCCCCGCCGGGCGTGGGCGAGTTACCCGTGCTGCCCGCATCGGCACCTCTGCCGGCACAGGCGCGCGCGCGCATCAGCGGTATTCTTGCAGGCTTGTACAGCCGCATGCAGCCGGGTGAAGGCGGCGGGACCATGCCGGCGCCTGCGGCCGCCACGCCGGGTATCAGCGTATGGTGGGCATCTCAGACCGGGCGGGCGGAAGGACTGGCGGCCACGATCGTTGGCTGGCTGCGCGAAGCCGGCCACGCGGCGGAAGGAAAATGCCTTGATGCATTTGATGTAAACACCACCGCCGCGGGTCCGGCGCTGTTCGTGGTATCCACCTTCGGTGACGGGGACCCGCCAGACTGCGCCGCCCCGTTCTGGGACATGCTGCGTGAACGCCACGCCCCCATGGCCGGCCTGACATTTGCCGTGCTGGCGCTGGGGGATTCCTCGTATGCCAGTTTCTGCGGTTTCGGCCGTGCGCTGGACGGACGCCTGCGGGAACTGGGGGCGACGCCATTCCTGGAACGCATGGACTGCGAGCCGGATTTCGAGGATACGCTCGAGGCATGGCGGGCAAGCCTGCTCGAGGCCCTTGCGCAGGCCAGAACCGGTGGCCCGGTTGCCCCGCCCACGCTGGTGGAGGCACCAGCGCCCCCGGCTTCCGGCACGCGGGAGGCTCCCGTCATGGCCCGGCTGTCCATCAACGAACGCCTGTGCGCCGCAGGCGGCGGGAGGGACACGCGGCGCATTGGCCTGGATGTGAGTGGAACGGAACTGAACTGGCTCCCCGGCGATGCGCTGGGCATATGGCCCAGCAACCCGGCGGTCCATGTGCAGGCGGCCCTGCGCGCGCTGCGCCTGCCGGAAGAGACGCCCGTCGTGCTGCGCGGCTGCGGAACGGTGGGGCTGCGCGAAGCCCTTACGCGCCACCTTGACCTGAGCCGCCCCAACCCGGCCATGCTGGAAGCACTGGGTGGTTGTGCGCCGGGTTTCCTGCCCCACCTGCTGAACGATGCAGTGCTGTCGGTCACGGCGCAGGACATACCAAGCCTGTTCCGGCGCATGCAGCCGCGGCTTTACTCGATCGCCTCCTCGCCACAGGCATCCGGGCGGGTGGTGGAATTGACAATGGGGGTCAGCCTTACGCCATGGCCGGGCATATGCTCGAACTGGCTGGCGGGGCTGGAAGCGGGGGCGGACGTGCCGGTTTTCATCCAGCCCACCACGCATTTCCGGCTGCCGGCAGATGATGCCGCCGCCATGATCATGATCGGCCCCGGTACCGGCATTGCGCCATTCCGGGGGTTCCTGCAGGAACGCGCGGCACGGCAGGCTTCGGGCCGGAACTGGCTGTTTTTCGGAGAACGCCACGCGGCGGAAGGCTTCTACTATCATGATGAACTGGACGCCTTCCTGTCAAACGGGGTGCTGACGCGCCTTGATACCGCCTTTTCACGTGACCAGCCCGAGAGGGTGTACGTGCAGGACCGGATGGAAGCCGCAGGCAGCGAATTGTGGGACTGGCTGCGCGATGGAGCTTATATCTATGTATGCGGTGATGCGACCCGCATGGCGCGGGATATCGATGCGGCACTGCGCCGGATCGTGGCCCGTCACGGTGACCTGTCATCTGGCGATGCGGATGCATTCGTAAGCAACCTGACACGCGAAGGCCGCTATCTGCGTGATGTGTACTGATGTGTGAGGACATGGTGCCCGGCACGCGCCTAAGGGTGCTGGTCGCGGACGAAAACCCCCGCAGGGGCCATGCCCTGTCGGAGACGTTGCACGCCGATGCGTCGCTGGATGTCCTGACCGTTCCCCCCGGCACGGCGCTGGTCGATGCCGTGCGGGCCTGTCGGCCCGATGTCGTGCTGGTTGACATGAACAGGGCCGACCGTGACGCGCTGGACAGTATTCGCGCCCTGTCCTGTTCGGCACAGGAACGACCGGTCGCCCTGTTTGTGGATGAGGACGATGTGGAACTGATGGAAACGGCCTTTGATACGGGCATATGTTCCTACAACGTGCTTGAGGCACTACCCCGTGATGTAAAGCCGCTGCTGCGTGCCGCCATCGCGCTGTATGCCCGCTTTCGCCGCACACGCGATGAACTGACCGAAGCGCAGCGTGTGCTTGCCGAGCGTAGGATTATCGAACAGGCCAAGAGATGTTTCATGAAAAATGAAAAAACCAGCGAAGCGCAGGCCTATCGGTGGTTCCAGCGCCGGGCCATGCAGACATCGCGTCGCATCGCGGCCGTCGCCGGGGAGTATCTGGCATCGCAGAAAAAGGATGAGGCATCATGAACACACCGTTACGGATCGGCGTGCTGAAGCTGGCTGACAGCGCACCAGTCATCATGGGGCGGCACCAGGGCATTTTTGCCCGACATGGACTGGAAACCGAGATCGTCGTCTCCCCATCCTGGGCCAACATCGCCGATGGTCTGGCATGGAACCGGCTGGATGCGGCCGTCATTTTCGCGCCGCTGGCCATGATGACCGCGCTCGGGCGGCGCGGGCATGACACGGGGCTACGCCCGCTAGGCCGGATCAGTCGGAGTGGCAACACGATCATGCTGCGTGGCGCCAACCCGGTGGAAGGCACATGGAATGCCGGCTCCCCGGGGCGGCAGGCGTTTGACCTGTGGGCCATGAGCATCGGGAGAAAGCCGCGTATCGCCGTCGTGCATATGTATTCCACCCATCTCCTCATCCTCCGGCGTTTCCTGAAGATGATCGATGTCAGCATGGAGGATGAAATCGACCTCTCTGTCATGCCCCCGACCGACATGATCCATGCGCTGGCGGAAAACGCGATTGATGGCGGCTGTGTCGGTCCGCCATGGGGCACGGAGGCAGAACAACGCGGACTTGCCTTTCGCGTGGGCGGATCCGCCACCGTCCTGCCCGACCATGTTGAAAAGATCATTGTCGCATCGGGGAAACTCCTGTCGTGCGATGCGACGGGTCGCCGCATGTCGCATGCCCTGCGGGACGCGATTGCGTTCTGCCAGCAGCCGGGTCGCCGCGCGGACATCGCACGCGCACTGGCGGCCCCCGTTGCGGATGGCGGGCTGACATTGCCGCTGGCGGCGACGGAGGCCATCCTGCCCGGTGGGGACGCACGCGAATGCGTGACCTTTGCCGGGGGCAGCCTGCTGCCGTCCGACCTTGACTGGATCATAAGCGATATGACGGCGCTGGGGTGGGTGGACAATGCCGAACACCAGATGCTCATGCGCTGGATCGGTCCCGTGCCCGCCGATCCTGCCCCTGCCTGCGCGCGATCACTGTGAACCGTGCGGGGGAGGGAAACCATGCTGTTCAATTTCGAAATGGATTTTACCCTGTCATTACGCTGCGTTCCCATGATCGTGCGCATGAAGCTGGATCTGTGCGGTGTAAAACTGAGCCTGCGCCAGTGGAGCCGTTTTACGCAGCACGACAGGCAGGCACTGGTGGACCGCCCCGCCACCATGCCGCCGGAACGGGCGGCATACCGGTCGTTCCTCCTGCACCTGATCAGGACCCGGGCGGGAGAAGAGCCAAAACTGCTTCCACCGGCCCGGATGGAAGTCTGGCAACTGGCTGTTGGCGTGCCCGATGCGATCACGCTGAAAGCGCAATCCAGTGGGTTGAGGGCACCCACGCCCGAACAGTGGGGACATCTGTCGGCCCTACAGCGCTTCGCGCTCCTCAAGCTTACCAGGCCAGGGCACGAAAATCAGAATTTCGAACCGGCTCTGCGGGAATTTCTCGGTGAAATGCATAATTAAGGCTTCGGAAGTGTCGATCTCAGTGTCTGACCGAAAATGAGTTGAGTGATTTCAGTGGATTATGATTCATGGGCTGGGTCAATTCCTGATGAAAAACCCGGGTCAGTTCTCAGTGAAAATCAACAACGCAGATCCTTTATGCTGAGCGAATGCAGCCGTTTCATACTCTATCTTCGTCCTGTAATTTTGCTGTGTGGACAGAAGGTGTGATGAAAATCTGGATCTATTGTGCAATTAAATGAATTATCATTATGCACGTATAATAATTATTCATAAAATTTATATATTATATATCTGTGCAATTTTTTTCTATTTTATTTAATGACTTATAAGGCGATTTCATGGCTTGTCTTCTGGTTAGCATGCGATAGAGCGTTGCTTTGTGTACACCGAATCTTGCGGCTACTTCGGCGACCGGCATTCCATCATCTGTCACCATCCGGCAGGCTAAGACGGCCTCTGATGGCATAAGCTTTGCAGGGCGCCCCATATGGACCCCGCGTGCGCGGGCATGTTCGCGTCCCGCCGCAGTACGTTCGCGGATCTGAGCGCGCTCGAATTCCGCGATCCCGGCAAATACAGTGAGAATCATGCGTCCTGCCGGGGATGTTGTATCTGCCCAAGGTTCGGAAAGAGAGCGAAATCCGGCCTGTCTGTGCTGTAGGTACTCTGTGATTTCCAGTAGGTGCTTTGTAGAGCGTGCCAGACGATCAAGTCGGTGAACGATCACCACATCTCCTCGCCTGACTTTTTTCAGTAGCTTATTAAGTTCCGGACGATCTCGCTCCGCCCCAGAAACTTTTTCCCGGAAAACAAGAGCGCAACCGGCTTTGAGCAGGTACTCCAGCTGAACGTCCAAGGTCTGCTCGTCGGTACTTACTCGGGCATAGCCAATCAACATTCTATCTTCGTTCAATGTTATATCGCCAATGAATATAAAAACACATCTCGTAAGATATGAATAGACATTATGCAAGATATGTCGCATAATTCTTAACTTTTTATATGTGATTTTTTTTATATCGTTTACTTATGACTCATGCAATTATTTTTATTTATGCGAAATAATTGCAGTAAAATTCATATAATAGGAATATAGTCCTATACCAATTCTATCACTCCCCTTGCTCGCACATGTTAAAGCTTACGAAAAACCACCTGTGGGGAAAAGCCGCCATGACCCGTGTCGCACTCTATGCTCGCTATTCCTCGGACAACCAGCGGGCGGCTTCTATCGAGGACCAGTTCCGCCTCTGTGAAGAGCGCGCCGCGCGCGAGGGCTGGCAGGTGGTCGATTACTATCGCGACGCGGCCATCTCCGGGGCCAGCATGATCCTGCGTCCCGGCATCCAGACCCTGCTCCGCGACGCCCAGGCCGGGCAGTTCGACATCGTGCTCGCTGAAGCCCTCGATCGCGTGTCCCGCGACCAGGCCGACGTCGCCACCCTGTTCAAGCGCCTACAATTCGCCGGCGTCACTATTGTCACCCTGGCGGAGGGCGAAATCAGTGAGCTTCACGTCGGCCTCAAGGGCACGATGAACGCGTTGTTCCTCAAAGACTTGGCCCTGAAGACCCATCGCGGCCTGCGCGGCCGGGTCGAGGCGGGTAAATCCGGCGGCGGCCTGTGCTACGGCTATCGCGTCGTGCATCAGATGGACGTGCGAGGCGAACTGATCCGGGGCGACCGCGAGATTGACGACGCACAGGCGGAAATCGTCCGCCGCATCTTCCGTGAGTTCGCGTCCGGACGCAGCGCGCTTGCCATCGCCGGCCGCCTGAACGACGAAGGTATCCTCAGCCCCACGGGCGGCAAATGGAACAATACCACCCTACGGGGCAACGCCCTGCGTGGCACTGGCATTCTGAACAACGAGCTTTATATCGGCCGGCTGGTGTGGAACCGGTTGCGCTACCTGAAAGACCCGCAGACCGGCAAGCGCGTGTCCCGACTCAATCCGCAATCGGAGTGGATCGTCACCGAGGTGCCGGACCTACGGATCATGGATGATGATCTCTGGCAGGCCGTCCGTGCCCGGCAGGCGCTGATCGCTGAGAAGAGCGTGAACATCAGTGCCGGCATCCGGGCGTCGATCAACAAGCTCAATGGCCAGCGCCGTCCAAAATCGCTCCTGTCGGGGTTGGTGTTCTGTGGGGTATGCGGCGGTCCCTGCTCGATCCGGGGCGGCGACCGATTCGCCTGCTCCACCCACATGGACAACCGCTCCTGCACCAACAGGACCACGATCCGTCGCCCGGAACTGGAAGACCGCGTGCTGTCGGGTCTCAAGGACCGGCTGATGACGCCGGAAGCCGCCGCCGAGGCGATGCGCGCTTATGTGGAAGAAACCAATCGCGCCAACCACGAACGCCGCGCCAGCACGGCCGGCTGGCAGACGGAACTGACCAGGCTGCGCAAGGGGCTGAAACAGATGCTCCAGGTGATCGAGGATGGCGGCTATACGCGCGGCATGGTCGAGCGCATGCGCGAAATGGAGGCCCGTGAGGATGAACTGGTCGCTATGCTTGCCGCCCAGCCGCAGGACGTGCCCGATATCCATCCCAACGTCGCCGGGATCTTCAAAAACAAGGTCGAACGGCTGGCGGAAACCCTGAACCATCCCGAGGACCGTCAGGATGCCTCCGAGGCCATCCGCGCGCTGATCGAGAAGATCGTGCTCCATCCCGGCAAGGGCCGGGGCGAGATGCACGCCACGCTCCATGGCGAACTCGGAAACCTGCTGGATTTCGCCGCCTCACGCGGTCAGGGGACCAAAAACACGAACACTCCCGGAGCCAGGGCTCCGGGAGTGTCGGTATCAGTGGTTGCGGGGGCAGGATTTGAACCTGCGGCCTTCAGGTTATGAGAAAGATTTTTTAGCCTACGCTGGCCAGCGCCCGTGCCGACAGAATAGCGCTGGACCACGAAAACCCTTTGTTTTTACTTGAAAAATAGCCCCGTCGGGATACGTCATTCGTTCATCGACTACGCTCGGTTGCGCTCTCATCTGTTTCCTATGTGTTTCCTGCGGTGGAGGCGAGAATGGCCCGGCTCAACAAGAAAACCGTCACGGCAGCGACGCCCGAAGCAAAAGATTATTTCCTGTGGGATGACAGCATCCCGGCCTTTGCGGTCCGGGTCTGGCCATCGGGCCGCAAGGTCTACGTCATTCACTACCGCTCTGGCGGGAGGCTGCGGCGTTACACGATTGGCCAGCATGGCAGCCCGTGGACGGCGGATCTCGCCCGTGATGAAGCCATCAGGATCCTCGCACGGGTTCATACCGGGGAAAATCCGGCGGATAAACGGTCCGATGACCGCAAGGCCATGACTGTCGCGAGCTTCTCCAGACGCTTTCTCGACGAATATGTCGATGTCCACCTGAAACCCAGAACACGGGGAGAGTACAGGCGCTCGGTGGAACTGTTCATTGTCCCGAAATTCGGAAGCTGGCGGATGGCTGACCTTTCGCGAGCTGAAGTCGTCGAATTCCATGGCAGTTTCCGGCATATCCCCTATCAGGCCAACCGGACGCTAGGCGTTCTGTCAAAGATGTTCAGCCTTGCCGATCTATGGGGTATCCGCCAGGACGGTGTGAATCCATGCCGGGGCGTCAAACGCTACCGGGAGGAAAGACGCGAGCGTTTCCTCACCTGGGATGAGTATGCCCGGTTAGGAGGCAGCCTCGACGAGGCCGCCGAAGATATGCCCGAAGCGGCACGGGCCATCCGTCTGCTTGCCCTCACGGGTTGCCGGTTGCGGGAAATCCAGACGCTCCAGTGGGCGCATGTCTGGCTGGGTGAAGCCGAACTGCGCCTCCCCGACAGCAAAACCGGAGCAAAAACTGTCCAGTTGGGCACGGCGGCGGTTGATGTCCTGAAGGCCACCCGTCGCCTGCCCGACAATCCCTATGTCATCACCGGACGCAAGGCTGGCGAATATCTCACTGACCTGCAAAAGCCGTGGCGTCGTATCCGCAAGGCGGCAGGGCTGGATGGCGTCAGGCTCCACGATCTCCGTCATTCCTTTGCATCGGATGCCCTGGAGATGGGAGCGGACCTGACAATGATCGGCCGGATGCTGGGCCATAGCGACATCAAGACCACCTCCCGCTACGCCCATCTAAAGCGGGAAAATGTCAAACGCTCGACGGATCAGGTCGCCCAGCGCATTTCATCCGCGCTCACCGATTCAAGAATACAGGCCTGAATGCCGATCATACCCAATCAAGGGTCTGTCCGTCAGCATCGACCCGCGTTTTACGTCTCGGGAACAACCAGCACATAGCTGGTGCTTCTTCCTCCTGCAGCCTCCCTGGCCAGAATATCCCGCGATACAAGGTCATTGATATCTCGCAGGGCGGTATCCGGGGATGTCTTCGCCAGCTTTGCCCATTTGGATGAGGTCAGCTTGCCCTCGAACCCGTCGAGCAGACGGTTGAGCATGAGACGCTGCCGGTCATTGATCGATTGTCCGGCCAGATTGTCCCAGAAACGGGCCTTCTGGATGACCTTTCCCAGAACCAGTTCAGCGCGATCAAAGGCGCGATCCAGCGCCCCCAGAAACCAGTGAAGCCAGGACGTGATGTCCATATCCCCCTTCTGGGTAGCCTCAAGGATTGCGTAATAATCCTTCCGTTCCTGCCGGATCTGGGCCGACAGGCTGTAGAAACGCTGCTCTGTCTGTTCCGAACGCGCCAGCATGAGGTCACCGATAGCCCGTGCCATGCGCCCGTTTCCATCCTCAAACGGATGAATGGTGACAAACCACAAATGTGCGATGGCTGCCTTCAGCACAGGATCCAACGCTTGCCCGGCACTGCACCAGTTGAGGAAGACCTGCATCTCTGTGGGCACCCTGCTGGCTATCGGCGCCTCATAATGAACCTTCTCTCGTCCGACAGGGCCTGACACGACCTGCATCGGGCCCGTTCTGTCATCACGCCACTCTCCGACCAGAATGCGCGACATGCCGTTTCGCCCGGTCGGAAACAAAGCCGCATGCCAGGCGAACAGCCTATCTTCGGTCAGCGGATCGGCATAATGCGTGGTCGCATCCAGCATCATCTCCACGACGCCTTCGACATCCCGATCCACCGGTGCCAGCGCACCAATATCCATGCCCAGTCGGCGGGCGATGGAAGAACGCACCTGCTCACGATCAAGGTTTTCGCCCTCGATCTCGCTCGACTTGATGACATCTTCCGTCAGGGTCTGGAGCACGGCTTCCGACCTGAAATCGAAGCCAAGGCTTTCCATACGGCCCAAGAGGCGTCCCTGCCGATGACGCACCGCAGCTAGTTCATGGGCAATGGTATCCTTGTCCCACTGGAAGCCGGGCCAATCTTCATGCTGATGAATGTATCGCGCCATATTCCCTGCACTCCTTGCGGAGAATATAGCGCTTAATCACCGCAAACTGTAAGGCTATATCCGCATGATATGCGGCGAATAAATTCATTATTCCTGCACACACTGGCCGAGCGCCTAGCAGAGGAACTCCCGCTACCTTTTCCACCCCTCCCGAAAAGCTGTGCCGCCTTTTGCACACCAGATCGTCCTTCACCCTTCTTCCCGACGGAAAAATGACGGCAATGGGGGGTAAACGGAATGTCCGTTCGTAGCGTAGAACTTAAAATACCGGACGTTCGTTTGGGTTGGCGTCGGCTTGGTGGTTTTATTTATAATTCCCATTCGATTGTTTATCGTCGTATCAAATTCATATTTATCAAGAATTTATAAAATTATAAATTAACAATGCCATGGTCGATACCATACTTCAAACTAAAGGCCGAGAGGCGCTCCCTTTTGCCGTTCGACAACGATTCGCCAAGACTACAGACGGACGTCGGAAATATGGCCGATCTTGGGACATTCGAGATTGTCGGCTTCGGATCAGGAACGCGTTGATTCCCGTCGAAGATGGAAGCACGCCTGCTTTCTATATGCTACCTTCATCATCCAACTCGGACTGGTCCGAGCAAGCATCTAAGGCGGCGAACCGGTCAGCAACCTCTGCGGCGCACGACGGCAGCACCATTTTCGATGACGTGGACGACTAACCCCAGGCTGCGTCGCTGAGCCACGTGTAGCCCACGATGAAATGCAGATGGCGTTACCACATGGACTGATATCGACCTATGAGACCGCCAAGCGCTCACTGTTTTTCCAGCAGCATCTCGAAGTCAGACGCCTTGCGAACGTCGCCCATCAATGCGTCAATGCCCGGTTCCTTACGCCGCACACGCAGCAGGTCTTCAGACATACGCCGATCCACATACAACACGTCGCAATAGGCAGCGAGCACGGCAAGATGACGATCATGGAGGTCGCTGCCCGGCAGCTTTTCCCTCGGCTGGCGATGCGCTTGGATTGCCTCCTCAATTGCGAAGCTGGGGATGAGATTCATCGACACATGCTTCAGGCTGGCAAATGATCGACCGGTCACCTCGGCCGCCACCCGCAGCAAGCTGCGGAAGTAACCCAGCCGGATCAGATCACCGACGACGCACTCGTCGCGGATCTCTGCCTCATCTACACCCTGACCAGTCAACGTGGACACCAGCAGATCGCGAACGGTGGAGCCTGAGGCTGGACCCATAGCAATCGTCCGCTCGATGAAGGCATCGGCGATGGCCCGCGCCTTGACCTCATCTCCATCGGTGCCACGCAACGCCCGCTGGAATGCCTGCTGATGGATCCCTGACAGCTTGGCGCGAATTGTCGCCGGGTTGGCGATGTACATCTTCGATAGCGCGCCGACTGTCTGGGTTTTGTCGAACATCTGCATCGAGCCCAGCGATGCAACTGCAGTGACATGATCCTGACGGGAATGAATGTCCGGCCGGATCGCCTCCCAGACCCAGCCGTGCTCACCGATTGCCTGTCGCCCGTTGCCGGTCATCAACAGCAACTGCCGTGCATGATCGCGGACCGCGGCCAGATCGCTATGCCCCTCGCATACCGCCATCACCTCGGCGGCGAAGATATCAACAATCGAGCCAAGGCCTTTTTGGGCCGGTGAAAGGCGTAGCCACGCCATGAAAGGCATGGCCTCCAGGCTCGCAACCCGATCAGCAGCGCAGGCATCATCCTTGCCGCCGAGCAATTCCTCCAGATGGTGCCAAGAGAGCAACGGCACACGGCCTTGGTCCATGAGCCGCAGGTGTAGGCTCTCCGCGCGCTGCCGGACATCCGGCTTCGGCGAACGCATGGCATCGAGCCAGAGCGACCAGTGCGAACTATCCGGTGCGATGATGCTGGCCTTGCCGATCATACCTACGAATCCCCCCAGCATCCATCGACACCTTCAAGCAGGGTCATTTCCAGAATGTCCGCTATTGGGAACATTTTCAACAACCTGCAATGACTGGCATGAGGCGACAGCCGTCAGTCTGCTCCTTCATCACTGAGCGGACAGGCAGGTCAGCAGGGAAAGAACGAACCCGCTGCGTGGGATTGGTGTGACGTGGAGGTCTATCACTACGGCGTGAGCGCCCTGTTTTGTTTGGAGCTGTCCAGATCGGGTCAAGCACCCTGGATTCTTCCCACTAAAAGGAGCTGGATGATGACAGAGTCCCTGTGCATTGCTGCATCAGTCCCCTTCGCCAGCGCTTGCTTGATGACATGACGGTACGGCGGTTCTCCCGGAGACGTAGCGGAATTACCTTCGCGATGTCGGTCGTTTCGCCACGTTTCTGGGCCGCTCGCCCCGTACGGCAACAGCCGAGGATGTGCGCCAGTTCCAGATCGCGCAGAACGAGGCCTGCATGCCGACACCGACCATGAACGCCATCGTGTCGGCACTACGGTTTTTTTACCCGGATGGGTTGTTTCAAAACGGTTCGTCGAAGAAAAGCCAAAATTTATTGACTTCTTTCGAACCCGATACACTTCAGTCGCGCCAATCAACTTTGGCTGACCAGTCCGATCTGATCGAGCTGATGGTTTGCGTAGCCGGCTTGCGACAACCGTCAGGCAAACGCGCAAGATCTGCCTCCACCCTCCCAATATATCCATCGCCACCATAAGCCTTGGCAGTCCTGCGGAGAATCTTTCCAAGGTCGTTGCATCGGCATGCGGTGAGAGCAAGGTCGCCCGGGGGCCAAGAAGACGCCATGAACGCCGACACCAATTCTTGCCGCGCTGCCTTGCAGCGATCCCAGTCGAAGAACGGAACGAACTTTAGCAGATCGGGGACTTCATCCTTCTTGGCAAGCTCACGATATATTATCGGGAAGGCTACGGCGATCATCAGCGACACGGGTTCCTTCCGCTGGTGCATTAGCATGGGAAGGAGATGGCCCGCAGCTGCGAGCGCAGCGTAAGGCTCGACCTTGTCTGCTTCAAGTAGTAAATCCGCGCATGCCTCCGCAGCGGCTGCGTCTAGATCAAACACTCGCCTCTCGCGCAGAATCTCTCCCACCTCTCCTATTGCACAAACCAAACGAAGGCGCGCCAGCTTGGTCGCCTTCTGGAAAGCCACCATGTTTCTACTAGCCAGCGAAGCACGAATGCCTGATGCAAGGCCAGCACGCGCGACCCATGCGCCATCCAGTTTTTCGCCTAGGCCACCAAGCATCTCGACAAGAAACGCCGTCTCATCGCCCGGAAAGTGTGCGCCCAAGCAGCGTTGAAGCGCACGGAACGCTATCTTTGATCTGTCGTCACCCTCCGTACGGGCAAAGACAGTCGTCACGATCCGCACGAACACGTCGCACGGTACCGCGTCGATGAAGATCACTCGTTGCAGGAGATCTGGCGCAACTCGTTCCGCTATCGGCACAGCATCAACGCCTATGCCGGGATCGCCGAGTATTACGCCGAGCTGAGAGTCGTCTGCCCGTCGCAGTAGCCCTGCAAACATAGCGGCGCGGAGATCTTCAGGCAGGTGTGCCTCGCGCAGAAGCCACCTCGCATCCCCCAACGCCGGATCTAATGCCTGCGCTAGAAGGGCATTCCGGCGATCCGTCGCGGGCATGTCGCTGAGCGCGATGAGGACCGCGTCCTTCATACCAATCTCGCGAGCACGCCGGATGCAGCAGTCCGCAAGTCCTGACGCCTCGAAGTCGTTCACACTGCCGAGATGCCGTATTTCCGCAGCGAGTTGTCCTCCATCGAGCTTCTTCACAAGAGGGCGAGCAGCGGGAAGCTGCCAATCCCAGACCAGCAGCGGCAGCAGTTCGTCGCCAACCGCAGCAGCGAGAGGCGGTTCGAGATCGGGAACAATCTCGCCAACACGTTCCACCAGTCGGGGATCATTCGCCACCCCTTCAGCCAACCGCGCACTCTCCGACAGCAACCTCCCGAACACCTCCGGTCGGGCGGATAGCAATGCCCGCTCGGCACGGTCACCGAAAGCATGGCCGATGCCATCGGCGATGATGGGGGACAGTCCAGTGATGACCCCGCGCTCATCAGGTTGAGAGAGCATTGCGATTGCCCTCTCGGGCGCACGTCCGGCAAGCTGCCCCACAGCCGTTCCCACCGCGTCAACGCCAAGCGGCATGGAACGGCCGTGCATCTTCCTCGCAATCGCGCCCAGGAAGGTCCAGGCCTCGGCCTCGGGAAGGATCGACGGGGCCCTCAGCACGGCATCGGCGAGCAACGGTTCCAATATACGGACGGCCAACGCGTCGCGGACCTTGCCCGAATTGGCGATGTCGAGAAGCCCCAGCGCCGCCGTTGGCGTGCCGCTCAACTTGCTGAGAAGCTCGTCCCACAGCAAGGCGATCCTCAAGGTCGCGGCGTTGTCGATATCCTCACCATCACCCCCGACAAGCCCAACCTCTTTCGAAGTAAGCAGGCGCGGATGAGGATCATCGAAGACCCGGCGGACGATCGAGCTGGTCCACCGATGTCGCGCCGATTGGGACAAGCGCCCGTCGACCCGTCGGCCACTCCAATCGGAGAATTTCGCCCTCGCGTCCTTCGGCGCGAAGACGAGATTAAAATCCCTACCCGCAACCTTTCGCGGCGAGAGCGCGAACGTGGATATCGCGAACCGCCGACGCATCGATGGCCATAGCGCGGTCATCAACCGGACGGCGATGAGTTCCGGCATTGGGGCATCGAAAAGGACGACGGGTTGCGAGTTCTCGAGGAACAGCGCTTCGAGGACTTCGTTTCCCTTGAAGGCTGACACGGGCGGCAGGGCCTGGGCTGAAACATTTTCCAGATAGACACGGGTGGCATCCCCGTCCGTGGGGGGACGATCCAACTCCAGCAGCGCGAGGAAGGCAGAAATGCCGTCAGTCGCCGCCCAGTCGGCCATGGGGATGATGAGGCTGATCGTCCGGACGCAGCCCGCCCGGGTGACAGTGAGATCCTGCCACGTGCGGGCAAAGACGTAGTGGGTTCCGCTCGGGAGCGGATAGCCCGTCAAATACGGCTCGAACCTCTCACGAGGACGTAACGGCCCCGCTACGTCTGAAAGACGGTCGATCGCCGCCTGGTCCTCCATCGGAAGTTGCACCGATCCAGCTAGGAGCTGGTGCCCCTTGCGATATCCATGAACCTGGCGCTCGACGACCGTCACACTAAGTGCCAATCACCCAAGCGATCGGCAGCGTGAGGTCGCCGTCGCGCTCCCACTTCCCCTCTGAATTCTGCATGGCCACCCAGCCGCGACCTTCCAGTCCACCCTCCTGCACTGCATCGCGGCAGTCGGGATCGACCTTCAGATCGCCCCCTACGACGCTCAGGCCGAACACGAGAAGATCGAGCCGCTCAACATCGTCCAGTCTTCCGGCGAGAAGAGGATACTCATGTTCGAGATACGCCTTAGGCCCCTTTGCGAATTTTCCGACGTCTACCATGTCCCAAGCGCTCACAACGATCGACACCCGGGGCCGACCGCCATCTGGACGATCGGCCAGCGACACTTCGAGGAAGCGCAGCAGTTCGCAGAGCATTACCTGCGTCGCAAGGCCCGGGTCCTCGCCGTTCCCGAGCTTTGCCATCATCTTCTTCGAGGTCACCCAGTCTAGAGGCCGGACATCCTGATCGGACCCGACCCGGACGAACAGAAGCGCGCCATCAGCTCGGCGCAGTTCGTTCATCCAGTCGGATGAGATCTCCGAATTCTTGACAGCATTTAGCCACAGCTCACCGGAGATGTCGGGAATGACGATTGCCGTCTGTGCGCCGCCTTCCTCTTCCGCGACGATCACCTCGAAATCCCTACGCGCGTCGGCGTGCTCCGATCGGGGAGCGAAGCTCCCAGAGTTGAGATGATCCGTCACCTCCAGCACGAAGCTGATGTCATCTGGCTGCTGGGCGATCTGAAGGCGCCCCTGCTTTGCGTCAAGCGCGGGCCACACCCGCCCGATGTAATTGGTCTTTCCGGAATCGGGACCGCCGAGAAGTACCACTGAACGGCTCACCGGTCCCTCCTGTAGCCCAAAAACGACCGAACGCCGTCGCGCGACGGACTGGTCGGCCAGAAATCCGGCATCGGCCGCGCCACACCCACAGTCTCGCCGATGAGATCAGAAATGCCGAATCCGGCCTTCACATCCACATGATTGGAGAACGGCGCCACCTGCAGGATCCTCGCCTCGATTCCGCGGCGATCGAGTTCGGCGGCCAACCGACTGGAGGCCGCCTCAACAAGCTCGCCGTCGTCGCGATGGGTGACGACGACCATGATCCGGGGCCGCCGACCGTCGAACATTATTTTCAACCTCTCCACTAGTTGTCCGACACGCAAGATCAGCGCCTGCCGCCGCTCCTTGTCCGCAAGGGCACGCCCGTCGAGTACAACCCAGATCGCCTCGGCAGCCTTCATGAATTCTAGGCGATCCGACCGTGCGCTAGCAACGAGTTTTGTCGTCCATTCGCCAGGCAGATCGGGCAGCGCCAGATCGATGCGACGCCCGTCCGACTTGCGCACGAGACGTAGGTGGAGGAAACCGGGCCGCCGATCGTCGGACATGTCAGTGTGTACCGTCATCTGGTCCGGCGGGTTACCGGCATTCCAATCGCGGGCACCGCGCGCGATGTCCTCGAAGCCCATTAGACTTCGGCTATCGGCGAATGCCCAGCCTTCCAGCATCGCATTAGAGACGAGCAAGTAGATGCTCGCCAGACAGGCAGTCTTGCCGGAGTCTGGGTCGCCGAGAATCCCTACCACCGTCACGTAGCGCGAAGCCATCATGTCGGATACGACTTCAGGGCTGAGCGTGTGACTTGATGGAAAGGGGGCGCTGCCCGTCGGGCGCTGCAGCACCGGCGCGCCGATACCGCTGGCGCCACCATCCCCCTTCACTTCGACGTCACGGCCACCGGTACCGGTGGCCTCCTCCGTGTGATGCTCACAGGTCGTAGGATCGTGCTCGAGAGCGCACACGCCGGTCTCGCCGACAGTGCATCCCTCAAAGTTGCAGCCCGAGGTCACTGCTTGATGATCCCCGTGGCCATGTTCCGCGATAGCGCACTCTCGAGAAGTGCCCGCGCTCCCCACGTCGAGGCCTTCCTCTTGATCTCGGATCCGACTACGTCGGCATTGCCAGTCACGATGGCGTTGAGAAGCGGGAAGACGGTCGGATGGGCCGTCACGTTGCTGGAGGCGTGAACACCAGCTGCAAGCGGCGCGCGATCACCGCCGATCTCGGCCAGAAGTTCAGGCAGATCGAACTCGGGATCGGCGTCGACAGTGCGCAAGACAAGATCGCGATGGACCTCGGCCGGCAGCCGCCGCAGGTGGTTCGACGCCTCGATGCCGGCACCGACCAGCTTCACGGCTTCGGAGAGCGCCGACAGGGGGCGATCGAGCAGGCGGCTGCGGCTGAGCTGCGACCACCAGAGAAAGTCCAGTTCTTCCCGGTCCAGGGCGGAGTTCCGCCGAAGAGCCTCGATCGCGTCGAGCGCCGCCTTTTTGAAGTTGGTGGTGACCTTGTCCTCCTCCCCGATCATAACGACCAGGTCAACCGGATCGGGCACGGCGTCGCGTTCACGCGCCCGCTCGGCGCTGTCGAGGCTGTGCCGCCGCGCCCGGTCTAGCACCTCGCGCCGCAGGTTCTCGCGCTTCCCATCTTCCAACACCGGCTGGAACGCGAGCGCTGACCACAGGGCGTTCGAATAGACGTCCTGTATCGTCCAGCCGTTGGTCGCCGGATCGGGCGCGAGCATCGCCACTGCCGCTAGGCCAGCGCATACGCCCACCTCGAGCGGACGATCCTCATAGAGAAACGCCGACGCGTACTTTTGGACGGCCCCCTGCACTTCGGTGCCAAGCTCTCCGTCGGGCCTTCCGTCGCCGCCGAGCGACGCTGCAATCGCCGCCGCCTTGGAGACGATCGAACCGACTTTCTTCACCTCGCCCCACGTCTTAGCGAGGTCGGCCACCGCGAGACGTCGGGAATCCACGTCATCGTTCGACGGGATGAGACCCGTGATCCGCAGGTGCACCGGAATATTGTCAGTCACGCGTCCTCATCCTTCCGTTCTGAGATCATCTTCTCGATCATCGCCGTGACGTCTGGAAGCCGCCTTTCGCTGACCAGCCAATCAAAGAGCCTACGCTCCACACCCTGCGTCATCCGTTCATCGAAATCCGAGGGGATCGCATCTAGTTCAACTAGGATGCGAAGTCGCTCGCTTTCTACGAGATCGCGGAAGAAGCGCAGCAGGGCGAGCTCATAGCCTTCGGCAGCGGGCGGCACCGACGGCATCTCCCCTAGTTCCGCGCCAGCGGTCTCCGTAGGCACCTCCTCGACGACGGGTTTGGTGTCGCCGACATCCTCAGCTATGGCGTTCTCGTCAACATCCGACGTCACGGGGCCGACCTTCCTGAAATTGGGCGAACCGAGGGAGAAGCGCCGATCCTTGCCTCCGAGACGCTTCCCGTCGGCCTCAAAGCACTTCCTCGTCCGGTTCCAGGCCCGCGGATGCATCGTCACTGCCAGCGCGTCGTTCACCTCGTCCCAATCGAATTCTATGATGTTGTACGTGTAGGTGTATTCGTCGTTTGACCGATAGGGCACGGCGGCGCCGGCGGCGAGCATTAGCACGTCGCAGCCGTCCGCGACGGGTTCGACATGCACCTTCGGATTATGCTCGTGGCCCGAGATGAAGACGCGCGCCCTCGCATTCACATACTCCCGCACGTCGGCAGCATCCTTGCACCAGTGGAGGGGATGGTGGACGAGCACGACGTTCTCCTCTCCTGTTTTCCTGGGAAGAGTGAACTGTCGCGAGCCGATCATGAGCTCCGGCTGATCTTCCTTCTCCTTGCCCGTACAGAGCAGGGCCGAGTTCAGCCTTACGAACCTGATCCATCGGTCCGGTCCAATCTCGATGCGCAGATTGGTCGCAAACCTCGCCTCCTCGTCGAGTGCGCATCGGTAGCCGAAGCTGAAGCGGCCGTAATCCTCGAAGCGAGCGAGCAACGTGGCGCGATCACTCGGATTGGCGAAGACCTTCTCATATTCCGCCTGACCGCCGGCGCGGATGTAGTCGAGCAGCGCGGAGCCGCCAACAGACAACTTCTTCCGATCCAAATCGTGGTTGCCCGGCACCATCTGCACACGGTGGATAGGGCACCCGATTCTCCCAGCGAGCTCGTCAAGCCACTTACTCGCTTCCTCATATTCCTGCCAGTTACCGCTCTGGGCGATATCACCGGTCACGAGGATGCCTTGGGCAACGCCCGCAGGAAGTTTGGCCACCACATCGGCGGCATCCTCGATCAACTGCAGCTTCACATCGTCGTGAATATGGATTGAATGATCACGCTCCTGTCCGAAGTGAATATCGGAAACATGGACGAAAACCGCCGGCATCAATCCTCCATTGCTCAACTTCAGCCCCCACAACCTATATAGTTACGCACCGGCGTCGGCCCTATCGCCTGATCGGTTGTAAGCTGCCTTGCTGCACACTGCCCAGCCTCATTCGGTCAATACAGGCATCCATCTAAAGCTGTTGCGCGCGCTCATATCAAAAGCTGTCGTCGAATTGGCAAGAAAATTACGACAGCTTTGTCCTAACTGCGGTCTATGCGGTTCGCCAAACAATGTCGGCTTTCGGGCAATGGTCATAATCACTTAGATGTCTGAGATGAAGGCGTCTGCCGCCTGTCCGCTTCACGTTCCTTGAGCGGACAGGCAGTTCAGGGGGGAGAGCAGAATGTCGGGTATCGGGAAGAAATGACTGAATGCTGCCATTCGTAGCTTTCACGCTCATGACGCCTGTCGACCAGAATGCGTCGTTCGCGGATCGGCCTTTGTAAGGCAGCTTCCACCAGAACCAGCCACTTGCTTAGCGCGAAGCCGCACGGCCGCAATGCGCCCCAAATTCGGTCGTTCCGGCTTGCGCTTTGAGGCGCAAAAGCCGCCATTCTCTCCTGTTTGATTATTTTAGCTGGGCCATAGTGCAATATTGAAGCAGCTTTGATAGGCATCGTGGGGCCACTGTAATGATCTGGTTCGGATGTCACGGTAGTGGTCCGACCATCTCGATCTAGGCGGTCCATGAGCATCTCCAGCGCTGTAGGCAGCCGTCTGCGGGAAGCGACTCACAGTCCCATACTGCTTCTCGGCGAGGGAGCGTCAAAGGCTGAGAGCGATCCTTGCCTTGATTGTGCCAATCGCGTACCCTTGCAGAGGACGCTACCCAGAGGTACAAACCGTAATCATTACCGCGGATGTGATCTAAGCAGTCCTGCCGTTGGGCGTCTTCGAAAGTAGGGGGGATCCCTCGTAGGAATTGATGAACCACATAGAAACTTTTTATGTCGGATGTTTTCGGGGATTGGCAGATCTCACCTTCGATGGTGCAAGCCATTTCAACCTGATTGTAGGTGGCAACAACAGCGGCAAGACCTCCGCCCTAGAGGCGCTCGCGGTATATGCAGCTCCCCTGGACGTAATAGAATGGGCATCAATTGCCCGGACCAGGGAGGTTCGATCCTTCATGTCCTCCGCATCGCCTGGCTTATCATGGTCAGATGCTGTTCGATGGCTATTTCATCAGGACACCAGCGAGTGGCAGCGGAGCACGAGCTATCTACGCTTAGCCGCAGAGGGTCGGATACCAGTTCGGTCTTTAAAGGCGACTTGTGAGCCAGTGCGGGGCATTGCGCCCGAACCTCGCTTCAAACCACTTAATAGAAGCTCCAGGAAGCATCAGGAGCTTGGGGTAGAGGAGGACGGATGGCACCTATCCATCCTTGCAGACCTTGATCCCTCGGCCCTCGCCATCGCTCAAAAGAGGCTTGCCTTCGGGAGCGGTTTAGACGAAGTGCGCCAGCATGGAACGACCTTATCTGTAGACCTTCAGATTTGGTCCTCAACCCCGCTTTTGAGGGCGCCTCGTGCGCGAGGCCTTCAAATGCGCTCCGCTCTCCTAAGCCCATACTCTCATCGCAACGAGCCTCTTCAGATGCGGAGACTATCAGACGCGATCTACTCCGGTCGTAAAGACGCTGTGTTAGGTTTGTTACGCGGCATCGACCCCAAGCTAGTAGACCTAGAAATTATCACTTCAGAAGGAGATCGCCCCCTTCTCATCGCGGTTTTCGAGCGTAGCCGACGGGTGCCGGTTACAGTGCTTGGGGACGGATTTAGAAGAGCGCTAGCTATTGCGGTGGCCATTAACGAAGTTCGTGGCGGCATCCTTATGATCGATGAAATCGAAGCAGCGATGCATGTGAGCGCACTTGATACATTGTTTCCGTGGCTTCTGCGGTCGGCGGCAGAACTCGAAGTCCAGATTTTCGCAACGACCCACAGTTTGGAAGCAATTCAAGAGATTACGGCTGCCGTTCCCCGAAATGATATAGATGATTTGGTCGCGTTCCACTTGCCAAGTCGTGGCCCCTCAGGTGGCAAGCTCCGCCGGTACAATGGCAACATGTTGAAACGGTTGGTTCAAGAGCGGGGTTTCGACATCCGATAAAATGAAGTACCACCTCGCAGTAGTTGAGGGCCCGCATGATGCTTCGTTCTTCGGAGTGCTCCTGCGAGAGCTCGGATTCGACAAGGTCGAAACTGTCGCTGACGTTGACTCTTTCTGGGACGGCTTGATTCCTCGCGTGTTTCCAACAGGAAAGCGACTGGAGCACGTCGTTCGATATCCAGATATGTATACGCGGAGCGGAGCGGATGCATGCTCGGTTGCTGTATCTGTGGCGGGCGGCGACAGCCGCCTGCTGAGCGAGTTGCGCGTAGCACTAGAGATCCTTGATGTTACCTCGATGTCTGGAGTGTGCATTGTTGCCGATGCAGACGATCAAAATGCATCCCATCGCTTCGCCCAATTATTCGCGGGTCTCACAGCTTTAAACACGTCACATGGGCCAGGCGGAAAAGAGGGCGGCGCTGCTGGCGTGCCGGGCTTTCCTCTAGCTTTGCCTGCCGCGGCTGGGAACATCGCAGCGGGAAAACCGAAGGTCGGCATCTACGTACTGCCCGACAATGCTCATCCAGGCACATTAGATGACATCTTGGTGGCTTGCGCAGCATCGAGCCTGCCGTCTCTGTGTGAACCAGCGAAAGCGCTGGTCGCGGCGGTCGATTCTAACGGCAGGGCAGGAGATCCAGTTTTGAAGCCGCTGCGTAAGCCATCGGGGCGTTTGAAAGCCACTGCGGGCATCATCGGCAATGTTCTTCACCCCGGCTCCGCAACGAGTGCTTCCGTGGAGCGAGGGCCTTGGCTTCAAAGCGCGACGGGCCACGAGATAGGCCTCTCCAGCTTGAGGAGCTTCATCGCGAACTGGTTAGCATAAATTTTGTTGCGCGACCCTTTCGACTGTGGATCCTTTGCGACTAGCGGTCTAGTTGAACGAAGGTCCACTTTCACAGCTGCTGCTCTTGAAACCAGCTAGTCTGCAACCGGCCCAAGCTCATATATCTGTCTGCCAATGAGATCAGAGCTGCAATCGCTGAATGGCCGCATTTAACAAGACCCGCCGTTCGACACGTCGCTGGCGAACGGCAGAAATGTCCCAAACTCCGTCTATCGTGGCTCGCCTGACGATGTCGGCTTTCGGGCAGCCGACATCACCACTTAGATGTCTGACTTGAGGCGGATGCCGCCAGTCCGCTTCATTCAAGCCCTATAAATGATCCCATCCTGACGCGGCTGGCTATCTGGAACTGGAATACCGTGCACCAATCCCAATTTTATTGACAAGAATTGGCAGGGTTTGTCATCCTTGAGGTCGGAGGCACCGATGGCAACAATGAACGTATCCCTGCCGGACCCCATGAAGGAATGGGTAGAGGCTCAGGCCAGGACGGGACGCTACAGCAATGCTAGCGACTATGTCCGCGACCTGATCCGGCGTGATCAGGAGGCCCGTGCGGCGCATGATGAGGTTCAGGCCCACATCACGGCCGGTCTGCGTAGTGGCGTCGGGACCAGGAGCATGAAGCAGTTGCTGCAGGATGCTCGCGCGGCTGCCGGGACGACGGATGCCGACCTGTAGAAAGACACGGCTCGCCGAAGACGACATCGTCAACATCTATATGCAGGGCGTGAGGGATTTCGGGCCGCGGCAGGCCGAAATCTACCATGCAGGGTTGTCGGACGCGTTCGACCTTATCGCCTCACATCCGCAGCTTGCGCCTGAGCGGCACCAGCCGGGTCGCATCGGGGATGGCATCTGCCGCCTCACCTGCTTTCCCCGAGACCAGTTTAGCATACAGCAGCAGGTCGCGATGTATCTCTGCGGGGAGTTCGATCGTCAGCTTGACCGGCCGACTGTCAGGAATTGTGCTGATACGGAGTTTTGTCATGGCGCTGCTCCTTCATGCAGATGCCAGGGTTTCAGGACCAGATCGCGATTGACGATCAACGTGAACGGCAGGCCCGGCCGGTCAGTCAAGGTGGGCTGAACATCCATGCTTCGGTCGATCAGGCGGTTTCCCACCATGGAAAAGGCTAACATGCGCGGCATACGCTCGAGGTTGAGTTCACCAAGTGCACGGACCGAACGATAGATACTGGCGTCGTAAAACCGTTCGCCGACCTGTCGCAACAGGCTGATGAGCAGCGAGACATCGTCGCTGAATGTACGTACAGCCATAGCGTCGAGCGCCTTAAGCTTCGCGGCGGCCTTTTCGTGACGGGTTGAGAGGGTGGGAGAGAGGCTCCTGTCCGCCCGTCATGGAGTTTTCGTCATGGCGACCACTATTTCCAAAATCAGCCTCAGTTCGTCCCGTGACATTCCGTTCATCTGATGGTCTCCCGGCAGGAAAGCGCCCGGCCTCTACTGACACCCGGCGAGATCATGCAGCTTCCACCTGACGAAGAGGTTGTCATGGCGGCCGGCACGCCGCCAGTGCGCGCCCGCAAGGCGCGTTATTATGCCGATCCGCGCCTGCAGGAACGCATTCTGTCGCCGCCTGCGCCTCGGTCGCCGGCGGGCGTGTGAGTGCTGGTTGTAATCTCCCCAAATGTGCTGGTTGAAAATTCCCCAGTTCCTGAAGGCCGCAGGTTCAAATCCTGCCCCCGCAACCATGAATAAGTCCTTGATTGGACACGATAAACCCGCCCTAACACGGCGGGTTTTTTGCGTCCTGAATTCCTCCGCAGGATGCGTATAGGATGCAGATGGGAGTGAAAGCGCAGCGTAGTTTGGGCTCATGATGAGGATTTTCACGATGACGTGAGCTTTATCGGCGGTCTTATTGATCAGTGGAAATTGCGCGATCTGACGACGATACGCTCGCCGACGGAAGCGCTGGCATGGGGGCTCTCCGTAGAGGAGCGATTACCGACGTCCGCGAGCAGCCCAGAAAGGTCGGTGATCTCTTTTGCTACCAGATGCACGACGTCCCCTTCCTTCTGGAGCATGCCTGTCACCGCCAGCATCTGGCCGCCCAGCACCACGCGCCGGTTTGCATCGAATAGATCCGGCCAGATGATGACGTTCATGTTGGCCGTCTCATCCTCCAGCGTCATGAACACCACGCCTTCGGCGGAGCCTGGTCGCTGCCGAACCAGCACCAGTCCTGCCACGGTGAGACGCTTCCCATCCTTCGCTGCCAATGCATGCTGACAGGAGATGATACCCCTTGTCTGAAGATCCCCACGTAGGAAGGTCAGCGGATGATTCCGCAGGGTCAGGCCAAGCCGGTTGTAATCCCGCACGACTTCTGCTCCGTCGCGCATGGGCTGCAGCAGCACAGAGGGCATAAGGTCGATCGTGGTGTGACCAACATCCGCAATCCGACCTCGACATGGTGGAAGCGCTGGGAGGGCGTTGCGCATCGCTGTCTGGTCCCTCTGACGGCGTTCTCGGAACCCGAGCGCTTGCCGGATGGGAAATCGCGGCCGGTGTGGTTTGCTCGCAGCGACGGAGAACCACTCGCTTTCTTTGCCGGGATCTGGTGCCGGTGGACGTCCGTGCGGAAACTGGCTGACGGGGAAACGACGGATGATCTGTTCGGGTTCCTGACCACCGAGGCAAACCGGGAAGTTGGGGCGATCCATCCGAAGGCCATGCCCGTCATTCTGACGCGGTCAGATGAACTGGATGTGTGGATGAATGCACCGGCAGAGGAGGCGCTGCGTCTTCAGCAGCCTCTGCCGGATGGTCTGTTAGTCCATGTTGAAGAGTCGCCTCCTTCGGAATGACCGATATGTGGGGGAGAGCGGAATGTCGGCTACTGGGCCACACGCAGGTGCAGACCACCGCACAGTATGCCCACCTCAAGACCGATCCAATTCGGAACATGGCAGATAAGATAGCCATGACAATTGCGAGTGCATTTCTTGCTGCTTAGCAACTGTGTTAGACCGAGATCCCGCCACACCGGATGCCGATACGTTCGGAAACCTATGGGAATGACGCTTTTGGGCGGAAGCGCGACTTGCGCCACAGCGGCATGGCGGTAGCAGCATTTAAGCCAGAGCCGCCATTCATCCATCCCGGAGGAACGCTGGCCAAAGATTGACCAAGAGGACTTGTCTGTCACTTCCTCATCTTCCGAGCCTGCGTCAACCTGACGCAGGATCGCTACCGTCCCGCAGCTCTGCCCCTGACCCAAGGCACGGCTGCAAAAAGCGGTCCTTTGAGCCTAAAATGACGGGTGGCCTGTGCCGCAAGTGGCCTAAAGGCACAGAGCCAGACGTGCTTGTCATTCGATCAACCTGCCGACCAACAATATCAAACTGGCAGACCCTGGTTATGATCGAGGGACAATCGGTGGAGGAGGTCAATTCGAGTTCATTGGACGAATTCATCGTCGCCAAAGTCTGGGCGGGCACGCTTCAGTTCATTGTCAGCGCAGGCTCTGTGTCAGCGCCTCCTTGACGCTTAGGTATAGTGCAGATCTGAACGCCTCGTCCTGATTGTGAAGCTTGTAGAGTTCCAACTCCTCTTTCCGGCGTTTTAGCATAACTTCTTTCATAATTTTTTCAAATGCCAAGTTACGGCTGTAGGGATCAGAATTTTCATCAAATTTCTTCTCGAAATCGGGGTGGGCCTGAACACTTTCAACGATGTTCAGAAATTTGATCCGTTGTTCTTCCGGGGTGGCGCTCCGGCCTTGGAACCAACGTTCGTTGAAGCTGCGGATGATCTCTTCCAACAGGTCTTCCTGCACCTCTCCTTCGCGATAGCCGCGGGGGGTAGGATTCTGTGGATCTAGCTCTGCTTCTGAAGTGTCCAGGCCGATGGTCTGGTTTAGTTTTGTCCGCTCTAGCCCATATGACGAAAGGTCAACGGCCTTGAGAAGATCATCCAACGCATCCTGGTTCGGGTCCTTGATGTTTAGCTTCGGGACCAGGAACTTCAGGAACCAGAAGAGCTTCTCCCAAGCCTCCACTTCGAACGGCATGATTGCAGCCATCTGGCCGTAGATCTTCACGAACTGCTTCGCTT
Organism: Komagataeibacter rhaeticus; assembly: GCF_011611525.1. NCBI lineage: Bacteria > Pseudomonadati > Pseudomonadota > Alphaproteobacteria > Acetobacterales > Acetobacteraceae > Komagataeibacter > Komagataeibacter rhaeticus. The sequence continues at coordinate 3,561,859 of NZ_CP050139.1, forward strand.
TGATCTTGAAGTCGATCTTCTCCGGGTCTTCCAGTTCCAGGCCGGTGTTGAAACGTTCGGCAGCCACGTCAATTGGGGGGCTGAGTTTCTCGGAATCTTCGCCGTCAAAGAACCTTTTGCAGAATTCCTCTACCTCTGACCATTCGTAGACGCCGACATCATCCAAAGATGCTTTCAGCTCGTGTAAGACGTTCACGTCCGTCGCCTCGGATAGAGGGTGTTATGCACCTTGAGCGAGTATAGCGGCGTTTCTGAGCATGAAACATGCGAAAGCGACGACATGGAGACTTGCGAGGGTTGAAGCGTAACGCTCGTAGTCCTTGACGAGTCTGCGGCATCGTGTGGTCCATGCGAAAGACCGCTCGACGACCCATCGGCGCGGCAGCAGCACAAAGCCGCGCTTGGCTTCGGGCAACTTGACGACTTCGAGTGCGATACCGTGCGTGCGAGCGGCCTCGTCTGGTTTTGAGCCCGTATATCCCTGATCGACATAGGCCAGTTCGACGCTTTCGTCAGTGGCCTCCTGAATGGCAGCGGCGAGGCGTCCGACCTCGGCGCGATCATCCCGGTTGGCTGGCGTGACATGCAGGGCCAGCAGGTGGCCCAGCGTATCCACAGCCATATGCAGCTTCGAGCCCCGTTTGCGTTTGGCCCCGTCGTAACCGGCGCGAGGCCCGCTCTCGGGTGTCGAACGCAATGTCCGGCTGTCGAGGATGGCTGCGGTGGGTTCCGGCTGGCGACCGGAAGCCATGCGCAAGACGGCACGTAGATCGCAGGCCTGTGAGTGCTGGTTGTAATCTCCCCAAATGTGCTGGTTGAAAATTCCCCAGTTGGTAAGTTACCAGTCACAATCCTCAATCATAAGGCGGCCTCAAACGGCCGGTTACTTTTTAACCGCAGGCTCGAAGCTGTGCGATGTGCCTTGAGATAGGTCGCATCAATCATGATCGTCTGAGGCTCTGCCTTGCCGGTAGCCAGTCCCTCCATCATGCGGATGAATATCCCCATAGCACTCCAGCGCTTCCAGCGGTTGTAGAGCGTCTTGTGTGGACGGTATTCCCGGGGTGCATCACGCCAACGCAGACCATTTCTGTTCACGAAAATGATCCCACTCAACACACGACGGTCATCAACGCGAGGTTTGCCGTGGCTCTTCGGGAAAAAGGGCCGCAGACGCTCCATCTGCTCGTCCGTCAGCCAATACAGGTCACTCATCTTCAGTCTCCTCAAGGAGCCTGAATCACATCCGGCCACTCATATCAATGGGTCCTGAGCCTAGGATTATTCTTGGCGCCCGCGCATCAGAGCCATTGATCGCAGAGGCTATCGCGCTCCGCTCCGAGCGACCGCAGTTTAGAATCTGGCAGTTCGCTTCTAGAATCGAGAGATTTGAACTCGTCATGCGGAACGTTGAAGATAATGTTAGGCATTTCGGCGGTTTTCTGTGACACACAACTATCCGTGAGGCCGATCCAACGACGCTTGCTTTCAGGGTATGCGGTCCGTCTATTTTGCTCTTTTGAACAGACAGGCGGATCGGAGAGATAAACGGAAAATTCGTAGTGGGGTTAAAAAAGTGGACATTCACGGGGTCTGCCTGAAGGCGTGCCAAGCCCCATATCGTGACCGATACCTGTGGCTTTCTCCTATTCCTTGTGGTTCACGCCGCCGATATTCAGGGTCGTAATGGGACTGTCGATGTTCTGACGGCATCTTGTATGGAATTAACTCTAACCTTAAATAAAAATAAATACTATCCGTTTAATTTATAATACTCAGGTGGTATTTTTATATATACATGTTGATTTTTGCTGTTTTTTAGATCCTTCTCGTGATTTTTATTCATGGATTTTATAAAAACAAAAGAAGGATCTAAAACTAATAAAATTAAAAAACAACAAAAAGCTCTAAGTAAATGCTCATGAGATAATTTAATATTTGTTACTTTTTCATTGACTGAATACTGAGATTTTCTGACACTTAAAAGATTATTTTTTGCCAATTCTTCATCTGCATTTCCATTGCTGTAAGCATCAACAATGTCAGAAACCCCAACAGTATAAAATCCCGAAACTTTTAATGTTTTAGCTGCGAACCATCCAGCGGCCCCTGTGTAAATTATGGCTGAAACAAGGATAATAAGCCTTAACCATTCTGGCGCTGGACCCGTTTTTTTCTCCCAATCTGCTCCTTCTATACTGATAATCACAGGAACTAGGGCGGCCAGTACAGCTAGATATGCCGATGCCTTAGTTTCTGCCGTGCGTCGCCGTTGTGTTTGAGCATCCGCGATCCTCTCGGCTGCAGCTAACGCTTCGCTCGCGTGGTCTGAAAATGTTAGTTGACTAATTTTTTCTTCTAACTCTTCTATTTCATGCTGATCATTTTCAAATTCTTCGTTTCTTTCTTGAGAGAAAACTATTGGGAATATACCGAACAAAATACTATCACACCACGTCATATTCATATCTTTTCAAGAGCATTAACAATCTTTGAAGTAATAGGCGCTCCCGTGCGCTGTTCGATCCACGCCCATTGTCCATTGGGGTTGGCTTCAAGAAACCATAAATCTCCTTGATTATCTAAGATTAAATCGATAGCAGCAAATCGCAAACCTAAACTTTGAACAATCTTAACGCATTGAGTTTCAATATGATCTGGCAGGTCAAAGATAGAATAATTCAAATCAACCCTCGCCCCCTTTCGCCAATCTGTTCTTGTGTCGGAATGTTCCTGTGAATGAATCTGGACCGATATCACATCATCATTAACAACAGTTACACGGATGTCAGATTTCTTAATAATTTCATCTTGAAAAATAATAGGGGCTGCAGAAAAGGCAAGGCGCATTGATTCGTTAATTTGAATTCTATTTGTAAAAATAACTTTCCCCAGTCCATTCCCATCGTCTAAGTGTCTGACCGAAAATGAGTTGAGTGATTTCAGTGGATTATGATTCATGGGTTTGCGATAACCTGATGAGATCAAGATGGCCTGGACTGAAATCACCCGCGCGCAGTATCGCCGGGACGACCTGGAGTATGCAAGCGACCTTCGCGATGCGGAGTGGGAAATGCCCCAGCGCCCATGATACTGTGCCTCAAGGCACGGGAAAGTCGGTCGCCGCCAGGTCTTCCAGTCTCCCCTTACCACCGCGGGGTGGAGCAGCCCGGTAGCTCGTCAGGCTCATAACCTGAAGGCCGCAGGTTCAAATCCTGCCCCCGCAACCAAGCCGAACATACTGATATCTAACAAAAAATGCCGCCCTCAGAGGCGGCTTTTTTGCGTCCAAATTTCCACCGCAGGAAACACATAGGAAACAGACGGAAAGGTACCGGGGCGCAATTTTGTCCACTTTCACAAATGCGTGAAAGCGGGGAGGGGCATCCCGTTGCCTGTTTCAGGGTATGATCCTGTCTTGTCGAGTCAGGACAGTATTCCCCTCTGCTGTCCATAACGGAAGTAGCAGGAAAGCCTCATGGCCGCAGACGAACTCACGGGACTGATCCGTTATCTCGGTCAGGAGGACAGGCAGGACTGTTTCGCGGAATGGCGGAGATGATCGACCCCGACGTTGCCATGACGTTATGAGGTTGCGCCTTCGAGGATTTTCTCGGGCAGGACTGGGATGACGGCCGGAACTTCGTGGACGTTTACCTCAATCGTCGGGGCTGGAAGGAAGCGCCACGTAACAGCGCCTATATGCGTGCCCTCCAGGATTCGGTCATGAGCCTGTATGAAGTCTCGGACATCAAACCCGGCCAGAGCCTGATGGCGCGAGACCTTCTCCGAGATGGTGATCCAGTTTTGGTGCATGAAGGCACAACAACCCGGACACTGGAAGACATGGCCTGGCAGGCGGATGGCCTAGCGCTGTTCAATGGAGACGAGGAGGACCAGGTCTTCCATGATGTGTATTTTCCGCTGACAAAGGGCGTGACGCAGAAGACGGTGGAGTGTAAATGCTGTTTCAAAATTCCCCACATGTGCTGTCGGAAAATTCCCCAGCACGGATATGGTGATCAGCCATTGAGGTGATCGATAGCTCCATGCTTTGGGGGCCTACCGCGGCGCTTTGGCGCTGCCGGTGGCATCAGATTGGCGTGGGCCCGTGTATGCTCGGGGATCAGATCGGCATGCTGGCGCAGGCGATAGCTGGCACCTTCGATGTGGACGACGACAGCATGGTGAAGTAGCCGGTCGAGCAGCGCGGTGGCGACGACCGGGTCGCCGAAGACCTCGCCCCACTCGGCAAAACCGCGATTGGAGGTCAGGATCATCGCTCCCTTTTCGTAGCGGGCATTGACCAGCTGGAAGAAGAGGTTGGCACCACCTGGCGTGATTGGCAGGTAGCCAATTTCATCGACGATCAGCAGCGAAGCCCGCGTGTAGAAGCGAATTTTCTCGGCCAGACGCCCCTCGCGTTCGGCTCTGGTGAGCGCCTCGAGCAGTTCTGCCAGAGAGCAGCGATAGACGCTGCGTCCGGCCCTGACGGCGGCCACGCCGATGGCTGTGGCCAGATGGGATTTTCCGGTGCCTGGCGGGCCCAGAAAATGCAACACCTCGGCCCGATTGATGAACTCGAGCTGGGCCAGCGCGGTGATGCGATGCCTGTCGAGTGAAGGCTGGAACGAGAAGTCGAAGCTCTCGATAGTTTTGATCGGCATGAGGCGGGCGGTGCGCAGTGCTACGCTGATGCGCCGTCCCTCGCGCAGGTTCAGTTCTTCGGCCAGCAGATCGTCGATGGCCTCGATGGCGCTGATCTCGCCCTTTTCCAGCCTGCCCAGCGTGTGATCAAGCGTTTCGAGGGCGCGTGCCATATGGAGAGCCAGCAGGCTTTGTCGGATGCGTTCGGTGACAGACATCATGCGGTCCCTTTGGCATTGATGTTGGCCAGGCGTTCACCCACCGCGCCGTAGAAAGCCAGAGGACGCTGGAGGATCGGCACCGCCGGTGTCGTCGGCAACATCTCGGCGTGTTGAACCGGTGGGGCCTTGCGGTGGCCTGGCTCGATCCGCTTACGGTTTTTGCCTTCCAGCACGGGATGCCGGGCGATGAGTTTCCCTTCCTCGAAGATCAGGACTTCATGTGTATGGTGCTGGATCTCGACCACGCGACGGCGGGCAGTGTCAGGCACACTGTAATAATTGCCGGCCACCGCCACCATCCCCTCGCGGCTGATCCGCCGCTCGACGCTCAGAACAGCATCGTAGCGCAGGGCAGGCAATGGATGCAGATGGGGCTGCTCCTGTGCAAAATGCTCCTGCACGATCCGCCCGGTGGTGGCATGTGCCCGCGCGTTGGCGATATCCGCGCGCCAGACGTCGAACTGGGCGTTGAGGTCATCGAGATCATGGAAGCTGCGGCCAAGGAAGAAGTCCTGACGGATGTAGCGGAAGGGTCGCTCGACCTTGCCCTTGGTCTTGGCGCGATAGGGCTGGCAGGCTCTGGGGGCGCTGCCATAATGGGCCAGAAGCGCCACCAGCGAGGCATTGTAGGTCACCACGCCCGCATCATCCTCACCGATGACAGCGGTCTTCATGCGATCGTAGAGAATTTCCGTGCAGCAGCCCGCCATCGCCTCGAAGGCGGCGATGTGGCAACGCATCACTGTTTCCAGACCCTGGTTCGGGCAGAAACGTCCCCACAGCCAGCGACTGTGCCCCAGCACCATGCTGAACAACCAGACCTTGCGCACGATGCCTGGCTCGCCGGTGAAGACTGTCTGGAATTCCGCAAAATCGACCTGCGCCTGAACGCCGGCTCCGGTCTCGAAGCGCCGCTCATAAGGCCTGGGCAGCGGGGGGCGGATTTGCCGGAGATATTCCGTCAGCGATGAATAGGCACCGTCATATCCCATGTCGCGAATTTCACGATGCAGCCTGCGCGATGAAAGTCCGGGATAACTTGCCATCCGCTCCAACAGATAGGTTCGATAAGGTTCTGCTGCGCTGGCCACCGGTTTACGCGGTGCATAGGCTGGAGTCTCCAGCCCATTGGCCAGATACTTCTTCACTGTCTTGCGATCGAGCCCTGTCTGGCGCGCGATGGCGCTGATGCTGAGCCCCTGTCTTTTGAGTTCCTGGATCAAAACGACCTCCCTGAGTCCTATCACCTGCTCGCCCTTCCTTTGGCATCAGCAGGGATAAATGTGCCGCGTGATCGTCATGGGGGCATGCCCCCATGACGATCACGCACAGTCCTCAAACTGGGGAATTTTCAACCAGCACATTTGGGGAGATTACAACCAGCACTCACAGGATCGACCGCAGGGGCTGCGTCCGAGGTTCAACAGCTGTGCGGAGGAACTCTGCATCTCGGACGTGGTGCTGTATGAGCTGCTTTATGGCGCGGAACGCTCGTCTGATCCCGTGCACACAAGGCGTGAGGTCGAGCACTTCGCGGCAAGGCTGGCGGTCCTGCCATTCGACAGTGAAGCGGCCGCCCATACAGCGGACATTCGGGCTGCTCTTGAACGGAATGGCCGTATCATAGATCCGTATGATCTCATGATTGCCGGGCATGCCCGGAGCAGGGGGCTGATTGTGGTGACCGGCAATCTGCGGGAATTTCAGCGGGTGGAAGGTCTTCGAACCGAGGACTGGTTGACTGACACGGTCTGACCGGGAAAGGCTGCGGCGAGACAGAATATTGATAAAAACGATTGTTTATCAATCGACTATGTCATGCAGCGAGCTTCTCTACGAACCCGCTGACAAGCAGCAGTCTTCTTTGGTTGCAGGCCCCCTGAAACCAGATACAAATCCTTGATTTGACACGATAAAACCGCTCGCACACGGCGGGTTTTTTGTTGTCTGAAATTCCCTGCAGGAAACACATAGGAAACAGATGAAAAGGTAATCCGGCGCAATTTTGTCGAAGGTCACATGTGTGTGAATGTGGGGCAGGGTGCCCTGATGCCTGTTTCGGGATATCGTTCCGGCCTCACCGAGTCAGGTTCAGGAAACGCAGTAACAGCCATGGCCGCAGACGAACTCACGGGACTGATCCGTTATCTCGGTCAGGAGGACTGGCAGGAGTGTTTTGGCGAAGTGCTCGCCGATCACATCGGTCCGGCGCTGGAAGCGGGTGACATCACCTTCGAGGATCTGGCGGAGATGATCGGTCCTGACGTCGCCATGACGCTATGGGGCTGCGCCTTTGAGGATTTTCTCGGGCAGGACCGGGATGATGGCCGGAACTTCGTCGACGTTTACCTCAAGCGTCGGGGCTGGAAGGAAGGGCCGCGTAACAGCGCCTACATGCGTGCCCTCAAGGCTTCGGTCATGAGCCTGTATGAAGTCTCGGACATCAAACCCGGCCAGAGCCTGATGGCGCGTGACCTGCTGCGGGGTGCTGATCCGGTTCTGGTGCATGAAGGCACGGCAACCCGGACACTGGAGCAGTGGGACCGGATTGCAGCACGTCTGGTGCCGTCCGATGGGAAGACCATTCTGGCAGGCGGGCTACTCGCCTATTCACGGGGTGCCTGCGAAGATCTGGCTGCGAACCTTTACAGGGCTCTGCGGAAAAGACGGGGCAAGGCGGAGTTTCCGAAAGTCGATACGCAGACCCTGCGTGAGCTTGCGCCGATGTTCACGCTGACCTGGCTGTTCCGGACACTGGAGGACATGGCCCGGCAGATGGAGGGCCCAGCTTTGTTCAATGGGGACGGAGAGGATCTGGTCTTCCATGAAGTGTGTTTTCCGCTGGCAAAAGGCGTGACGCAGAAGACAGTGGCGGACGTGCTTGACGGGATGGCAGCCCTGCGGGCAGAGAGCCGGTCGTTCTGGAACTGGCTGAAAGAGCCGATGAGCGATCCCGTGCGCAAGGCTGGACGGGATAAAAACGGGCGGTTCCTGCGCACGGAGATGGATGATGGTGCGATCGTATTGGGCACGCTGGATCTGAAGGGGCGGCAGTTGCGGCTGCAGGTGAACTCGAAAGAGCGTGCCGAACGTGGTCGTGCCATGCTGCAGGCTGGTCTGGGAGATCTCGTGCGCGCTCCGCTCACGCAGATCATGACGCCGGCGCAGGCGATGGAAGACCGGGGGACGCATGGACGGGAGGTCTCGCCAGAACTGCAGATCCCGCCCGAGGAGGAAGCCCGGATTATCGGGCAGATGCTGGAGCGGCACTATCGGCAGGTGCTTGATGAGCCAGTCCCGGCCCTGGGGGATTTGACGCCGCGCCAGGCCGTCCAGACAGCCTCAGGACGTAAAAAGGTGGCCATCTGGTTGAAGGATATCGAAAACACTACGGTCCACGCCCAAGGGAGTGGCGGTGCCATGGCTGCCTACGATTTCGGGTGGATGTGGAACGAACTCGGAATCATCAGGCTCAGGAAATAGTCCGCTTTCGCTTCATGTCGGCCATAAGGAAAGCCGTTGAGGCCTCCAGAAAACGGTCGTACCTTCGCATAAAAATATGAGCATACAAATGCGCATAAACATGTGCTATATGCTGGTTGCCAGTATAATAGGAGCAAAGCTATGGTTCGCGTGCATTCCGGCACTCCATCACGTCGCCCCACAAATGTGACGCTACCCGCTCAGCTGCTCGAAGAAGCCAAGTCGTTAGATCTCAACATATCGCAGGCCTGCGAGCAGGGGCTTAAGTCAGCTATCGCGTCGATCCGTGCTCAGCAATGGCTGGCAGACAATCGCGCTTCCCTCGAAGCCTCACGGCAGTATGTTGAAGAGAACGGGCTTCCCCTGGCGGACTATCGGAACTTCTAAATGGCCCGTTTTGATGTGTATCGTCTGGCCGGACGGGGAGAAGCACGTTTCGTTCTGGATGTGCAGGCAGATCTTCTGGACGCCTTGGGTACCCGTGTCGTTGTTCCGCTGCTGCCGCAGAGAACCGCACCAAAGCCTGCCAAGAGGCTGAACCCGGTGTTTATGGTTGACGACTGTCCCTTCGTCATGATGACGCAGTTTATGGCCGCAGTTCCTGACCGTGATCTGACGAAGATCATTGCTTCATTGTCGCTTTGTCAGGACGAAATTACTCAGGCGCTCGATCTGCTTCTCGCAGGTTTCTAAAACGCGACAGTGATCGGCTTACGCCTCATGTCGGTCATAAGCGGAGCCATTCGGACTTCCAGAAAGCGGGCGGTCGGCAATAGTTCTCGTTATCCGCCGATATTATCATCCAGACTTCTGATTGCTGCATCAGCAGCTGATCAGGAGAAAGTATCATGGAGAAGACAACTCGTTTTCCAACGCCTACGCTGAAGAAGTCCGTGCCCTGGAATGCAGGAAAAATGGTTGGCGCCAAGCCGGCGCTCAAAGAAAAGCATGTCTGGGCTATTCGGTTCTGGCTCGGGAACGAACAGCGTGTCAGAGACAGAGCGTTGTTTGATCTTGCTCTCGACAGCAAACTCAGAAGCTGTGATCTTGTCAGTCTTCGTATCGGCGACATCGTTACCAGCGGTCAGGTGCGTCACCGGGCCATGGTCGAGCAGCAGAAAACCCGGCGACCTGTGCAGTTTAAGATTACGGAAACGACGCGCGAAAGTGTGCGAGCGTGGCTGAAGCATCGCGGTGGTGGCTTGAATGAGTATGTTTTTCCAAGCCGCCCAAGCTCATCTGAGCACAAGGCAATACGCCCGGCTTCTGGATCAATGGGTTCAAGCGGTGGGACTTATACCTGGTGAATATGGAACTCATTCACTTCGCCGCACGAAAGTTGCCATGATTTACAAACGAACCGGTAATATTCGAGTAGTGCAGATCCGGCTTGGTCATTCAAAACTGGATAGTACGGTTCGATGCCTTGGGGTGGATGTCGAGGACGCTCTGGCACTGTCGGAAGCCACGGATCTCTGAAATCGAATATGCCTCGGGAATTTTTTACCTCCTCCCTGTGTGTACATGCTATGATGACACATAAGGAGGAGACCATGAGCCAGCATCTTTCAGATAACGCATCATCTCCACAGAAAATCGGTGTTCGGGAGTTCCGGGGAAACCTGACGGCGTATCTGCGTCAGGTCAGACAGGGTAGCACGATCCTCGTGACGTCTCACGACCAGGTTGTCGCTGAACTGCGGCCGCCAGCTTCTTCCTATCGTCCCCGTCGTCAACCAGGCGCATTGCGCGGGCGGATCAGAATGAGCGAAGATTTTGATCAGACACCGGCAGATATTCTTGAAAGTATGGAACGCGGCCTGTGAAGGTTTTGCTCGATACGCATGCGTTGCTGTGGTGGCTTTCGGACTCCAACCTGCTGGGTGAGAATGCACGGGAGATCATCGCAGATCCGGCCCACGATATTCTGGTGAGCATCGTGTCATTATGGGAGATTGCGATCAAAATCCGTATTGGAAAACTGGATGCGGATATGAACGACATTCTGGCAGCCATTCCTGAGGAAGGTTTCTCTCTGCTGCAAATACAACCCGAACACCTGCAGATCCTTATGTCTTTGCCTCTGCATCATCGTGATCCGTTTGACCACCTCCTGATGGCGCAGGCGCAAGTTGAACACGCCACATTCCTTTCGGAAGACGGACAAATGGATCATTACCCCATCAAGCGAATACGCTGTTCGTGAAGCAGAACTGCCGTCAGAATATGCCTTCATGTTGATCATCGGGATGCCCATTTTTCCTTTTCAATACCGGACATCGTGACAATCACGCAATTTAGCCTCGGGATAAGAGAACAGAAGTCTGGTATTGTGATCCAAACTTCATTATCTTACGAGACGTAAGATAGGAGAGCGCCATGGAAACGGTCACTCTGCGCAAGCAGGGCAATTCGGTCGGGCTCACGCTGCCGGCGGAGACCCGTATTCGACTGGGTCTGGAGATCGGGCAAGAACTCACATTGGTCGAGTTGGCTGACGGCATTAAGCTGGTGAAGCGCAACCTCAAGCTCGAACGCCAGATGGATCTTGCCCGTGAAGTGCTGCGCGAACAGGCTGACGCACTTCAGGAACTGGCGAAACGGTGAACGAACCGGAGTTTCTCGAGGTTGATGCTGTGCTGTTCCTGCATGATTGCGCCTTGCGCGAATATGGTGGCGCGCAGGGAATCAAAAGTGCGGACTTGCTGCATAGCGCGTTAGACCGACCGTTGAACCGCTATCACTACGCGGATCCAGTTCCTGTCGATCTGTTTGACATCGCCGCCGCCTATGCCTTCGGCATTGCGGGCAACCACCCGTTCAATGACGCCAACAAGCGGACTGGCTGGGCCTGCTGTGTGTTGTTTCTCAAAGCAAACGGCCAGAACGTCGCCATCACTGCGCCTGACGTGGTGGAGCGCATGGTCGCTCTGGTCGAAAGAAAAATCGATGAGACAGAATTCGCCATTTGGCTGCGGAAGCATCAACTTCCATAAGAGTATTGCTGACACGGATATGTCCGCTTACGCCTCATCTCCGCCGTTCAACGAACTGTCAGATTTCCCTCAAGTTAGACGTTCCATTCCGGCTGTTCATGCAGGGAGAAATTATCTTTGAGCAAGGCGGGCATGATCTGTGAAGTGGATATGTCCGCTGGGACGTCGTATCTGCACTGTGCCTCTTCATGCGTGCCTTTGTTGTTCATACACGCGCAGATTCAGATCGGTGAGATCCAGGATGGGCGTAGGGATCTGAAGCGCGCATGCCCGCCTGACCAGGTCACCAATAATCTGTTGTGCTTCCACAGGAGCATCCTGCAGCAGATCCCGGAACATGGAGGACGTCAGGGTGGAGTCCGTTTTCGTCAGGAGACTGACAGTGCCCTTCAGCGTGGCATCCCGTAGGGGATAACCAGCCGCCGCCGCCGTTGACGCACATTCATGGATGACCGCCTGCGCAAAGGCCTGACCTGCTGGCTGGCTGGCGACATCCCCCACGGTTCCGCGCATCAGGCAGCAGATGCTGCCCAGGGAGGCGAGCAGGACCCATTTGTCCCACATGTCCTGCAGGATGTGGGTGGAACACACCGTTTCAAATCCGGAACCCGACAGGGCTTCCGCAATACTGCGTGTCACTGGCGTATCGCCGCCTACCCGATCTCCAATCGAAAGACGGGGCAGAGAACCCGTCTGGACAATGCGCCCCTGCGCATCAAGCATGCTGACGATAAAGCACGTGCCTCCCATGACCGCGGCAGGGCCAAAGCGGTCTGCCAGAATATCAAGATGCTGCATGCCGTTGAGAAGCGGGACAATCCGTGTCTGCGGTCCCACCGCAGGCGCGAAATCGTTCATTGCCGCCGTCATGGAATAGGCTTTTACGCTGAGCAGGATGATGTCGTAGGGACCCTCAATCCCACCGGCCATCACCATCCGGGGGGCGATGGTGGCGTCGCCCACGGAACTGATCAGGCACAGCCCCTCGGCACGGAGCTGCTGCAGGCGCCTTTCGCGTACCAGAAAGGTCACGTCATGCCCGGCGCTGGCCATGCGGGCGCCAAAATACCCACCCACGGCCCCCGCGCCGACAACAAGAATTCTGGAGCCCATCACGCTGTTTCCTCTCTTTGATCCGCCCTGACGTGTTGCAGTTGAAGACACGTTGAAGCGCTCTGGAGCCAGGGGTCAAGACAGACTCAGAATCTCGATTTTCCCGGGTGCCGGGCCTTGATGCTGGCCGCGTCGATATAGGTCTCGACGACCTGAAGGCTTTTGTGCCGCGAGAAGCGCTTCAGTTCCAGGAGATCATACCCGTCTTTCGCTCCCGTGGTGATGGCGCCGCGGCGCAGGCTGTGCCCGCCAAAATCCCCTTCGAGGTGGGTGTCGCCGCATCGTTTGCGGATGATGTCCGTGACTGCCCGGTCCGACAGGGCGTGCGGCCCGATCCTGGGCGGGGCTCCGACGGGAGTGACTCCCGCCCTGTGGCCCCGCGCGGACCAGATGCGCCGGAAGACCGGACCTTCCGTGATCCCGGCCTGCCGGAGCCAGGTCTCGTATGCCAGAACCGGGCAGTTCCGGGTCAGGCCCCGCGGGATGCCGATCAGAGTACCCTTGCGCTGGGGATCACCCTTGGACCGGCCCAGCCGGATCTGCATGCCACCCTCGTCCACCGTGATGTCGTCCACCTTCAGTGCAGCAAGCTCGGAGCGCCGGAACGCGCCAGCAAAACCGATCAGGAGAATGGCCCGGTCCCGCGCACCGACCAGATCATGTGGACTGATGGCTTCGACGACCCGGACCAGCCTGTCCCAGGTGAGCGCGGTTTTCTGGCGGGGCAGGGTCTCCTTTGCCTCCCGCCGGATGCCGGCAAGCGTTGCGGTCACCATCGGGTGGGCGGTGGGTACGGCAATCTGCGCCAGGTGATGCAGGTAGCGCAGGGCGGCCCGATGCAGGTCGATGGTGCTGGTCCTGCGGCCCTGCAGCGCCATGTCGGCCAGATAGGCGGCAACATCCTCGCCGCGGGCCGGCAGGGCGGGCAGGGCATGACCGGCAGCCCAGCGACACCAGGACCGCACGGCGGCGCGATAGGTGCGCAGCGTGTTTTCGGCCTTGCTGCGGTGCATATAAGCATCGGCCGCCTGACGGGCCGTGGCCAGGCGGCCATCATGTTCGGGCACAGGCTGTGTCGAGACGACGGAAAACCATTGCGCGACGGCAGCAGCCGGCTGGCCGACGGGCGCAGGAGGCGATGCGTCTGACGTCTTGGGACAGGCTCCTACGGGCTGGATCGGCCGGAACCAGGCCAGGAAGCTGGGCGTACCGTCGTCGATTTCCAGTCCGACAGCCAGTTCGAACCCCGATGGGACATCGGCCACATGGTCCTGAGCCATCTGCTGGGCAGCCGACGCATACGGCACGCCCTGGGCGAGGGGGGTATCCGGGGAATAGGTCCCGTCCGGCAATTCGATGCCCGCCAGAAGCAGGGGCAGGGGCGGGGTGAACCGCGCGGTCGAGAGGATTTCGCACCAGCGCGCCGGGTCCTGTGTCTCGGCCAGACGCTGTCGTGTCAAATGGTCAACGCGGGCGTGCAGCGCGGCCTGCGCGCGCCTGCTGGAGCCGAGGATGCGGATGTCGCTCAGCATGACCGGCTTTCCCGGTCCGAAGACCCCTGGGTGCAGAAAAGGTGACCGGGGTCGCCCCTGCCTCTTTTCCGCTGGCCCGGCCTAGGCTGGGCGATCGGTTCGGCAGGACAGAGCCGACCGCTACGCGGGCAGCAGGGGAGGGGCAGACAGGCAGGTAGGGTGGAAAGGCTCTGGAACAAGCGCATTTTGGGATTTTTGTCGAAATGCCTCATGAATGGGAACAGAAATCCTATTTTACCAACCACCTATTTGGCACCGTCCAGTTAATCGTGGCAGAAAATGCTATCCAGCGCGGTCGGGAGCTCTGTCAGATTATCCGCGTCCATAAGCAGCGACCTTGAAGGTTTTTTCGTGGCTGAACAGTAAACTACATGTTTGTCAGAGACGAAGAGAATACCGGGCATACCGGTTTTCTCCTGTCCGAATAAGAGCATCAAGCGCCACCAGATCAACCAGATCACGCGTCGCCGTGGCAGACGTCGCCCCTGTAATCGACCGATAATTCTGGGCACTCAGGCCACCTTGAAAACCATCAGGCCCTTCTGCCAGCATTCGAAGCAGGGCCTTCTCCTGACGACTGTTCAGTTTTCCGCGTAAGCGATCCAGAAACCGCGTTTTCTCAATAAGAAACCGGATGTTCCGAAGCGTGCGGGATTGCGCCTCCAACACGACCTGAGAGAACCAGACCATCCAGTTCTCTATCTGGTTCGTCTTGCTGGCCCGATGCAGTTCGAGATAATACGCTTTCTTGTATGTATTGATGGTCGCGGCCAACGCCGTCAGCGTTGGGGCTGCGAGGGTTTGCGCCAATGCTTTTTCAGCAATAGCCCGTCCGATGCGACCATTTCCATCTTCAAAGGGATGAATGGTCTCAAACCACAGATGGGCAATCGCAGCCCGCTCAATCGCGGGCAAGGGGTCGATCCCGCCTGGGGCGGTCCTGTTAAACCAGCCGATAAACTGCGCCATCTCCGAAGGGACGCTTCGAGATGGCGGGGCTTCGAAGTGGATGTGCGGCGCATGGATGGGGCCGGAGATAATCTGCATTGCCTCGGCATGCGTCCGATACCTGCCAATGACATCCAGATCTCGCCGACCATTCATGAGCATGGCATGCCACTCAAAGAGACTCTGGTCAGTCAAAGGGGCCGCATAATGCCGATAGAGGTCCGCCATCAATTCAGCGGCCCCAGCCTCAGTTGGCGTAGAACGTCGCCTGTCTGTGGCGAAGCCAAGGTGTCGCGCAATCGACGATTGCACACTGGCCCGATCAAGCACCTCGCCTTCAATAGCGGAGCTCTCGACCGTTTCTTGCGACATGAGTTGAACGACAAGATGCTGATTGGCGTCTTTGTCCAGATGCTGCATCGCACCGACGACCACGCCTGAACTTTTCAGGAACTCCGTTTCGGCGTCTCGCAGACAGCTTTTCTCGAAGTGAAAATGTGGCCAGTCCGGAAGCTGCCAATTCCAAAGCATGATTGATATCCCAAGGCTCTATCAATCATTCTATCGCATTTTTATGATTGATAGAAGTCTAATCTATCGATCCTTCGGCGTGACGGATTATGCTGCGTACGAACCCAGAGTGGCCCGCAGCATTCCATAATGAGAGGTGATGTTGTGGACGGCCCCCGCACGAAATGTGCGAGGATGAAATCGTCACGGCGAAGGGACCGAGACCGGTACCTATGAAGTTCCGGCCGGTGGGCGTCGCTTTCGTGCCCTCGAACTATTGGTGAAGCAGAAGAAACTGGCGAAAACGGCCCCCGTACCGTGCGTGGTACGTGAGGCCGGATCGACCAATGCCGAGCGTCTGACCCTGACCGTGCCAGGACAGAATGACCCGATCGTGCCCACCCACTGGTCGTTTGGCCAAATGTGCAGCCTTGTCGGTGCCCCTTCGTCGTACCTGCGCAATCTTCCTGCACCACTGGCGGCGATCAACCTGCAGCACGGCCTGCTGTCGCACCGCGCCGAACTGGTGAAAACGCTGGAGACGAGGACGGCCGCGTCGAACTGCGTGCCGTAACCGGTCCCGATTACGGACGCATCTGGGACCATGAGTTGGTCGGCGCCGTGCGGAAGATCGCTGGCGATGGCACAGGCGATACCAACTGGAAGGTGCCGGGTGTGATCGACTGGGCCACCATGACCCACAATCCCTATGTCGACATCACGAAGGAAACCACGACGCTCTACGCATCGGATCGCGATGTCTTCTTGTTTCTGGTCGACGATACCCATCCGATCGAGGCCGGACGCCTGCCCAATGGTGACCCCGATCTCTATTTCCGGGGCTTCTATGCCTGGAATTCGGAAGTCGGCAGTAAGAGTCTTGGTATTGCGTCGTTTTATCTGCGCGGAGTGTGCCAAAATTGTATGTTGTGGGGCGTGGAAAATTTCCAACAGATCACGATCCGGCATAGCAAGTTCGCGGCCTCGCGTTTCGTGCATCAGGCCACGCCGGCCCTACGGAATTTCGTCACGGCCAGCCCGGCCTCGTTCGTCTCTGGCATTCAGGCCTCGCGCAAGGCGCTGGTGGCCAGAACCGATGAAGATCGGGAAAGTTTCCTGCGTCGTCGTGGGTTCTCCAAACCGGAAACCACCAAAATCATCGAGACGGTACTGAACGAGGAGGGACGCAAGCCCGAGAGTGTGTTCGATTTTGCACAGGGGATCACGGCGCTGGCGCGGACGAAGACCAACCAGGACACACGGCTGGATATGGAGGGCAGGGCACGCAAGCTGATGGAAAAAGTGATCTGATACGTTCCGAGATGAACCGTGTGGTTTCACCAGGCCCGGCCCTGCGCCGGGCTTCTGCGTTTTCATGGAGACAGACCATGGCGGACTTCTTTACGCATTTCTCGTGCGTTCTTGATGTCGGTTCCGCACGCAACGCTGCCCGCGCGATGACGATCTATCTGGATCTGCTGGCCGAGTACCAGATCGATGACGCAGGGGGATACCGTTTGCCGTCTCGGTAGAACCTGCCCATGGAGCCGGCAGGCTGTGGATTCGGGACGATAGGACGGGTGATCCTGCCCAGGTGGTCGTCTTTGTCCTGCGCTGCGCCCATAAATTCCGGCTCACTGGCCGCTGGGGCTTTCAATGGGCCAATACCTGCACACGGCCGCGCGTGAACGCCTTCGGAGGCGGTGCGCACGTCATTGATCTGGGAAGCAGGGAGACGGTGGCATGGATTGCTACTTACGGATGGCTGGAGGATACCATTGCCGGAAAAACGTAAAAGCGGATCAGGGGGCGCTGACCGACAGCGTGCCAACCTTGGTGGCCGCGCGCATGAAACGCCTGTCGAATGTCGCAAGACCGCTGCAGCCCTTTGCCGCGGCAAGATGGAGCGCGTCCGCAAAGTCCATGCCCGCTTCCGCCCAATCGAAGGCATGGGCCACAAGCGTCGCATCCTCGACCGTGACCGTGGGCAGGCCCGCAAAGGCGCGCAGGGCCGGGATCACCTTGTTCTTCGGCATGTCATACACCCCGCGCAGAACCCATTCGGTTTCCAGCACGACGGTGCGTGGCACGAAGACCAACTCCCCGTTGACCACCGCACGCGCCTTTTCGGCCTGTTTCGGATCATCGCCCGTCAGGTAGCGGACGATGATGTTAGTATCGACCGCGCGCATGGCGTTTCCTGATTTCCGCGTCCAGACCTGCCTGCATCTCATCAATCGATTTCGGGCCGCCTGTGGGCGGGAGGCTGCCAAATACATCTTCGGGCCGGGTGGCCGCGAAAGCTTCCTGCAGCGGACGAAGCAGGACACCGCGTTCGGTGTTTTCAACCACCAGTCGTGTTCCGGCGGGCCAGTGCAACTGTTCGCGCAGCGCCTTGGGCAGGATCACCTGCCCCTTGGTCGAGACGGTTGTGGTGAGGGGATCGGCTGGCATCACCTGTCTCCATTGTAAGACAGGTGTAAGATAAGGATCGCCCCTGCCAGATGCAAGCCGATCCTTCCCAAGGGACGTTCATTTCCCGCCGTTCAACGCGTCCTTGAGCGCCTTGGCCGGGGTAAAGCCTAGCTTGCGTGAAGCCGCGATCTGGATCGTGGCACCCGTCGCCGGATTACGGCCTTCCCGGGCTGGTACATCCTTGACCTTGAACTTGCCGAAGTTCGGCAGGGTCACTTCCTCGCCCCTGATCGCAGCCTGGGTCATGGCCTCGACCACTGCGTCGATGACCTTGCGGGTGTCGGCATTGCTCAGGTCAGCCTCTGGGCCAAGATCCGTTCGACCCGCATGACAACATCCTGGCGGGCGCGGCCTAGTCGGTGCGGAACCATCCCTTGCGGCCGTTAGTCCGAGGGATCGCCGAGCACGTGCCACTGCTAAAGAACGCCGCGTCAGCTTGGCTGCTTCCGGTGCGCGTATGCCAAGCTGACCCAGATGCTGGAAGGATGCGAAGCGCACGGTGGCAGCTGTGAGCCGGTCGACTGCCTTGTCGCGTGCAGCTTCTGCCTCCAGCGCGTGGCGCTCGGTATCGGTAGTGATGAACGCCTCGAAGGCAATCATCCTCGCCTGAGCTTCTGGATTCAGAGGCTGCTGGCACAGCAAGCAGGCGGCGTCGTCCCCGACAACCGGAAATGCTTTCTCGGGGTAAGCTGCCTCCGTTGAATAGCGGCGCGCCGCCTCCCACAAAGCTCGCCAAGGACCTTCGCCAACGCCCACTAGAAAGGCAGTGCTAAATGCGGCGCCAGCGGCCATTTGTGCGGCGGTCCGTTTGTCTCTTGCCTCAGTTATGGCTGTGAGAAGCGCCGCCATAGCATCATTGCTGGTCTCGGCCAGGATGACCTCGATATATGTGGCGAAGCGATCTAGCGACGTGGCCCAAGCCCGTTCGATCGCTGCTGCCTTCACCGGGTCGCCGGCTAGGTCCTCCGATAGGCGCGCAAGTCGTTCGAGCTCCTCGCCGGACATCGTCGCCAGCGCCCGGAGAGGGGCCAAATCCGTATCGGCTCGGAGCGATCCCATGATGCGGCCCACCTTCGAGGTCTGGCTGAATGTGGGCATTTGAAAGACAGGGTCTCGGGCTTTATTCAGCCGATCTCGCTCGAGGGTCAGCTTCTCCTTCACCGCTAGGCACGCAGCCGCCAGCTCATCCGGGATATCAAGACCGAAGGGGCGGAAGAAGACCTCATTTTGGTCGCGGACGTGGACTGTGGCGGATTCGCGGTCAAAGACGCTGATGGCGCACAGGACTGGATGCGGTGTACCGTCGTCGGTCCATTGGACGGGCGGACAATCGACACCCTCATCCGCCCAAGCGATAGTCGCACTCGCAGCACCCACACCTCGCCCTTCGATCGCGTCCGGCAGGATCGGTGTGCTGAACCGCGCGCGGCAGGCGCGCTTCAGAATTCGTGCATAGCCCGACTTACCGACACCGTTGTCTCCGTAGATAATGGTGAGACCAGTGGGGGCGAAAGGAAGCGTCTGGTCGGATGCCAGACGGTTGGCCCTCGTCACGTTGCTTATCGACCGTAGCGAGACCGCGCCGCCGGCGGTGATGCGTGTCAATCGATCGGCTTCGGACAGCGGGACCGCCTCAAGGGTAATGCCGGTTTTTCCTTGGCCCTTCAAGCAGAACTGGAAAAGATCATCGACGTCGGAAGGTCCAACCTCGCCCTGAGTAACGATCCGCTTGAGAGCGTCCTGTTGCCATAGTGGTCTGGTGGGCGATCACTCCAGAATCATCTCGTAAGGCGACTTCGAGATCGTCGAAATCAAGTGCAACTCCCTGTGCCAGACCTAGTGACGCCCGCGTCGCCTTAAGATTCGGCGTGGCGTGAAATCAATTTCAAAAGAATTTACATGCAATGACAGACTTACTCCAGAACACCAAGTCTTTATCTGTAAAACCGCGCAATGGCTGGGGCTTGTAGCGAGACTCCGAAGTGGCTTGTCAATCGAGAGCCAAGTCGGCTCGCGATGTGCCATCTGCTACAGAGCAAATAAAACGGGACTCAGTCCATATCGAACGTCCATTTTGCCTTGGCAAAAAAATCTAAAGCGGACGGTTCGCAGGCCCCGACCGTAACAGCCGAATCCGTGCAACAAATCTATGCGCCCCTCCCCTTTTGCGTTTGATCATCGCGATGAGTCTTCATCTCGGAGTGCCCGAATGCCCTAAGCGGTATCCCTTCTCCTCCTCCTGATTACGCCGCAACCCGCCCTGTTCCGGCCGTTTACGGACCAGTTGGTCGGAGGGGCGTCGCCCTAGAAGGTGTTATGCACCGCAAGCGATTGCTCTGGAAAATAATGACCGGAAAAAGCTTTTATTGCACCCAAAATGTGCATCTCGCTCATTCCACCCAGAAGGTTAGACAATATCTAGCAAGCATGGATTCTGGCTAATAACTGTCCGAGTTTTCAACTCCCAACCTGTTATACTTTCTGAAGCATTTAGAGGGGACGCAATATCAAGAAAAGAAAGGTGTCTGTGCAAATGATTTGCAACGATATCTGCCATAAATATAAGTGGGTCGTCCCTGACACACTGACCTTTCTTCGGATCAAGAATTATTCCGATTCGAGACGGAATTTCGTCTATGTTTGTTTCTAGTTTTATTTTTGCGTTGAACTTTACAATCTTATTCGTGCTGATTTTCCTTTTTATCACATAGAAATTACTTTCTCTAATTTCATGCAGATCTTTTATTATCTCTCCATATGCACGTCTCCACTTTGGATCAATCTCGTCAGAACAGATATCCGACCGCAGTCTCCCCAATTTGCTTAGAAGGCTATTAATTTTAGCCAAAAGGGTAAGCATCGGCAACTCTAAAGTAAACTCGTTTCCTGGTCTTTCTATTCCAGGTATAGTAAGATCGCTCTCTTGGTTAATGATTGTGGCTCTAACTCTATCTTCTTTATTTCTTTCATAAGCCAAACGTGTGCGTCCAGCTCTTCTTGCAGCATAGACAATGATTAGCCTGCGAGATTTGATAACATCAAATATACCGTCGCGCGCCACTTCTGCAGCGACGCGCCATTGTTCTTGATCTGGAGCAAAGGCAGAAGTAACGTGCAACTTCTGACCGATGGGTGCGGCATCACGGAATATTTTATAATAGGGCTCGATCAATCGCCTTACAAAGGGAATATCTTCTGCCGGGATAGGTAAAGCGCAAATAAGAGATATTTTTTTATCATCCTGCGGCTTAAGATTCCGAACAAGTCCATTTATACCTGATTCGTCTATGAAACTTACAATGTCTGAAATGCACGAATAGTCTTGAGAGGATTTCAACATTTTCAAATCATACCTATGATCAGTTTGGACTAGCGGAAAGCGAACATCTCTCCCAATTAGCACAATGTTAGTGAGCTGCAATTGTCGGGAGAGAAAAAAGCTTGCTCGTTGACGGAGACGCCGGACAAGACCGAACGGGTAATGGCTACGGCCTCTCGTCACTGCAGGCAGTGCTGCGTATGGCCGTAGAGACGTTTGAACTGCATCGGGATTGGTAGATGATGTCAGCTTCTTGAATGTTCACGCTGTAAAGCGGACAGACCTGAATCCCCCCAAAGACGACATTATGAAGGCTCTTTTGGCAGCGTCTTTATACAGTTCTACCAATTCTGAATGTGCTTCCCTATCATCGGTGGCATCATGTGGCCCATTGTCTTGGATGGTCCGAATAGCGTGACCAGCCTGCATCCTGCCGGTCGCAAGTTTTTTTATCCGCGTGCCCTATCGCGCAACTGACTTGTTGCGTTTGCATGGCCGTGTCTTTTTCTAATTGACCCCGTTACGTCACTGCCTCGCTTGCGAGGCCTGTCGCCGGGGCCTTCCATGTCCGTCATTTCTCCTCGTTCCGAAGCGGCTGCCCGTGGAGCCCGCATGCTGCGTACCGCACTGGGAGCCGCAATTGCCTGTCATCTCGACGATCCCGCCATCGCCGAGGTGATGCTCAACCCTGACGGACGGCTCTGGATCGACCGTCTGGCAGGCGGAATGGAGGATACGGGCACCCGGATCAATGCGGCCGATGCTGAACGTATCATGCGGCTCGTTGCCCATCATGTCGGGGCAGAAGTCCATCCTGCCTGTCCCCGCGTTTCTGCTGAACTACCAGAAACAGGGGAGCGGTTCGAGGGGCTGCTGCCTCCTGTGGTCGCAGCACCCTGTTTTGCGATCCGGCGTCCCGCCGTAGCGGTGTTTTCACTGGCTGACTATGCCGCGTCCGCAATCATGACCGCCACGCAGGCTGACATCCTGCGTGAGGCTGTCCGCCAGCGCCGGAACATCCTTGTCGTCGGGGGCACCTCGACAGGCAAGACAACCCTGGTGAACGCCCTGCTGGCGGAGATCGCCACCAGTGGCGACCGCGTCGTGCTGATCGAGGACACCCGTGAACTGCAATGCGCGGCTCCCAACCTTGTCGCGCTGCGGACCAAGGACGGCATTGTCACGCTGTCCGACCTGGTCCGGTCGTCGCTACGCCTGCGCCCCGATCGCATTCCGATTGGCGAGGTGAGCGGAGACACTGGTGCCGCTCTCGGTGGTGGCGCGGATTACCCCCAGTCTCGATCCGGTGGCCGTGACCCATATCGGCTATGCCAACTCCGTCTCGCTGGCGCTGGAACTGGCGCCGGGTGTCAGCCTGTCACAGGCGCAGGCAATCATCGATCAGGAATGGCGAAGCCTGCATCTGCCGGAAACCATCACCGGCGAGTTGCAGAGCGATGAGGGGGACGTTGGCAAAAGCACGCATGACAGCGAGATCCTGATCATCGCGGCCATCCTGGCCGTCTGGATCACCCTGGGCATGCTCTATGAAAGCGTGTGGCATCCGCTGACCATTCTTTCCACCATTCCCTCGGCCGGGATTGGGGCGATCATGGCGCTGGACCTGTTCGGGTTGCCGTTCTCGGGCATGGCGGTGATCGCCATGCTGCTGCTGACCGGCATCTCGCTCAAAAACGCCATTCTGTTGGTGGATTTCGCCATCCATGCCGAGCGCGAACGCGGCATGACGGCCCGGGACGCCATTCGCGAGGCCTGCCTGCTAAGGTTGCGGCCCATCGTCATGACTACCTTTGCCGCTGCCCTCGGCGCACTGCCTCTGGTGCTGATGGGCGGTTATGGCATGGAACTGCGCCAGCCGCTGGGCATCGCGCTGATCGGTGGCCTGCTCGTCAGCCAGATCCAGACCATGTTCACCACGCCAGCGCTCTATCTGCTTGTCGCGCGATGCGCCTCTTTTTTCAGGAAAGCGGAATTACCATGAGATTCTCCGGTCATGTAATCAGGGCAGGGGACTGACGGGTGGACTGCCTGCGGCGGCTGAAAGGACGGGTTTATCGGAAATGATAAAAATATATTCCGATATATCTTTAAGTAAGATATATCGGAACGTATATCGGTAAGCATGAAACACAGAAACAGACACGCAGGCGGTCGTAACCGCCAGACTTTCTCCCCCGAAGGCATGGCAGGTTCCGGCGAACCCCGCCGTCCTCACGGTCGCGGTGGACACCACGGCGGTGGCCGCCGGGGCGGCCGTCACCGGCTGTTCGATTATGGTGAGATGCGGCTTCTGGTCCTCTCGCTGATTGCGGAAAAGCCGACCTACGGCTACGAACTGATCCGCATGATCGAGGAAAAGTTCGGTGGCAGCTACGCGCCTAGCCCCGGCGTGATCTACCCCACGCTGACCTGGCTGGATGAGGCCGGTTATGCCCGGATTGTCGAAGCCGACGGCCGCAAGAACTACCACATCACGCCGGAAGGCGAGGCGTTCCTGGCCGCCAGCCGTGCGGCCCTCGATGAAATCCTGTCCCGTGCTGCAACAGGTGCGGCAGAGGGCAGGGGAGGTCGCAAGGATGTCCCGATGCCGGTCATGCGCGGCATGGAAAACCTGCGCACGGCACTCCGCCTGAGGCTGCGCAATGGCGGCCTTGATACGGAAGCCGAGGAAAAGATCGCAGCCCTGCTGGACGATGCCGCCCGGGCGATCGGGCAGGTCTGAAAGCGAGGTTTCCTGCCCCAGTTAGCCAGTAGCTCGCCCAGTCAGGAAAGACCCTTAATCCCGCATGTATGGAGGAGCTGTTGTTTACGGACTGTCATGGCGTGGTTTGTGAGTGACCGGATAAAGGTTCCTCACGTTCCAGAATACGCGTTCGGCTATCTGGAACATTAACCGGAATATTACCGGTCCATGAAGAAGTATAAACTCTGGACCAGATATTCTCGATACTATTTTTCACATCGTTCGACCTCACATGTCCGCTGATGCGGGACGATGGATCAGAGGCCGAATCAAAGGATATATCATGAAGTGTTCAATTCTGTTTGCTCTTGCCCTTGGCATCTCCCTTCCGCTGGCAGCTCAGGCCCAATCCCCTGACCAGAACCAGGGCAGCGGGCAGGGCGAACATCGTGGCCATGGCGGTCATGGCCATCACGGTGGCAGGCATGGCGGCCATGGCAACCATGGGAGCCAGGGCGGCGGTCACCAGAATGGTGGTGACCAGAACGGCGGTCCCGGTGGCCAGCGTGATGATCGCGATGGTGAAAACCGCGGCGACCAGAACAATGGCCCCGGCGAGCGTGGCAACCGTGGCAGCGACAGCCAGAATGGCAACGGGAGTGAGCACGACGGTGATCGTGGTGGCGACCATAATGGCGGCTGGAACCAGAACAGCAGCAGTGCCAACTGATCCCGTCCCTCCAGCGGAAGGCCCGGCATATTGCCGGGCCTTTTTTGTTTTGGAAAAGATACCTCGTAACTGGATGATGAGTCGCTCCGGGTAAACGAGTCCTTCTGACCGCGATGGTTGTTTCCGGGAGCCATGTATGAACTCTTGTGGTCTATGAATGGAGACGTCGCCTGTTCTCATGTTCGGTCGGGATACTTGCCATAGTGGACGGAAAGAAGAAAATCTTCGATGGTTTTTTTGATGTAATACTCGCTTTCACGTTCAAGGTTGATATACTCGATTCGGGATCATCGTTCCCGATAGATACTGAATTCTCAAAAATTTTTTCTGTCTAATTTCTTTTGTAAAATAAAAAGCATAGTATTTTGGCGGCACTGACGACGGGGTTGATCTGTTTTGCAGTAATATTTCCTATTAAAATCAAAGAGTTACGTTGATTTTAATAAATGAGTGGGAGTGAGGGAACGTTATTTTCGCTAAATAAAGCGTCTATATTATAAATCTGGTCTGTTTTTTATTATCCTTCAGGATTCATACCCGTCTGGGCATGCGTCCTGAGGGATTTTTTGTGGGTAGATATGGAATGCCATATCGGAACCAATAACGAGTCCTGATACTCTGTTCTTCCAAGTAATGGTCCTGATATCCGTTTCCAGACCAGCACACGGAACATACCCATATTTCCCTCAAACCCACTGATTGCTGGCCGTATCATCGAAAGATATGAAACTGGCAGTAAATATCATGTTCTGCAGGGGAGAAGCGCATGGCCATTCAGCCATCATCGGCAAACAGAAGCCCGTTTGATAAATGGAAGGATGGCATTGATGCTGCCGGGCGTTTCCCAGCCCAGTGGAATGCATGGGACAGTGAAATCCGCCGGACGGTCGATGCATATAACCGGCATTTATCCAGTACACTTGGCTATCATCCGCTGGACTGGCGCTGGATCAAGGCGATTATCTGGGTAGAGACCGGGGCGCACAACCCTGCATGGACCTGCCAGCCCATGCAGATTGGTAATCCGGGTGATCCGGGACTGACTTCGCTGTTGTCTGGAAAGGAGGGTGGTGACCGTATTATGCCACCTGCGTGGAAAGGACGCCTGACAGTTGGGTCCGTCCGGTCCAATCCCGTAGATAACATTCGTGCCGGGGTCGGATATCTGCTTATGAGGATGGCAAACTTCCGGATGGATACGGTTGCCGATCCTAATTCGAGGATCGAGAAAGTTATGGTCACGGCATCGAACAACAATCTGTGGAATATCGCGAGGAACACGGGTACAACAGTTAAAAATCTGCAAAGCCTGAATCCCGGTGTTACGCCAGCCTAGCTTAAGCCAGGAATAGAATTGAAATATCAGAAAGCATCTGAACAACGGGTGATTTTTGGATGGGAAAATATTTCCGCATCCACTGTGGCAGATTTGTATAATCATGCTAATATTTATGATTATACAAGGAAACTGAATTATGTATTCCATCGTGTCGGTCGATAACAAATTTTTAATGCGCCGAAAGATAATTTCTTGTTTTTGTCTAATTCTCTGTATTCCAATGACAGCTATGGCTGAGTGTCTGACCGAAAATGAGTTGAGTGATTTCAGTGGATTATGATTCATGGGCCATGAATCATAATCCACTGAAATCACTCAACTCATTTTCGGTCAGACACTCAGATATTAATGGAAAAAGAGTGGATAAAAAACTAGGTGTTCATTTTCCTTTCACATCACGAAAAGAATGCCTTTGTCAACTTTGCCAGCATTTAAATCATAAGGCACCAGATGGTTTTGTTTGCGACCGCATTATGGAAAAACAAGTTGATTCATCACTAGTTGCAGACGCAATTACACTATCTATGGATTCTGAGAAGGCAAAACTAATAATCGTAAGCAATGATGATGATGTGATTCCTGGACTTATCACGGGCGAATCAATCGGAGGAGATATATGTCTATTAAACACTGTTCAAAAAAATCATACCCATGCCCAACAGCTTAAAGACATAATTTTTGGTCCAGAGGATTTTGTAGCATGACTGCTTATTGTCAAGAAATTGAAGACCTAAAAATATTTTGCGATGCGTTTGCAGAATCTCATTTTTCTGTAAAAGATAATGGAGAGTGGACCGCTATATTTGAGCGAAAAGGAGAAAGAATCGCTTTAAGCAAGAAAAAAGATGGGAAAATTTTTTCTATAGATTCAGGAAATTTAGTTGCAGGAAATTTTAAAAGTTTATTAGCATCAAAACAGTTTTCTAATATAAAATACCTGGCAAGATCTGTCTTACACGAATACAGTTTTTCTAGCGATAATTTTATGAATGTTCCTTTTAAGCTGCATGGGAACACAGAAGTTACTGATTTCAACGGAGTTGAGACATTTCTCTCGCACCTCGCACAAGGAGGTGTCGTAGGTCTTGAGGGGCCTGCTGGAGCAGGAAAAACACATTTCATAGAACGCCTTGCAGCAGAAAGCGCTAAAAGCTTGCATACAGGAAGCAGTGTGAGGCCACTTATCATTCCGGTAGTAAGCGCAGGAAAAATTCTTTCTGCGATTGATGATCGAATAGATGGATCACTTTCGGCATTAAGAGCAAATTTTAATAGATCAGAATTACCTTGTCTTATGCGAAATGGATTAATTTCAATCGCAATCGACGGCTTTGATGAACTTTCAGATAGCCGCGGCTACGATAATTCATGGTCTGCTCTTCGAGAATTATTACGAGACGTTGGGGCAGGTGGTTTAATATTATTATCGGGGCGAGACTCTTTTATAAGCATCGATGTGTTAAAGGATTTTATCGGAAATTCTTTAAACATTATTGGTCTTTCTCTTCACTCGTTGAATATTGGATTCCCAAAAGCCTCCGACGTATGTAGTTGGATTTCAAAAGAGAACCATAAGTGGGTCCCGTATATGCAGGAGGCCAAAGAGCGCTTTGAAGATTTCAGCTGGCTTCGACGCCCATTTTTCGTGTCACAAATTTCGAAAATGGATCCTGAGCTATTTTTAAACACCGATGACGAACCGATTATTTCGTTATGCTCAGCTATGGTCACGCGAGAAGTTGATAAAATTGGTATTCCATCAGAAGTTTCACCAAAGTCAGGTGAAAATATCGTATATTCGATTCTTATGGAAGCCGCTCGAACCATGCTTGACTATGAGATCGATTACGTCGATCCATCGCTGTTGGAAGTGGCTGTTGAAGTTGCTTGTGAAGAACATGCTTCTGGCAATGAAGATTTTTCAAGGGCTCTATCTTCAAGAGCTAAAACTCTCTCTCTACTTGAACCAGCACCGGGTACCGGAGACCGCAATAATAGGAAATTTGCCCATGAGAAGATTAAAGCCTTTTTTTATAGCCGATACTTGATTGACGAAATTCCCTCGGATTCACCTTCACCTTTAGGATTAAGAAGAGGACAGCTAACACTTTCAGATCTATCAGTTTTTAGTGCTCTGCTACGGACAAAAAAATCTGAATCCATACACAATCTGTTCACGGCCCTTACTCATAGATTGAAACAAGAGGTTGTTGGCGGGATTGTCAGTAGCAACTTGGGAGCTCTTTTGATCGCTTGTCTACCAGAGGATCGTCAAAGCAAACATGCACGTATTTCGGGATGGCAAATCATGGACTCAGTGTTCCCGGTTAGTCCCGCTGGCACTTTGAAGGACATCTATTTTAACAGAATGGATGTACGAGGATGCAATCTATCACAAGTCATATTTGAGAACTGCGAAGTGGGTGAAGCTATCGTTTCGACCGACACTCGTTTTGGTACTACGTCACCCATATGTCATTCGATGATTGTCGAAGACGCTAGTGGCTTAGAGATAAAATTGCGAGATAGCAACGAAATTTCTGATCACATTAATAATTTGCAGGTCGTTTACAGGCAAAAGAGCAGTCCAAATCTGCCAGATACCTTAGAGCCTGAATCAGAAAGCGGTTTGATTGATTTTTCGCAGAACTCTGCGGACCTCTCAGGACCACAGGGAGCCGTCCACACCATCAGTTCTCAGTGAAAATCAACAACAAGGGGTTATGACGCCGGTAAGAAAGTGGTCGGGCGCAAGCGGCATATCGCCGTCGATACGGACGGGCGCCTGCTGATGCTCAACCTGACACCGGCCGACATCTCCGACAGCGCAGGCGCACAGATGATCCTGGATGCGATCCGTAAACGCTGGCCCTGGGTGAAGCACCTGTTTGCCGATGGCGCCTATGACCGCCTCCAACTGATGGACAAGGCGGCTTATCTGGAGTTCGTCGTCGAGATCATCCGCCGCCGTAACGGGGCTAAAGGCTTCGAGGTTCTGTCCCGACGCTGGGTCGTCGAACGGACGTTCGGTTGGATGACCCGCTGGCGACGCCTCGTGCGCGATTACGAGCGCCGCATCGATGTCTCGCAGGCCATGATCTTCGTCGCCATGGGGGCCAATCTCATCCGAAGAAACGCTCATCCATGACTTTCCAAACAGGCTCTCACATCCAGCCCGAATACAAATTCCACATTAATCTCGATGAATACGACAGACGGGCGACATTGTCTGCAGACGAATTAAAAGTTGTCAGACGTTGGAAAGAAGAAAATCTTGTTATTACGAAACGGCAGGCTCCGCGTCTTCATAAGCCTCTGACGGACATCCTGTATCGCAGCAATCTCGACCGCGCTAACAGCCATCGTGCTTTGAAGTATTTGCTTCTGACGGTCGCACACCAGGAAAAACCCTACTGGGGGTGGAGTGAAGACCTGTGGGTTGAGATTATCAATAATAGTCCTGTTCTGAAAAAAACCGGAATGGTACCGCAGTTGATTGCAGTCGCTTATCTTCTGTGTGGTTTTCGAAGCGTGTACAAAATTCAACGCAATGTGGCGACGGCTGTCGTTGCCCGATTGGTTTTTGGAGCGGAGATTGTTGATACAGAATGTGAGCGTCTGTTCTCGGCCCTAACCCGTGTCGGCTTCGTCTGTCAGACCGTTCGGCCCCTCGTACCATCAGTATTTGCTGCAGTTGCATTACAAGGCGAGAATCCAAAACTTGAAAGTTTTGATAGGAAGATACTGGAACATACACGAGAGTGTTACACAGGAAATCATATCGCCAAGCGGATTGGAATATTGTCAAACGGTTTGGCCGCAATGGGGCTTACATCGAAGGTTATTCATTTCCGGGCATACCAACCTCGTCATGGAACTGAAACTGATAATATCAATCCTGAGTGGATGACATGGTGCCGACGTTGGTTGGAAACAACAACCTTGCGAGAAGGGTCGAGGCGAGCAGTTTACAACACTCTGACCCGTATCGGAATCTGGTTGGGTCGCGAGCATCCTGAGGTCACAGGACCAGAGCAATGGACGGTATCGGTATGTGCCGACTATCTCGCCGCCGTCGACAGGTTACGTATTGGCGATTGGGGCGGTTCCACCTTTGATTATCGTCTGATCCCAACAGTTGGCCAGCCTCTACAGGCTCCAACGAAAGTTGCTTATTATCAGGTTATGCGTCGGTTTTTATCTGATATTCAGAGTTGGGAATGGGCGCAGCTCCGGTGTAATCCGCGATATCATCTCTCGACACCGAAGAATATTGCGAAATATCTTGGCGTAAATCCTAGGACCATAGATGATGCTTCTTGGCTGAAACTGACCTGGGCCAGCTTCAACATTGAACCAGACGATCTTTCTCCTGACTGTTTCTATCCATTCGCCCTGTTGCAGGCAATCGCCGTGGTGTGGACACATGCAGGCCTTCGGAGCAATGAGATCGCCCGACTTCGGGTCGGCTGCACGCGCGAACAATCAGAGGATGTGGTTGATCAGTCTGGCAACGTCGTTCCGGCAGGGCAGGTCTGCTGGCTTGATGTTCCGGAAGGTAAAACTTCGGTCGCGTACACTAAACCGGTCGGCCATGCTGTTCATAAGTACATTACGGCCTGGATGAAAAAACGAGCGTCACCCCGCAAACATCTTGATCGGCGAACCGGTGAACATGTACATTTTCTCTTTCAACTTCGGAACAGGCCAATCGCGAAGGAAGTTTTAAATCAGACTGTTATCCCGCTTTTGTGCAAAAAGGCTGGTATTCCGATTGAGGACAGTAAAGGCCGTATTACAAGTCACCGTGGACGGGCTTCAGCCGTTTCTATGCTGGCCAGCGTTCCGCAAGGAAAGAAGTGGTCCCCATTTTTCGGACAGGGCGATAAGCTATCATCTGGCCTGAATGCTGGGGAATTTTCCGACAGCACATGTGGGGAATTTTGAAACAGCATTTACACCAGGCCCATCAGGCTGGCCGCACTCGCCTGGGCGCTGGTGCTTCCCGGCAGATTGTAGGTGCTGGAAAGAACTTCTCTCGCTTCCTGAGAGAAATTACCACTAAACCCGTTCAGTGAATAAAGATCACTCAAGTCATCCGTGACACTCTCAAGGCGGGAAATATCGGAATCCAGTGATCCTCCCCCCAATGAAGCGATGTTAGCCAGACCTTTAGCGTTCTGTATTTCCTGCGCTGCCTGCTCTAGCTGTTCATAATACTGCTCTCCCTGCATGGTGTATTGCTCACCCTGCTGAATGTAGGACTTGGCAGCTTCAAGATAGCCCAGATCGGTACTAACTTCGGTCTTTGGGTCGGTCACTATGACCTGCGCTTTTGCATCAACGGATATGCTGCACAGCGCAAAGATCGTGACTACCAAAGCACCTTTGAACATATTTACGGTCATATTATTTGCACTCCCGCGCATATCCTCAGTCATGTTCATGGCGCATTTTCTATGCTCAATCGGCATATTTAAGCGGCAATAAAATACTCACTTAAATACACTTCAAGTTTGAGAAATCAGCATATGAACGCTAACACAGAAATAACAAAATAAGGTAGTTTTAAAATACAAATACAAGGTTTTGACCATATTATTTAATGTATCGCGATACATTAAGAGATCTATACTTGAATCGAGGAGTGCCCGGAGTGAGCGCGCGACCAAGGCGCGGCATGCGTTCAGAAACGTTCATTTTCGTTCAAATATGTTCAAATCCGTTCGATTACGTTCAAATATGTTCATTTGCGTTCGATTTAGAATAACTAATTGATTTGAAATGATATTTCAGGCAGAAATCCACCTCTTGCGAGATGGGTTGTATACTTCATATAAAATAAGCGGAATCCGAACGGCAAGCCGTTCGGATACTTCATAACTTGAACATCCTATAAAAAATTACTTGATGGGCGGAATCAGGGTGAGGCATCCTGCCCTGGCAAGGCCTCCACGTCCTGCATGCGCGTTGATTGACATACGCGGGGCGGCTGGATGCCGACACCCGATCCTCACATGGAAAGCCGTAATGCGTGCCGGTCGCTGGCACACCGAAAGAACCGGCGTTCCGGTTCCTGATTCTGGTCGTCGAAATCGTATCCCTCGTGGTCGATCTTCGATGCCCGCCAAGCATCAGGACCGACCCTCGCCATCCTTCCGGCGCTGCGCCAACAGCAACCCCACCAATCCGGCCCCATGAAAGGAGAGGGCCAGGCTGCAAACCACCACCCCAGCACGTCACTTCGTATTGCCGCCCCAGTCGGGGCACGCCTGCCGTCTAACCATCGGCAAGCAGGGTGCGGCCTAACCAGCCCCGCCCGATCTGTTGCTGTAGCCGGATGCCTTTAATCGGGCTCGTCCGGTTGCAACGGGCGCTCGGGGGTGAAACTCCCCCGTTCGATCCAATCCGATCTTTGACATTTCAAGATGAAGATGGGCGACGCGGACACGGCCACCCCCGCCGGTTTCGGCAAGGGGTGAGCCTGTCAGATGGGAGAAACGGTATCCAGTCCGTTCCACGGGCGGCAAGGGATTGTCGAACGTGTGCCGCGCAGGTGGGCGACGGCATGGCGGGAAACCGTCATGGGCCTCAGAGGGGAAACCTGGATGAGGCGGTACCAAGGGGCGCAAGCCGCGTGGATCGTCGGATAGCTCAAGCCTGTAACGGCGTTCAGTAGGACGCTGCGCGGAGAGAAAGTGCGAGTGCCGGGGCCTACAGTGTTCCGATGGGTAAAATTGGAAATCATGGTGCGAGTAAGGGAGACGCTTTGGATGTTCGGTCCCCCCAAATCGGCTGTGCCCTGGCACGGTCGAAAGGCTCCAAGAGCCTAGCAGTCATGGTGAGATGCTCGCGTACTGCTCGTTAAAATCCGTCTGAATAACGCGGGAAGGGCTAAGGGCTGCGTCGGGTGGTTCCGACGCGATAGCCTATGCCTGGGAGCGGTCTGAGTAGAGTGAAAATCCCCTTCGCGGTTTATCCGAAGCGTTGGGGAGAGCCAGGGATTTCGAGGGTGGTTACTCGTCCTGTCAAAGTCTCGAAAGGTCCATGCGACAGAGAAGCAATACAGAGGGTGCTTGGCGGCACCCGGTGACGATGTTCCTGGTCCTCGTGGGTGGTACCACGATCGACCGGGGGAAAAGCGAATGTTGGTCGCATTCCCCTTAAAACTGGCAGTTTTCCAACAATCAGCAATCAATGTACATGCAGCAATAAGGAGATAATCTTATGAGGATGTCGAGTTCTGTACGCCGGGTAACCGGCAAAACCTGCCGTAAAAGAGGACGCCCCTTTCCTGGGGCCTGCGCGTTGCGCGGGTAGTCCTTCGGCTATCCCGTTGGGAATGGCTGACCGGTCAACAGGTCCGAGGGAGAAGCATTAACTTGCTTCTCCCTCTCCAGCCAGGACGTGAAAGATGGACCATGCCTACCGCCTTGCCCTGGAATGGGGGGTTCAGTTCCAGGAGTTGTTTGATCCATTGGCGACCCTGATCGCCGTGGACGCATCAGCGGACCCTGACCGCGCCTCCTATGCGGGGATCATCGCCCATTTCCGCGACGGTGAGATGAAAATCTCGACAATCGGCCAAGTCACGCGGATTTTGACTGGACCAGCTTACCCAGAACTCTGGGCCATAAACTGTGCCATACGGCACGTCAGGCGCGACAGACGTTTTCCGGCGCGGAAGATCGTCTTCACCGACTGCCAGCAAGCTCTGGCCCGTGAGATGCGAGCAGATGAAGAAATTCGATGGGTATCTAGAAAGACGCCAATCATAAGACGGCTGCATCAGGAAGCGAACAGGATGAGGAAGGCGTTATCGCCCGCACTTACTATCACTTGCCAGCAAGTGAGAAGGGCATGAGAAGAGAAGAAAGTTGACACCGAATTCCATAACCATAGGCTTCTTTGAGTCCGTCCGTAGAGGGTAGCTCTTATGGAACGGGAATTTCATTAAAGAGCCATATAATCTCACATGGCGCAATTGGGTATACCCTAATGAACCAGGCAAATATCAACCAACAGAGAGGTGGAATCATTCATCCCAAAATTGCTCGCATTTATCTTCGCGTTAGTACTGATGAACAGGATTTACGAAGACAGGAGCGGATCGTTGAAGATGCCCGTGCAGCGGGATGTTACGTCGCTGCGGTCTACAGAGAAAAAGCATCTGGCGCACGCCCTGATCGACCTGAATTGATGCGAATGATCTCCGATCTTCAGCCAGGAGAGCTGGTTATTGCTGAAAAAATGGACCGAATCAGCCGCCTGCCATTGGGTGAGGCTGATAGATTGGTGCAGACAATCCGGCAGCGTGGGGCAAGGCTTGCCGTTCCCGGACTGGTAGATCTGTCTGAGGTTCTTGCAGAAGCTGAAGGCGTAACACGTGTGGTTTTGGAAGCCACGCAGGAAATGCTTTTGCGGCTCTCCTTGCAAATGGCACGAGAAGACTACGAAGACAGACGAGAGCGCCAGAAACAAGGCATTGAGCAGGCAAAAGCATCAGGAAGATACAGAGGACGAAAGCCTAACTACAAAGTTCACGAACGGATCGTGGCATTGCGACAAGGTGGCACAAGTATTTTAGAAACAGCCCGGCTAGTAGATTGCAGCCCAAGCCATGTCAAAAAGGTTTGGCTACACTATACGAGTACAACGGCCAACAACGGCACTTAAAGTCTTCTACCCCTGAAATCCCTCCCATAACCCGCCCTGCTTCACGATAGCGGCAATAACGGCACGCAACAGCGAACTATCGTTCAGCATCTGTTTGCCCATCTTTTCATGCGCCTCCATCAGTTCGATGGTCGCATTCAGCCCTTCTTCCTGAAGATCAGGTGAGTTGGCGAACTGATCCTTGGTGTTGGCCTTTGCCTGCTCCCGCAGTTTTTCTGATTCTGCCAGCTTGATTTCCAGTCCTGTGACAAACGCCACCTTGTCTCCGTCCGTCAAGTCGCCCTCGAACAGGTCATTGATTGCTTCGATGATACGGGAAAGCTGAACCTTTATCTTCTCCTGCGGTTGCCCCGATCCGGCTTCCTTTATCGGCTCCAGCCCGTCACCGGATTCGTTCTTCAGTCCAAGCTTCTGCTTGCCAAGGTCCTTCATACGGTGATGCGTCAGACGCAAAGTCGTGGTGTCGATGGTCTCACGCTCACGGTCGAACTTCAGCAGCGGCCAGAGCATTTTCGCGAACAGGTACAGTTTTTCATAATCCGGATTGCCGTAGTTCAGCATCTGACTGAAAAACTCATACATCCGCACGTAGGACGCCAGATCACTCCGGAACTGGATCAGGCCATCAATCCGTTCCTTTGCGTCTTTCCGCTCCTGTGAGCCTTCCGGTTCATCCTGAACGACTTTCCGGGCATCACGATACCGGCCCAGCACACGCGAACTGACCGGCACGATGGCTGCATCAAGCTGCTGCTGCGTCGCTTTCGGATTTGTCAGGATACGGGCCACCCGATCCACTTCAGGCTGATCGTACAGCCCGGCATCATCCAGTTTGTGGCGCGGGTTCACCACACAGTTCGGATCACTGAGATCTGCTAGTTCGGCCTTCGTGTAATATTGCTGGAAAGCCTTGAGGATGTCTTCGGGATCATTCTCGAAGTCGACCACGAAGGTCATGTTGTTGATTTTCACTGAGAACTGACCCGGGTTTTTCATCAGGAATTGACCCAGC
>NZ_CP050140.1:0-17785 GCF_011611525.1 Komagataeibacter rhaeticus
CCTCTTCTTGACCGCCCGCCCGACTATGCCTGAAATAGCATCTGGCTGGGTCAATTCCTGATGAAAAACCCGGGTCAGTTCTCAGTGAAAATCAACAGTCAACTCTTCAGCATCCTCCCAGGACCACTGCGAGCCGTCCACACCATCAGTTCTCAGTGAAAATCAACATCCTATGGCGTGACGCTTGAAGAATATCGGCGGAAGTGGGGACTTCCGTCTCATTATCCTATGGTCGCTCCCAATTACACAGTGCGCAGATCGGAACTTGCACGAGAAATCGGATTGGGGCGAGACATAACGTCTGCTGCGACAGAATTTGATGATATGGGCAACGGAACCGGCATTGCCAGAGAGGTCGCAGGAGAAGCGTCGGGGCAGAAAGAAGGCCATCCACCAAAAGCGGAGCGCGCCGTCAGACGAGGCGGCGTGGCTGTTCTTTTGATTCAGTCATGATGATGAACAGACGGCTGTCTACCTTATATCCCGACGCTAGAGTCCGGCAGACGAAAGATTCCTTTTATACAATCCAGATTGCGGATTGCGATCTGCGTGTGTGTCTTTTCCCGGAAGGCGCTACCGGGATAGAGTTCGCCGCCTTCCTGGAAAAGGCCGCGCACCGTATCATAAGGTGCGAGATGAGACTCTGGGGCTTCAATAGAATCGTGAAGATACCTGATAACAGCGCAGTCGAGGTTACGAAAAAGTTTATCACTATTTACGTCGTGCCGGGAATCACGGTTCACCGGCATCGGTATATCATCCGTGCTTAATGTCTCTCGCAGGCCTTCATAGGCGGTCTTGAGCATCTCCAGGTCTTCGCGTGTCGTTAAATCAAGACAGTTGCCCAGATCTACGACCAGACCAATAACGAACGGTTTGAAACCGGAATCCCTGCGCTGTTTCTGATATGCCCATTCTTGCGCACGTAACGGGTCGGACTCCCAGACATAGAAACCCGGTCCAAGCCAATCGTAGTCGGTCTCCGACGGAGTTGGTGCGCTTTCTCCGTTAATCAGTTTCCGGCCGACCTCTTCAGAACAACCATGATAACCGAGTACAAAAGATGTATGAAGAGCTGTCAACGCAGTTACGCTTTAAGCATGCCCTCAATGCGTGGGTCACGCGTGTACTCTTTGGTAACCGCGCCTTTGCTATCGATAATCCCCATTCGCAGCAAAGCCGCATGGGCTGTCCGCTTGCTCTTCGTGTTCGCAAGGGTCTGCTTTCTTATTGCTGCCAGAGCAACCTGATGGGAGTTCAGCTTCATGGTGCTACATATAAGGCAGCCAAGTGAAGAAGTCACCCTGTTTTATCTCAGCCTGCCTGATGGAAAAGGCGGCATCCGGCTCCCTGTTGTCGCATCCCATGACCACCATCCACCTGCTCCGAAGGTCGCGTCGTAGTAGTTTTCTTTTTCGGCTCGTCTGGTAGTGTAGGCCTCGTCCGTGCGACCGAAAACTTCCATTGGATATCCGTCACTCCGCGCGGTGTCCTGCAAGATGAAGTCGGGAAAAACGAGATCCCGTTCTGCGTCGAAACGTAGTGGTTTTTCGAATGCGCGTCCCGCTGCCACGAGGGCATCGGCTACCGCCAGTTCATGGCTGCTTTCGAAAGGAAGCATGCTGCGAGAGACGGTCATCAGGGCACCGGTCCTGACTTCCGCCTGGATCCAGCCCCTCCACCGGCTATTGTGCGTTCCGATGTTTCGTGCCGTCACATAGAGCAGCGCTACAACATGTGCCTGCCGCGCCGCTTCGGGCAGGGCGAGCGTGGCTGCCGCCAGCTGGTGCGACCGGGCAAGACGGTTCCTCTCGGCCGCAGGCACTGTCAGAAAGCAGCGGTAACCGTTGCGCTGGCCGCTCAGGGTCATGGTGAAATTGCCCCTGGGATCTGGTTCCAGAGCCTCCACGAACCCGATCAGGAACAGATGGTTTTCCTTTCCTTCTGTCCTGACAATGGCATGGAAACGCCGTCCGAACTTTTCATGCCCTGGGGCAACAGGGCAGAGAAGATCGGAGATCAGTCGGCCCTGCGCCCGGATCCGGGTTCCGGCAGAGGCGATCCGACCCAGGGCCGCTGTCGGTGTGCGGTGTCTGGCAAATTGCGGCCGCCATTCGGTCAGCCCCGCCCGCTCCCACAGGAGATGGAGCAGCCCGAGAGGCGTCATCCGGCGCTGTCGCGCCTGTCCGGGCCGATCTGAAGCAGGCAGCGGCGTGTCATCGACTGGCCGGGGTGGTCCCTTGCGGCGCAGGCCGATCGACAGGGTCACAGCGACATCCCCATCCTCACCCTCGCGAATTACGCTATTTACATAGCTGGCGCGCCCACTTTTCTCCGGATCAGGCTTGTAGAAGGGGCATGTCTTTTCATGAAGTGGCCCTTCATTTGGCCATACGGCGAGGTGATAACTGTGACTGTCCGCCCGGTAACGGATCTGTAGAGGCAGTGAGGCCCCGCGATGCTGGCACAGGCATCGCGCCTTGTCAGAACGCTCCGCGCTCCAGCTCTCATCATATTTTGCCTTCAGGCGGCGTCCCCAGCGCTCCGGGTCGGTCCGGCGCCATTCGAGCTGGAACCTTTCCCCGCCGGGAAGGATGATGATCGTGCCCGTCATGCCGAGGTTTTTTCTCGCAATATCCTGATCTGGGCGAGGATTTCCTTTTCGGTCATTCCGGTGCTGGCCGCGCCCTCCTTCGGTGCGCCTTTTGTCATAGCGTCCCTGACACCCAATAGAAGCAGTGCCTGACGCCGGGCTACACCGGGCTGCCGGTCCACGCGGCGTTCAATAGCCTCCAGGCGTCCAAGCAGGTGACCGTCGATGGGAGGTATGGTGCGGGGCGGTGTCCGAAAACCGGGTTTCGGGATGGAGGCAGCGTCACGCAGCATATAGGAAAATGGTGTCAGCATGTCTGTTCCGGCTGCATGCTCATTCTCTTCATCGTCATTGGCGGTCGCAACCCGGCGTGGTGCGGCGGCGACTGCTGCACCAATCTGTGCAAAATTGCGCAGGATGTCTTGAGAACCTGAACCGAGGCGGTCGACTGCTTCCTCGAGTGCGCGAACATCCGGCTCGTCGTGTACGGTGGTCAGTTCAGACTGAAACAGACCGCCTTCGATTGTCGCGAGGAGGGCAAGCAACTGCTGGTCCGGGGGCACCCGATTCAGGTCCAGCGGCGCTGCAAGCATGACCGGCTGGGCCATGCGGATCGCGCCTGACCGCCCATTGACGGCGGCAAAGAACGTCTTCGAATGGACGATGCGGCCGGCATACATCGTTATGGCCTCGCCCTCGATGAGTGACTGAAGGTCTGCCCAGGGAATACGGGCGACTTCCCGGACTTCGGCACCCCGTCCTTCCCGGTAACTGCCAGCCGAGTTGCCTTCGAAATGCGTGGCTTGACTGACCTCGATCCGATCGGACTGCTTTTCGATCCACTCGCGCGTGCGCATGGCATCCTGCAGGCGCATGGCGTGGGTGAGGTTGGCGTTGCCGAGCAGGGTAAAGGCTTTGTCGCCGATGCGTGTCGTAAGACCCGGAAGATCCTGAAACCCCAGCCAGAACATGCAGTTCAGGCCGCGTCCCATGGCCAGCTGCCGGTCCATGCCGTCCGTGACGTAGGCGGAGAGTTCGTCGTAGAAAAAATGGAACGGCGCGTCGCCGCTGCCTGCCTTGAGCTTGAAGACCTGCTCGGCGGGGCCGTCAAGGCGGGCGCCAAGAAGCTGGGCCATGACGCCGCGACCGGCCGCGACCACGATCTTGCCCAGTCCGGCCAGCGTATCCGATGAATTCTCCAGCGCGGGCAGCGTGACGACGAGAATGCGGCGGTTCAGCACCACATCGCGCATGTCGATATCAGGGATCTGGGCACGGAATATGTGTCCGAGACTGACGCCAAGCTGTGTGAAGACCCGGGTGAAATACATCTTGGCGTAGCCATGCTGCTCGCTCGGTTTGTTTTCCTTCTGCTCATTCCACGCCAGAGAGGAATCATATCCCGGCAGTTCGCCCAGATAGGCCTGGGCCGGATAGAGGATATCATCAGGAATTTCGGGAACGCTGATCTCGATGGGGTGATCGGAGCCGGGATTGCGGATCAGGAACACACGATGCCGGGCCAGCGTGCCGATCCAGCGCAGTTCCATGGCGTAGCGCATGGTCTCGATGTTGATCGGCACGCCGTGCGTGTCGCGCATCCAGGTCAGCACTGGAGCGATCGTGCCGGCAAGGCCGACAGCACGGTCCCGAAAGACGCCGTTGGCGTCGTTGCTCGACGGCTCACCAAGCTGGCTGACCAGCATTTCACGGATGGCGTCGGCATTGCCGGTTGCAAACGGATTGAACGTATTGGACTGGCGAATGCCGCTTGCGGTCAGAAAATTGAGATTGAGCACCTGGTCGTCCAGCCCGAAGCGGCGGGCAAGCGCCAGCACATCGCCGTGGACCGTGTTGTCACCCTTGCCGTCGATCAGGATGAACCCGGATCCATGCGCGAGAGGATTGGCCAGCAGGGAGATGGCGGATGTCGTTTTGCCTGCACCCGTTGTGCCGGGCACGGCGGCGTGCTGGCGCCCCGCGTCGGATGAAAGCCAGAGTTGCTGGCCGGTCAGTCCGTCCGTTCCAAGATATATGATGCCTGCCGCCGCCCGCGGCCGACGGGTTTTGGGATCAAGATCGTGTTTGTCCTTCAGGCCGGAATACCTGGGCAGATGAAAAGGCAGCACGGGCTGGCGGGTCATGACCCAGAGCGTCAGGCAGAGGGCGAGGGGAAAGATGATCCCGACGATCGCGGGAGCCAGCACGCTGAGCCCTGCCAGAATCATGAGGGCGAACCCGGAACTGCTGGATTGCAGCTCTTCGGCGATCCGGACCGTGAAGGGACGCGTGTCGCGATAGGTGGAGCCGTGTTTCAGTTGCTGGTGGACCTGCGGCCCGCCGATCTCGCGCTTCACCATGCTTCAGTCTTCCAGCCCGAAAGGAGATTTTCCCGTGTCGATCGTGGGCGCCACGGGAGCGGTTGGTGCCGTGGGGGAAACCGGCGCCGTCGGCGCTGTCTGCGCGCTACCTGGGGGTTGCGGATAAGTGATGACAGGCCGCTGCGCCATGATGCGTCGTGCGGCATCGATTTCCGCGCTCGCCGGGTGACCGTCGGGATTGCCGACCACATTTCCATCGACCGGCATGCGCGCGCCCGGCACATAGGTTGAGCGGACCCCTGGCGCGCCTTCGTCCGTCATGGGCGCGCCGGAGAGTGGGGGTAGAATTGCAGGCGGCCGTAGCATGCCAGTGGGCCCCGTGTCGGGAACGGCGCGGTCGGAAACCATGGCCTGACGTGTGCCGATGATCAGGATGGCGGCCAGCCCCCCGGCGATGAGCGCGGGCAACGCCTTTTTCAGGCGCCAGCGCCGTGCTGCTGCCGCTTCTGGTAAAGTGGCTGCCGCATCGTTCGTCTCCGTATGCCCGAAATCAGATCCAAGATGGAAATGGAGCGGCTGTAAGCCTGTCCCGTCGAGTTCAATGGTGATGGGCGCCCGGCCATCAGCGTGGAGGATGATACGGGTCATGGGAAGATCCTTATGCTTCGGGCATCGGGCGCAGGATGGCGAGTGCGTTTTCAACCGCAGGGATGTAGATCGGACGCTGGTAGCGCCGCTCTTCGCTCCAGTGCGCACGCGCGCCGGCGGCCTCGATGCGGGGATTGGGATGAAGGTCTTCGGCCGGGATTTCAGCAGGAAAGCCGAGTGAGTGCAGCGCGTACCACAATGATCGGTCGATAAGCTTCACGATGGCGAATGAGGAGGGTGCCAGTACGCCCGCCTGACGCCGGGCCTCGTGCAGCAGGGTCATGAGCGCGGTCACGCTCCATCCGCTGCGCTCGCAGACCGTATCGATACAGTTTGTGATTTCCTTGTCCTGCAGGGCAGAGCGGGCGCTGCGCATAACGGACTCTGGCACCGTGAGCGGCGCCAGCGGACCATGCGGACCATCAAGGCCGGCGTCGGCCAGACCGGCAGAGAGTTCACCAAGCAGGGCGAGGGCTTCTCGGCGCCTCTGGAGGTAGTGCATCGCAAAGGCAACGAGAAGCACCTGTTCGACAGGGGATGCGGCGTTGATGCTGGACCAGTGGCGGCCCAACTGGCGCGTGAACGCCTCGAGCGCGCCGGTTTCACTGTAGCGGCCCTGTGCATCGACAGCGAAGCGCGCGCCCCATTCGGCACGTGTCAGGGCCGGGTCCGCGGGCAGGGGGATACCATCCGTGGGCGTTACAAGCCTGTCCAGTCGGCGTCGGACGAAGCCTTTCAGTGTGGGAAACATTTCTGCCTGGACCGCGATCAGACCTTCCAGATCGAGCGCTTTCGCAAATCGGCCGGGGGCAGCACGCCACATGCATAACCCGCCCAGGAGGGCAATCACGATGGCCACCGGCCATTTCAGGGCGTTGCCCAGGATTGCAAGGCCATAATAAAGCTGGATCGCCCGCACCAGATCCGGTCGATATTGCGCGGCCTGCAACTGGACCTGCAGGCGCATCAGGTCGGGATTAGACGTATGCAGCAGGTTGATCTGCCCCAGCATGGCCCACAGATAGACGGCTGTGATCTGCGTATGCCACAGGCTCCAGGCCATGTAGCTGAACAGCAGGACCCCGACGATGATGATGATCGAGGAAAAGAGCAGATAGTCATCGCTGGATGACCATGGGACGCGGTTTGTGCTCATGAGCGATCATCCCTGCGGTTTCTGGCCATCATCGTGAGGGCGATGTCGTAGAAACGCCGGAGATAGGCATTGCCATGGCGTGGGGTATGAGAGTGATAGAATGCCACGGCCTGCCAGAGGTCGCCGTGTGCTTCGTGCATCGCCTGACCAAGGATCCAGGCGCCTGCCTCGATATTGGCGCACGAACTGTCGCGCAGCGCCGCATATGTTTGCGCGGGCGTGCTGTGCCATCGCCTCGCGATGCGATCAACCCATGTCGTGTTGACCTGCATCGGTCCGAGATCCGCCGTGCCGTTACCGTTCGGGCTGACCATTCCGGGGCGGCCGGCCTCGACATAGAGGAGGACGAGCAGCACGCCGCGGGGCACGCCGGAGATTTTTGCCGAAGCCTCCAGACAGGCTGCAATCTGGCGGCCATTTTCTTCGATGCTCGTGGCGCGGGCGGTCGTGCTGGCGACAAAAAGGGGAAACGCCCCGAGTGCCGCCAGAGCGAGGCGGAGGATCATGTCGCCCCCTGCAAGGTTGGCGCGACATCAGCGATCCGGCCATGGGCTTCGCCCCAGAAGTCGATCAGATGATTGAGGACCAGCGCGTCGTCCATCTCCGCAAGCCTCATCGTGACATCGATCAGACATAACATCACGACCGTAAATGAACCGGCGCGTACCTTGCGTACGGCATAGCCGAGCGCGCTGTCGGGCGTCCTGCTGACATCAAGGGCAAAGCCCGTTCCCGTCAGTTCCAGCCACAGGGCTTCGGCACTGATCAGGAAAACCGGCAGATAGGCTTCAGGGTGTGCCGCGTCAGCTGGTGATACGACCACCCTTTTTCCGGTGCCACGGTCCAGCAGTTCAATCGGCTTGCCGATTTCGGCCAGAAGCCGTGTCTGCGCCGCACTGATCGCTGCCAGGTCGATCGCGCTCATGAGAACCGCCTCCTTTGCCATGTCGGCAGGGCGGTGCGGACCGGCCCGATGAGGAAGCGTCGCATGGAGCGTATCGCGGCCGGCAGCGTCAGCCCGAAAAACGAGATCGTGCCGAAAAACACCACGCCGAAGACCCCGATCAGCAGGGTGGTGAGGCTCCAGTGTGTTACGGAGATGAGAATGGGAAAACAGCTGCGGGCATCGAGAATGAAAACCCGGACAGGATAGGCCGTTGCACGCCACATCACGCGTCTCTCCTTTCTTCCGCCAGTGCGGTGTCTTCGGTGATCAGATCGGCATCAAGCAGTTTGCGGATAGCCTTTCCGAAAGACTGGCCCTGCGCCTCGACCGCGTCGGCCACGACGTCCGGCCAGTCTGTCGGCTCGGTCCGGGTCAGCTTGCGGCGCAGATCACGATCGAAGGTGAGGAATTCGCGGATCGCAACACGCCCGCCGCCCTTGCGGGGCACAAGGCGCTGGTTGATGCAGAACCGGAGCGCCTGAGCGAGGGCCGAGACCAGGTTGTCACGTTCCGAGGGGGGACAGAGCGCGATCGCGCGCTGGATCATGAGGGAGACGCTGTCTGCATGCAGCGTCGTGCCCAGGATACCGCCCATCATGGCGATATTGATGGCTGCATTCATGGTCTCGCCGTCCCGACATTCCGTGATGATGCCATCGCTCATCTCGCGGCGTGTCAGGCTGCGGGTGAAGGTGGGAAAAGTCAGGGTAGGGGGGCGGATCTCCGTCTGGCTGATCCGCGATCCTGAAGGCGGACGCAGGTCGTCCAGCAGGAACTCGATGGGCTCCTCGCCGGTTGCCATGTCGCAGTATACGGTCGGGTCCATCAGTTTTTCGATGGCGAGCCCGAATTGCAACGTGGTCTTTCCGGAACCGGTTGCCCCACCAAACAGGACCATGCCGCTTTTGAGCCTGTTCGTGTCCCGGATTTCCTGCTCGACCATCTGCTGGTCAAGGCTTGCGGGCCGGGCGGGGATCGGACGCATGACGATGTGGACGCCACTGCCACGCTTGACCGAAATGGGTGAAAGATTGATCCGGAAACGCAGATTGACCTTGCGGTCCAGTGCCACGCTGTAGGCCGTATCGAGGATATGGCCGACACCAAGCATGGCCATCCCGTCAGAGGCATAGACATGGCCGACGATATCCGCCAGCGCAAGGGAGTCCGTCGCTTTGCATGTGGCGTAGCGGATCACGCCGTGCACCTTGATCGTGACCGGATGGCCGGTCTTGATGTCGATGCGCGAGGCGCCGAGGCCATGCGCCCAGCGAAGGAGGGAGTCCAGCCCTGGCGCGTTACGCCGTCGCTCCTCGACCCAGGCAAACGCTTTCCTGCCTTCATCCGGCCAGCGTTCGTCGGTCGTGACGGGGATGGTGATATTCATCGGCAATGCTCCGGATAACCGTAATCGCTTCCGCGCCGGACGTGGCCCTGAAGCCCCGGCTGGCTCGCGATCCGGATCGTGCGGTCA
This sequence comes from Komagataeibacter rhaeticus, assembly GCF_011611525.1. NCBI lineage: Bacteria > Pseudomonadati > Pseudomonadota > Alphaproteobacteria > Acetobacterales > Acetobacteraceae > Komagataeibacter > Komagataeibacter rhaeticus. Next base: position 9,139 of record NZ_CP050140.1, read on the forward strand.
TTGAGGTGGAGGGTGTCTCCTCCTCCCACGGCATCCTGGTGCTCGAACACGACGCGCGGTTCTTCGACGCGCCCGGCGTTCAGCAGCACCCGGTAGCGGGCCATGCCGGTAATGTCGCGCTGCAGGCGCGACAGATCGGAGAGGAAGATCTCGGTTGCCTGCTTCTCTCCGTCTGCCCAGCCTTCGGCCACCCACTGGTTCCAGTGTGACACTTCCGCCTTTGTGCGAGGCAGGGCCGCCGCTACCCGGTGATGCGGTTTGCCCCATGTCCGGACGAGATACGTGCGCCAGTCCGGGGGCGCGGATGTCAGTTGTGCCTCCCGGGTGATCTCGAAAACACATTCTGTCTCGTGCGCCACCTGGCCGGTGTCATTGAGCGCAAAGGCCATCTGTGCTTCGGTGACGATGGGGGGCTGCATGAGGGTCTGGCCGCTCCCGATCGGAAGTACGATCGACCGGAAATCATAAGTGGCGTCGAGTGTCTCCTCGTGGCGCCGCAGCATCTCGTTGATGGCGAATGCCCGGGCGGCCAGACCGCCCTGCGCGCCGTAAATATGCGCGGCTTCCCGAAGCTGGGCGCTTCGACCGGGTTTCAGGTCACCGCCTGGCTCGTCATTGGGGCGGGTATTCTCAAGGGCCTCAAGAGAGGGTGGCGCTTCGCCGCCGACCACCTCGTCGAGCGTCGAGGCTCCTGTCACCGGTTTATTGATGGGATTGGCAAGGGCGGGGTCAGCCCCGTCCACCTGATCCGCACCCGGCTGGGGCGGCTGTGGCTCCGGGACCAATGTGCCGCTGCGGGCCGATGGCGGGGATGGAGACGATGTCGGTAGCCGGACGTGCTGCCCCTCCTCAATGACAACCTTCCCCGTGGAGACAGAAGCCGCATGGGTCGGGCTGCCTGCGGCCGTCACGACGATGGCCGAAGATAGAAAGAGCGCCATCTTACGCATGCCAGGCCACCGTTATCGCGTGGTGAAGCGGGTCTACCGAGACCATGGCCTGATCTCCGGCCTGATCGCCCAATGTCCGAAGGATATCCACCACGGCGGCAACGCTGTTGGTCGCGACGCGCATTGCTCGGGGATGGCCGGTGACAGTCACGCTGTAACCGATTTCCTGACCGAGTTTTGCGACGGCCTTGCCCAGCGGGCCGTCCCACACGAACCAGATCCGGCGGGTCAGGTCATCGGGGAGCAGGGGTTGGTTGGCAGATGCCACGACCGGAGACGGGCGGATGCTGCCAAGTTCACGAAGATCAGTCGTGGTCTCTGCTATTGACCGCTGCAAGGCCAGTTCAGGATTGGCCATGCCGGTCGTCGCAATGGGAGAAGGTGACGACAGGCTCTGCGCACAGGCGTTGAGCGCCATGGGCAAAAGAAAAATGAGCAGAGAATGTTTCATGAGCTTCTCCGGATAACGGAAGAAGCTTCGAAGATCATCTTGCGACTGCTGCAGCAAAAATTGGCTGCGTTGCTTTTTATTTCATGCAGGTTTTGAGAGCAGATTTGGGTCTTCTTTGGAATTTGCTTTCGTCAAATTGACCCGCAGGGCCATGGCAGGCGCTTCGTAAGACTTGATACATCCTAATTATTCCCTATTATGGGATTCATTGGGGGCGCACATGATAGAAATCCAGCCCGTTACCCTACGCGAAGCGCAGTTTCTGATCGGGATGTCGGAAAAGGACATCAACCGGGCGATTGATCGTGGGGAAGTAGAGAAGATCAGCGAGCCGGAAGAGGACATGCCGGTTCACGGTGTGGGGAAGGGGCGTAGGCGGGTACGAAAGATCGGGCTCTCGGAGTTGTTGTTTCTGGCGCTTGAAAAGCAGATGCATGCGGATCTAACTCCGACGGGGCGCCGGAAGTTGTATCAGGCCTTCAAAAAAAATGAAGCGAAAGCCAGAACCGTAAGCTTTGGTCCTTTTAAAGCCAATATTACCGAAATTCAGCGTAATTTTCTATCCAAATACAAGAAACTCCTCGACGCCAAGAAAAATATATTGGAGGAGGATGGGGCTGATCCTGTTATCAAGGGAACGGGTATATCTGCTTATCGTGTTGCTGCCCTCGCACAGGGACAGACAATCAAGGAGATCAAAGCGGACTATCCGACCCTGACCGAGGAACAGATTGAATCTGCTATTGCGTACACGGAGGCTTATCCTAAACCTGGGCGTCCATATCCGGTCCGGAGTTTTCGGCGGGCGGCTGGTGCATTGGCCGAGATGGGTATTTTTGATGCCATAGAGACTGGAGCTGAATCGGCAAAAGAATGATATTACTTCCCAGTGATCTGGACACCGATGGTCTCGGCTAACTCGACTAGAGCCGCATAAGTGTCTTCATTTTCCACGATATCGACCGAAGGTGCAATGCTGCTCAATGGATCTGGTGGCAAGCGATCTCCAAATAGGATGATAGCGCGCGCACGGTCGTCCTGACGCGACACCCACTCTAAACCTTGAACGTCTGGGCACTGAGCGTGAATGGCTTCGGCCCACTTGCGCGTTTGAGGATATATATCCTTATCAGTTTCAATGAGATCAACACGTGGAATACCGAGCTTGCGCAAGGCTGTGCTGCTAAGATCTGCAAGCGTGAGGTCAGTCGAGGACTGAAGTTGTGAATATTGATGGTTCTTTAGCTTTCGCTTTGCAACGGTCTTCAGTCCTGGCTCATGGGGAACATCATGGAAGACGGTCTCCATGGCTGCACATTCTAACGTCGTGCCGCCATAAATGGTCGGAATGGATATACCATTTGCATCAATGATCGGGCTAAATCGGGCGTTTCCTCGGGGACCAGGATTGAACGTATTTGCTCCGTAAGTCTCAGGATGGATGCGGTGGATTGTCTTGTCTGCCGACCAAATCGTTTTTTTTACGAGAGCATTAAGGTCTGGAGGGGGACGCGGGATTGTGCGGGACGTTGCTGTGACGGCGACAGGCGGGGTCGACGGTGACTCTGTCGTCTTCGGTTTTGCGCGAGATGTGGATATCTTCGTTGTGCCGGAATGTGCGGTGCTACGAGACTTTGGCTGAGTTGGCCGCCTCGGTTTAACCATGGAGCACACCTGCGATTTCGTCTTCTGCAGCCGCTAAGACGCGCTCTGGCGCACTTTTAAGTAAATCCTTAGGAGCCGTGCCGCCAAGAAAGCTGTTTGCTGACGCAAACCAGATTGCAATGTCCCATGCATCCAGTTTACCTTTGAACACCTTTAGAATTGGGACAAGTCCCTTGATTGGGCGGTATTGCATGTCGCGGTCGAGTGCATACGCCGGATACAGATCATTCCCGTCATGTCGCAAAGCAAAAACTTTTCCTTCGCGTTTCCACTTGTTTGGCTGGGCGCTGGCATTTTGGCCTTTGAAACCTGCAATTTCAGATAGTTGAACAGCGCTGATCCACTCTGCGCTCTCAAGAACCGTTTGCCGAGCATCTGCGTTCATGCGTGCCTCAGTAATGAGGTGCTCGGGAGGAGACGCAGCCGGAACAAGTGCATCAACAAGCTTCTTGAGGGTCGCTGTTTTATGAATGGCAAGCCGATCAATGATCAGGGGAGCAATAAGCCGAACGGCCTCTGCAAATGCCGATGCGGTGCTTTTATTGGCATGTGCAAGTTGAAACACAACGAATTGATTGTTGTCTGTATCCTGCAGACTGTCGCGAATTTCACGAACAGAGCCAGTTATCGGCTTAATGCCGGTGTTCGTGATTTCTCGATTTTGGACTGCGACCATGATTCCCTCCTGGGATATGATGGATAGATATATATATAGATATCCTACCTAGTCAATGATGGTGCGTGGCGGTGATCGTTCCGCGACGGGTGATGCAGCAGGCGAGGCCTAACACCACTTGTGAGGTGGCGAGTTCGAAGTCGATTGAGGCACGCGTAAGGGCTTCGGGCAATATGGGAACGAACGGGGCCTGGGGCAGCATTGAAGGCAAATTTGGTGCCTTGAAGACCGATGCTGCGCCGGGAGCAGGGTGGCGGATCTGCGCTCTTTTTTATACGCACCTGCACTATGGTGGGGAGTGCGGACACAGTTTTCTACGCGAGGAGCCGACTGCTGGTAGGAACGGTGCCGTAAAAGGCGGGTGCCAGAGTTCGCAGAAGGTCACATATGACGGTATAAGGCGTGTTGTATGTCAAATATGAATTATAGTCATGGGCTCACCCAAATCTCGCTTGGCTCTTGAACAACTTGGCCATGACCTTCGTGGCGCGCGCCTTCGGCGCGGCATGGCGATAGCCGATCTGGCCGTTCGTACCGGCACGTCAGCAAGTTCTGTCGCGCGCCTGGAAAAGGGAGATCCCGGTGTTGGGATCGGCACTCTGGCCGACGTGCTTGTCGTGCTTGGTCTTCTGGACCGGCTGGCCGACCTGATTGATATCCGCAAGGACGATCTGGGACTGGCGTTGGCTGCTGAACGTCAGCCTCGTCGAGGCCGAACTTCCGCGACCACGTTACGCAGGCGCCAGGACAAGGATAAGGCCGCGCATGGGAGAACGGATGTTATCGATCTGGACGGTGCTTCGTTCTGATGCCTGATTTCAGCGCCCATGTCGTTCTTGGCGACAGCCTGACTCCCGTGGGTCAACTGCGTTTCACGCAGGTAGGTCCGCGGCAGTTTTCGACCTTCACCTATGATCCGGCCTGGGTCGAGAATTCTCGGGCCTTTGCCATCCAGCCAACCTTTCCCCTTGGCTCTGGGCCGTTTCATGCGGCTGGCCAGCCAGGGAACGTGCGCGATGCCCTCGCGGGTGTCTTTGCTGATGCCGCGCCCGACAGTTGGGGGCGCAGGCTTCTCGAGCGTGCCTACGGCAATGGGCTTTCCGAGTTTGAATATCTCACACTGTCGGATGACGTATGTCGGCAGGGTGCGCTTCGTTTCGCCGATGATAACGGAGAAATCATTCGTCGCGGCGCCGATGACACCATACCGCGTCTGGTCGATCTTGCCGCTATTACGGCTATTGCGCGGGCATATGAACAGGGCAAGGACGTATCCGCAAGGGATATGCAGGCGCTTGCTGGTGCGGGTGGGGCGCGACCGAAGGCCAATGTTCGGGACGGCGATGTGCTCTGGCTTGCAAAATTTACCTCGGTTCACGACCAGTGGCCAATAGAACGTATTGAAGTTGCCACGCTTCGTCTTGCAAGGGCATGCGGAATCCGGACGCCAGAGGTCAGGCTGGAACTGGCTGAAACGCCGTTTCCTGTGGCTCTGATCCAGCGGTTTGATCGGCGTGGGCCTGGCCGGATTCCTTATATTTCGGCGAGGACTGCTCTGGGGAAAACCGGAACGGAACTTGGTTCCTATACGGAGATTGTCGATTTTATCCGGACCTATGCCGCCGATCCCCAGGCAGAGTTCCGCGAACTCTTCCTGCGTCTGGTTTATACCATTCTCGTGTCAAATAAGGACGATCATCTGAAAAATCATGGATTTCTCTATGTGGACGCTGGACACTGGCGGTTATCCCCCGTTTTCGATGTGAATCCAGCACCCGACCGTAACCCGCATCTGGAAACGGCGATACTGGAGGGCGGTCCGCATGATCGGTCCATTCATCTGGCACTGGAGGCGTGTGAATTCTTCGAAATTACCCCGGCTGAGGCCCGGCAGATGATCCGCGTGACAGCGCAGCGAATTTCGGATGAGTGGAGACCTGTTCTGCGAGAGGTTGGTGTTTCCGGGGCGATGGCGCGTCATTATGAGGCCGCCTTCATAAACGATCAGATCGGGATCGCGCTAACGATCTGATAATCAGATATGACCGATAATATCGTTTAGTATGCCATATACGACGCATAAATTTGTAGAATCTATCCTGCCAGACGCCGCCGCGCTATTGATCGAACAGCATGGTCAACATCATTGTGTCCGCAATGATCAGGCTGTGAGGACGTCAGGAGAATATCGGTCACTTTCTACCCAGTGGTAAATTCGAGTTCCGATTGTTCATCAATGGCGCGCAGGGTCTCGTACAGTCCTGCAGCCACGCCTCTGCCGCCTACGATCTCGTCCGCCAGTTCGTCCAGAACGCCGGCAAATGCTTCATCGGTCGCGAGACCAAAAACATTCATGCGTTCGCTTTTTCTGCGTTCGATCTCGCTGTTTGCTGTTCCCGAGGGAAATACGGTGGCAAGCATTCGCAGGGCCCGGGCAAAGTGGATCCGTTTGTAAAGGCGCGAACGGAGCGCCGTGTCTCCAGGCGTCGTCGAGAAAGACCAGAGTTCGATTGGCCCCAGGACGTTCACCAGAAGCTGTTCATATTTTGCTTCTCCGGCCGACATGTCCACGAAGAACGGCGCACCATTCTTTCCCGGACCCGGCAGCGCGTTGCGGATGACATAGGCGCTGGCATCAGACAGCTTGAAGCGTCGGATAAGGCTGTCTGCCGTCTCCTGATCACCGCATTTGAGGACCCATCGGGCGGTTGATATCTTGTAGAGGTCCTCGCTGAAATCGGTATGGTTCTGTGAAATGAAGGCGAGCTGGACGTTGTGCTTGCGCCCCTCGCGGCCGTCGCGGACAGCCTGCTTGTCTACCTGGGGCGCGGGTTCGGTGCGGTGCCACTCATCGAAATCGACACGCTTCGTCGTTTCGTACATCTCCGTGAAACGGGCGAGATGATAGTCTCGCATGGATGGGGGCATATGCGGGTCATCCGCATAATCGGGATGGAGAAAGAAATTCCGGGCCAGGATGTGGCGGCCAAGCATATACATGAGCGCTGTCTGGCGGTTGGCCGCGGGAGAACCGGATGGTGCCACCTCGGCAAGATCGAGGACGATCACGCGCGCGTCCCCCATATCCAGCCTTGTCGGGGACGCCAGCATGGGAAAATTCTTGATCACGTTCATGATGTAGCGATCAAACGTGTCGATCAGGCTTTCACCAGTTTCCAGGGTGATCTTGGAATAGCGTTTTTCGATTTCCGGGCTGCGGGCCGCAATCAGCAGATCCTGCAGGACCGGTACTGCATGGCGCTGGGCAAAACCTGCAAGGCGGTATTCCCTGAGATTGACAAAGCCATCGACGACATCCCGCCACCATGTCGGATCGTCCTCTCCCGCATGGTGGGGCAGGCTTATGCCCAGCGATGTTATTGCGGCATCGACATCCGGCTCGATCCCTGGCGTGTAGATTTTAGGCGTGCCCCCCTGCACCCCGGTACAGAGGCGGTAGGCTTCATCAATCACGTCCTCTACCAGATGGTCCATGCCCTCCCACGGCCTGCCATCCAGCGGCGTGGCAAGGAGCGAGATGAAATTCTGCAGGAAGACGCGCTCGAGTGGCAGGGGATATTCCAGCCCGACCTGGGTATCGAAGACATTGACCTCGAAGCCCGGGATTGCCTGCATCTTGACGTAAACCGCCTCGTGCTGGCGTTCGGGGCCAAGCGCGTTGCGTAGCATCTCGATCAGTCCGCGCGAGGACGGCCCTATATCGAGCTTGCCGATATAGGGGAGCTTCGTGCCGTGGCTGCTGATCGCGGCGCTGCTGAGGATCAAGCCCAGCAGAATGGTATTGGCCAGAACGGATTTTCCGCCGCCAGGTGGGGCTACGATAATGTCTACGACGGATGGGCGTAGCCCGCCCCCGGTCGGATCATAAGGCCAGATTGAACCATCGGGTTTGCGGAAGAGAATGGATCCCCTCTGCCACGGTGACGCACTGCGTGCCCACGGCATCATGGAGAACGCGTCACCGACAAGAGCGAGCGATGAGGTCGCAGTCGAACCGAGCGCCAGGGCAGGGACAGAACCCATGGCCGCTTCCAGCGGATCGCCCGAAATCCGCGTTGTCTTGCTGTTGCCCCACGCATCAATCGCCTGGGAGAGGTCCGACGCCTGCCGTCGCAGCTTCGCCTCTGCTCCAACCGGAGCCCAGGTTGTGGCGGTCATGCGCATCCGCACGGAATTATGGTTGTTTTTCTGGCGCTCCAGCTTGAGTGCGGCAAACGCTCGTCGAATGTCGCTATTTCCGGGGAACATCGCCAGAAACCCGGCTCCGGCTTCCTTGAAGCCGAAGGCGGCGCGGCCACCGCCCTCCAGAATCATGGCGCTGCGCCATGGCAGTCTCTTGCGGCCGAGCACGCTGGACAGTTCGGAGAACGGGCGCGGATCCTCTGGGCCAATCGTCATGTCGACCGGGGCGTATGTATAATCCCCCACGGTCACGAGCTGCCCGCCTTTCGTTTCGGCGTCGGCATTGAAGATCTGGTCCCGGATCGCCGGCCAGAGCAGGCCCTGCGGATGTGGCTGCGGGTCATCCAGATCGTCGGGAAGCCGTGGCATGACCCGGTCACCCAGCAGGGTCGGTTTCCAGGCGGAGCCCGCCGTTTCACGATAGGTCGCTTCGCGCGCGACCTGCAATGCCTGATGTGGACCGAGGAATTCGCAGGAAATATCGAACCCCTGCAAGGCTGCCTGAACGCGTGAAATGAACGATTCATGGCGGGCCGCCATAATGTCGGAGCGCAGGGCAAAACGTTGGGTATTGCCCACGCGGGAAAATTGGGAGGCAAGGGTCCGGCGCTCCTCTGCCACCTGTTGTGAGTGCTGGTTGTAATCTCCCCAAATGTGCTGGTTGAAAATTCCCCAGTTTGAGGACTGTGCGTGATCGTCATG
>NZ_CP050141.1:0-13375 GCF_011611525.1 Komagataeibacter rhaeticus
ATGACGATCACGCACAGTCCTCAAACTGGGGAATTTTCAACCAGCACATTTGGGGAGATTACAACCAGCACTCACAAGCCCTTTGGGCATGCCCGCACCAACGGTGCAATGGTGTATGAAGAGCCCCTAGTAGGCCGGGTCCAATGCAGCCCCGAATGCGGTGTCAGTCAGGTACCAGAACGGGGCCGAGACAGTGCCAAGAGAGGGTATGCAGTGACTAGCCCGTCTTATTCACGGGTTGTGACTTTTTGAGGTTTCCTGATTCTGGACGCGCGGGGTCTACGCGATCCTGGAGGCTGATTTCAGAGTGAGGATTGGTCGGCGCTTGAGTTGGCGGGCTGGGGCGGGTTCGGGGGCGACAGCCCCGCCTGTCACGGTCCGACGGGTTGCAGACCCCGGGCGATACCGGCGCAGAGTGCGGCTTCGGGGCATGCTGCGGCGAATGCGATGCGAACCCGGGTTGCGGTCTCGATAACCCGGCCGGCGACCTTGATCAGGCGCATGCGTAACGTGGTGAATTCGGCCGTAGCGAGCGGCTGGGGTCTGGGGATGGCCTCGCGCACCGTCAGCATCAGCCAGTAGGCGGCGGTGTGCAACACGAGGCGGACCTGATTTGCGCGAGACGAGCGACAGCCTGTCCGGTCTGAGGCCAGTTGCCCCTTGTGCAGCCTGATCAGGTTTCCCACCTGTCCCCGGGCGCAGTAGAGGGTGTCGTAAAGCCATCCGGCATTCCCGCCACGCAGGTTGGTGACGACACAGCGTATATCTGTGCCCGTTCTATGTACCGATCCCTACCCTGGTCATAATAAAAATACCCATCGTGTTGGGTTTTGTGGTAGGATGTGACCATGCCAACAGTTCACCGAGTGGGTCGCTTCAGGTTCATGATCTATGCAAATGACCATGATCCGGCCCATATCCATGTGTTCTATGATGGCCGTGAAATCATCATCAACCTTGGGGAAACCGAGGCAACGATCCGGGAGATTGCCCCCGGCGTGAAGCGAGCAGACGTACGCGAAGCGTTCAGGATCGCGGTGGAACAACGCGAAGCCCTATTGGCCGCATGGAGGACGATTGATGCGCAACGATCATGACATCGAAAAGCAGATGGATGCCGCTTATGAACGTGGTCGCATTCGGCGTGAGACAGTGCCCCAGGCGATTGCTGCTGGGTACGATGCCACGACAGGGCGCGTAACCGTTGAGCTGTCCAATGGCACCCGCTTTGAATTCCCTGCCTCACAGGCTCAGGGCCTTGAGAGAGCAACGCCAGAGCAACTGGCCCAGGTCGAAATCATGGGTGGCTACGGCCTGCACTGGGAGGCACTGGATGCTGACCTACTGGTGCCGGAACTGATGGCGGGCCTGTTTGGGTCCCGTGCTTACATGGCGGCAAAGGCAGGCCGACAGGCATCGCCAGCAAAAGCCGCAGCGGCACGTCGAAATGGTGTCAAAGGCGGCCGACCAAGAAAGGTCGCATAACTCACATATTGAGGTAATAATAAATTATTTTTTTAAAATACCACACAATTAAAATGTATCAATACAAGACCAAAGTTCACAGACACCAAAAAAATAGCAAAAATTACTAAAAGATATATAAATAACGAATGTATACATTTAAAATTCCATTATGTAAGATTTAAAAAAATACTCTTATGCATTTTGGACCTGTAACGGTTTTGTGCCGGTCCTGAGGTAAATAGGAGCAGTCCCATGACCCATAACATTCCTGTTATCGACATTGCCCCCCTGCGCCAGGGTAACGATGCGGAGCGGGAGGCCGTGGCCAGCGCCATCGGCAGGGCCTGCCGCGAGACCGGCTTTTTCTACATTACCGGCCACGGGGTATCTCCCGATACGATAGATAGCGAAGCTCTTCGAGGCCTCGCACACGTTCTTCGCCCAGCCCGCCGCCGCCAAGGAAGCCGTGGCCATGAGCCGCGTGGGCCGGAATCGGGGCTATGTGGGGCTGGGGGTCGAACGGCTTGATACGACTTCCCTGCCCGACCGTAAGGAGGCCTTCAACATCAGCCCTAACCAGCCTGGTGGCCAGGACGCATGGCCTGCTCTACCGGGATGGCAGGATCTGATGATGGCATATTTCGCCACCTGCCTCGATATCGGCGCGGCACTGCATCGCGGTTTTGCCCGTGATCTGGGGGTAGATGAGGATTTCTTTGTCGATAAATTCAGGCATCCCATGGCCACGCTACGCCTGCTGCGCTATCCGCCCGCGCAACAGGCCAGCACGGCACCGGGGGCGGGTGCCCATACCGATTACGGCAATGTCACGATCCTTGCGGTTAATGGCGTATCGGGTCTGCAGGTACGTCCGCGCGGTAGCGACTGGACAGACGCCCCGCTGATTCCCAGCACGTTCATCTGCAATATCGGTGACTGCCTGATGCGGTGGAGCAATGATGTGTATGTCTCGACCCCGCATCGGGTATTGCGCCCTGCAGGCGAGCGGTATTCGATCGCTTTCTTCCTCGATCCCGATGCGGATGCATTGGTCGAGCCGATCGTAACCCGTTCCGGCGAGCATGCGCATTATCCGCCTGTCACCGGGCATGACTACCTGCAGGAAAGACTGCAAGCGACATACGGGCACAAAAACCAGCGCCACTGAGGCAGAAGGCTTCCATCGTGCGGGTGGGTGGTCCGTGGGATGCGATCAGGAATGGTCTGTCGTAAGGCTGGCAGACTGGTCTGTGGAGGTGGGCCAGTGACTCTTTTTTCCCGCCCGACCGTTGTGGGGTGCCGGGACTGGAGAAAGGTGTAGGCCATGGACAGACATATTAAAGGGGGGTCCGATTAGCGACACTGACAATGGCGGCTTTCCAATGATTTTCCATAATTGGGAGGACGAAATCGAAGGGTCAGGATCCAGAAAACCGACAGCTGCCCTGGCGCCAGGCGCAGCGGTCCTTGTCACCGGCCTGCGATAGACCGTCACATTCACCCTTCTACGGAACTCCGACCGCCTTATTGCCCGGGTTCAGGCAGGGGAAGGGGATGATCGGTCCCGAGGCTGGCCGCCCATGCCTTCACCGCTTCACCACTGATGAACAATCCGGCATCCGCCTGGGCCAGTGCCTGGCGTGTCGCTTCGTTCTTTTCGGCTTCCCGATCGGAATGACCTGTTTCCATGATGGTGTTCCTCCCAGGCCGGATCATCAGGCCCGTTCCGGTCTGTGTCCACGTGTTTCTGGTGACCGCAGCGCCCGAGAACCCTGTGCGTCATCGACAATGTCCATGTTCGATGGGATCAGGACGTTTCGCTGAAGCAGGGGAAGGGAGGGATATGAGTTTTCCGGCCACAGGAAACCCGCAGATAATTATTACGTTATCGTTACATAAGGTGGGCACAGATATACGCTCGCTCACCGCAATCATGGATGCCCGCCAGTGCGGAGAGATCACAGCCGATGAAATGATCGCCCAGATCCGGCTGATATCTCAACAGGAAGACTGAGTTTTTCTTGCTTCGGCAGAGAACATTGGGAGCCTGTGGTAGAATCCTGTCATCGGGAATTGAGTTAATCCGTTGCAGGAATGCGGGCTTGAAAAATCATACTGTTGTAACTACAATTCCGTAACTACTGGAGCGGATTGTGACCATATGGGTATGGGATCCTGAAAAGGATTCAAAAAACAGGGAGAAGCATAAGCTACCTCTGGAAACCGGCAGGTTTGTTCTCGACGGCGATCCGCTCGCATTGTCTGTCCCTGATCCCCATCCAGATGGGGACAGGTGGCGAACCATAGGGAAGATACGGGGCATCACAACTCTCTTCGTCGTTCATACAGAACCCGTGGAAGACGAGGAGGATGGCGAAGAATACGGTCGTATTATCAGCGTAAGAAAGGCAACTGCCCATGAGCGCAAAGCATACGAAAATGGACTCTGAACTGCTTCAGGCGTTACGGGCTGTGGAGGCCATGCCTGACAATCAGATTGTGACGGATGATGAAGCCCCAGAAATTCGTGACTGGTCACATGCGGAACGGGGGCGCTTCTATCGACCCCGTAAAGTGCAGAAAACCGTGCGGTTTGACGCTGATGTCGTGGCTTTCTTCGAGAAGGACGGGCCTGGCTATCAGACACGTATGAATGATGCGCTGCGTGAAATTATGAATCGCGCCTTACGTAAGGCGCCCACGAAAACAGACGCGGGATCTGCACGATCTTCACGGCGCGGGAAGACGGTACACGCATAAGAGTGGCTGTGGCCTTTCTTTGCCCACTTTCCTGCACGAGAAGGAGATCGACCACCATGAGCAGCAAAAACAGGTCCATGCCCTCGCTGCACAGTGACGAAGCGGCCGAGGATTTCGTCGTAACCACCGATCTGATCCGGTATGACCTGACGGATAGCCGTGACCAATGTACGCCTCGTTACCTTCCTGCGGTGTGCGAGAGCGTCCCCCTTATTGCCCGGGTTGTGGCAGGGGGAGCGGGTTATCCCTGCCGAGGCTGGCGGCCCATGCCTTCATGTCCCGTTTCTCCCGGTCTGGACCTTCAGGCCAGTTTTGGCCTGCGTCCGCGTTTCTTCTCTGGCAGGCGTGTGACCGGCACCCCAGTTCCTGATGTTTCCGAAGGGGCCGGTGTCGCCTTGATGACCCGCCCTAGTCCAATCTCCTGTGCCAGGGCAGAGCGTCGGGCTGCGTAGGATGGGGGGTCATCGGGTAGCTTTCAGGCAGGCCCCATTTTTCCCGATACTGCTCGGGTGTCATGCCATAGACAGTACGAAGATGGCGCTTGAGCATCTTCATTTTTTTCCCGTCCTCCAGACAGACAATGTAGTCTGGAAACACGGATTTTTTCACAGGTACGGCCGGCACCATATCCGGTGTTCCGGTCGTCGCCTGTCCCGGACCGCCAAGCGCCTGAAATACCGAGGCGATGAGGCCTGGCAGGGTATCCGCCGGAACCGTATTGCTGCTGACATAGGCAGCGACAATCCGGGTCGTAAGCTCCCGCAGCGTGTCAGCTTCGGATGATCGTGTCTCGTGGTCAGTCATGGTCACGTCTGCCTGTTGTCCTGTCATGTTCCCGGTCCCTGTCGAAGGCATGAAGCCCCGCACGTCTCCAGCGTGCTTTCAGGTCAACCGGAGCAGTATCATTGCTGCCCTGGAGCTGTCCTGCAATATCCAGAAAAGCCCCGAGCAGGGTGGCGCGGTCATCATCGGTCAGATCGACCAGTCCCGCCTTCTGGACCAGGCCGCCCAGTTCGATCAGATGATGGGTGCGTTCCCGTCGCGCCTTCGCCCAGTCGCGCATGTCGGTGCGTGCCTTTCGTGCCTGATAGCGATGGATCAGGGCTTCCTGCTTCCTGATCCGTCTTTCAAGCGCCAGAAGCTCCGTTCTGATCGTTTCCGGTTCCTTTCCGGCCGCCCTTTTTTGCACAGGCCTGAAAGAACGCCGTCCCCCGTTCGGTCCACCTCGCGACGGCTTCGGGTTTGCCGTCCGCCTGTTCGACAGCCGCAAGCAGCACCCCGGCCAGCGCCTCGATGGACAGGGTATCGGCTCCCGTCGCCTCGACCAGTTCACCGAGCTGGAGGGTTTTTTGCGCCTTAAGCTGCCTGGTCTTTTCCTGAAGCGCCTTCAGTTCCGCATCAATGTCCCGTGGCCTGCGCATTTCCGGTCCTCTGTCCTGCTGGTCTGTGCCATACTCTATCACACAGGCGAGAACCGCGTCACTCATCCAGAGCAATCAACCCTTGTGGCACAGTAAAATGTGAGTGCGCGCTTATATGTCACTTCGTGACATGCGCTTAAAGGATGTGATAAGATCGCGTCCATGGCGATCTATCACCTGCATGCAAAGGTCATCAGCCGTGCCACCGGCCGGAGCGCCGTGGCGGCGGCAGCCTATCGTGCAGCGTCCCGCCTGCATGATTTGCGGCTAGATCGCGACCATGACTTTTCCAACAAGAGCGGCGTGGTGCATTCCGAGATCCTGCTGCCCGATGGCGCGCCGGAACGGTTTCTTGATCGTGCGACCCTATGGAACGAGGTCGAGGCGATCGAGAAGCGCAGGGATGCCCAGCTTGCCCGCGAAGTAGAGTTTTCAATCCCGCGCGAAATGACCCAGGCGCAGGGGATCGCGCTGGCACGGGATTTCGTGCGGGAGCAGTTCGTGGAACGCGGCATGGTGGCCGATCTCAATGTGCATTGGGATATTGGCGAAGACGGACAGGCGAAGCCCCATGCCCATGTGATGCTGTCCACGCGGCGGATCGAAGTCAGAACCGGAGAGGCTGTGCATGGAAGACGAGACGGAATCCCGCATCCTGAACGAGGCGGCGGGGGCGCATACGACATCACGCCGGATCCTGGACCTGATGGAGCAGAAAGGGGAGGACGATCCACTCAAGCTCATGATCCGTCTGCTGACGGAAATTCGGGAGACGCAGCGCGGCATCCTGCTGAAGCTCTCGACGCTGGAGAAGCGCTTGCAGCGGCTGGAAGAACAGCGCGACTGATTGCTGCGGCACGGTTGCGGCATGAAGGCCTGGGGCTGGCGCAGGATCAGCCTTCCATCGGGTTCGGTGCGAAAGAGCGTTCATGGAATGACAGGGATCTGCTGCTGACATGGCGGGAGCGGTGGGCGTCGCTCGCCAATGAACGGCTGGCCGAGCTGGACCTCGATGTGCGGATCGACCATCGGTCGTTCGCCGCACAGGGGATCGACCTTGAGCCACAGAACAAGATCGGTCCGGCCGGGATGCGCCGGGAAGAGCGGGGCGAGGACGCGGAGCGGGTTGCCGATCATCTGGAGATCGCGCGGCGCAATGGGGAAAGGTTGCTGGCCGAGCCGCATGTGGCGCTGGAGGCGCTGACGCGACAGCAGAGCACGTTTACCCGGCGGGACCTGGCGCGGTTCGTGGACCGGCATACGGCAGACGCAGAACAGTTCAGTGCTGTCATGGTTCGGGTGGAGGCGTGTCCAGAGTTGGTCGCGCTCGGGAAAGATGGTCATGGGCGGGAACGGTTCTCCACATGGGAGATGATCGGGGTCGAGCAGCGTCTGGAAGAGGCATCGCTCGCGATGGGACAGTCCCAGGGTCATGCGGTGCCGCTGGCGGTGCGTCGGGCGGCGATGGCGCGGGACGGGCTTGGGGACGAGCAGGCGCTGGCGGTGGGCGAGGTCACGAAGTCCCGCGACCTGTCCGTGGTGGTCGGGTATGCCGGGACGGGGAAGAGCACCATGCTGGGTGTCGCCCGCGCGGCATGGGAAGAGGCCGGGTATCGGGTGCGCGGGGCAGCGCTGTCGGGGATTGCAGCGGAAGGGCTGGAATCCGGGTCCGGGATCGAGAGCCGGACGCTGGCCTCCCTGGAGCGTGCGTGGGCGCGTGGGTTCGACCTGCTGGAGCGCGGGGATGTGCTGGTGGTGGATGAGGCCGGCATGGTGGGGTCACGGCAGATGGAGCGGGTGCTGTCGGCCGCGCGTGGTGCCGGGGCCAAGGTGGTGCTGGTGGGTGATCCCGAGCAGTTGCAGGCGATCGAGGCTGGTGGTGCGTTCCGGGCGGTAGCCGAGCGGGTCGGGTCTGTGGAAATCACGACGGTGCGCCGGCAGCGTGAAGGCTGGCAGCAGGCGGCCACGAAAGAGCTTGCAACCGGGCGGACGGATAGGGCGCTGGAGCGCTATGAGGCGGCCGGCCTGGTGTGCGGGCATGACACGCTGGAAGAGGCGCGGGCCGGGGTAGTGGCCGGGTGGGATGAAGCGCGTCAGGCCGCGCCAGAGGAAAGCCAGATCATGCTGGCGCATCGGCGTGTCGATGTGCGGGCGCTGAACGAGGCGGCGCGGGAGATCCGGCGGGACGCGGGTGAACTGGGTGATGATGTGCTGGTGCCGACCGCCCAGGGCGAGCGGGTGTTCGCGGACGGGGAGCGTATCTACTTCCTGCGCAATGACCGGGCGCTGGGGGTGAAGAACGGCACGCTGGGCACGGTGCGGGGCATCACGGGGTCGGTCGAGGCCGGGGATCTCGTGCTGTCGGTGCAGCTCGACGGGCCGGGTGGTGCCGGGACTGGCCGGGTCGTGTCCGTGTCGGTGGCTGATTATGACGCGCTGGATCATGGCTATGCGGCCACCATTCACAAATCGCAGGGTGTGACGGTGGACCGGGCGCATGTGCTGGCGACGGGGAGCCTGGACCGGCACGGGGCCTATGTGGCGCTGTCGCGCCACCGGGAGAGCGTGTCCGTTCATTGGGGCCGGGATGATGTCGGCGACCGGGACGGGCTGGTGCGGCGGCTGTCGCGCGAGCGGCTGAAGGATACCACGCTGGATTACCTGCATGTCCGGGATCGGGATGCCGGGTTTGCGCGACGACGCGAGCTGCATGTCCCCGAGAGCGAGATCGTGGTGGAGCGTGAGAAGGCTGCCTCTGGCCCCCAGAAGGACAGGCAGGCCGAAGCTGTCCGTACGCCAGATCCGGCACCGGCACAGCGGAAGCGTGGGATGTTCGACGGGCTGGACCTGTCCGTGAGGCTTGGTCGTCGCACATCGGAAAAAGACGTGTCGGCCGGGATGAATGCCGGGGCCAGTAAGGGGGAAAGTGGGGTTGAGCGTGAAGCTCCCGCCTCGCCCTTTGCCGGGTTGCGGCTGCCGCGTGTGCAGCGCGCGCAGGTGCCTGCCGGGCTGGGCGGGTTTGTGCCGGGTGGTGATCCGCTCCACCAGGCGGTGGAGCAGTATGCGCGGGCGGTGCGGGACATCGGGCGCATGGTGGAGCAGGACCTGCCGGTGCTGGAGCACCAGAAGAAGGCATGGCTTGACGCCAGCACGGCCCTGGAACGGCTACGGCCCGGGGCGGTGATCGCTCTGGAAACCGCCGTGAAGCATGAGCCGGAGATCCGGCAGGCCCTGTACGGGCTGGAAGGGCCGGCACGGGCGCGCAGGCTGGTCGAGGGGCTGGAGCACGAGGACAAGGTGCGGCATTCCCCCGAGTTGCGGGCTGCGCGGTTCGTGAAGGCGTGGGACGGGCTGAGCCGCGAGCAGCAGGGTGTGGCGCTTAAGGAGCTGCAGCGGGACGCGCCGCTTGAGTCCCTCCTGCGGCAGAAGGGGCACGAACTGGGCGTCCGGAAGGGATCGACGCTCGATCATGGATTGCAGCCGCAGCGCACGCGCTCGCTGTCGCGCTCCAGGGGGCGGGATATGGATATGGGGATGTAGGAGATTTTGATTTACGTTAACCAGTGACGTCATATATGATGTCACTATGCGCGTTGTTCTTGATACGGATGTTGTTCTTTCGGGATTCATGTCACCGGACGGAGCGTCCCGGCAGCTTTTGCTGGGGGCCTTGGATGGGAATTTCAGTCTGCTGCTCTCCACGACCCTCCTGGTCGAATACGAGGCGGTGTTGCGTCGCTCTGAAAATCTTTTCCGAATGGGCGTTCAGGGGGATGAAGTTCTGGAGGTTCTTGATGGACTTGCAGGGTGCTGCGTGCCGGTTTCTTTTGATTACAGGTGGCGACCGACAGGTGCGCATGGTGATGATGAACTTGTGGTTGAGACAGCGATCAACGGGAATGCGGATGCGATCGCCACGTTCAATCTGAAAGACATGCAGCGGGCCGTATCACGGTTCGGTATTCCAGCAGTGCGGCCAGGTGTTCTTTTGCGAAGGATGAGAGGATGAGTAGCAGTAAAATCCAGCTTCGGCTTCCGGAAGATATGCGGGAAGCCGCAACGCGTCAGGCGGCGCTTTCAGGTGTCAGCATGAACCTTTTTGTTGCGACGGCTGTCGCGGCCCGGCTGGGTGGGCAGGCAGAAGCGGAACGGTATTTTTCCGCACGGGCGACACGGACCACGCCTGCTCGTGCCAAAGCGCTTCTGGAGCGGATCGGAACAAAGGGGCAGATCAGGGACGATGATCGTCTGGACGTGCCGGAAAACTGAATCTGGATGAGGGGATATAGGGTTTTTCTGGAAAAATATCGAAATGATATTTATGATATCAATCTTGAGAAATGAGGAGTCCTGTCATGTCTTCTGTGGTTATTCGTAATCTTCCGGAAGAGACGCATCGGGCGCTGAAGGCGCAGGCCATGCTGCATGGACGCAGTACGGAAGCGGAGATCCGGACCATTCTGGAAGCGGCCGTCCGGCCGCCGCAGCGGGTCCGGCTGGGATCGCTTCTGGCGTCCATCGGTCGGGAGGCCGGTGTGTGTGATCAGGATATTGCGGCCTTGCAGAGCCGCGATCAGACCCCGGCCGAGCCGATGTCCTTCGAATGATCCTGCTCGATACAAATGTGATCTCGGAGCCGTGGAAGCCCGTCCCGGAGCAGCGTGTTCTGGCCTGGATCGATGGACAGGCGATCGAGACGCTTTTTCTGTCTGCCGTCACGGTGGCGGAACTGCGTTTCGGGATCGGGGCGATGCCGTCTGGTCGGCGGCGTTCTGTACTGCATGAGCGGCTGGAACAGGAGGTATTGCCCTTGTTCGCGGGGCGTGTCCTGTCGTTCGATCTGGCGGCGTCCCAGGCCTATGCCGAACTGATGGTGCGGGCCAGGTCAGAAGGTCGGGCGATTGGCAAGGCAGATGGCTATATTGCAGCAACCGCTGCATCCCGGGGTTATGTCGTGGCCAGCCGCGACGTGTCTCCTTTCGAGGCGGCTGGTGTGCGGGTTCTCAATCCGTGGGAGGATACCTGATGTCCTGCGGCATGCTTGAGAGCGGATGATTTAATGTGTATGATTTCTATTGGAGATACACATCATGCGAACAAACATCATCATTGACGATGCCCTCATGACAGATGCGCTGAAGGCGTCTGGTGTCAAAACCAAGAAGGAAGCGGTCGAACTCGGGTTGCGGACGCTGATCAGGCTGAAGCAGCAGCGGGAACTCCGTACCTTGCGGGGGAAGCTCGACTGGCAGGGTGATCTGGATGCCATGCGTTCCGACGCATGATCCTGGTGGATTCCTCGGTCTGGATCGATTTTTTCCGGGGTACGGTGACGCCACAGGTTGATGTTCTGGACCGGCTTCTGGGAGAAGAACCTGTCGCCATTGGGGATCTGATGATGACGGAAGTTCTCCAGGGATTTGCGAGTGAGCGGGATTTCAACACGGCACGGCGGATGCTTGGTGCCCTGGATCTGGTGGAGATCGGGGGACGTGATGTCATGATCGAGGCGGCACGATATTTTCGTGACCTGCGCGGCAGAGGCATCACCATCCGGAAGACCATTGATACCCTGATTGCCACACGATGCATCGTAAGCGGGTATCGGCTTCTTTACAGTGACCGGGACTTTGATCCGTTTGTGACACATCTGGGGCTGGAACGGGCTGCCTGATCGGGGGGCAGGCTACCGGGGGAGGGATGTTGTGCAGGAAGAAGAACAAGCCGTTTGTCAGGAGACAGCGCATCTTCTGAGTAGTCCGCGTAATGCGGAAAGATTGCGACGGACTATTCAGAACGCGGCTTCAGACAGTCGGCCAAACAGGCTTACGCTCCTGGCAATGGAAGAAGGGCGAAGGCGGCTGCTTTTCGGGAAGCAGGAAAGGGCCGGAACGCAAGAGGCTGGTCAGGATGATGATCGTCTGGACGTGCCGGAAAACTGAATCTGGATGAGGGGGCTTTCCATCATGAGCGAGACGGATCCGGCCGCGCGCGCCTTTGAGGATCTGTGCGCCGAAATGACGGTGCTCCGGCGCAGCGTGGAAGCGCTGCCCCAGGCATGGCGGGACAACCGGCCGCCAGACTACACACCGGACCTGGCCAGACTGGTGAAAGCCCTGAATGAAGTGGGCGCGCGCATGAAGGCGATCGAGGCCAGTCCGACGCTGAAGATGACGCCGCAGGCCTATGGGCAGGGGGTACGCCAGGCAGGGCTTTCTGTCAGTCAGGACATGCAGGCTGCCTTTCATACCGCGATCCGTGCGGTGCAGGTGGAGCGGCAGCAGCTGACCGACATTGTCGGGCAGGCGCGCACCCAGGACCGTCAGAACTGGTGGGTGCTGAAGGTCGGGCTGGCCTGTCTGGCTGTCGGGATCGGGTTCTCGCCTATCCTGACCTATCTCCTGCCGTCATCACTGGGGACGCGCGTGGCCTCCTTTATCGTGGGCGGGCAGGATCGGTGGGAATCCGGTGCGTTGATGATGGAGGCCGACAATCCCGAAAGCCTGCGGCATATGGTCCGGGCCAACCGGCTTGTGGATGCCAGTCAGGACCGGATCGCCGCCTGCCAGAAAACAGCCAACGAGACGAAGGTGGATCAGCCCTGTGTCCTGACCATCCGGCCGGGTGGGTCGTAGGACGAACGTGGCCCTGACAACCGTATTGGACAGACCAACCGTTTTGCGACCTGACGGTCTTCTCGACTACGACTCATAGACATACCCGGAACCGACACTACGCCTACCCATAAATATCTGGTCTTCATACATCATTGCACCGTTGGTACGGGCATGCAGGAAAGGGGCTGCGAAAACCCGAGCCCCTTTAGCCATAACCCAGGTTGCAACAATGGAATGGCGGAGAAATGTCGCGTTAAAGGAACTTCGGTTTCTTTTACATGGCAGGAAAACGTGTTATTAATTACCTGTTTTTCTAACACGTAAGAATGATCATGTTAACGCCCACCTACGAGATTCATCGCTTGCCACCTCAGGTGGATCTGGAAACGGTTCCAGTCCTCAAGGCCTTGGCCAAGGCTAACCGGGCGCTAGCAGAACTGAAGGGACGGGCTGCGACCATTCCCAATCAGGGGATCCTGATCGATACGCTGGCCTTGCAGGAAGCAAAGGCGTCATCCGAGGTGGAGAACATCGTCACGACCCAGGATGAGCTCTTTCAGGCGGAACTGTTTCCTGAAGGACCGGACTCTGTCGCGGCCAAGGAAGTCGCCCTGTATCGCGATGCCCTGCATCTGGGCTTCCGGCAGTTGAAGGTGACGGACGGTCTGCTTCTGAACACGGGGCTGATCGCGATTTTCCAGATGCTCAAGAGACGGGAAGATGGATTTCGGACCACGCCAGGAACAGCCCTGAAGAACGAACGGACGGGTGAAGTTGTGTTTGTGCCACCCCAGGATGCCCGGGAAATCATCCGGTACATGTCGGATCTGGAGCGGTTCGTGAATGATGACGGGCTGTGTGATCTGGATCCCCTCATCAAGATGGCCCTGATCCACCATCAGTTTGAGAGTATCCATCCCTTTCCGGACGGAAATGGCCGGATCGGACGGATCCTGAACGTGCTGTATCTGACCCGGACAGAACTTCTAGATATCCCGATCCTCTATCTGTCGCGCTACATCACCCGTCATAAGTTGTGAGTGCTGGTTGTAATCTCCCCAAATGTGCTGGTTGAAAATTCCCCAGTTTGAGGACTGTGCGTGATCGTCA
>NZ_CP050142.1:0-10803 GCF_011611525.1 Komagataeibacter rhaeticus
CAACGCATGGAGCCATGTGTGGACGGCCCTGACGATGCAAGTGGAAAGTATGATTTTGGTGGTCGGGTGCAGCCATGTGTCCGGCCTGTTTGCGCAGCCCGGGGGCTGCTGGCCCTGATGAAGTCCGCGGATTGGATCCCTGATCACCTCTGCGCGCTTTTGCTGCGCTTGGTCCCGTCGGGTTTATCCTCTCCCCGGCCTGACCGGTTCGCCATCATATCTCACCACTCCGCACATTCACCTTCGTCGCTTCTGGTGTTCGACGAGGGCGAATCTCTGAATTCTTTCAGGCGCTCCTGGCGTTGTATGCATTGCCCGTTGTGAGGAATGCCCAGACAATCCTGGCAGTCTTGTTGGCGAGAGCGACAGATACGACACGCGCCGCCTTCTTCTCGAGCAACTTTGCAGCCCATTGACGACTGGCATTTTCCTTGCGTGCAAGACGGATCACCGCCGTGGCGCCCAGCACGAGCAGGCGTCTGAGATAGCTATCCCCCTGTTTGCTGATGCCAACCTGTCGTTCCTTGCCACCACTGCTGTGACTTTTGGGCGTCAGACCGAGCCACGCAGCGAATTGACGGCCTGACCGGAAAGTCGAGGCATCCGGAACGGCCGCGACGATCGCGCTGGCAGTGATCGGGCCGATACCGGGAATGCCAGCCAACCGACGGCTGACACTGCTTGCCCGATGTTCCGCGACGATCTGCTTCTCGATATCGTCGATGCGTTGCTCAAGAGCCCGCAGATGCGCGACAATTTCCTGAAACAGTTTCCGAGCGGGCTCGGGTAACATCTCCTGCTCCGCATGCAGCAATGTCATCATCTGGTTCAGGCCCGCGACGCCAGCTGCCGATATAATACCGAACTCGGCAAGGTGCCCCCGCAGGGCATTGACCTGCATGGTTCTTTGACGCACCAGCAAATCCCTCGTCTTGTGCTGAAGCAACGCTGCCTGCTGAGCCGGTGACTTGACTGGCACGAAGCGCATCGTCGGGCGGGTCACCGCCTCGCAGATCGCCTCGGCGTCAGCGGCATCAGTTTTACCCCGCTTGACGTAGGGCTTCACATAGACCGGCGGCATCATCCTGACCGTATGTCCGAAAGCCGCAATCGAGCGCGCCCGGTAATGCAACGTGCCACACGCTTCCATACCGACCAGGCATGGCGGGAGTGTTTCGAAAAACCGGAGAACTTCACCGCGCCGTAAGCGACGGCGTACGAGAATGTTCCCAAGACTATCGATCCCATGCATCTGAAAAACATTCTTGGCCAGGTCGAGGCCAATCGTCGAAATCGTTCCCATAGGTGGCTCCATGCGTTGCAGACGGTGACGATTTCATCCTCGCACATTTCGTGCGGGGGCCGTCCACAACATCACCTCTCATTATGGAATGCTGCGGGCCACTCTGGGTTCGTACGCAGCATAATCCGTCACGCCGAAGGATCGATAGATTAGACTTCTATCAATCATAAAAATGCGATAGAATGATTGATAGAGCCTTGGGATATCAATCATGCTTTGGAATTGGCAGCTTCCGGACTGGCCACATTTTCACTTCGAGAAAAGCTGTCTGCGAGACGCCGAAACGGAGTTCCTGAAAAGTTCAGGCGTGGTCGTCGGTGCGATGCAGCATCTGGACAAAGACGCCAATCAGCATCTTGTCGTTCAACTCATGTCGCAAGAAACGGTCGAGAGCTCCGCTATTGAAGGCGAGGTGCTTGATCGGGCCAGTGTGCAATCGTCGATTGCGCGACACCTTGGCTTCGCCACAGACAGGCGACGTTCTACGCCAACTGAGGCTGGGGCCGCTGAATTGATGGCGGACCTCTATCGGCATTATGCGGCCCCTTTGACTGACCAGAGTCTCTTTGAGTGGCATGCCATGCTCATGAATGGTCGGCGAGATCTGGATGTCATTGGCAGGTATCGGACGCATGCCGAGGCAATGCAGATTATCTCCGGCCCCATCCATGCGCCGCACATCCACTTCGAAGCCCCGCCATCTCGAAGCGTCCCTTCGGAGATGGCGCAGTTTATCGGCTGGTTTAACAGGACCGCCCCAGGCGGGATCGACCCCTTGCCCGCGATTGAGCGGGCTGCGATTGCCCATCTGTGGTTTGAGACCATTCATCCCTTTGAAGATGGAAATGGTCGCATCGGACGGGCTATTGCTGAAAAAGCATTGGCGCAAACCCTCGCAGCCCCAACGCTGACGGCGTTGGCCGCGACCATCAATACATACAAGAAAGCGTATTATCTCGAACTGCATCGGGCCAGCAAGACGAACCAGATAGAGAACTGGATGGTCTGGTTCTCTCAGGTCGTGTTGGAGGCGCAATCCCGCACGCTTCGGAACATCCGGTTTCTTATTGAGAAAACGCGGTTTCTGGATCGCTTACGCGGAAAACTGAACAGTCGTCAGGAGAAGGCCCTGCTTCGAATGCTGGCAGAAGGGCCTGATGGTTTTCAAGGTGGCCTGAGTGCCCAGAATTATCGGTCGATTACAGGGGCGACGTCTGCCACGGCGACGCGTGATCTGGTTGATCTGGTGGCGCTTGATGCTCTTATTCGGACAGGAGAAAACCGGTATGCCCGGTATTCTCTTCGTCTCTGACAAACATGTAGTTTACTGTTCAGCCACGAAAAAACCTTCAAGGTCGCTGCTTATGGACGCGGATAATCTGACAGAGCTCCCGACCGCGCTGGATAGCATTTTCTGCCACGATTAACTGGACGGTGCCAAATAGGTGGTTGGTAAAATAGGATTTCTGTTCCCATTCATGAGGCATTTCGACAAAAATCCCAAAATGCGCTTGTTCCAGAGCCTTTCCACCCTACCTGCCTGTCTGCCCCTCCCCTGCTGCCCGCGTAGCGGTCGGCTCTGTCCTGCCGAACCGATCGCCCAGCCTAGGCCGGGCCAGCGGAAAAGAGGCAGGGGCGACCCCGGTCACCTTTTCTGCACCCAGGGGTCTTCGGACCGGGAAAGCCGGTCATGCTGAGCGACATCCGCATCCTCGGCTCCAGCAGGCGCGCGCAGGCCGCGCTGCACGCCCGCGTTGACCATTTGACACGACAGCGTCTGGCCGAGACACAGGACCCGGCGCGCTGGTGCGAAATCCTCTCGACCGCGCGGTTCACCCCGCCCCTGCCCCTGCTTCTGGCGGGCATCGAATTGCCGGACGGGACCTATTCCCCGGATACCCCCCTCGCCCAGGGCGTGCCGTATGCGTCGGCTGCCCAGCAGATGGCTCAGGACCATGTGGCCGATGTCCCATCGGGGTTCGAACTGGCTGTCGGACTGGAAATCGACGACGGTACGCCCAGCTTCCTGGCCTGGTTCCGGCCGATCCAGCCCGTAGGAGCCTGTCCCAAGACGTCAGACGCATCGCCTCCTGCGCCCGTCGGCCAGCCGGCTGCTGCCGTCGCGCAATGGTTTTCCGTCGTCTCGACACAGCCTGTGCCCGAACATGATGGCCGCCTGGCCACGGCCCGTCAGGCGGCCGATGCTTATATGCACCGCAGCAAGGCCGAAAACACGCTGCGCACCTATCGCGCCGCCGTGCGGTCCTGGTGTCGCTGGGCTGCCGGTCATGCCCTGCCCGCCCTGCCGGCCCGCGGCGAGGATGTTGCCGCCTATCTGGCCGACATGGCGCTGCAGGGCCGCAGGACCAGCACCATCGACCTGCATCGGGCCGCCCTGCGCTACCTGCATCACCTGGCGCAGATTGCCGTACCCACCGCCCACCCGATGGTGACCGCAACGCTTGCCGGCATCCGGCGGGAGGCAAAGGAGACCCTGCCCCGCCAGAAAACCGCGCTCACCTGGGACAGGCTGGTCCGGGTCGTCGAAGCCATCAGTCCACATGATCTGGTCGGTGCGCGGGACCGGGCCATTCTCCTGATCGGTTTTGCTGGCGCGTTCCGGCGCTCCGAGCTTGCTGCACTGAAGGTGGACGACATCACGGTGGACGAGGGTGGCATGCAGATCCGGCTGGGCCGGTCCAAGGGTGATCCCCAGCGCAAGGGTACTCTGATCGGCATCCCGCGGGGCCTGACCCGGAACTGCCCGGTTCTGGCATACGAGACCTGGCTCCGGCAGGCCGGGATCACGGAAGGTCCGGTCTTCCGGCGCATCTGGTCCGCGCGGGGCCACAGGGCGGGAGTCACTCCCGTCGGAGCCCCGCCCAGGATCGGGCCGCACGCCCTGTCGGACCGGGCAGTCACGGACATCATCCGCAAACGATGCGGCGACACCCACCTCGAAGGGGATTTTGGCGGGCACAGCCTGCGCCGCGGCGCCATCACCACGGGAGCGAAAGACGGGTATGATCTCCTGGAACTGAAGCGCTTCTCGCGGCACAAAAGCCTTCAGGTCGTCGAGACCTATATCGACGCGGCCAGCATCAAGGCCCGGCACCCGGGAAAATCGAGATTCTGAGTCTGTCTTGACCCCTGGCTCCAGAGCGCTTCAACGTGTCTTCAACTGCAACACGTCAGGGCGGATCAAAGAGAGGAAACAGCGTGATGGGCTCCAGAATTCTTGTTGTCGGCGCGGGGGCCGTGGGTGGGTATTTTGGCGCCCGCATGGCCAGCGCCGGGCATGACGTGACCTTTCTGGTACGCGAAAGGCGCCTGCAGCAGCTCCGTGCCGAGGGGCTGTGCCTGATCAGTTCCGTGGGCGACGCCACCATCGCCCCCCGGATGGTGATGGCCGGTGGGATTGAGGGTCCCTACGACATCATCCTGCTCAGCGTAAAAGCCTATTCCATGACGGCGGCAATGAACGATTTCGCGCCTGCGGTGGGACCGCAGACACGGATTGTCCCGCTTCTCAACGGCATGCAGCATCTTGATATTCTGGCAGACCGCTTTGGCCCTGCCGCGGTCATGGGAGGCACGTGCTTTATCGTCAGCATGCTTGATGCGCAGGGGCGCATTGTCCAGACGGGTTCTCTGCCCCGTCTTTCGATTGGAGATCGGGTAGGCGGCGATACGCCAGTGACACGCAGTATTGCGGAAGCCCTGTCGGGTTCCGGATTTGAAACGGTGTGTTCCACCCACATCCTGCAGGACATGTGGGACAAATGGGTCCTGCTCGCCTCCCTGGGCAGCATCTGCTGCCTGATGCGCGGAACCGTGGGGGATGTCGCCAGCCAGCCAGCAGGTCAGGCCTTTGCGCAGGCGGTCATCCATGAATGTGCGTCAACGGCGGCGGCGGCTGGTTATCCCCTACGGGATGCCACGCTGAAGGGCACTGTCAGTCTCCTGACGAAAACGGACTCCACCCTGACGTCCTCCATGTTCCGGGATCTGCTGCAGGATGCTCCTGTGGAAGCACAACAGATTATTGGTGACCTGGTCAGGCGGGCATGCGCGCTTCAGATCCCTACGCCCATCCTGGATCTCACCGATCTGAATCTGCGCGTGTATGAACAACAAAGGCACGCATGAAGAGGCACAGTGCAGATACGACGTCCCAGCGGACATATCCACTTCACAGATCATGCCCGCCTTGCTCAAAGATAATTTCTCCCTGCATGAACAGCCGGAATGGAACGTCTAACTTGAGGGAAATCTGACAGTTCGTTGAACGGCGGAGATGAGGCGTAAGCGGACATATCCGTGTCAGCAATACTCTTATGGAAGTTGATGCTTCCGCAGCCAAATGGCGAATTCTGTCTCATCGATTTTTCTTTCGACCAGAGCGACCATGCGCTCCACCACGTCAGGCGCAGTGATGGCGACGTTCTGGCCGTTTGCTTTGAGAAACAACACACAGCAGGCCCAGCCAGTCCGCTTGTTGGCGTCATTGAACGGGTGGTTGCCCGCAATGCCGAAGGCATAGGCGGCGGCGATGTCAAACAGATCGACAGGAACTGGATCCGCGTAGTGATAGCGGTTCAACGGTCGGTCTAACGCGCTATGCAGCAAGTCCGCACTTTTGATTCCCTGCGCGCCACCATATTCGCGCAAGGCGCAATCATGCAGGAACAGCACAGCATCAACCTCGAGAAACTCCGGTTCGTTCACCGTTTCGCCAGTTCCTGAAGTGCGTCAGCCTGTTCGCGCAGCACTTCACGGGCAAGATCCATCTGGCGTTCGAGCTTGAGGTTGCGCTTCACCAGCTTAATGCCGTCAGCCAACTCGACCAATGTGAGTTCTTGCCCGATCTCCAGACCCAGTCGAATACGGGTCTCCGCCGGCAGCGTGAGCCCGACCGAATTGCCCTGCTTGCGCAGAGTGACCGTTTCCATGGCGCTCTCCTATCTTACGTCTCGTAAGATAATGAAGTTTGGATCACAATACCAGACTTCTGTTCTCTTATCCCGAGGCTAAATTGCGTGATTGTCACGATGTCCGGTATTGAAAAGGAAAAATGGGCATCCCGATGATCAACATGAAGGCATATTCTGACGGCAGTTCTGCTTCACGAACAGCGTATTCGCTTGATGGGGTAATGATCCATTTGTCCGTCTTCCGAAAGGAATGTGGCGTGTTCAACTTGCGCCTGCGCCATCAGGAGGTGGTCAAACGGATCACGATGATGCAGAGGCAAAGACATAAGGATCTGCAGGTGTTCGGGTTGTATTTGCAGCAGAGAGAAACCTTCCTCAGGAATGGCTGCCAGAATGTCGTTCATATCCGCATCCAGTTTTCCAATACGGATTTTGATCGCAATCTCCCATAATGACACGATGCTCACCAGAATATCGTGGGCCGGATCTGCGATGATCTCCCGTGCATTCTCACCCAGCAGGTTGGAGTCCGAAAGCCACCACAGCAACGCATGCGTATCGAGCAAAACCTTCACAGGCCGCGTTCCATACTTTCAAGAATATCTGCCGGTGTCTGATCAAAATCTTCGCTCATTCTGATCCGCCCGCGCAATGCGCCTGGTTGACGACGGGGACGATAGGAAGAAGCTGGCGGCCGCAGTTCAGCGACAACCTGGTCGTGAGACGTCACGAGGATCGTGCTACCCTGTCTGACCTGACGCAGATACGCCGTCAGGTTTCCCCGGAACTCCCGAACACCGATTTTCTGTGGAGATGATGCGTTATCTGAAAGATGCTGGCTCATGGTCTCCTCCTTATGTGTCATCATAGCATGTACACACAGGGAGGAGGTAAAAAATTCCCGAGGCATATTCGATTTCAGAGATCCGTGGCTTCCGACAGTGCCAGAGCGTCCTCGACATCCACCCCAAGGCATCGAACCGTACTATCCAGTTTTGAATGACCAAGCCGGATCTGCACTACTCGAATATTACCGGTTCGTTTGTAAATCATGGCAACTTTCGTGCGGCGAAGTGAATGAGTTCCATATTCACCAGGTATAAGTCCCACCGCTTGAACCCATTGATCCAGAAGCCGGGCGTATTGCCTTGTGCTCAGATGAGCTTGGGCGGCTTGGAAAAACATACTCATTCAAGCCACCACCGCGATGCTTCAGCCACGCTCGCACACTTTCGCGCGTCGTTTCCGTAATCTTAAACTGCACAGGTCGCCGGGTTTTCTGCTGCTCGACCATGGCCCGGTGACGCACCTGACCGCTGGTAACGATGTCGCCGATACGAAGACTGACAAGATCACAGCTTCTGAGTTTGCTGTCGAGAGCAAGATCAAACAACGCTCTGTCTCTGACACGCTGTTCGTTCCCGAGCCAGAACCGAATAGCCCAGACATGCTTTTCTTTGAGCGCCGGCTTGGCGCCAACCATTTTTCCTGCATTCCAGGGCACGGACTTCTTCAGCGTAGGCGTTGGAAAACGAGTTGTCTTCTCCATGATACTTTCTCCTGATCAGCTGCTGATGCAGCAATCAGAAGTCTGGATGATAATATCGGCGGATAACGAGAACTATTGCCGACCGCCCGCTTTCTGGAAGTCCGAATGGCTCCGCTTATGACCGACATGAGGCGTAAGCCGATCACTGTCGCGTTTTAGAAACCTGCGAGAAGCAGATCGAGCGCCTGAGTAATTTCGTCCTGACAAAGCGACAATGAAGCAATGATCTTCGTCAGATCACGGTCAGGAACTGCGGCCATAAACTGCGTCATCATGACGAAGGGACAGTCGTCAACCATAAACACCGGGTTCAGCCTCTTGGCAGGCTTTGGTGCGGTTCTCTGCGGCAGCAGCGGAACAACGACACGGGTACCCAAGGCGTCCAGAAGATCTGCCTGCACATCCAGAACGAAACGTGCTTCTCCCCGTCCGGCCAGACGATACACATCAAAACGGGCCATTTAGAAGTTCCGATAGTCCGCCAGGGGAAGCCCGTTCTCTTCAACATACTGCCGTGAGGCTTCGAGGGAAGCGCGATTGTCTGCCAGCCATTGCTGAGCACGGATCGACGCGATAGCTGACTTAAGCCCCTGCTCGCAGGCCTGCGATATGTTGAGATCTAACGACTTGGCTTCTTCGAGCAGCTGAGCGGGTAGCGTCACATTTGTGGGGCGACGTGATGGAGTGCCGGAATGCACGCGAACCATAGCTTTGCTCCTATTATACTGGCAACCAGCATATAGCACATGTTTATGCGCATTTGTATGCTCATATTTTTATGCGAAGGTACGACCGTTTTCTGGAGGCCTCAACGGCTTTCCTTATGGCCGACATGAAGCGAAAGCGGACTATTTCCTGAGCCTGATGATTCCGAGTTCGTTCCACATCCACCCGAAATCGTAGGCAGCCATGGCACCGCCACTCCCTTGGGCGTGGACCGTAGTGTTTTCGATATCCTTCAACCAGATGGCCACCTTTTTACGTCCTGAGGCTGTCTGGACGGCCTGGCGCGGCGTCAAATCCCCCAGGGCCGGGACTGGCTCATCAAGCACCTGCCGATAGTGCCGCTCCAGCATCTGCCCGATAATCCGGGCTTCCTCCTCGGGCGGGATCTGCAGTTCTGGCGAGACCTCCCGTCC
This sequence comes from Komagataeibacter rhaeticus, assembly GCF_011611525.1. NCBI lineage: Bacteria > Pseudomonadati > Pseudomonadota > Alphaproteobacteria > Acetobacterales > Acetobacteraceae > Komagataeibacter > Komagataeibacter rhaeticus. Next base: position 8,926 of record NZ_CP050142.1, read on the forward strand.
ATGCGTCCCCCGGTCTTCCATCGCCTGCGCCGGCGTCATGATCTGCGTGAGCGGAGCGCGCACGAGATCTCCCAGACCAGCCTGCAGCATGGCACGACCACGTTCGGCACGCTCTTTCGAGTTCACCTGCAGCCGCAACTGCCGCCCCTTCAGATCCAGCGTGCCCAATACGATCGCACCATCATCCATCTCCGTGCGCAGGAACCGCCCGTTTTTATCCCGTCCAGCCTTGCGCACGGGATCGCTCATCGGCTCTTTCAGCCAGTTCCAGAACGACCGGCTCTCTGCCCGCAGGGCTGCCATCCCGTCAAGCACGTCCGCCACTGTCTTCTGCGTCACGCCTTTTGCCAGCGGAAAACACACTTCATGGAAGACCAGATCCTCTCCGTCCCCATTGAACAAAGCTGGGCCCTCCATCTGCCGGGCCATGTCCTCCAGTGTCCGGAACAGCCAGGTCAGCGTGAACATCGGCGCAAGCTCACGCAGGGTCTGCGTATCGACTTTCGGAAACTCCGCCTTGCCCCGTCTTTTCCGCAGAGCCCTGTAAAGGTTCGCAGCCAGATCTTCGCAGGCACCCCGTGAATAGGCGAGTAGCCCGCCTGCCAGAATGGTCTTCCCATCGGACGGCACCAGACGTGCTGCAATCCGGTCCCACTGCTCCAGTGTCCGGGTTGCCGTGCCTTCATGCACCAGAACCGGATCAGCACCCCGCAGCAGGTCACGCGCCATCAGGCTCTGGCCGGGTTTGATGTCCGAGACTTCATACAGGCTCATGACCGAAGCCTTGAGGGCACGCATGTAGGCGCTGTTACGCGGCCCTTCCTTCCAGCCCCGACGCTTGAGGTAAACGTCGACGAAGTTCCGGCCATCATCCCGGTCCTGCCCGAGAAAATCCTCAAAGGCGCAGCCCCATAGCGTCATGGCGACGTCAGGACCGATCATCTCCGCCAGATCCTCGAAGGTGATGTCACCCGCTTCCAGCGCCGGACCGATGTGATCGGCGAGCACTTCGCCAAAACACTCCTGCCAGTCCTCCTGACCGAGATAACGGATCAGTCCCGTGAGTTCGTCTGCGGCCATGGCTGTTACTGCGTTTCCTGAACCTGACTCGGTGAGGCCGGAACGATATCCCGAAACAGGCATCAGGGCACCCTGCCCCACATTCACACACATGTGACCTTCGACAAAATTGCGCCGGATTACCTTTTCATCTGTTTCCTATGTGTTTCCTGCAGGGAATTTCAGACAACAAAAAACCCGCCGTGTGCGAGCGGTTTTATCGTGTCAAATCAAGGATTTGTATCTGGTTTCAGGGGGCCTGCAACCAAAGAAGACTGCTGCTTGTCAGCGGGTTCGTAGAGAAGCTCGCTGCATGACATAGTCGATTGATAAACAATCGTTTTTATCAATATTCTGTCTCGCCGCAGCCTTTCCCGGTCAGACCGTGTCAGTCAACCAGTCCTCGGTTCGAAGACCTTCCACCCGCTGAAATTCCCGCAGATTGCCGGTCACCACAATCAGCCCCCTGCTCCGGGCATGCCCGGCAATCATGAGATCATACGGATCTATGATACGGCCATTCCGTTCAAGAGCAGCCCGAATGTCCGCTGTATGGGCGGCCGCTTCACTGTCGAATGGCAGGACCGCCAGCCTTGCCGCGAAGTGCTCGACCTCACGCCTTGTGTGCACGGGATCAGACGAGCGTTCCGCGCCATAAAGCAGCTCATACAGCACCACGTCCGAGATGCAGAGTTCCTCCGCACAGCTGTTGAACCTCGGACGCAGCCCCTGCGGTCGATCCTGTGAGTGCTGGTTGTAATCTCCCCAAATGTGCTGGTTGAAAATTCCCCAGTTTGAGGACTGTGCGTGATCGTCATG
>NZ_CP050143.1:0-3007 GCF_011611525.1 Komagataeibacter rhaeticus
AGCACATCGACCTTCATGAATTTCAGGACGTCGATATCGTCCTTGTCCCATTCGATGATCTGGCGAGCGTCCATGGCCGCCGGTTCGATCGGCACCAGTTCATCCAGCCGGTCACGGGTCAGGACAAACCCGCCGGGATGTTGCGACAGGTGGCGTGGCACGCCGATCAGGCAGCGCGCCAGATCCAGCGTCAGCCGGATGCGCCGGTCGGACAGGTCGATCCCTGTCTCATTCAGCGCGCCCTCATCCAGCTTCCGCCCCCAGCCCCAGATCTGGCCGGACAGGGTGCGGATCAGGTCTTCGGGCAGGCCCATGACCTTGCCGACATCGCGCAGCGCCCCCTTCGCACGGTAACGCGTAACCACCGCCGTGAGAGCGGCGTGGTTGCGGCCATAATGACCATAAATCCACTGGATGACCTGCTCCCGGCGCGCATGCTCGAAATCCACGTCGATATCGGGTGGCTCGCGGCGCTCTTCGGAGACGAAGCGTTCAAACAGCAGCGACGTCCGTGCCGGATCGATGGCGGTAATGCCCAGCACGTAGCAGACAGCGGAATTGGCCGCCGATCCCCGCCCCTGGCACAGGATGCCCTGCGAGCGGGCATGGCGGACGATGCTGTGGACGGTGAGGAAATACGGTGCATAGTCCATGCGCCCGATCAGGGCGAGTTCATGGGTGAGGATGTTCCTGACCTCGGGCGGAATGCCTTCGGGATAGGCCGCTGCCGCCCCTTCCCAGGTCAGGGCTTCGAGCGCCTGCTGCGGCGTCTGGCCCGGGACGGAGACCTCATCGGGATACTGGTAGGCCAGGTCATCAAGACTGAAGCGGCAGCGTTCCACAATCTCCACGGTCCGGGCCACCGCTTCGGGATGGCGGCTGAACAGTCGGGCCATTTCTGCAGGCAGCTTGAGGTAGCGGTCCGCATGGCGCTCCCGCGCGAACCCAGCTTCATCGATGGTGGTGTGGTTGCGGATGCAGGTCACCACATCCTGCAGGATGCGTCGGTCATGGGTGTGGAACAGCACGTCATTGGTCACGACCGTTGCTACCCGCGCCTGATGGGCCAGGTTCGCCAGTTCATACAGCCGCATCTGGTCATTGGGTCGGCGCCGCAGGGTCAGCGCCATATAGGCCCGGTCGGCAAAGGCGTCCTTCAGCTTGCGCAGATGCAGGGCGCAGGCATCATCCGCCGTATCCGGAAGCAGGATCACAAGGAGGCCCTCGCCCCATGCCACCAGATCCTCCCAGAGCAGATGACACTTCCCCTTCCCGGCCCGCGCCTTGCCAAGGCTCAGCAGTCGGCATAGTCGGCCATAGGCGGCCCGATCCGTCGGATAGACCAGCACGGGCAGAAAATCGGCCAGATCGAGACGGCAGCCCACGACCAGGCGGATGCCGGTCTCTTTGGCCGCGACATGGGCCTGCACCATGCCCGCCAGGGAATTGCGGTCGCAGATGCCCAGCGCTTCAATGCCAAGGGCCTTCGCCTGCTCGAACAGTTCAATTGGTGAGGATGCGCCGCGCAGGAACGAGAAGTACGTCGTGACCTGCAGTTCGGCGTATGCCACGCTCATTCAAAGAGACCGTGCAGGAACCAGCCCTGCGAACCGGTCTCGCCATGTTCGCCATCCCCGGTCCGGTAAACCCAGAATGTCTCGCCGCTGGTATCCTCCACCCGGAAGTAATCGCGCACGGTGGTCAGTTCGGCATCGCCCTTCCACCATTCGCCAAAGACCCGCTCGGGGCCATCAGCGCATCTGATCCGGCGGCGGATGCCACGCCAGATGAAGAAGACCGGTGGATGGTCGGGCAGCACCGCCATGGTCTGGATCGGCTCGGGACGAGGCAGCAGGCGCGTGGGGCGCGGCCAGTGATCCGGCCACTCCTTTCCGTCCTCGGGTGCGAGGGCGGGCACGCGGCAGACAGCCCGTTCCGGCACGTCGCTTTCCACCGGGGCGAAGCGATACAGGGCCTGCGAGCCGACGCGGTTGGCCAGGGTATCGATCAGGTCGGAGACGTCGGCCTCTTCTTCCTCGATCAGGGCGGATACACCCTGGCGATGCAGGATCGGCTCGGCCAGCGAAGCCGTCAGCACCATGCGCTCGATCCCGAAGCCCGGATCGATGGTCTCGATCCTGTCACAGAGCAGACGGGTCAGGCGTCTGACGTCCCGCACCGGCATGGCCGTGGCCACGCGGACGGCCTCGGTGCGGCTGTCCACCCGGTGCAGCAGCAGGTCGAGGCGGCGCACGCCCTGCTCGCGTTCCTCCAGCCCTGCGCACAGGGGCGGCACGAGTTTGGTGATGTAGCGGGCTATGGTCTCGGCGGCGCTGATCGGTTCGGCAAAGTTCTGGCTGACCTGCACCGGTGCCTGCAGCCGGACCGGGACAATGGCTTCCGCCTGCCGCCCGAAAGCCTGGTCCAGCCTGCGGGCGACATCCGGGCCGAAGCGCAGGGCCAGCGGCGCACGCGGCATGCTGGCCAGCGGGCCGATGCGTGATATGCCCAGTCCATGGAGACCATCGATGAGGTCGGCTGGCATGCGCAGGGCTTCGATGGGCAGGTCGGTGATCGCTGCCGCCGTTTCACCGGGCGGCACGAGGGTGATGGGTCCCCGGCCATAGCGCGCCAGCGCATGAGCGGCACCCCATGTATCGGCAATTGCGGCCCGGGCCGTGATCCCGGACTCCTTCAGGCGCGTGACCATGTTCTCCAGCATGACGGCCTCGCCCCCATGCAGGTGATCGGCACCGGTCGTATCCAGCACGATGCCGTCCGGTGGATCGGGGGCCACGATGGGGGCGATGCGGTGCTGGAACCACAGCGCCAGCCGCTCCAGCCCTGCCCGGTCACCGTCCGGGTCGGCATCCATGATGAGCAGATCGGGATGGAGCGCCTGCGCTTTCGCGACAGGCATGCCGGGACGCAGGCCCAGCCTGCGGGCGGCGAGATCAACCGACAGCACGACCCGTCGCCGCCCTTCCCGTCCGGCCAGCACCAATGG
>NZ_CP050144.1:0-2295 GCF_011611525.1 Komagataeibacter rhaeticus
GGGCAAAATGGCTCAAGAAGCGACGAACGGGGCGATTCCGGTTGCACCTGGTGCGAGGCCAGCGGCAAGCTGGCTATGGGCGTAGTCACCTGTGGCGAGGGGATGGGCCGGGTTGTGGTAAGCCCGGCCCTTCCTGCGTCTGTAGCCGGGAACTCCCGGTTATAGGCCGAAGGATGGCCGTACAGGGCACTCAGACGAGTTTCCGATACCAACCTACCGGACAAGAGCCGGAAGCCATCATACGGCCCTCTGACGGCCTTATAGCGGATGATCGCAAGAGGCGATCGCCTGTTCTCCTGACGCGATCAGGTGGGGCATGGTGCCGTTCCATGTTGGGGCTTCTCGCGGCCCGGCCGGAAAGGGCGGCACTCTGGCGGCAATTTTCGCAGTGCCACCATGCCGCGCCCTAACCCCATGTGCAGACAGAGGAATCCGGAAAACCAAGGTCACAGAGTGCCGGTTTCTTTAATCTTGCCCTCACTTTTTTCGCCTTCTCCCACCCCGGAACGTAGACGAAATTGGTGTTTTGTATTACACTGAAATACAGTATTGGGAGGGTATGTCATGGCTGTCAGTCGCATGGTCCAGGCCCGAGTGCCGGGTGAGATTCAGGAAGCCGCGAACCAGGTCATTCACGCGGCCGGGCTGACGGTGAGTGATGTGGTGCGTGTGCTGATGACGCGGATTGCCCAGGACAAGGTGATTCCGGCCGCGCTGTTTCAGCCCAATGCGGAGACGCTGGCAGCGTTTACTGAGGTCGAGCGTGGGGATCTGACGCGCTTCAGGTCTGTCGATGCGCTGTTCGAAGATCTCCATGCGGACGATTGAGCGCACGACGGCTTTCAAGCGTGATTTCAAACGGGTGGCGAAGGGACCGCATCGGGCTGCCCTAGACACCGATCTGCGGCGAATTATCGAGCTTCTGGTGGTCGATGCGGCATTGGAAATACGGCATCGCGACCATGCCCTGACAGGCAACTGGAAGGACTATCGGGACTGCCATGTGAAGCCTGATCTGGTGCTGATCTATCGCCTCATTGAGGCCGATCGCCTGGTCTTGGTGCGACTGGGCTCCCATTCGGAACTCGACCTCTAGCCTTTAAGGGAAAGACAGGCGTCTTAGTCCCGGTGCATCAGAGAGTGCGCGCTTATACGTTGCCCAAAGGGCAACGTGCGCTTGGTGTCGGGCGATCTATTTTTCGGTGGCCGGCAAGTCTGGTTCCATGCCGTCGAAAGAAGGCTGAGATGGTGGTGGTAAGCCGGGGCCGGTAGGTAGCTGCTTCTCTCCCGGATACAGGTCTGGAATGGCCTGTAGAGGCGGCTGTGCGCCAATTTCGGTCTTATCGGGTTGTTCGTCGTCTGAGAGCAACACAGCGGCAGAAAACAGGCTGTAGCGGATACCATCGCGGTTTCCGGACCAAGCCACTCGGTCATTAACGATGTAAGCACAAGCCGTGCCTGTGGGGCCGATCTGTCGAACTTCGATCCAGTTGCCCTCTCGTAAAACGGACAAAGCCCTTTTGAGAGTATTCAAGCCGCAACCAGCCATTTTGGCCAATGTAGCTTGGGATGCGACGAGAGCATTATTGCGGCCCATTTGGGAGGTCATAAGCATCATAACGGCCGCTGCTCTAGGATTTGATACAGCTAATTTTGACCATCGTTCCATAGCCGCTCGTTCGACCTGAACCCAAGTTCCGTTGGGTGCGGTGGTTAATCCAACGTGCTTTGGCTTCATGGCCTACCCCTAGATCAAATCAGACGATTTTTCATCCAAATTTGGATGAAATTCATCCATTTTATAGCGAAAAATGTAGATAAATTCAATCCAAATTTGGACAAATTCCATCCAAACCTAGCCCATAGCTGGTGGGCTAGGGGTAGCCCATAGCTGGTGGGCTACCCCCCCCCCTCACATCATTGATAAATAACAATTTTTTTCGTGGTCTCTCTCTATGATCTTTGGACCGTCCCCGAAGCCCACGGGGGCGGCGCAGCGAACGCCTTGCGTGAGCGGCAGCGGAGCCGCGCCGGTGGACCCTCGGGGGCGGATCAGAGGCTCATAAAAGGGCGATTAATTCCGTTTTCGTATCGTTGTGCGACGCTTCAGCGACCGGGTGTGTCGATTAACCGTCACACCGCTCCGGCGCCTTCGGCGGGCTACGCCGCTCCCGCTCCGCGCTCGCCCGGAGCCTGCAAGGCCAGCGAAACCGGGGAAGGGCAAAATGGCTCAAGAAGCGACGAACGGGGCGATTCCGGTTGCACCTGGTGCGAGGCCAGCGGCAAGCTGGCTAT